>NZ_KV818672.1:0-138314 GCF_001814995.1 Rothia sp. HMSC066H02 | reverse complement strand
TTTTGCTCTTGCCCTGATGATTATTCAGTGGGGTAACGCCTCGTTCTCGCTTGCTTTTCATGCGTGCGTTATTTGGGTGGTTCCTCGGCAGCTGTATGAGCTCTGGCAGAAGTTCAATGTGTCGCGTGGGGTACTCTTCGCGTGTGCTATTGTGCTAATCATTATTGAGTTTGGGCTGGCGTTCCTGCCTTAGTCCGAGCGTGTAACAGTTGTGGCGGTGACCGAACAACGGTCACCGCCACAACTATTTTTAAGATGAGACAGACTCAGATTAGACGGGGTTCGATTAGACAGGGTTGTCGGGGCTGGGCAGGGTTACCACCTCAGACCAGCGCGTATCTTTAGCGGCCGCACGGTTCGCGTCGCTCTTCTGCTTCACATCGGCTGGCGCCTGCTGCGCCCACGCCTCAAAAGCAACAATGTAGTTCTCAGGGTAGTTTGCCGCGAGTAGCTCCTGGCGGGTCGGGAAGTACTCCTTACCCTCTCGAATATCGACGTAGTTGCTTGCCTTGTAGGGGTCTGCGCTCTGGATGTCACTGCGCGGGCCGGAGGCTACCTTTCCGCTTGCCACGTTATTGTCATCGATAGCGCGCACCCACGCCGCGGCGTAGGCGTGATCGGCCTTGTTCTTCTCGTACAGCGCCAGGCACTCGGCTCCTGCTGATTCAGCTTCGGCACGGGTGGGGAAGTTCGCCTGGTTGCGCACAACATGCCGCGCGGAGACGTAGGAGGGCAGTGCCGTACCGCGGTCGGCGCTGATGGCTTCCTGCTGCTTGAGGGTTTGAGCTTTCGCGGCTTCGTCAGGTTCAAGGCAGGGGGTGGAGCTCTTCTTCGCCGCGGAAGAGGAAGCGGACCCGGTGGCGCTTGAAGCTGACGGGGATGAAGTCACAGTCGTGTTCGAGGGTGCGGGAGTGTTTGATGCCGTGCTGGTGGAGCTACCGCAGGAGGCAAGAAGCAGGGGAAGAATCGCCAGCGCGGCACTGCGTCGTAGACCGCTGGAACGGAACGAAAGAAAAACAGGGGTGTGGGTCATGAGACCACCTCACAAGAGGGATGGAACGATATATTGCGTCTAAACATACCCAAATATTTGATATGCGGTCAATGGAAAATATCATCTTAGTTTAAAACCAACACTCTAGACACAAGGTGTGCTACCCAGTAGTCTTAAAGTTCTGACCTGCTTAAATATGTGGTAGATGGGGTAAGAGTGCGGAGGCTTTGCGGGTCGCCTACCTATCCCAGTATTGGCTTTGAGGCTTAGTGGATAAGAAAAACAACATTGAGGCTATGTATTCAGTGTTGCGCTACTAGTGTTTTATGCTCTTGAAAGGAAATGGCATCATGAATTCTACATATAAGATGTTTGTCGTAAATGAGAAAATAATTTTGTATATCTTGTTTCTCATTGTGTTGCAATTTTTCTATATTTTCCCAACTAGCCTGTATACAGAGTTCAATGGATTTGTCTCGCCATGTGATGGGTGGCAAGGTAGCTATTTCGACTATATACCCTTCTTTGTGGTGGGAGTTGTATTAGCTAGCTTGTGGCAGATTTTTAGTATATGGCTGGGTGTAAAGCTTCGCATAGGCATTTTTTGGATCGCCTCACTGTACTTAGTTTTTAAAATGTATGGGACTTATGAAATTGTAAAAGGCAATATCTTAAGTCCATGTAAAGTCCCTACAGAATATATGCATGGAATATTGTGGCCATATGATCTGCAAGCATTCATTCTCTGTGGCCCCGATATTGTCTCATGCGTTATTTTTATAGCAGTTTTTATTGCATGTTCTAAGCGTAGCTACTGGGTGCCAACCGTCGCAGCTATAGCCGCATTTGTTGCGCAGTGCGTCCTCTCGGTGCTGCTCTGGGAATACGTTAGGGGACTTATCTATTTCCTCCTGCAGTAGCGTTGGGCCGTTGAGGTGCAGGCTTTTACGGAGTTCGAGGTTGCATAAAGGGCGCTCCAACCGTGCCCCTCTGGATATGTTGGCTTCTGCTGATTATCGGGCAAATAACAATATCTGATGCTGGTGTCTTTGTGCCGTATTTGCTTCAAGAGCCCGGTTGCTTCCGTGTTTGCACAAGTCAAGACGCTGAACAAGCTTGTCCGTCGATTTTCTTTCGAGCTGTTGGATTTTAAAAAATAAACATAATTTTCTCTTGACCACGTATCAAAACCGCCCGTATAGTGAGGGTCAATTCGGTATGTTCCAGCCCACAATGAGGTGACATTATGGCCCTGAATTCTAGGACCCCCAACCCCCGCTATAACGCACTGCGATACGGCGCCGCTCTCTTAACCCTGCCCCTGTTCCTTGCCGCCTGCGGCGGTGCGAACACCGCGGCAAGTAGCACCTCCTCACCCTCCACGGCGAGCGCCTCAGCAACGGCAAGCACCACGCCCACCGTCAGCTGCTCCTCATACTCCGCCGAAGCTCTCGCATCAGCAGAAGCCGCCAAGCCCGTTCCACGCACCGATGAACAGTACCCCGCGTACATCCAGTACCGGCACATCCTCGCAGACGGCGCCCACATCATTGAGCCCAGCGAAATCGACAGCAACTGCCACGCTGCACTCAAAGCAGGGCGGAGCACCCTCCCCGAATACGTTCAAAACATCGATACCTACAACGCTCAGCCCAGCATCGGACTCACCGATCCCTTCGCCGGTAGCGAGTACCGAGACATCAAGGACCGCAACGAATTCATCCCCCACCGCGCAGACCTGGAAGAAGCCGCTTACCCCGAGATGATTATTCGTCTCTACGAAAAGTGGTACGAGGCAGCCCCCGCAGACATCAAGACGCTCAGCGACGCGAACCGTGCACGATTCTTCGCCACGAGCGCCTACCAGCAGTGGAAGGCCCAGCCTCAAACCCCCAGCAGCTCCCGCCCATAAGTCCACTCACGCATAAGCCCGCGCAAAAAGAGTTGTGGCGGTGACCGAACAACGGTCACCGCCACAACTCTTTAAACGCTCATTACCGGGCTTATTTTTTGGGGGAGGGGCTACTTGCCCTTCACCTCGCGTGCCAGAGCCAGCAGCTCCTCATGCACCGTCGTATCGCCCGTAACCTCCGGGTGGAAAGAAATACCAATCAGGTTGCCCGAACGCACACCCACAATCTTCCCCTCATGACGAGCCGTCACCTGCACACCCTCACCAGTGCCGGTCACAATCGGCGCACGAATAAACGCCGTATCAATAACCACCGCATCACCGGCAGGGGTCAGCCACGGCAGGCGCACCTCCGCAGAATCAACCTGCGAACCAAAAGCGTTACGACCCACCGAAACATCCAAAACACCCAGCGACTGCTGACCCGGTGCCGGATCATCAATACGCTCCGACAACATAATCAGGCCAGCACACGTACCCAGAGTCGGCAGACCCGAAGAAATCGCCTCAATCAGCGGCTCACGCACACCAAAAATACGGGTCAAACGGTCAATCGTCGACGACTCACCACCCGGCAAAACCAGCGCATCCAGACCCTCAAGCTGCTCACCGGTACGCACCCAACGCACCTGCGCGCCCAGGGACTCCAGCATCTCCGCATGTTCACTCACGCCGCCCTGCAACGCCAAAACACCAACCGTCAAACCCTCACCCGGCAAAACACCGGTAGGCTGAACCTTCTCAACCATCACCGCTCCCTTCACAAAACAACAAACACAACAAACACAAGGAGGGTGGGACCCGCCTCAGCGAACCCCACCCCCTCATCAAACACTCACCCCGAATACGGGGTGCGCGCACGAATTACCAGCCGCGCTCCGCCAGGCGGTGCGGTGCCGGAATGTCAGCAACGTTAATGCCGACCATAGCCTCACCCAGACCGCGAGAAGCCTCAGCAACCTTCTCCGGGTCATTGTAGAAAGCAGTAGCCTTCACAATAGCCTTCGCACGAGCAACCGGGTCGCCCGACTTGAAAATACCGGAACCAACGAACACGCCGTCAGCGCCCAGCTGCATCATCATCGCAGCGTCAGCGGGGGTAGCCACACCACCAGCGGTGAACATCACCACGGGCAGCTTGCCGGTCTGAGCAACCTCACGAACCAGCTCGTACGGTGCAGCCAGTTCCTTAGCCTTCACGTACAGCTCGTCGGGCATGGTGTTGTACAGGCCCTGCAGCTCAGCAATCTGACGCTTAATGGTGCGGATGTGCTTAGTCGCCTCAGAGACGTCACCGGTGCCAGCCTCGCCCTTAGAACGGATCATAGCGGCACCCTCGGTGATGCGGCGCAGAGCCTCACCCAGGTTGGTAGCACCACACACGAAAGGAACCTTGAACTGGTGCTTATCAATGTGGTTCACGTAGTCAGCGGGGGAAAGAACCTCAGACTCGTCAATGTAGTCGACCTTCAGGGTCTCCAGGATCTGAGCCTCAACGAAGTGGCCGATGCGTGCCTTCGCCATGACCGGGATCGAAACAGCATCAATGATGCCCTCAATCATGTCCGGGTCAGACATACGAGCCACGCCGCCCTGCGCACGAATATCCGCGGGAACGCGCTCGAGAGCCATGACGGCAACAGCGCCAGCATCTTCAGCGATCTTAGCCTGTTCGGGGGTGACGACGTCCATGATGACGCCGCCCTTGAGCATGTCGGCCAGGCCGCGCTTAACAAGCGGGCTGCCGGTTACGGTGTTGTTATCAGTCATGACCTTATCTTCTCACGTTCTGAGTGTTCGCGCGCACTTACAGAGGCGGATTTTCTGTTCTCTGACACAGTACGACCCCAAGTTCACGTCAGAACGACACAAAACGTCATGAAACGTGCCCGCACCCATCAATTAGACAGCACCACCGGCGAACGCAGGGAATAAAACCGCGGGTGTACTCTTTAACCCCTGAAGTACACCGGAGACCCCCAATAAAGGAACAGCATGCTCGAAGTCGTTATCGCACTATCCCTCGCTGTCCTCGTAGGCAGCGCAATCGCACACAAAACACGGATCACCCCCGCCATTGTGCTGATTTTCATTGGTCTGGCTATCGGCATTATGCCCGCCCACGAACTGCACGAAGTTCAGAGTATCGGCCTGCCGCCGCACGTCATCCTCGAAATCTTCCTGCCCATCATGCTCTTCTGGGAAGCCCGCCACACCTCATGGCGTGAGGCACGCAACCGCATCCGCGGCATTATCCTCACCGGAACCCTGCTGGTCATCGTGACCGCCTTCGGTGTCGCCGGGATTCTGCACGAGCTCATCGGCGTGAACGTCTGGGGTGCCGCCCTGCTCATCGGCGTGGCGCTCGCACCCACCGACGCGGTCGCCGTCGCAACCCTTAACGGCAAACTCCCCAAGTCTGCTATCACCACCCTCAAGGCGGAGGCGCTCATCAACGACGGCACGACCCTCGTGCTCCTCGCCCTCGCCCTGCAGGTAGCCGCCGGTCAGGAACTCGCCCTCGGTCACGCGAGCGGCATGTTCTTCTTCTCCTTCCTCATCGGTATTCTGGTCGGTCTGGCGGTCGGCTGGGTAGCTAACAAGATTCGTGCCCACATCGACAACCCGATGTGGTTCACCTGCTTCATGCTGACCGTGCCCTTCATTGCGTTCTTGCTCGCGGAGAAGATTGAGCCTTTCCCCGATATGAAGGGCTCCGGCGTGGTTGCTGTCGTGATTGCGGCGTTCTTCCTCACTTACTACAGCCCGGACACCATCAAACCGCAGAACCGCACCTACGGCCTGCCCACCTGGGCGTTCGTCACCTTCGTCATGAACGCGGTACTGTTCGTCATGGTCGGCGTGCAACTGCCCACCGCCGTGGAACGTATGGGTGTCACCATCAACCTCTACGGCACCACCTGGAGCTACGGCCTGCTCGTTGTGCTGGTCGCCTGGATTGCCTGCGTAGTCATCCGCTACGTATTCCTGCAAGCGTCCATCTTCACGATTCGACTGCTTGACCGCAGCGAAAAGCAGCGCACCCTGCGCACCACCCACCGCGGACGTGTCGTATCCACCATGGCGGGTCTGCGCGGCGGCGTGTCCCTGGCGGTGGCGCTGTCCATCCCGGCGAGTGTTGAATACCGCGACTTCGTGATCTTCGTGGTGTCCGGTGTGGTGCTGTGCTCCATGGTCGTGCAGGGCATGCTGCTGCCCGCCGTGATCCGCTGGGCGAACCTGCCGGTCGACAACAGCGAAGAAGAAGAGATGAACGAAGCGGTCCGCACTATGATTGCTGAGTCCTTCGACTCCATCCAGGAAATTGGTGGACGCATCAACGCCCCGCAGGAAGTCATCGACCGCATCGCGGAAGAGTACATGTTCAACATGAGTATGTACCGCAACCTGCACACCCTGCACATGCACGGCGACGACACCCCCGAGAACGTGCTGAAGGTGCTCGAAGCGAACGAAAAGGAAAAGGAACTGCGCCTGGGCGTGCTCGAAGTTCAGCGTGACATCCTTAAGCGTCTGCGTGACGAAGGCAGAATCGACACGAACGTACTGCACCAAATCCAGGAACGCCTGGACATCGAGGTCATGCGTGTGCTCGGCCCGCTCGAACTCGAATAGATTACGCTCCTACATGCGATACGTATGAGGCGAGGCGCCCCACCCCGAATAGCGGGGGAGGGGCGCCTCGCCGTTTTATGGTGCCACCGCGTCTGTGCACCCTCCCACGTCTATGCGCCCCGTGCAACAACAGGTTTTGCTCACGATGAGCATCTACCCACCCGCGCTGAACACCGGTAAAATATAAAAGTTACGCCCGCACTCACCTCCACGCGGAAGCCTCAACGGCCCAGGGAACGAGCAAGACATTTCGGGCGCCCCGGCACCCGCACATTCGCGGACATCAGCCGTCTATCTGACGCACACAAGTGACCGGACCACACAGACCAAGGAACCTATGACGTCCCACCAGACTGAAAACAACGCGCCCAAAAACGGCGCACCCGCAGGACACGGCCCGCACGGCGCAAGCGAAGACCCGCAGAACATCTACCTGCTCAAAGAAGCACCCATCCTCAAGGCGCTCCTATCCCTGGGCGTGCCCATGGCGCTCGGCCTCGCCATCACCAGCATCTACAACGTGGTGAACTCCTACTTCGTCGGCCACTACGGCAGCGTCGAAGAACTCGCCGCAACCGGCTACGGCGTGCCCGTCTTCGGCGTCATCATGGCAATCGCCGGCCTGTTCGGCCTGGGCGCCTCCACCCTCGCCTCCCGCAAGCTCGGCGCGGGCGAACCCGCCCACGAAATCCACCGCGTCACCTCCTTCGCACTGTACTCCGCGCTCGGTGCCGGTGTTATCGCCGCCGCTATCGGCTTCATCCTCGCCGACCCGATTACCAGCATCATGGGTGCCTCCGGCGGCTCGTACGAACCGACCCGCATCTACGTGCACCTCATGTTCCTCGGTGCGCCCCTCGCGATTGGTATGTTCACCCTCGAACAGCTCGTGCGTTCCGAGGGCTACGCGAAGCAGTCCATGTACGGCATCATTGTCGGCACCGTCGTCACCTGCATCTTCGACGTGCTGTTCATCGCCGTTATGGACATGGGTATTGCCGGTGCAGGTTGGGCGATGTTGCTGGCGAACGCCGCGTCCATGCTGTACTACCTGCAGTTCCTGATGCGCAAGAGCGAGAACTTCTCCGCGAACATCCGCGACTTCTCCCTCGACCCCGCCATCATCAAGCCCGTGGTCGCCGTCGGTGCCGCCGAGCTCATTCAGAGCCTCAACCTGATCTTCGCCGCCCTGCTGCTCAACAACCTCGCCGCCTCCTACGGTGACGACACCGTCGCAGCGTTCGGCCTGGCAATGCGCCTGAACATGGTGCCCGAAATGCTGTGTATGGGTCTGTGCATGGGCGGTATCCCGCTGTACGCCTACGCGTACGGTGCCCGCAACGGCGCCCGCGTGAAGGAGGCGCTGCGCACCGCAACCATGCTGTCCGTCATTACCTCCGTAACCATCACCATTCCGGTGCTGATTTTCCGCCGCGAACTGCTCGCCGTAGTGGGCGACGAGCGTCTGGTATCCACCGGTGAAGAGGTCATGGTCGCGCTCATGCTCGCCGCCGTGTTCAACGCGGTCAGCATCGTGTTCGTCTCCTGGTTCCAGGCGTCCGGTAAGGGCCGCCCGGCAATGCTGATGACCATCGGTATTGCGTTGCTGTTCTTCCCCGCCGTGTACTTCGGCAATATGTGGTTCGGCTTTAAGGGCCTGACCTGGGCGTTCCCCTTCACCCAGGTGCTCGCCTGCGCGCTGGGCCTGGTGCTGTTCCTTGCCACGGGTGGCGCGAAGGTACCGCCCGCTGAATCTGAGGTTGAGACTGAAGGTTCTGAGGATTCGGATGTTCAGGCTGCCCAGGTTTCTGGCGCACAGCCCGAACAGAAGGCATAGTCCTCGGTCTGCAAAAGCATGGTAAAAGCCCTGGACTCCCACATGGGAGCCCGGGGCTTTCACATTGGTTCTTACGCTGATTAGAGCGTTAGTTCTTCCGCGTTAGTTCTTCCACCAGGAATCAAAAATCGTCACCGGAGTGGTGCGCTTATGGCGGCTACGCAGGTAAATCTGCTCCAGTTTCGCAGCGGCCGCCTCGTCGATTTCCTTACCCTCCAGGTAGTCATCAATCTGCGGGTACGTCAGACCCAGCTCATCCTCATCGGTACGGCCGGGCACGCCGTCCAGCAGGTCAGCCGTCGGCGGCTTAGCCCACAGACGCTCAGACGCACCCAGCACCCGCAGCAGCAGCTGGTTCTGGCGCTTATTCAGGCCGTACAGCGGCAGCAGGTCCGCGCCGCCGTCACCGAACTTCGTGAAGAAACCCGTAATGGACTCCGCCGCGTGGTCGGTGCCGACCACCAGGTAGCCGGGGCCGCCAGCAATCGCGTACTGGGCGATCATGCGGGCGCGCGCCTTCACATTACCCTTGTTGAAGTCGCTGATCTGCTCGCCGGTCGCCTCAGTGTAGGCGCTGTCGAAACCGTCCACGGCTTCGGCAATGTTGAAGGTCAGGGAGCGGGTGGGCTGGATGAAACGCAGCGCCTCCTGCGCGTCCTCTTCGTCGTGCTGCACACGGTAGGGCAGGCGCACCGCCACGAACTCGGTGGTGCGGCCGCGCTCATTGAGGCGGTCCACCGCCAGCTGGCAGAGGCGACCCGCCAGGGTGGAGTCAATGCCGCCGCTGATGCCCAGTACCAGGCCGCGACTTCCGGTGGCTTCCAGGTAGTCGCAGATGAACTGGATGCGGCGCTCCACTTCTTCGCGTGCCTGCTCTTCGGTCATGTTGGGCTTGACGCCCATTTCACGGATGATCTGTGCCTGTAATTCACGCATGACTTAAGTGTACGCTCCACCTTATAGCCTGTGCGGTGAACCGCCGAGGGAAGCAAGGTAGTGTTCCACACGGTGCGTTCAGACCCGCCAGCGCTAACTAGCCCGCCTCGGGCAGGGCGAGGCAAGCAAATACCCCCGGCAGATGCGTAAAGCACCCACCGGGGGTATTTAGCTAGAATGAGAATGGCGTCAAAAAATAAATTACATCCCTAATAGTATTAAATCATTTTAGGTGTATTAATTTTTTCGACGATCTTCCTTGCGGGAGATTTTTTCGATTGACGCCTCTATATTATTTTTTTTATAGTTAAGCCACCAAAGGCTAAACATCCCGCTAATAGTATTTTTGCCAATATCGACAATACTTGGAAGTCCTTGGTCTTTGAGGGATTTTTCAATCTCTTCATGTGAATAACCCTGTTCTTTCATGATTTCAACAAGGCTACTAGCTTCGGCGTGAGGCCCAGAAATCATTGGGTGGTGATCAATCTTGTTCTGTATGTCAACAAGCTCGTCGTAGAGGGCTTCTTTATTTTTTGCCATGAGTATCAACGCCCCAACGAAGATTGGAAAAAATATTAGACATAATTTCCTCCTAATAATAAATCGAAAAATTAACGGTGTGTTGTGTTTCATAGATTAGCAGATTTGGAGTGGATTAATCCAGGATAAATACTGTTGAAAATATCACATATTGCACTACATTGAAACATGTTTGATTTTGTGCTTTTCTGTGGTTTTTATGAAATATTTTCATAAAAATTACTTGGGTTTATGTGGGTTTTAAGGACTTGTGGTGTTTACCGGGGTATTTCTTTCGAAGGAATATCAGTGGCTTAGATTTTCAAAGACGCTCTCATAGCGGTCAATGAAGTCCGCCGCCGCGTTCAGAAGCTCCTCCTGGTTGAGGGCATCCCGGGTAGCTGACAGTGTCTCATCCTCGCCGTTCTGAACCTGTAATTCACGCATAAGTTAAGTCTACGCCGCAGACATAACAGCCCACAGAAAAGGCCGTGCCGGGGCAGAAAACTCCACCCCGACACGGCCCTCACATCCGCATCCGACTAGCGGTTATTCAGCACGCGCACGTTGTAGCGGTGCAGGAACGCCGCCATCGCGCCACGCTCAATCGGCTGAACCGGGCGGAACGAACCATCCGGCCAACCCGTCGTAATCCGCTGATCGGCCAACCACGCAATCTCGCGGTAGAACTGGCTGCCGGTCGACACGTCGCTAAACGGCGACACCGCAGGAGCCGAATATGCCGGCGAACCCGCAAAACGGTAGAAGAACGCCGCCATAGCATCACGATTCACCGCATCATTCGGGCGGAACGTACCGTCAGACCAGCCGGTCGTAATGCCGCGGGCGCGCATCCACTCAATCTCCTTGTAGAACGGGTGGTCGCGCGGCACATCCTTGAAGCTCGGGGTGCTCGGCGCGGTGAACTGCGGCGAACCCGCCATGCGGTAGAAGAACGCCGCCATCGCGCCGCGCTCCACCGAACCGTTCGGGCGGAACGTGCCATCCGGGTAGCCGGTCGTAATGCGACGCTGAGCCAGCCAGTTAATGTCGTTCACGAACGGGTAATCCGCCGGAACATCCTTGAAATGCGCACTCTCGGCGGGAGCCTCGGAAGACGACGACACGCGCAGAACCTGCGCACGCTCACCGGCCGCACCGTTCACGCCCGACAGGTCGCCGGTCGCATTGTGCATGTGCAGGAACAGGGCAGAGCCCTTCGCCTCACCGCTGCGGTGCGCCACCAGGTTCATGCCCGGTGCGTCCACGAACAGGTTCGGAACGCCCGCCGAATCGCCGCTGAACCACAGCGCCGGGGTGGCGTAGTTGAACGACACCGACTCGGTCGTATCCACCACGGTCGTGGCGGAGAACGCGCTCGCGGTGGTCACCGAGTACGAAATCTCGGTCGACTCAGCCTCGGGGTCCAGGCCCAGAACGCTCAGCGGAACACTCATCACCAGGGTGTTCGAATCCATGATGTTCGTATCGGTATCGCCCCAGGCGCCGTTCAGCGGATACAGGGCGTTCTCAATGGCCTGCCACTTGCCGTTGCTACGCTTAGAAACCTTCACCAGCGGGTAGTCCAGGCCCTTCTCGCGCACCGTCTGCAGGCGGTAATCGGTCGTGCCGTCCTTATCGGTGTCGATGAAGACGTAGTAGGTGCCGCGCGGGGTCACCTCCTGCCAGTTACCCCAGGTGGAAATACCGAAGGACAGGCGCGCCTCGGAGGTGTCCGCACCGGCAGCCTTCAACGCCGCCACATCCGAGGCGGCACCCACATACTGCAGGTCCATGCGGGAATCCGAACCCACACCCAGCTTCGCGGTCGGGATGCGCGGGCTCGAAGCACCTAGCTCAAAAGCACCCAGCAGGGAGCGGTAACCGCCCTGATCCACCGCGGTACCCTGCAGGGTCAGGGTCTGCTCGGTCGCGCCGGAACCCTCCGCATCGAAGGCGATATCGGAGCCAGCCACACGCATCGCGGAGACAGGCTTCGGTGCCACATGCAGGGGCATGCGCAGGGTCTTCACCGCAGCCGAGGAGTCAGCATCGGTCAGGATCAGGCGGCCCGAAGCGCTCGCAATGTACTGGCGGGCACCCGAAATGGTCACCGTACCGGTCGAGTAGTTCACCGAATCCTGGTTCGGGTACATGGACGGGTCGCGGGTCTTCTCCAGTTTCGACGGGTCAATGCGCACCGTCACGGTGAACGTTGCCTTCTGACCGGCACCTACAGACACCGACTGCGGGTAGGAGAACTCCACACCCGGGATGCTCGTGCTTCCCTCATAGTTCAGGGTGTAGGTGTGCGCCACCGAGTCGGTGTTCTCAACGCTCACGCGGTGCTGCAGGGTCTGCACACCGGCGTTCGGGGTGTACTCGAGCACGCCGAAAGTGTCCGAAACCTGTTCGGGGCGTGCCGCGTTGAACAGCATGACGCGGTCAGCTACCGCCGCACGCGTGTTGATGCGGCCGGTACCCACGCGGTCCACCGCGTAGGGGTTGCCCCAGGCGTCCTGCATGTGGTGGTCGGCGGTGTTCATGATGGCGGTCTTAATCATGCGCGGACCGTACTCCGGGTGCGCCTGCATGATCAGCGCCGCAACACCGGCAACAAACGGCGTGGACATGGACGTACCGGTCTTCACGCTCGAACCGGTGCCGCTACCAACCTCGATGGAGGAAATGTTCGTGCCCGGTGCCGCAACGTCCGGCTTGGTGATGCCGTGCGAACCGTGCATGCCGCGCGCGGTGGAGGTGTTCGCCTGATCCAGCTTGCCGTTGGGCACGCGGATCGAGTCGCGCAGGTTCTCGCCGAGCTGCAGGGTCAGCTCACCCGAATCAATCTGCGCGGAAAGGCGCTCCACCTGGCTCTTTGCCAGGCGCACGCCCGGAATGGAGGAGTTACCGCCGATAGCGGTGTCACCAACCTCAGTGTTCGAGGTGAGCACCACGCCGGTCGCGCCAGCCGCCTGCAGGTTGTCGAAGCGTACCTTCGAACCGCAGGGTGCGGTGCCGTCAGCGTCCGCCCAGTCAATGAGGGCCCACTTGCCCTTCAGCGCTGCGGCTTCCTCTTCGGTGAATGCCTCGCAGGCGTAGCGGTTGCGGGAGGCGGCACGCACCACGGTGCCGCGCAGCTGCTCCTCGGTCGCCTTCGAGTAGTCGAAGTTCACCGAGTAGTCGCCGTAGGTGTCCGCCTCGTTTGCGGGGGCGAGAATCTTCACGCGGTCCACCAGCTGGGTCGAGCCGATGGAGTTCGCCACGGTCAGGCCGTAGGCGCTGGTGCCGGGGCCGCCCGAGTTGGAGTAGGTGTCGCCCACGGCGTTGTAGTTGTTGGCGTTACCCGCCGCGACCACGGAGAGGATGCCCTCACGGTAGAGGGAACCGACCGCGTAGTTCACGGTCTCATCGAACACGCCGAACTCGTTGCCGAGCGACAGGTTCGCGATGTCGGCGCGGTCGGAGAAGTCACCGTCGTCATTGGGGTCGAGCACACGGTCCAGGCCCTTGGGGACGAACGCGGTGGTGCCCTTACAACCGAAAATGCGCAGGCCAATCAGCTGGGCGTCCGGCGCGGAGCCGGGGCCGATCTTCATGTCCTTGAGCTGCTCTTCAGTGAGCTTGGAGTAGTCGCCGTGGAAGGTGCTGCCGTCCGCGTTCACGCCGTAACCTGCCGCGGTGCCCGCTACGTGACTACCGTGGCCGCCGCAGTCGAGCGGGTTGTTATCCGGGTGGGGAGTGGAGGTTTCCTTCTTACCGGAGTTGTAGTCGTCACCGACCAGGTCGTAGCCGCCGAGGAACTTCTTCGGATCGTAGGAGCCCTCGGGAATCGTGTCGGATGCCTTCGCCTTCTCGAAGGCTTCCTGCGTGCCGGGGCCACCCAAATCGGCGTGCGTGTAGTCGATACCGGTATCGAGCACGACAATCTTCACGCCCTTGCCGGTGTAGCCGGTGGAGGCGGGGTTCGCCGGACTCTTCGCCCACACGGAGAGCGTGTCCGTATCAATGAGGGTGCCGCTGTTCTGCGGTGCCATGTCCTCAATGATGCTGATGCGTTCCACATCGTCGCGGTTCGCGAGCGCACGAATCTGCTCGACGTTACCGTAGAGCGCCACGCCGCGCATCGTGTTGTGGGTGGTGTATAGGACCTGCGCACCGGATTCCTTCGCCGCGGAGGCGCCCTGCTGCTGCACGCTGGCGCGGATTGCCTGCACCTGTGCTTGCGCGTTGACGGGTGCCTGCGCGCGGGAGCGGACCGCGTCCGGCTGGGTCTGGGCGTACGCGCCCTGACCCTTGAATCGGACGAACACGGCGCGTTCGCCGGTGGCGCCGTCCAGGCTGGGGGAGAGAACTTCGTTGTTGTTCTCGCCGGTGCCGGTGTTCTGGTGGGGTGCGTCCCGGTCTGCGCCGCGTACTACGCCCGGTGCCGCGTAGGCGACGGTACCGAACGGTAGAGCGGTCAGCCCGAGGGTGAGCCCCAGGGCGAGTGCGCCGCAGCCGCGTGCCAGCTGCTTGAGGCGGCCCGGCTGTGTGTGCCGGGCGGCTCGCGCGGGGGTAGCTTCAGGGAAGGTTGCCACTGAATGCTCCTTGATTCTTTTAGTTATGGTGTGTTTCTTAGCGGTTTCTACGCCGAGAGTTCTACTCGGAGAGCTGTACGGCAAGGGTTCTGCACCGAGAGTGCTACGGTGCGTCTGCACTGTGTTTCCAGTGCGCCTCCAGTGTGTCCATGCGGCGTGAACGTCAAGGTTCATGCCGATGGTGAAGAAACCTTCACTTATTGTCTCAACGATTCTTTATATAACCTAGTCAGACTCGTATTACGGAACATTACGCGTAAATAGAAAGCACCCGACCACAGAAAAAAGGGAGCCGCACCGCCGCAGATAAACTGCAACGGTACGGCTCCCTCGGTAGAACCTATAGGTTCTTAGATTCCGGAACCCTAGAATTCAGGTTTTTAGATTTCAGGGCTTTCCTTCAGCACACCCGTGCTGTAGCGGTACACGAACGCCGCCATAGCGTCGCGGTGCACCGGCTCCACGGGGCGGAACGAACCATCGGGCCAGCCGGTGGTCACGCCCTGCTCAGCCAGCCACGAGATCTCGCGGTAGAACTGCTTGTCGGTCGGAACGTCCGTGAAACGAGCCTGCGCGGGGGCAGTGTACTCGGGCGAACCCGCGTAACGGTAGAAGAACGCAGCCATCGCGTCACGGTTCACCGAACCCTCGGGGCGGTAGGTGCCATCGGGCCAGCCGGTGGTGATGCCCTGAGCCTTCATCCACTCAATCTCCTTGTAGTAGGGGTGGTTGAGCGGAACATCCGAGAAGCTCGGGGTGGACGGTGCGGTGTACTGCGGCGAGCCGCTCATACGGTAGAAGTACGCAGCCATGGTTGCGCGGTCCATGTTGTTCAGCGGGCGGAAGGTGCCGTCCTGGTAGCCGCGGTCAATCTGACGGGCAGCAATCCACGTGATTTCACGGTAGAACTGGTTATCCGCCGGAACGTCGGTGAAGCGTGCATCGTGGATGGTACGAGCCACCTTCACGACCTGTGCACGGTCGCCAGCGGCAACACCGTTAGCGGTCTTACGGCCGCTCAGGTCACCGGTCGCGTTGTGCATGTGCAGGAACAGAGCCTGACGCTCCTTGTTGTTGTTCTTGCGGTGAACGGTCAGCTGACCGCCGTCACGGTCCACGAACAGGCCGGGCACGCCCGACTCCTCACCGGTGAACCACACACCGGGGTTGAAGGGGGAGTACTCGATAGCCGAGGTAGTGTCCACGTAGGAGTTACCCTCGTTGTACCAGGTGTCAGTCTGCACCGTGTACTTGATGCTCTGAGCCTTCTCAGCGGTCAGACCCAGGTCCTTCAGCGGCACACCCAGAATCATGGTGTTGGTGTCCATGATGTTGGTGTCGGTGTCGCCCCAGGCGTTGTTCAGCGGGTAGCGAGCCACCACGGTGGATGCGTTACCGGAGATGGACCAGACCTTCACCAGCGGGTAGTCCAGACCCTTCTCGCGGGTCACCTCCAGAACGTAATCTGCGGCGGAGTCGTTGTTCGTATCAATCTGAACCTGTACCTGACGGCCCCAGTGCATAGTGTCCCAGGTGCCCCAGGTCGAAATACCGAAGAACAGAGAACCATCGTTCGGGTTCTTGCCGGCAGCCTTCAACGCCGGAGCGTCCGAGGCGGCACCCACATACTGCAGGTCAACAGACTGGTTCGACGGCAGCTTCAGCTGACCGGTCGGAATACGGTCACTGACCGCACCCAGCTCAAACGCACCCAACAGCGAACGGTAACCGCCCTGGTTCAGGGTCGTACCGCGCAGAGTCACCGTGGACTCCTTATCGGCAATGCCCTTGTAATCAATACGGGAGGCATCAACACGCATCTTCGAGACAGGCTTCGGCGCCACGTGAATCGACTGGCGGATCGCCTCGCGACCATTCTCAGAGAAAATCAGGCGACCAGAAGCGCTCGCAATGTACTGGCGCTTACCAGCAGCCAGAGTCTTACCGGTCGTCCAATCCTGAGCAACCTGGTCGGCGCTCATCGCCGGGTCCATGGTCTTCTCCAGCTTGGACGGGTCAATACGCACGGTCACGGTCACGTTCTTACGCTCACCGGCACCCACGCTCACCTGCTGCGGGTAGGAGTACTCCACACCCGGGATGGTCGTGCTTGCCTCGTAGTTCAGAGTGTAGGTGTGAGCCTGCGAATCGGTGTTGTCCAGAACGATTTCACGCTGAACAGTCTGAATACCCGAATCGGGGGTGTACTCCAGCACACCAAACGCGGTCGAAACACGCTCGGGGGTCTTCGCATCGTACGCAATGACCTTCGCGTCCACGGCAGCGCGAGCATTCACCATGCCCGTACCCACACGATCCACCGCGTACTGCGCACCCTGCTCATTCTTGATCGGGGTGGACGCGCCGTTCATCAGCGCAGCCTTAATCATCTGCGGGTTGTAATCCTGATGCGCCTGCATCACGAGGGCGGCGATACCGGTCACGTGCGGGGTTGCCATGGAGGTACCGGTGAAGGAAACACCCCTATTACCCGTGCCCACAGCGGCAGACACAATCTCAGTACCCGGTGCCGCAAGGTCAGGCTTAATGAAGCCATCGGAGCCGTGCTGACCGCGAGCGCTCGAGGAATTCAAATCAAAAGCGTGCGAGTGAGGACCGCGGCCCGAAGCCTTGTAGTCCAGGTTCATCTCGACGGTCACCGGACCGGCAGCCAGAGCCTTCTCCAGGTCCTTCGTCGAAGAAGCAGTCAGACGCAGACCCGGAATGGTCGTATTACCACCAATGCCGATCGTGTAGCGCTCAGCCTTACCGGCCATGACCACGCCAACACCGCCGGCAGCCTGAACATTATCGAAACGCACCTTCGAACCGCACGGGAACGTCAAATCATCCTGATCCCACTCGAAGTAAACCCACTTACCCTTCAAAGCCTTCGCCTCATCAGCGGTGAAGGCCTCGCAAGCGTAACGGTTACGCTTCGGTGCGGCAACAACCTCGCCGCGCAACTGATCAGCGGACGCCTTCGAATAATCGAAGTTCACCGAATAATCACCCTGCAACCACTCCAAACCAGTCTTCGTGGTCACGCGGGCACGGTCAATCGGCTGAGTGGAGCCGTAGGCGTTCGCCACCGACAGCGCCGCAGCAGCATTCGCCGGGCTACCCGAATCGGAGTAGGTGTCACCCACACCGTTGTAGTTATTGGCGTTACCGGCAGCAGCCACAGTGAACACACCCTGGCGCGCCATAGTATTAATCATGTACGACTCAGGGTCGTCAGCCGGGGCGAACTCGCCACCGAGCGACAGGTTCACAATGTCGGCGCGGTCAGAGAAATCACCGTCACCATTCGGGTCCATCACGGTATCGAGCGCCTTCATCACAACACTCGAATTGCCGTAGCAACCGAACACACGAATCGCCAAAATCTGAGCCTCAGGAGCAGTACCGGGGCCAATAGACATGCCCTTCAGCTGCTCCTCCGTCAGGTTCTTGTAATCGCCACGGTAAGTCGTACCGTTCGCCGTCACACCATAACCGGCGGCAGTACCCGCCACGTGGGTACCGTGACCGCCAGAACCGAAACCATCCGGGCGGCAATCCAACGGGTTATTATCCGGCTGCGGAGTCGACTTCTCAGCCACCGACGCGTTGTAGTCATCACCGACCAAGTCAATGCCGCCAATGAACTTATTACGATCAATCAGACCCGAATCAGCGGACGGAAGCTCCGTCATCGCCTTAGCCTTCAGGTACGAATCCACCGTACCGGGGCCACCAAAATCAGCGTGCGTATAGTCAACACCAGAGTCAACAACCGCAATCTTCACGCCCTTACCCGTGTACCCCGTATTCTCACGAGTCCACGTGGCAAGAGTCTTCGTATCAATCTCGCTACCGGAGTTCATACGCTCCTTCGCGATAATCGGCGAAATACGCTCCACATCCGGGCGCTCCGCTAACGCACGAATCTGCGCAGCATCACCAGTAATCGCTGCACCACGCATCGCATTATGCGTGGTGTACATCAGCTTCGCGCCAGAAGCAGCCGCCACAGACTGAGCCTGCGACTGCACCTGAGCTGCAATAGCCTGCACCTGCGCCTGACGGTTCGCCGGCGCCTCCTTACGTGCCAGAACAGCCGCGGACTGGGTCTGCTCATACGCGCCCTTGCCCTTGAACTGCACATACACGGTGATTTGGCCTTCAGCCTTCTGCAGGCCCGGGCTGATACGCGAGGCAGCGTCACCGGATGCGCTCGCAGTGCTTCCTTCGACCTGCTGGGGGCTCTGAGCGTGAGCTGCAGAGAAAGTGGCGGGAACGCCGAGAGTAAGGGCAAGAGCTGCACTCAAACCGGTCGCACCGACAGCCTTCATTCTGCGGCGTGGCGCATGAGGCGTTGTCATGGAATCCTCCTTCGGATTTTCTATTTTTCGATGGTGCTGTGTGCTCTGTGGTTGTGTATCGGTGATGTGTGGAGGCGGCCCCACCGGCAGACGACGAGTGAGTGCGTCCGCCGGTGAAACCGCCACCAAAACTTGAGAGGTTCCGGGCTCTTCAGGCCCCGGAGCCTGTCGGTTCTGGGTACCCCTCCCACCCCATGCAGGAGGTGGGAGGGGACCCGAACCGTTAGCTACCGGTTAGCTACCGTCTAGCGGCCGGCCTGGTTAGCAACCTTCTCGGTGTAGCGGTAGATGAACGCCGCCATTGCGTCGCGGGCAATGGGGGTCACCGGGCGGTAGGTGCCGTCCGGCCAGCCGGTGCTGATGCCCTTCGAAGCCAGCCACGTGATTTCACGGTAGAACTGGTTATCGGTGGAAACATCGCTGAAGTGGCTGGTTGCGGGCAGATCCACGTGCGGGGAACCCGCTGCACGGTAGAAGAACGCAGCCATGGCGTCACGGTTCACCGGTGCGGAGGGGCGGAACGTGCCGTCCGAGTAGCCGGTGGTGATGCCCTGAGCCTTCATCCACTCAATCTCCTTGTAGAAGGGGTGCGTGGTGGGCACATCCTTGAAGCTCGGAGTGGAGGGGGCAGTGAACTGCGGGGAACCCTGCATGCGGTAGAAGAACGCCGCCATTGCGCCACGTTCCACGGACTCCAGCGGGCGGTAGGTGCCGTCCGGGTAGCCGGTGGTGATGCCGCGCTGAGCCAACCAAGAGATCTCGGTGTAGAACTGGTCGCCGCGCTTCACATCGCTAAAGCGGGACGGAGTAATGTACTCGGTCTGCTGCTCCTTGATGTTCAGCACCTCGGCGCGGTTGCCCTTGGCGCCGTTGGTGCCGGAGAGATCACCGGTGCCGTTGTGCAGGTGCAGCAGCAGTGCCTTGGCGGGGGTACCGGATTCGCCGAGCGCGGGGATTGCGTCAGCGGAGCGGTGCGCCGTCAGGGTGGTGGTGGAGGCATCCGGGTGGAGGCCAGCCACGGCGGAGGAGTCGCCGCTGAACCACAGCTTGGGGCTGAAGGGGCGGTACTTGATCCAGCCGGTTTCGCTGACGTTACCCCACTCGTACTGGGTGGTTGCGCTGACTCGGTACTGGATGTCCGGGTTGTTTGCGCTGGTCAGGCCCAGGTCCTTGAGGGGTGCACTCATGATGAGGGTGTTGGTGTCCATCATGTTGGTGTCCACATCACCCCAGGCACCGTTGAGCGGGTAGTAGCCGAGCTCGACGAGGTTGCCGTTCTTGTAGCCGTAGAGGCGAACCAGCGGGTAGTCCAGGCCCTTAGCGCGGTCGGTGACCAGCTTGTAGTCGGCGCGGTTGTTGCCGTCAGTGTCGATTTCTACGGTGAAGGTGTTCTCGTAGGAGACAACATCCCAGTTCGCCCAGGTGGAGATACCGAAGCGCAGGGTGCCGTCATCAGCGTTGCCGCCGGCTGCCTTCAGCGCGGGCGCATCCGAGGAAGCACCGACGTACTGCAGGTTCGCCTTAACGTTGCTGTTCAGCGACAGGGAGGTGGGAGCCACACGGTCCACGCTCGCACCGTACTCGAACGCGCCAAGCAGGGAGCGGTAGCCGCCCTGGTTGACCTCGGTGCCGCGCAGCGAGATCTGGGACTTGGTCCAGCCGGTGTCTGCCTTCTGAGCCTCGTCGCTGGAGGGCTTCTGGGTGAAGGTGACGGTGTCTTCGGTAGCGTGCATGGTGCTCACGGGCTTGGGTGCCACGTGAACGGGCAGACGCAGTGCCTTGGTGCCGTCTTCGGTGAGGACGAGTCGGCCGGATGCGCTGGCAATGTACTGACGGTACTGTTCGGGAACGGTTTCGTTGCCGGTGTAGTAGTCAGTTGCGTTCTGGGTGGTGTCCATTGCTGCGTCGCGGGTCTTCTCCAGCTTGGACGGGTCGATGCGCACGGTGACTTCGAACTTCTTAGTTTCACCGGGTGCGAGGGTGACCGCGGAGGGGAAGGAGTATTCCACGCCGGGAATATTAGTGCTTTCAGCGTAGGACAGGGCGTAGGTGTGTGCCACAGAGTCGGTGTTCTCGACCGTCACCTCGCGGGTGAGGGTCTGAACGCCAGCATCCGGTGCGTACTCGAGCACACCAAAGCTCAGGGACACGGTACCGCTCTTGTCAGCGTTGTAGACGAGGGACTTCGACTGCACGGCAGCGAGGGTGTCGACTCGTCCGGCGCCCACACGGTCCACCGCGTATGCGGCACCGGATTCGGTGCGCACGTCGTGGGTTGCGGTGTTCATGAGGGCGGACTTGACCTGTGCGGGGGTGTAGGTCGGGTGGCTCTGCATGACCAGGGCGGCGGAGCCGGTCACGTAGGGTGCCGCCATGGAGGTGCCGCTGAAGGTCACGGAGTTGCTACCGGTCGCCACCGCCGCGGAGGTGATGTACGAGCCGGGTGCCGCAATGTCGGGCTTGGTGTAGCCGTAGCTGCCGTGGAAGCCGCGGGCACTCATGGGGTTCAGCTGATCCAGCTTGTCGGTGTCCACGCGCAGGGAGGACTTCAGCTCGTTGCCGAGGCGCACGGTCAGGGGCTTACCTGCCGCTTCTGCTGCGGTGATCTGTGCACGCAGGTCCTTAGCGGCGGATGCTGCCAGGCGGAAACCGGGCAGAGTATCGTTACCGGCAATACCCAGGCCGGGTTCTTCGTCGTTGCCTGCAAGCAGCACGCCCTTGGCGCCTGCCGCCTCCAGGTTGTCGAAGCGTACCTTGGAGCCGCAGGCGAGCTCACCGTCATCTTTAGCCCAGTCGATGAGCACCCACTTGCCCTTTACAGCTGCCGCTTCGTCGGCGCTGAGGGCGTTGCAGGCGTAACGGTTGTTCTCGGAGATTGCGGTGAGTTCACCGGTGAATTCCTTGGTGCCCGCCTGTGCCCAGGGGTAGGAGACGCTGTAGTCGCCGCGTACCTTGCGGGTGGTGCCGGTGGCGGGGTCGGTCAGTTCTGCCGCATCAACGGCGCGGGTGGAGCCGTAGGCGTTAGCTACGGTGATTGCGCTGGCTGCGGTGGCGGGGTGACCGGAGTTGGAGTAGGTGTCGCCGCGCAGGCTGTAGTCGTTGGCGTTACCCGCGGAGATCACGGAGAGCACGCCGGCGCGGGTGAGCGCGTCAACGGCGTAGGCTTCGGGGTCGTCCTGCGGGGAGAATTCGCCGCCGAGGGACATGTTGACCACATTCACGCGGTCGGAGAAGTCGCCGTCACCGTTGGGGTCGAGGGCACGGTCGAGTGCCTCGATAACGACGTTGGTGCTGCCGCTGCAACCGAAGACGCGGAAGGCGTAGATTTCAGCGTCGGGGGCGACGCCGGGGCCGATCTTCATAGTCTTGAGCTGCTCTGCGGTGAGCTTGCTGTAGTCGCCGGTGAAGGTGGTGCCGTCGGCGTTCACGCCGTAGCCTGCTGCGGTGCCCGCCACGTGGGTACCGTGGCCGCCGGTGGTGCAGTCGAGCGGGTTGCCGTCGGGGGTTGCGGTGTTGCTACCGTCGTAGGCGTCACCGACGAGGTCGTAGCCGCCAGCAACCTTGGTGCGGTTGATGAGCCCAGAGTCTGCGGAGGGCAGCTCGGTGAGCTTGGATGCCTTCTCGTAGTCTTCGAACTTGCCGCTACCGCCGAAGTCGGTATGGGTGTAGTCGATGCCGGAGTCGATGACGGCGATCTTCACGCCCTTGCCGGTGTATCCGCCTGCACCGGCGGGGTTGGTGGTGCCGGTCCAGGTGGCGAGGGAGCCTGCGTCAATGGCGGCGCCCGCGTTCTGGCGGTACTTGGGCAGGATAGGCGAGATCTTCTCTACGTCGGGGCGGTTAGCGAGTGCCTTGATGGACTCGGCGTCACCGCGCACTGCCACGCCGCGTACTGCGTTGTGGGTGGTGTAGAGGACCTGCGCGCCGGACTGGCTGCTGACCTGCTGTGCCTGGCTCTGCACCTGGGAGGCGATTGCCTGCACCTGTGAGCTGGTGTTGACGGGTGCCTGCACGCCGGCGCGTACGCCTGCGGGCTGGGTCTGTTCAAAGGCGCCCTTACCCTTGAAGCGGACGAAGGCGGTGACGGTGCCGCTGGCGTTCTTCATGCTTTCGCTGAGTACTTGCTTGACGGCGTCGGGGTCTTCCGCGGCGTGGGCGGTGGTGCCCAGGGCTGCGAGGGGGCTCAGTGCCATGCTGAGGGTGAGTAGCCCGCTGCCGATTCGGCGTCGATGCGACCGGCCGCGGGGGTTTGGGGAGGCGGTGTGTGTCACGGTGCTCCTTTGCTTGGCTCCCGGGGTGTTTCTGGGAGGCTTGTGGTGTTGTTCTGGTGGGTTCCAGCTGAACTTGAACACACTAGATGTGAACTAGGATACACCTCAAAATGGCTTGTGAAGCGTTTATTACTTCTAAATGCATCAAATTGTGGACATGTTCGACCCTTTTCTTTTGCATGTTTTTCATTTGCATTCGGGTTCAGGTTCTTTTCAGGTTCGGTTGTTACTGTAAAACCATCTATTGAACATCTATCAAAAATGCTGGGATAGGGAGGGTCGAACCATGGTCAAGCGACGCATTTCCACTGAGGATTCTGTTCTGCTGATGTCCCCCCAGGTTATTTACGGCCGCCCCGGCCCACGGATAGAACGCATCCATAGGGGAGAGGTGCAGGGCATCCTCACCGAGTACAGCTCATCGGTCTGGCAGATTGGCGAGGTGGTAGGCTACGCCCCCATGGAGAAACCACCCGAAACCCTGGATATGAAGAGCCTCTTCACCGACTGGAGCGGCTTCACCTGGTATGTCCTGGGGCCGCTGCTTCGGATGGTGTTCTGGTCATCTTTCTTTATCGTGCTGATGAGCCCGATACTTTTCAGCCTGGGTTTCAGGGGAGTGGGCGAGGAAATGGCGATGATACTTGTCATTTTTTTGATTCCGCTCTTTTATTTCCCTCCGCTGATTTTGCTTGTGGGCTTTGTCGGCCTCGTCGCAGAAATCTGGTTGCTGCTCCTCTGCGTAGGAAAGTTTCTGAATGCTGTTGGGGATGCTGTCGAATCGACGCGCCTGCTCGTTAGACAGCACAAGATTCAGCAGGATTTTCAGTTCCGGCTGGTGTACGAGTGCACCCCGACCACTGTTAGTTCACCCGCGGTATCACCGCATCACACTGCTGAGGAGGAATCATGACCACCGATAACAACCAGCCCATCGACGACCAACCTGTTTCCCCTCATCAGCGTGTTTTGAAGGTGGCGCCGCAGGTGCATTACGGTCGCCCCAACCCGCAGCTGATGCGCATCCACGCGGATGATGTTCAGGGAACTCTCCCCCAAGGAGAATTGCCGGAGGAACACGGCGGCGAGCTGGTCGGATACAGCCCCGTGCCGGTTCCTTACCGTAAGCCTGGCACTGGTAGACGTGTGGTGGAGGCGTTGGCATATCTGGCGTTGGCTATTGTGGCGGACCCTTTCGCCTATCTCCTGGGTGGTTCTATCCTGGGCGAAGAAACCCTGACAAATCTTTTTGTGGCATCCCTAGGATTTTCGTTGCTGAGTGTCGGTATTCTTCCGTTGGTGCTGTTCCTCTTCTCCCTGGGCGCTGTCATCAATTTTCTTGCTGTGATGGTGAGCTCCATCTGGAGGCGTGGAGCTGAGGAGAGGTTCACGTTCCGGTTGGTGTATGACTGCACCCCGTCCGAGAGCCTGGATTCTGAGGCGCATCAGGGGCGTGACGAATCACCTCATCAGCTCATTGACCAGCCGGTGCTTGACGCTGGTACCCCGCCCACTTCGTTCCAGAAGAAGGAGGCGCGGTTTCTGTTCTTTGCCGTTTCCGTGCTGAACCCCTATATTGCGGCGGGGATTCTCTCCATTACGGGCCTGTTCGGGGCGGGGCCACTCGTCGCAGCTCTCTTTGTGACGGTGAATCAGGTGAGCGTAGGGCTCATGGGGATTCCCTGCATTATCTGGTGCATGGCGTGGATTCTGAGCCTTATGCGGCTTGCCGAAGCGGACGAGGCTTAAGCAGATTAGCCACTTGCTCAAAGAACAGCTGCGGGATTGAGCCCCCGCGCATCGAACACACATTGTAGACAACACAACAGACACATAACAGCAGACAAGCATTGGAGGAGGTTGCCGTGGCGGAGCATAGCGAAGCACCGAAAAACCCGCAGAACCCGACCGAGAAGAGCGATGGTAAGTATCAGCCCCTGTGGGATACGGATCAGCCCGCCCCCGATTACTCGGCTTTGCTGCTTCATGGAACGCCGGTTGCCGCGCCGACCGGGGAGATTCCCGAGCCGGTGAAGGAGGTCCTGGCGATACAGAAGGTTCGTTCTGCATCCGCGCCTGCCGATACGGTTACACCCGCCCTGACAGCGCCCAGTCCCGCTGTGCCCGATTCTGCAGCGCCCGCTCTGTCGGTTTCTGCTCCCGCACCCTCTGCGCAGGCTGCAAACTTTTTCCCGTCGGCGACAGGGCACCCGGTGCTGAACCGACCGCTGTACGGTCGCCCGGGCCCTACGATGCGCCGCATGTCCCCCATGGGCACGGATGCTGGCGCATCTGCACACCGGCAGGTGCCGACCGCTTTTCCTGCCTGGATGGATGAGAAAGTAGTCGGTACTCCGCGACCTATCGGGTATATCTCAGCAACCCCACTTGCGGGCAAGGTGCGCGGATCAGACCTGTGGAAGAAGGACTGGACTGAGCTCATTGCCCTCTTCTTCGTGGGTGTGGTGTTTAATCCCCTGACTTATCTTCTGTTGGCTACCGTTACAGGGGACCCTCAGATCGGTGGGTATGTCTTCTACTACTTCTTGATGCTTTCTCTGCTGACGATGGGTCTTCCCATGTTCTTGTGGGGTGGGGCACTGTTTTTTGCGCTAGTCCGAGTTAGCCGAAAGTACCGGGCACTGAAGTGGGAGGCTATGCCGCTTGGGTCGTTCTGGTTCTATCTGGTGTATGACCGCTTGCCCATGAACGCCGAGGAGATGCAGTGGATCCTGGGTGCGGCGTCTTCGATGTCTTCGGTGGCGCCAGCCCCTCAGCCGCCGAGTGCCCCGAGCCCTACCTCAAGCCCTGTTCCAAACTCAGCGGATGCATCGTAGTCGACTTCCCGTGGGTCCCTGGGCTCCAGTGGTGCTGAACCCCCGGCAGTGTTAACACGTGCGTGTTGGCGCTTGTCGGGGGCTCTTTCTCAGCTTTTATCAGGCAGGTTTCAAGGGACTGCCCAGCGCACGCTGGTACGGTGGTGCCACTAGGAGTATGTCTGGTGAGCGAAGGAGACGACCATGGCAGACCGACCCACTGAAAAGAAAGAAGCTGCAAAGAAGGACGAGGCGTACCAGCCCCTCTGGGACACCGACCAGTCCGTCCCGGAATACATGGCGCTACTCATGGACCAGCAGACCTCAGAACAAGAAGGCGCTGAGTTGCACGAAGCCTCCGACAGCGAAGACTCCGACGGTAGCAACGAACCGGAAGACACCTCAGAAGATACTCACGAAAACGAAGTAGAAAACCACCCGGTAGCGCTCGCCTCCGCCCAGCCCACTCAGTCCGCTGGGTCCGCTGGGTCCGCCCAGCCTGTGCTCTCTGCCCGTGAGCGGGCGCAAGCAATGCAGACTCAGGCAACGCAGACTCAAACGATGCACGCCTACGGTGAATATGTTCGGCTGGAATCCCTCGGTTTGAGCCCGGGCGCTATCCTGCCGGTCATCCCCGACCCGCTCTTCGGCACCCCCGACTCAAAACTCATCGAAATGCGCCTGCTCGACCGCTCCCAGGATGAGTCCGCACCCATGCAGGCGTGCGCCGCCCACCTGAACCCGGTCAAGAATGAGGAGAACCCCACCTCGCGGGCGGCAATGATCCAGCCGGTAGGCTACGTTCCCATCAATAATCCGTTGGCTGGCTCCAACATTGAAGAGATCGAGAGTCAGCGCACATTCTGGAAGACCGTGCTTATTGTCCTACTGATACTGAACCCGTTTGTGCTGGTTCCTTTGGTGAGCATGTTCGATAGTAGTGCCGGCATGTCGATGCTGTTCTTCTTCATCATTATCGGTCTGGGCTCATTTTTAGTGGTGCCGATCCTGTGGATTGTGGGTATTGTTCAGGCGGTGAAGCATAAGAACCGGCTGAGGGAACTCATCCAGAAAACAAAGACGACACATGCCGAGTTCTGGTACTACCTGGTGTACAACCGCCTGCCGGACGACTACACGGGCATCAACGGATACACGAAGAAAGAAGAGGACTCTTTCTCGGTGTACGAGTTTTTGAAAAATCAGGAACGCGCAAAGCTACACGAGGCTGTAGTACCGCGCGAGGCCTCCGCACTACAGAAGCGCGCCGCGCATCCTGCGCTCGCCGATGAAGAGAAACAGGGCTAGCGACCAAACCACACAGCCCCGAACTGTATAACGCCCTGCCCCTCCACGTACGTAACACCGCGTGGAGGGGCAGAGCGTCCTTTCTTGTCATATTCGGGTTTCTTCGTCTATTGTCCGGCGAGGGTTAATATTCCATTTACTTTGCCTTGATAGGGTGAAACCATCACGAGCGTTGCGACCGAGCAGAGCGAGGCGGGCACCCTCCGAGAACGGCGAGTTAGCCCGCCGCCGCACCTCAATGATTAGCTGTATCCACTTATCAATAGATTAAGGAAAAGAAAGATGTCCCAGAACCCGAACCCTGAACAGTACAACCAGTACTCCCAGCAGGCACCCTCCTACTCGCAGGCGCCGGGTCAGCAGCCCAACGGTTACGTAGTCTCTTCCAAGGACGACCAGAACATGGCGATGCTCGCGCACCTGGCTTCTGCAATTCTGTCTCTGCTGTCCTTCGCATCCGCAAGTATTCTCGCGCCGCTGGTCATGTGGTTCATCTACAAGGACAAGCCCGGCTACGGTTTCACTAAGGAATCGGCACGCCGCGCGTTCAACTTCAACTTCTCCCTGTGGCTCGTCAGCATGGCTTCCTGGCTGCTGATTATTCTGACCTTCGGCATCCTGGGCATCATCCTGTGGGTTGTCCCGATGGTTGTGGCTATCCTGATGGTTATCTTCCACAGCCTGGCTGCTATGGCTGCAAATCGCGGTGAGCAGTACACCTACCCGATGACTTTCATCGAGATCATCAAGTAGTCTTCATCAGCTCATACCGGTAGCGCCCCCGTCCGAATATCGGATGGGGGCGTTGCCGCGCCCGGTGAGGCTCACCGGCACCGGATCCGGCACGCCTACCGACTTGTCACACGGGACTTAAAGGGGCGGGCACGGTATCATTAGAAGAGGTGTGCCTACCCGGTTCATGAGGCAGTAGGTCGCCGCCGCGCCGTGAAATCCGGTGCGTATCTTCAAGGCTTTCAAGGAGCACAAAATGTCAGCTGTCGTGATTGTGGGCGCCCAGTGGGGCGATGAGGGTAAGGGTAAGGCAACCGACCTGCTCGGCCCCCGCGTAGACTACGTGGTCAAGCCCAACGGCGGTAACAACGCCGGTCACACTGTGGTGGTGAACGGCCAGAAGTTTGAGCTGAAGCTGCTGCCCGCGGGTATTCTGAGTGATAACGCCGTCCCCGTGATTGGTAACGGCGTGGTTGTTAACCCCGAGGCTCTTTTCGCTGAGATTGACGGCCTTGAAGCCCGCGGTGCTGACACCTCCCGCCTGAAGATTTCCGCTAACGCACACCTGGTCGCACCCTACCACCAGACCATGGACAAGGTGACCGAGCGTTTCCTCGGTAAGCGCGCTATCGGCACCACCGGCCGCGGTATCGGCCCCGCCTACATGGATAAGGTTGGCCGCCTCGGCGTGCGTGTTCAGGACATCCTGGACGAGTCGATCCTGCGTCAGAAGGTTGAAGGCGCACTGCGTCAGAAGAACGAACTGCTGGTGAAGGTCTACAACCGCCGCCACGTTGAGGTTGACGAGATCGTCGAGTACTTCATGTCTTACGCTGAGCGTCTGAAGCCGATGATTGTGGACACCACCCAGCTGCTGAACAAGGCACTGGACGAGGGTAAGACCCTGCTGATGGAGGGCGGCCAGGCAACCTTCCTGGACGTTGACCACGGCACCTACCCGTTCGTGACCTCCTCCAACCCGACCTCCGGCGGCGCGTGCGTCGGTTCGGGTGTGGGCCCGACCCGCATCTCCCGCGTGATCGGTATTCAGAAGGCGTACACCACCCGCGTGGGTGCTGGCCCCTTCCCGACCGAGCTGTTCGATGAGATGGGCGAGTTCCTGCGCACCACCGGTGGCGAGTTCGGCGTGAACACTGGCCGCCCGCGTCGTTGCGGCTGGTACGACGCCGTGCTGGCGCGTCAGGCTGTGCGCATCAACGGTTTCACCGACCTGTTCATCACCAAGCTGGACGTGCTGACCGGCCTGGATAAGATCCCGGTCTGCGTGGCTTACGACGTTGACGGTGTGCGCCACGACGAGATGCCGATGACTCAGACCGAGTTCCACCACGCTAAGCCGATTTTCGAGTACTACGACGGCTGGACCGAGAACATTTCGGATGCGAAGAGCCTGGATGAGCTGCCCGAGAACGCCCGCAAGTACGTGCTGAAGCTGGAAGAGATTTCCGGCTGCCGTATCTCCGCGATTGGTGTGGGCCCGGACCGCGACCAGACCATTGTGGTTCGCGACCTCATCAACGAAGACTAAAAACTGACGAGAAGGACCCCTGGCGAGGCTTTGAATGCCTCATCGGGGGCCCTTTTAGCTACGATAATTTGTAACATACTGTCTTATTTAGGGCACTATTTTGAATTAGTGTCATTCTGACGTTGATAAATGCTTATAGTAATGAGTAGACTTTTCTGGAGTCAGGGTTAAATAATTATCTAATATGAGGTTTATCTTTAAATGAATAAATCCAAAAACCATAAATATGGATAAAATTTATTTCGCGTGAGTGATAAGATTAAATCATCCAAGATATACCGCATCGGTATACAGGATTTAAGTGCTAATGCGTCATAAAATACTTATGTGCTGGATGCATTTAATATTCTCACTCAACACGATTGGAGACAGCGATGTCTGCATTATCGCGCCGCTCAATGATTGCTGGCGCCGCATTGTCAGTTCCGTTTGCCTCAGCAATGGTATATGCTGATGCGCATGCTGATGAAGTTCAAGGTGGAATTACTCCGCAAAATCACACGAAAAACTACATTAATCTCCTGAGTAATCCGCAGGTGAAAGCTGATGGGTCTCAAGATTGTACTCAGGCCATTAATGATGCAGTAAGGACTTTGGCTTCAGCTGGAGGTGGAGCTCTAGAAATTCCTGCTGGAAAGTACAGGGTCAGTGCTCCTTTTATTCAGCTACTTGACCGGGTTGAAATCTTTGGGCATGGTAAGGCCACACAGATTATTGCTCATCCTGGCGGTGGCCTAGTGCAGAAGGACGAAGACGAAGCGGAGTGTGTTGGTGTTTTCCACGTTGGATCTTACCTTGTTGCTGGACCGGAAAAGCCAAAGCCAGGTGATAAGGGGGCCAATCAGTGGTTCTCTGAGGCCCCTATGCGTTTTGGGGTTCGTGATTTAGTTATTCGTACGAATGCTGATAATGTCCGTCTAAATCGGGATGACCCTTATAGTCGGGCTCGGCACACTCCCATTATGAAGGGTGTGGCGGGAGTTATTTTGCATACGTACTATGCAAATAAAAACTATCGGCCTGAGCCTGAAGCAGTTGCAACACTAGAGAACCTTGAAATCTGGGATACAGATATGGGAGTTGCTATTTTGGGTCTCCATGACCGTGCGATGAAGGTCCATGACATTCGCGTGCGTATGACATGGAGGCAGGGATTCCTTGTGGGTAAACCTATTGGTCATAAGGCAATTAATGTGGATGGTATCGGTGCAGCTGATAATAAGTTCAGTATGTTGGATGTATCCGATGCCAACAAGTGTGGCAGGAATTATGCCGGCATTGAGGTCTACGCTTCGCAGTGTAAGTTTTCACAGTCAACGAGTTGGTATAACCACCGGTATTCGTCTGGAGAATCGCTGTATCAGTCGCGCCAGGAGGGGAAGCCACATTACGCATATGCAGGTAAGGCTGGTGCAGGCTGGTATGTTGCGGCAAGCCGTAATATGTTTATCGGATGCACTGCTCAAGAAAATGGGGGTCATGGCTGGGTAAGTGATTTTGAGCGTAATATCTTTGATGGTTGCATTGGCGAATCGTCCAGCTACTTCGATACAGTTCATGGTCAAGCTCAAAATAATCAAGCAGCCAATTGGTACATTAGCAATTGGTCGCATGAATGTAAGTTCATCGCTCCACGTTCCGATAATCCTCATAAGGTAGGTGATGGTGCTGTAAAAGCGGAGAAAGATGTACGTGCTGCACGGTGGGGCTTCTACTTTGAGCAAAATTGTAGGGATATTGTGGTAGCTGGTGGTGATGTCTATGATGAGCATCGTAAGAAGCATCCAGATAATTACCCATGGAAATTTCACTTTGGCCCGTGGCGTGCAGGGTATATGGATGTCACAATTAATAACTTTGTCATGCGGTATGGAATGCATGACATTGAAGAAGAATCCAAGAAAAACCGGAAATATTTTGACAAAAATTCTAATTACAGTCGCGGTATTTATGAATCTAATTCTGTGGAATTTTAAATAAACATTTGGGGCTCTATATCAATATCATTATTGATATAGAGCCCCAAAATATTCTATAAGATTCCCATCAAATCCAATCTGTAGAGGGTATATAGAATATCTGAAAAAGTAACTTCATCATTATCGATATACCCACAGCTCATGTTTGGTGAACCATACCAGCTACGTGCCTTGTGCATGTCGCTATTTTCTTTAACGCAATGTGCGTATTCTTCGGGGATGGGGGTAAGGTTGACCGTCGGCTTACCGTGCATTCGATAAAGGAAAATGAGCGCAGTATCAATGTACGCGGTGGCGTCGTAATGGAACTTTCCGTCTCCCCATCCGCTGCTGATGCCTTCACGAGTAGCCCAGATAGCAATAGGGTAGTGCGGGTCATTGACCGAGATATCACTGTACGGCGACGTAGCAGGAAGATCCTTAACCACGGGCCTGCCCTTCACATGGTACAGAAACTCAAGAAGCTGCCCACGAGTCATCGCAGGCTGGGGAGCATTCTTATTCTTCTGAAGATAAAGACGGCGACCGTGAGTAATAAGCCCAGTGCACTCCGCCCAAGCAATCACCTTATCCTGATAATCACCCGGGGTATTGTACTCAGACTCATTAATGCAGGTGACTTCCAGTTCATCACCTGGAAAAGGAGAAAAAGTCTTAGGGTGTAATTGCGCCGCAGAAGCAGGCGCCACCGCAGACAACAAGAGAGAGGCAGCGGCAAAAGTACACGCCGCCCCCTTCACAAACGGTTTCAACAGCATCGTTGACTCCTCAAAAGAAAATAGTGGTTGGTTCTAAGACAATCACAGTCTTATTAACTAGAAGTTTAGACTTTATTAGTTCTCAAGGGAAGGTTGAAACTCTACAACCCCCAGATATCTTAAAAAGAAAACCCAAGACTCACCCCAACACCCCAGCCCCAACACCACAGAGCCTGCGCATGTGACCGGGCGGGGCGTGTGCCGTATGCTGGAAAGAGCGCCCCGCACACGTGGCGCCACAGCGTACAGAGGAGGACAACGATGACCTACATTACCGGAGCCATCTACCCCAGCGGCGACCGCATCCGCATAGGCGCACCCGAAGAAGAAACCCTCAACGCCTACCAGCAGCCCAACACCGCCGTAGCCCTCGGATACGCCAACCCCGATATCCACGAACTACACGCCCTGCAAGAAACCTTCAACCTGCACGAACTCGCCATCGAAGACGCCGGACGAGGCCACCAGCGCGCCAAACTAGAACGATACGGCGACTCCCTCTTCACCGTCATCCGCCCCGCCATCTACCTCGACAAAGAAGAAGAAGTGCGCCTGAGCGAACTGCACCTCTTCACCGGCCCCCGCTACACCCTCGCACTCGTCCGCGACGAACAACGCAGCAACCAGCGCATCAACGACCAGTTCAACCTGCTCTACGCCACCCCCGATGCATCCCCCGCCCGACTGCTGCACCGCATCCTCGACAGCACCGTCGACGGGTACGCACCCGTGCTCGATGGCCTCGAAAACGACAGCGACGAAATCGAAGACATCCTCTTCTCCCACAGCGAGCGACGAGACGCCAACTCCCTCGCACAGCGCATCTACGAACTGCTCAACCAGGTCATCGACTTCCAGCGTGCCTGCCGACCCCTCGAATCCATGATCGGCCGCATCATCGAAGGGATGCGCACCGGCGCGCTCGACCCCTCACCCTACCCGGGCGTATCCGACGAAGAAAAGAACGAAGAAGCGGTCGAGCTTGCCCGGCAATTCCGCAACGTGCTCGACCACGTAACCCAAACAAAAGAACGCCTCGAAGACCTTCGCAGCTCCCTCGAAAACGCCCTGCGCGTACACGACACCCTGCTCGGTCAGCAGCAGAACGACGACACCAAGAAAATCTCCGCCTACGCGGCGCTGCTCATGGTGCCCACCATCGTTGGCTCCGTGTACGGCATGAACTTTGAGGTCATGCCCGAGCTCAAGTGGGAGTTCGGCTACCCCGCCGCGCTGCTACTCATGGTGGGTTCATGCCTGCTTCTCTACTGGTTCTTCAAGAAGAACAAATGGCTCTGATATGCGCGTATGCCGCATAAGGCATACACGATATACCTTATGCGGCACGGTCGTACTGGGCACGCATTGCGCGGCGGCAATCACGACGCTCACGCTTGAACTTCTTACACACAGCCTCCGAATCGGCAAACATGTAGAAGTCCTCCGGCTCAGCCGACAGACCCAAAGTCGACAGCTCAACCAGCGACAGCATCGCGTAGAACATCTCGCGGCGCAGCTCAAAATTGCAGGCACCCGGAGCGGACTCCACCGCAAACACGCCGCCGGTGCACTCCAGCGCGCGCATCGCCCAGTGCTGAGTCCACAGGTCACCATTGACCGGGCTCACGCCCAGGCGAGTTAGCGCCAGGCCGGTACCCTGCACACGCTCAAAGCGCAGGCACATCTCCAGGTCCTTTTCCAGGGGGAACACGAACAGCAGAGCGTTCTGTGCCGCTGCACGCAGCTCAGCCAGGTTCACCTCGTAACCGGAAGCACCCTGAGTCAGGTGACGCATCACGCGGCCCATGGTCGAAGAGGCCGGCGCGGTGCGGAAGCACGAACCGTCAGCCACCAGCTGCTCCAGAACGCCGCGGAGCTCCTCCACGTTGAAACGCTCCATACGGACGATGGTGCCCGCCTGCATCAGCAGGTTGAACTCTGCATCACGGCACAGCTGCTCATCGGCGGTGCAGGAAATCTCTGCGTTTGCGTACTGGCTCTCGTGAATGGTGTTTTCCATGACCGTTCCTTCCATAGATGCTGAATCAACCTAGCGGCAACACCGCAGGAGACGGCGTGCCCGGTCGGAAGGATCGTCCCTTCCAACACCTACACTCTATGAGCGACCCCTGACACGATAAGCAGTTTTTAATCTACCCCGGGGTAAAACTGGGAAAATTCTGAAAAATTCTGAAACCACCCGTGAAACCCGGTGAAACCGCCCGTGAAACCTAGCGAACCCCAGTGAACTCCGTGAAACACAGAAAACCGGGTGCCCCCACAGCTGGGAACACCCGGTCACTCATACGGAGTAAGACGGCGCAACTAGCGCTGACGGTACAGCAACCACAGCATATACACGCCACCCAACGCACCCGTCACCAGACCCACCGGAATCTGGAACGGCGCCAACGCACGAGCCGACACAAAATCAGCCAGCACCAAAATCACCGAACCCAGCAGCGCCGAATGCCTCATCGCCATACCCGGAGTGTTCCACAGGCGGCGCGCAATCTGCGGGGCAACCAGCGCCAAAAAACCGATCGGGCCCGCAACAGAAATCGCTACAGCCACCAGAAGTACGGCGGCCGCCACCAGCAGGTTCACGGTCCTCTTCACCGGCAGACCCAAACCCGCCGCCAAATCGTCGCCGAGCTCCAAGACGCGCAGGCGGCGCGTCAACAACAGAACCAGAGGAATAGCCACCAGCAGCAGCACTGCCTGCACCGACATCTGGTTCCACGACAGCGCATTCAGCGAACCGTGTTGCCAGGTCTTCGCCGCCTCCGCCTTCTCCAAATCACCGCGCGTAATCAGGTAATCGTTTACGGAACTGAGCATCGCACTCACCGCAATACCAATCAGCACCATCTTCTGACCCATTGTCGCGCCACCGCGCGCACCCGCCAGAAGCATCACCACAGCCGCCGTCGCAAAACCACCAATAATAGCGCCCATGCCCATACCCACGCCGGTAGAACTCAACGACCCAATCAGCACCACAGACAGGGCACCGGTCGCCGAACCCACCGTGAAACCGATAATGTCCGGCGAACCCAGAGCATTACGGGAAACCGACTGAAAAATAGCGCCCGACAAGCCCAAAGCTGCACCCACCACCACGGCGGCAAGCATACGCGGCAGGCGCTGATTCAACACCAGCTGCCGCTCAATCTCCGTGCCCTCACCCTGAAAAATCAGGCGAAACACCTGATCAGGGCTCATCTGATAACTACCAAACACCAGGGAGGCGACCGCCGCCACCACAAGCACCGCCACCACCAGCAGGGTACGCGGAATAGGGGTGCGGTAACGCCCTGGGATACGCACAGAATCGGCCACAACAGACCCGGCTACAGAACGAGACACAACGCTCACAATAAAACCTCTCAGAAACCGGGGCCTACAAACCAGATACGCCAGTCGAACCAGACGAACCACGCGCAACAGGGCGCTGAGCACGATGCGGACCGTGCTCCGACACATGAGCCGGACCCGACTCATCGCGCGCCTGCGCCTTCTCACCCATGCGGCCCTTCTTCGCACCGCGCGCACCCGTACTCAACCGCAGCACCAGAACCATCAGCACCGGGGCACCAATAAAGGCGGTCACAATACCCACCTCAAGCTCACTCGGCATCACCAGAACGCGGCCCAGAATATCGGAGGCAAGTACCAACACCGGGCCGTACACCAGCGACAGCGGCAGAACGCGCGCAATATCGGAACCCACCAGCAGACGCACCACATGCGGCACGACCAGACCCACAAAACCAATCGGGCCCGCAACCGCAGTCGCCGCACCACACAGCGCCATAATCGCAATAATCGTCGCGCCACGGACCAATGTCACCGGCACACCCAGGCCAGCTGCCGCATCCTCACCGAGTGCCAGGGCACGCAGAGGACCAATCAGCATGAAAGAGAGCACCAAACCCAATGCCACAAAGGGCAGCGCAGACAGCACCTGCTCAAAGGTGCGGTTCTCCAGCGAACCCACCACCCAGAAACGGTGCGAATCAAAAGCCTTCGAATTAAACATCGTGATAATGCCGGTAATCGTGCCCAGGCAAGCGTTCACCGCCACACCAGTCAGCACCAGACGCGCCGTCGAATCCAGGTTCGGTTTAGAATCCACCAGGCCCATGACGAACACCAGCGCCGCTGCCAGACCCGAACCCAGTAGAGCCAGCCACAGCTGAACGAACGGGGAGGACACCCCAAAAACGCCCACACCCACCACCACGGAGGCGGCAGCACCCGAGTTCACACCCAGCAGACCCGGCTCAGCCAGCGGGTTACGGCTCAACGCCTGCATGAGCACACCCGACACCGCCAACGCGGCACCCACCAGCAACGCCGCGGCGGTACGCGGGGCACGCTTCGCCCAAATCAGCTTCGACTCGATGGTGTTCGCCTCCGGGTGGAGGAAACCGTCAATGGAGCGGTCCAGGGCGAACATGCGCGAACCCACCGCAAACGACAGGGCGCAAAGCAACACCAGCAGAACGCCGCCAATAATGAGCGCAACCGCCAGACGCGAGATAGACTTGCCGCCCTGACCGCCCGAGGAGGCGCCAGATACGGCATCCGAAGAAGCGGAGAGGGCACGAATTTTCGCCAGGGAAGCAGTACTGACAGTGGGGCCTTCGCTGACGGCGGGTCCGGAAGAGGGGGAGGTCTGTGGTGTCATAGGCTTTGGATGTGGTGGGGGAGCGGTGCGCTCCCGTGCGGACGGAGGATGCTTAACGTATCAATAGATGAGTATTAAGTATCGCATATGCATATATGAGGTTATCCTAATAAAATGGCAAATATGACGAACAAGATCACCCGCCGCTCCTTCGGCGCACTCGCACTCGGTTCCTTCGGTGCCCTCGCCCTGGTGGCATGCGGCTCCTCCAATACTTCCGGCTCTTCCTCCGTGTCTGCTTCTGCGACCGGTAAGAAGGTGGCACCCTCCGCCCTGCCCTCCGGGATGGGTACCACCACCGTTGACGGCGAATTCCCCCGCACCGTCAAGCACTTCCGCGGTGAAACCACCATCAAATCCGCACCCTCCAAGGTCGTGATTCTCTCCACCGGTCAGCTCGACGGCGTGCTTTCCCTGGGCATCGTACCCGTCGGCGCGGCAACCGCCGGTGACGCCGACCTGGTCCCCACCTACCTGAAGACCAAGTTCTCCAATAAGTCCGCAGAGCTCGACAAGATTGCCAAGGTCGGCAAGCGCACCGACCCGGACGTTGAGGCCATCGCAAACCTCAAGCCCGACCTGATCCTCATTAACAACACCAACAAGAAGGACGAGCTGTACGAGTCCCTCGCTAAGATCGCACCGACCGTGGTCACCGAGGGCACCGGCGTCAACTGGAAGCAGGACTTCCTGCTGATTGCTGCCGCGCTGGGCACCACCGAGAAGGCTGAGAAGCTCATGGAGGAGTACAACACCAAGGCGAAGTCTGTCGGTCAGAAGGCTGGCAGCGAGAAGACCTTCTCCTTCCTGTACACTTCCGCTGACCGCACCCGCATCTTCGCGAAGTCCTCGTTCGTGGGCTCCATCTGCGCGGATGCATCCCTGGCACGTCCCGCAGCTGCGCAGGTTGAGAAGACCTCCATCGACTTGAGCTCCGAGCAGCTCGACCAGGCTGACGGCGACTACCTGTTCTACGGTGTGCAGGGCGGCGACGAGTCCAAGCTGACCGGTGAGGCACTGTGGAGCACCCTCAAGGCTGTCACCGAGAAGCACGCGCACAGCGTGGATGCCGATATGTTCTTCCTGAACGCTGGCCCGGCTGCCGCGCTTGGTGTTCTGGAGACCATCGAGAAGGCTCTCTAAAGGTTCTAGCCTCTCGTAGAGATTCGTAGAGAATCACTGAGAATTACTCGGAAGCCCCGCATTCTTACCTCTCATGCCCGCGCATGAGGGTGAGGAGGCGGGGCTTTCTGCACGCTTGGCACCTGCTTTCGCACCTGATTGTCGCCGCCGGATGCACTCGTGACCGGAATTGGTGCGCGCCTGCCTGAAATAGGGTCTAATGGGGGTAGAAGGCGCAGCGGTACCGTAGCCCGCGCCTGACACACCGAATCTTCTACACCGATTAATTCACCGACGAAACGAGCACACAATGCCGAAGAACAAGCCCTCCGAAGAGACCCTGGCGCAGGCACGCCGCGTCATCGACGCACTCAACGAGCGTGGCGCCCGCAAGCAGGCAATCCGCCTGAAGGTAACCCTCCCCGACGCCCCGCTGCCGCAGACTGCATCCAAGTTTGGTGGCCGACCGTACCTGCCCGCAGGTGAGTCTGCGCCGACCAATGAGAAGGGTGAGCCGCTGGGCATGATTGCGCAGATTAACTGCGCCGACCTGCCCGAAAACGACATTTACCCGGCGACCGGTATGCTGCAGTTCTGGATTAACCCCAACGACGAAGAGTGCATGTGGGGTTACGACTACGAGAACCCGCTCTCGCAGAAGAATCACCGCGTTGTCTACTACGAAACGCTGGGTGAGCCGAACCCGGATGCCCCGTTCCCGACCGTGAACTGGGACGACTACGGCTGGCCCTTTGGCCGTGACGGCAAGGGTACTGCCGAGGAGGTCGTCGAGTACGCGCTCACCTTCGAGCCCTGGGAGCAGGGCTTCCTGGATGGTGGCTACGAAATCTACGACCGGTTCGCTGACGCCTGGGACGAGATGTACCCGGACCAGAAGCTGCCCGAGGAACCGAACGCACGCGATGACGCCTCCTACAACCTGCTGGAGCCCTTCGAATCGGAGGAGAGGGATTACTCGCATATTGGCGGCTACCCCTCGTTCGTGCAGGAGGACCCGCGCGATGAGTTCGAGGAGCTGCGCGGCCACACGGTGAACCTGCTGACTATCGAATCGGAGTGGGGTGAGGACGCCGAGGAGGGCGTGTATGTGATGTGGGGTGATGCCGGTGCGGCGAACTGGCTGATTACTCCGGAGGCGCTTGCCGCCCGCGACTTCTCGCAGGTCGTCTTTGAGTGGGCTTGCGGCTAGACACCGTACTACTTTCACACCGCCACATCATCAATGAGGAGACCCTAAAATGTTTGACAACAAGCCGTTCGATGACATCGAAAAGCAGGCGAAGCACGTTATTGACCTGCTCAACCAGGAGGGCGCCCGTAAGAAGGCTATCGCCTTGAAGCCCTTCGTTCCCGCCGAGCCCTTGCCGCAGACCGCGTCCAAGTTTGGTGGCCGTCCGTACCTGCCTGCCGGGGAGTCTGCGCCGACCAATGAGAAGGGTGAGCCGCTGGGCATGATTGCGCAGATTAACTGCGCCGACCTGCCCGAGAATGACATTTACCCGGCAACCGGTATGTTGCAGTTCTGGATTAACCCGAACGACGAAGAGTGCTTGTGGGGTTACGACTATGAGAACCCTCTTTCGCAGAAGAATCACCGCGTCGTCTACTACGAGAAGCTGGGTGAGCCGAACCCTGATGCCCCGTTCCCGACCGTGGACTGGGACGAGGGCGGTTGGCCCATCGGCGGTTTCGACTGTGAGAGCGGCCCGCTCGAAATTGAGTACGGCATGACCTTTGAGGTGCGTGAGCAGGGTGTGACCGCCTCCGGCTACGACTACTACGACGTTTTTGGTGCGAAGTGGGATGAAACCTACCCGGATGAGTTGCTGCCCGAAGCGCACGAGAACCCGTATAAGAACCAGCCTCGCCGCGAAGCTCTCTACGAGCTGACGGAGCCTTTCGAATCGGAGGAAGAGTACTCCCACATGGGCGGATACCCGTTCTTCGTGCAGAATGACCCGCGTGACGAGTTCAAGGAGCTGCGCGGCCACACGGTGAACCTGCTGACTATCGTCTCTGAGTCGGAGAACGAGGAGAACGAAGACGAGGAGATTGAGATCATGTGGGGTGACGCCGGTGCGGCGAACTGGCTGATTACTCCGGAGGCGCTTGCCGCCCGCGACTTCTCGCAGGTCGTCTTTGAGTGGGCTTGCGGCTAAACGTGGTTTTGGCTGAATAGTCGAATGGGGAGGGAAATAGAGAATAACCGCTCTATTTCCCTCCCCTTTTTGTGTACCTTTTATCGGGCACGTCTAAGCAGCGCGATACTTACGGTTCTTACTACGCGGTGGAGCCGTAGGAACAATCAGCTTCGCCTCCACAAGATGGCGCAAATCATTCGTAATGGAGGTACGTGAAGCGCCCCGACCCCAATGCTCTTGGATATATGTCGTGGAAACAGCCTCGCCCTGTGCACGCAGGCCACGCACAATACCAGCCTGGCGTTCGCTGAGGCCGTCAAGCGACGCATCGGCGCCCGCCGGTTCGACGGCGTCGGCTGAATGTTTGCCCGTGGAATGGGTTGCTTGCTGAGTCTTATCCTCAGGCGCGGTCTTCTGTTCCGTAGAAGACGCACCCTGCGGGGGCTGCATCAGAGTGACCTGCACATAGAGTAGACGGTCAGCAAACTGGGGAGCGGGCAGACCCGCCTCCTTCAGCGCGCGCAGAACCGTGGGAATACCGGAAGCCCTATTCTCTGCAATCAAACGCCCCGTACCCGGATCGGGCAGATCAGTCAGAATGCTTGCCAAGTAGCTGTTGCGGGTTGAAGAAACACCGGGCTGACCGAAATCTCGGATAGTCACAGCACCGTAGATACCACCCGGGCTACGCACCACCAGGCGGTTGGTGTAGAGCTCAACCTGCACCTGCGAGCCGCACGCACCCGGCGAGTAGTCGCGGTGCATGAGGGCGTTAACCAAGAGCTCGCGGATAGCCTCCAGCGGATACTCGTAGCGCTCAACCCGCCCGATACCGCTACTGTTGAGGCCCTCCATCGTGGACGTTTTGCGCATATTGCGAACCAAAACGCCCATAGCTTCATCCAACATGGAGGGGATAGGCCCGGTACAGCTGTGATTGTCCAGAAAACGTCGACCGTCCTCAGTGACCTCACCAAGCTCTTCACCGGGAAGAACAACAACGCTCATCATCAGCTGCGGGAAGAACGCCTGCGGGTAGGATCCCATGGCGAGAAGCGCCCCAAGAGTGGGCACTTCTCGGCCCTCAGAATCGATGCGTAGAATGCGTGCCTGCAGAAGAACCTCACGGTCAGAAAGCGCCGCAAAAACGCGCGGCTGCTCCTCGCGGAGGCGAGCGACATAGGCACTCACAAGGGTGGGAGAGAGGTCCTTGAAGCTTGCCTCGCTGACCAGCTCCTCGTCGTAGCGGGGCTGACTGCGGTTCTCTAGGAAGCGGTCAATCTCGTACTTGGTGAGGCGAATATCGGCCTCGCCGACGCGTTGGTAGGAGCCGTTATACATGCCGTTTGCTTCGATGTAGTAGGGCTTCTGCGTCGGGTCGCCGGGGAGCACATCGATGCGCACGATACGGTGCTGCTCGTCTGCCGCCTCAATCTGAATATCTACCGGGGGTCGAGGTGTGATCTTGGAACGGATTGCCTCAACGGATGCGTCGTGGACTGCCTGTGCGTTGAAACCTTCAACTGGCTGTAGACCTTCTGCCGGGTCGGTCAGGCCAAGAAGAATGGTGCCACCGTCTCCATTGGCGAAGGCACTAACGGTTTCAAGAACGGACTTGGGGAACCCGCCAGCTGCAGCTTTGACTTCTACTCGCCCGTTTTCAGCCTGGCTACGGCGTAGGTTTTCGATGAGTTCGGTGGTGTTTGTTTCCATGCATGCTCCCGATGGCTACTTCTTGGTGAACGTCATAGCAACGTCATAACAGCATCATAACAATTTCTGCGATGATATTGTTATGATCCTGTGATGATGTTGATATGATGCGCTGTTTTCCTTGCGCCTAGAATCTTGAAAACCCCGGAATTGCAGGCAAAAACCGGGTATTCCTGTCGGTTTCATTGACCGCGCATCATAACAACCGTCATAACAACTTCTGTTATGACGGCTGATATGATGCCCCGTCATAATCCGCAATAAACGACATATAGGTACCCGCACTTGGTGGACCCCGCCGCCGGTGGCACAGTATAAAGTCGAGCCACTATCGACTCCCCGCACACAGGCGGGCAGATACACCAGGAGCAAACCAATGGCTGAACACACTTTCGGCTTCCGCACCCGCGCACTACACGCGGGCGGCACCCCCGACGCTGAACACGGTGCCCGCGCGGTCCCTATCTACCAGACTTCCTCCTTCGTCTTCAAAGACGCTGACGATGCCGCGAACCTCTTCTCCCTGCAGAAGTACGGCAACATCTACTCGCGCCTGTCCAACCCGACCGTCGCCGCGCTGGAGGAGCGCATCGCCTCCCTCGAAGGCGGCATCGGTGCGGTAGCGACCGCCTCCGGCATGGCTGCCGAGTTCATCACCTTCGCGGCTCTGTGCCAGCAGGGCGACCACATTGTTGCTTCTTCGCAGCTGTACGGCGGCACCGTCACCCAGCTGGACGTGTCCCTGCGCCGCTTCGGCATTGAGACCACCTTCGTGCCCGGCACCGACCCCGCCGACTACAAGGCGGCACTGACCGAGAACACCAAAGCAATCTACACCGAGATCGTGGCGAACCCCTCCGGTGAGGTTGCCGACCTGGAAGGCCTCGCAGAGGTCGCACACGAGGCGGGTATTCCCCTGGTTGTGGACGCAACCCTGTCCACCCCGTACCTGATTCGCCCCCTCGAGCACGGTGCCGACATTGTCATTCACTCGGTCACCAAGTTCCTGGGCGGCCACGGCACCACCCTCGGCGGTATTGTCGTCGAGTCCGGCCGCTTCAACTGGGGTAACGGCAACTTCCCGTCCATGACCGAGCCGGTTCCCTCCTACAACGGCGTGTCCTGGTGGGGTAACTTCGGCGAGTACGGCTTCCTGACCAAGCTGCGTTCCGAGCAGCTGCGTGATTTCGGCCCGTCGCTGAGCCCGCAGGCCGCGTTCAACCTGCTGCAGGGTGTTGAGACCCTGCCGCAGCGCATGGACGCGCACCTCGCCAACGCTAAGCAGGTCGTGAACTGGCTGGTTGAGGATGAGCGTATCGCCTACGTGAACTACGCCGGCCTGGAAGACCACCCGCACCACGAGCGCGCGAAGAAGTTGCTGCCGCTGGGTGTCGGTTCCGTGTTCTCCTTTGGTGTGAAGGCGACTGAGAAGGCTTCCGGCCGTCTGGTCGGTGGCGAGTTCATTGGTGCCCTGCAGCTGGCAAGCCACCTGGCGAACATTGGTGACGCCCGCACCCTGGTTCTGCACCCGGGTTCGACCACGCACCAGCAGCTGACCGCTGAGCAGCTGAAGGCTGGCGGTGTCGGTGAGGACCTGATCCGTATTTCGGTGGGTCTGGAAGACGTTGAAGACATCATCTGGGACCTGGACCAGGCGCTGACCTACGCGACCGGCCTGAACCACGCCGGTGAGCGTGTGGGCGAGTCCAGCGCAGACAAGATTGTGGAGGCTGAGGAGGCGGTTGCCGCCGCTAAGGCCGCCGAGGACGCCGCCGCCGCTGAGGCTGCTGCTGGCGCATCCTGCTCCCTGCCTACTACCACTCAGGAGGAGAAGTAATGACTGAGAAGCGAACCTGGGTGGGTCCTTCCGCCCCTGAGCGTCTGAACATTCTGCGTAATACCCGCACGATTGCGATTGTGGGTATGAGCGATAAGATTTCGCGTGCCTCCTACTTCGTGGCGACGTACCTGCAGTCGGCGTCGCCGTACAAGCTGTACTTCGTGAACCCGATTCTGGCGGCGAAGGGCAAGCTTGTGCTGGGTCAGCCGGTGTACCCGTCGCTGCAGGACCTGCCGGAGGTCCCGGATCTGGTGGAGATTTTCCGTCGTAATGAGGACCTGCCGGGCGTGGTGCAGGAGGCTGTTGACCTGGGCGCTAAGACCGTCTGGATGCAGCTGGGCTCCTGGAGCGAGGAGGCTGCCGCGATTGGTGAGGCTGCCGGCCTGAACGTGGTGATGGATAAGTGCGTGAAGATTGAGCATGCGCGTTTCCACGGTGGTCTGCACTTGGCTGGTTTCAATACGGGGGTGATTTCTTCGAAGCGTCAGGTGCTGTCGAAGTAGCCTGTGCTGTGTAAGCCGCGGCTATGGCTTGTAATTACAAAAATTAGGCGCTTGTCAGCGTCTGAATGGAGGGGGCGTACCCGGGGTGATTCCCGGGCACGCCCCTCCTTCATTGAGGACGATGCAGTGATATAAGCAACCAGAAGATAACCATGGAAAACGTCCAGATTCCTTGAGAGCGTGTAGCTCCAATGCTATTGTTGTACTAACAGTCCCCCCTCCGCCTCTGGGTTTACCTAAGCGCATCTCGAGGGGGTCCTTTTGTATGTTCGGTTCTACGGCGAACCGAAGTAAGGAGAGCAACGGCATTGCCCAAGGAATCGTGCGTATTTCTACCTTCAATAGAGGATCAGAAGGAATACCTTGTTGCTAAGAGGTATTTTCCTCAGGGAATAACCCTGAGCGACGATGACCGAGACATGCTTGCATGCTCTAATTTCCACTACCTTCTGGGATATTTTCGTAATTACAACAAATACAAGAACGAGGGGCTTCTGCCTGAGAATCCAGACATCTCGGACGTTTTAGATATTGTGCGTATGGATGTTGCGGTCTCTTCCCTCTTGTACGGGTACATGAGGCAGAGCGAACAGGCGATTCGAGCTGCATGGGTGGACGTATTTTGCACTTACCGTAGTCCCCATGAGTACCTCAACCCGGATGCGTATATCTGCATGAATCAGGACAGGCCAGTAGATGCGCTCATCAAAGATATGATGCGGCACATCCTGCGATACCGTGAACCGTATGTTCGCGAGCGAATCGAGGCTTGGTGGAAATCCTGCGGAAAAGGTTCCTCTAAAACCCCCTCTGAAAACTTGGACGATTGGGAGGACATTGAGGAGCTTCGAAAGATGATGCAAAAGGAACTTCCTCTGTGGTCTGTTGTTGATTCGTTTTCCTTGGGGCTTCTCTCCCATGCGGTGGTCCAAAGTTATGCTTCAGAAACCTCCACCGAGTCTGGAGATGCTGAAAAGCTGCTGCTTTACAAAAAGACCGCAGAGTATATGGGCGTAAACCATAAGCACTTTGAAGGTCGTCTTAAGTCTCTGACCACTTTACGAAACCGTGTAGCTCACGGTTCTCGTCTCTGGATGATGCCGACTACTGACACTTCGGCAAAGCCAAAAATTTTTGCTAAGGACCTTCGCGAAGCGGACCCGAAAGGTATGTTGGTCAGCTTCGCTAACGTCGCCCTTTTGCAAGGAAACACCCGTCGTCAGCGAGAGGCATGGAAAGCGATAAAAGCTCTAGTGGAGCAGAACGAGAGCTACTGCGTTGGCGTAGGTTCGCAGAAAATCTTCTAAAAAACGGCGTCGGCCCTGCAGTTACCTCGCATTATGACGCTGACATACTCATGAGAGTAAGCGGAGGGGCGTACCCGGGGTGATTCCCGGGCACGCCCCTCCTGCTATGCCCAGCAGAGCATCCGGCACGTTCTGAGTGAGAATGAGGGCGTAGCATCGCCCCTTGTGGAGGGCGGTTCAGCTTTAAGGTAAACCTACCCTTACGCTTTCGCACCGTAAGCCGGTATCCTAGTGTGGAGCCCGGCGGCCGGTACTCAGCACACACGTGTACCGACCGCCGGGTCTTTTCACGCCCGAAATATGACGAAATATATGTCTAAAATGTCGAAATATAACGCTATTTTTCAGTCATAAAAAGTCACTCGGTCACAGAAAAGAAAAAACTAGTCAGCCACTAAAAAGAGCCATAAGCTAGCAATATATTTATCCCCCGCATTTTATGCCCAACCTTAGCCGAGGACAGCATGACCGGATTTACCACGAAGGCAATTCACACTACGGACCGCGACAACCCGTACGGCTCCATCCTGCCTCCGATCTACACGACCACCACCTACGCCCAGCCCTGTGACGGCACCGAAGGCCCCTACGACTACCAGCGCGGCGGCAACCCCACCCGCGCGGCCCTCGAAACCACGCTCGCAACCCTCGAAGGCGCCAAGCACGCCTTCGCCTACCCCTCCGGAATGGGCGCCACCGCTGCCGCCCTCGGCATCCTCAAGGAAGGCGAAACCCTGCTGCTGGGTATGCCCTCCTACGGCGGCACCTACCGCTTCGCAACCATCGAACTGCCCGCCCGCGGCGTCAAGACCCGCTTCATCGGCGATTTCACGGCCCTCACCGACGAGGACTTCGCCGACAACGTGACCATGGTATTCCTGGAGAGCCCCTCCAACCCGCTACTGCGCGTGAGCGATATTGCCGCCATCGCCGAAATTGCCCACCGTAACGGCGCAATCGTGGTCGTCGACAACACCTTCATGACCCCGCTGTTGCAGAAGCCCCTCGACCTGGGCGCGGACATCAGCGTGCAGTCCGCCACCAAGTACCTGGGCGGCCACGCGGACCTGCTCGGAGGCGTCGCCGCAACCAACGATGACGCGCTCGCTGAGCGCCTCTGGCACCTGCAGATGATTACCGGCGCAATGCTTTCGCCCACCGACTCCTACCGCCTGCTGCAGGAGGTCAAGACCCTCAAGCTGCGCCTGACTCAGCAGCAGAAGAACACCATCGAGGTCATCAACTACCTGGAGGCGCGCCCCGCCGTGAAGCGCGTGCTCTACGCGGGTTCGCACAGCGAGTACGAGGCGCAGGTGCACGCCCGCCAGGCGAACGGCCTGGGTGCGCTCATCTCCATGGAACTGGTGGACGGCGCCGATCTGCCCGCCTTCCTTGAAGCTCTGAAGATTTTCACCCACGCGGTGAGCCTGGGCGGTATCGAGTCCCTGGTGGTTCGCCCCGCGCTCATGGTGCAGGCCGCCTACACGCAGGCGCACCGCGACGAGTACGGCGTGAGTGACAACCTCATCCGCCTGGCGATTGGTATCGAGGAGATTGAGGACATCATCGAGGACCTGGAGCGCGGCCTGACCGCAGCCCTGGCGCATCAGGCATAGTCCCTGAACATGAGGCACCGCACGACCGTATCGCGTGATTCGAGGTGCCCTAAATACGCGGTGTAATGTCACCCATAATAATTACTCAAAATACCCGGATTATTGTATTTCTTTCAATGTAAAAGAATGTTTTTAATGCGGGTATTTTGTGTACCCTCACCGCATTTTTATATGACGTTGCGTGAACATATTAACCCCCGTGACTCGGGGCTAGAACGGCATAAAAAATGCGGGTAGGGTAAATCCCGGATACACGACGACACACACAGCTACACCCGCGTTCGGGGTAGCCCGGACGAAAGAGAACTACCATGAGTCAGCAGAATCAGCTCGAACCGACCGGTTTCACGACCCGCACCATCCACGCCGTGCACGATGCCCGCTACGATGCGTCCGTGCCGCCGGTCTACCTGGCTAGCACCTTCGGTACCGCAGGTGAGGACACCACCTACATGTACCAGCGCGGCGCGAACCCCACCCGCGATAACCTGCAGGCGACCCTCGCCGCCCTCGAGGGTGCGGAGCACGCTTACGCGTACCCCTCCGGCATGGCGGCCACCGCGGCGGCCCTCGGCGTTCTGGAGGCGGGCGACACCCTGCTGCTGGGCATGCCGACCTACGGCGGCACCTACCGCTTCGCGACCACCGAGCTGACTAAACGCGCTGTGAAGACCCGCTTCATCAGCGACTTCACGACCCTGAGCGATGAGGACTTTACCCCGGACGTGAAGGTCGTCTTCCTTGAGACCCCCACGAACCCCACCCTGCAGGTCACCGACATTGCCGCGGTTGCGGAGCTGGCGCACCGCCACGGAGCCCTGCTGATTGTGGACAACACCTTCATGACCCCGTACCTGCAGCGTCCCCTGGAGCTTGGCGCGGACATCACCGTGCAGTCCGCCACCAAGTTCCTTGCAGGTCACGCCGACCTGCTCGCCGGTGTTGCGGCGACGAACGACCCCGACCTGGCGGTTCTGCTGCACCGCGGTCAGCTCGTCAGCGGCGCGCTGCTGCCCCCGATTGACTCCTACCGCCTGCTGCAGGACGTGAAGACTCTGGCCCTGCGCCTGGATCGTCAGCAGCAGAACGCCCGCGAGCTCATCGAGTTCCTCTCCGAGCGCCCCGAGGTGGAGAAGATTTTCTACGCCGGTAGCTCCTCCGAGGAACAGGCGGAGGTGCAGTCCCGCCAGGCACGCGGTATCGGCTCCGTCTTCTCGCTGCTACTCAAGGACGGCGGCGATGCGCAGGCCTTCGCCCGCGCCCTGCCAATCTTCGTGAATGCTGTGAGCCTGGGCGGTATCGAATCGCTCGTGAGCCTGCCCGCGCACACCACGCACGGCGCCTACGCCCAGGAGCACCGCGATGAGTTCGGCGTGGACGACCGCCTCGTGCGCCTGGCGATCGGCATCGAGGATGTTCAGGACCTCATCGCTGCCCTGGAGATTGGTCTGAAGGCCGCCTTCGCCGGCTAGGTTCGTGCCGCCGGTTCATACCGCTGGCGAACGTCGCTGGCTAGACATGTGTCGCCGGTCCATACCGCAGATTTCAACTTTCACACCACGCATCAACGTAGATTAAGGAACCAAGAATGACCGTTCTCAACACTTCCACCGTGCTGAACCGACGCTCCCTGCTACTGGGCGCGGCCCTTGCTGGAACCACCGGCCTGCTCGCCGCCTGCTCCGGCGGTAACGGCTCCAGCGCAGGCTCCGCACAGAGCTCCTCCAACCTGCTGGAGTCCATCAAGTCCGCGGGCAAAATCCGCATCGGCGTGGAGGGTACCTACCGCCCCTACACCTACCACGACGCCTCCGGTAAGCTCGCCGGCTTCGAGTACGACATCGCCGAGACCCTCGCCAAGGACCTGGGCGTGACCGCCGAGTACATCGAAACCCCCTGGGACTCGCTTATCGCCGGCGTGGACGCGGGCCGCTACGACATCGTGCTCAATAACGTGGCACCCACCGAGGAACGTAAGAAGAAGTACGATTTCTCCGTGCCCTACGCGCACTCCCGTGCCCGCGTGGGCGTGAAGAAGGACTCGAGCCTGAAGAACGCTTCTGAGATTTCCGGCCACAGCGCCGCCCAGAGTGCCACCAGCAACTACCGCAAACTCGTGGAGGAACGCGGTGCCACCATCATCGAGGTCACCGGCTTCGATGAAGCAATCGAGCAGGTGCTCACCGGCCGCGCTGAGCTGACCGCCAACGACTCCGTGTCCTTCGCCGAGTACTTCAAGGAGCACCCGGACGCCAACCTGCGCCTGCTGGATGGTGAGGTCGGCCCCGGCACCAACGTCGCCGTTCTGCTGCCTAAGAACCAGACCGCGCTGAAGGATGCGATTGACGCCTCCATCAAGAAGCACCTGGGCAACGGTGACTTCAAAGCAATTTTCGAGAAGCATGTGAGCGAGGACTTGAGCCCCGCCTCCTAAGCTTTCGTGAAAGGCTCGGAAGGGGCCCGGAAAGGGCTCACCCGCCAGGACTTCCGACACCGCGTCGTGGTTGATGTCTCAGCCGCTTTTCCCGTATTGACGAGAGAATATGACGGAATGTTACGTTGAATTCTTTCCCACCGGGAATAGCTGTAGGATAGCCAGCGTTGCACCCGCAGAGAGGGGCACACCGCATGATGCCCCCGGGTTACCTCAGGGTGACAGCCCGCAACTACAAGAGCATCAACTACGACGCAAAGGAAGAACCATGTCCGCAATGATTAACCGCCGCACCGTCCTCGCAGGCACCGCCTTCACCGGCCTGGCTGCACTGCTCGCAGCGTGCGGCTCGTCCAGCAGCAGCACCTCCGCATCCAGCGCCAACAAGCTGGAGGCCATCAAGTCCGCCGGCAAGATTCGCGTGGGTTTGGAGGGCACCTACCGTCCCTTCTCCTTCCACGAGTCCAACGGCACCCTGGTCGGCTTCGAGAAGGAAATCGCCGACCTGATCGCCAAGGACCTGGGCGTGACCGCCGAATTCGTCGAGACCCCCTGGGATTCGCTGATTGCCGGTGTGGACGCCGACCGCTACGACATCGTCATCAACAATGTCTCCGCAACCGACGAGCGCAAGCAGAAGTACGACTTCTCCGTACCCTACCTGTACTCGGAGCCGAAGGTTGCCGTGAAGAAGGACTCCTCCCTGCAGAACGTGAGCGAGATTTCCGGCCACTCCTCGGCACAGTCCGAAACCTCGAACTTCCGCAAGATGGTGGAGGCGAAGGGCGCCTCGATTGTGGTCGTATCCGGCTTCGATGAGGCCATCGAGCAGGTCCTGTCGGGCCGCGCCGAGATGACCGCGAACGACTCCGTGTCCTTCGCCGAGTACTTCAAGGAGCACCCGGACGCTAACCTGCGCCTGCTCTCCGGTGACCTGGGCACCGGCAGCAACTCCTCCATCCTGCTGCCTAAGGGCCAGGACGCCCTGCGTAACGCTATCGACGAGTCGCTGAAGAAGCACCTACAGAACGGTGACATCAAGGCGATTTACGAGAAGTACGTGGGCGAAGACCTCTCCCCGAAGAACTAATTAAAGGAGCTGAGTTCCGTTCATGGAACGCTACCTGAATCTTTGGGCTGAGTCCCTGCCTCAGCTGCTGGGCTCGACCCTGGCAGTGACTATTCCGCTGTCGCTGATTTCTTTCGCGGTGGCACTGCTGGTGGGCATCATCTCCGCCGGCGCGCGCACGAGCCGCTTCGCCCCGGTGAACTGGCTGGCCTGGCTGTATATCTGGGTCTTCCGCGGCACCCCGCTGCTGGTGCAGCTGTTCATCGTCTTCTACGGCCTGCCGAAGGTCGGTATTGCCCTGGACGTGTGGAGTGCCGCGATCATCACGATGAGCCTGCACACCGGCGCGTACGTGGCGGAAACCTTCCGCTCGGCGGTGGCGGCTATTCCGCGCGGCCAGTTTGAGGCGGCGGCAACCCTGAACTTCACCCGCATGCAGACCCTGCGCCACGTGGTCATTCCGCAGGCGGTGCGTATTGCTCTGCCGAACCTGGGCAACAACTTCATCGACCTGATTAAGGGCACCTCGCTGGTGTCGGTTATTTCGATGGTTGACCTGTTCCAGACCGGTAAGCAGATCGCGTCGCGTACTTTCGAGCCGCTGGCAATGTACTCCGAGGTCGCCATCATTTACCTGGTGATTTTCACTCTGCTGACCGCCGCACAGTCGGCCCTGGAGAAGTACAGCAACCGTTACGTGAGGAGCAACAATGCTTAGCGTTGATTCCCTGTCGAAGAGCTTTGGCGATACGCAGGTGCTCAAGAACATCAGCCTGGACATCCCCGACGGTGAGACCACGGTGATTCTGGGCCCGTCCGGTAGCGGTAAGTCCACTCTGCTACGCTGCCTGAACCTGCTGGAAACCCCGCAGTCCGGCACGCTCACCATTGACGACGCGCAGGTGGACTACAGCCAGAAGCTCACCGACGCGCAGGTGCGTGATATTCGCTCCCGTTCGGCGATGGTGTTCCAGCAGTTCAACCTGTTCCCGAACTACACGGCGCTGAAGAACGTGGCGCTCGCCCCGACCCTCAACGGCACCCTGAGCGCTCAGCAGGCGCAGGAGCGTGCCCGCGAGCTGCTGGCGAAGGTGGGTCTTGCCGACAAGGTAGATTCCTACCCGGACGCTCTCTCTGGTGGTCAGCAGCAGCGTGTGGCGATTGCCCGCGCCTTGGCGTTGGAACCCTCCTACCTGCTCTTTGATGAGCCGACGAGTGCGCTGGATCCCGAGCTGGAGGCGGAGGTGATCCGCGTGCTCATGCAGCTGGCGAAGGAGGGCCGCTCCCTGGTCATCGTGACGCACAATATGGCGTTTGCGAAGAAGGTTGCGGATCGTATCGTGTTCCTGGAGAACGGTACCCTGCGCTATAACGGTGAGCCGGCCGGTTTCTTTGCTTCGGATGATGAGCGTATCCGTAAGTTCTTGACCGTGTACGACAGCACCGAGTACACGATTTAGCCGTACTGTACATAGCGAATATGGGCTGGTTTCTGCCGGTCAGATAATCATCTGACGTGCGGAAACCAGCCCATATTCTATATTCAACATATATAGCTTTTACTCCGAAAGCCCCTTAGAGCGGCGGTACTCCTCCAGCTGCTCAGCATTAATCACCTCAAGCTGCTCAGTGAGCGGAGCACCAGGGGCCCAGCCCTCATTAGCAACGGCACGGTCCTCCTGCTTACCAAAAGTGAAGAGACGCGGGCGAGGCACACGCAGCTCAGCCGGGGTAGTCGGCAGCTGCCAATTCTTCATATGGGAGAGCACACCAAACACCAGACACAAGAAAATAGACAGTGCCATCGCCAGGTTAGGGCGGTGGAACAAGCCGGTTACCAGAGCGGTTTCAGAAGCACCCACAAACGCGACCGTTGCGTACAGGGAGTTACCGCCAAAGATCGCCGGGATGCGATTGACCATAATGTCACGGATAACGCCGCCACCGACCGCGGTGGTCACACCCAGTGCAATAGCGGGCAGCCAGTGCAGGCCCAAGTTCAGGGACTTAATGGTGCCGGTTGCCGCCCACGCACCCATACCGATGAAGTCAATGATGAGCATGGTTCGGGTCGCCCAGCGGGCACTCAAGTCGATGCTGTACGCCAGAATCGAGGAGCCGATAGCACCCACCCAGTAGCCGCCGTCAGTGAGTGCCACGGGCAGTCCGGAGTTCAGTAGGATGTCACGGATCATACCGCCGCCCATGCCGCAGGCGACCGCGAGCAGCAGGAAGCCCACAATGTCGAATCGGAAGGCGCGCGCCACAGCACCGCCGAGCAGGCCGTTAGCGACAACGGCGGCAATGTCGACGATGCGGAATACCTGATCCGGGTCAAAGAGCTCGTGCATGGGCGTTCTCCTGCGTACGTGATGCGTGTGCCGGTAGGGGAAGTGCGCGCAACGGGGGGGTCGGGTGACGACGTTATCACCGCATCCGGCTCTGTTTGCCTGTGCGCGTACCTGAATTGGCACCGATTTATTGTAGACCCGCTGCTGCCTCTGCTCCTAGTTGAAAGGTGCTCATGACGAGCTCTGAGACGTAACGGAGAAGCTTGTGGGCGCGCTAAAAGGTGGGCGTAGAATGAGTGAATCTCCACCCCCAATGCTCTGTCATGATTGTTTCTGCGCTGGGTTCTTTCCAGTACGGTAGCGGCATCATTTCTTCGCTACTGTTAGCATTGAGCCCCCTGAATGCGGTGGAGTCTATGGCAATCATGATGTTTGCCGGTGCGGCGCTGTCGGCGCTCATGGTGTGGCTACCCTCCCGTAAGCGGAGCGCTCGCTAAGCTGGGTCTAGACGAATACTAGAGGCATGTGGCCCGGTCGTTTGATAGACCGGGCCACATTGCAAATCGTTATCTGCGTAAGGTGAAAGGAGCCGCCGTGACGGTATCGCGTGACGAAGTTTTCGAAATCCTGCGGGGCGTGGTGCCCCGCCTGGAGGAGGCGCTTCCCGGCTGGTCGGTGCGCCCCAACATCACGGGTACCGGCGCGGTGGGGCTCTACCTGGACGGCCCCGCAATCTACCGGGACGGCGAGCCCCTGGCCGGCGTGAACGCCGAGGGTGAGCCGGTCGTTCGGCACCTGTGCGGTACGATTCAGACCGCCGACCGCGGCCTGCCGCAGGAGCTCGGGCAGGTGCGCTACCAGTACATCCTAGGCGTGAGCGTGGCGGAGCACGAGAGCGAGTATCCCGAACTGGCCGACCTGGCGAGCGTGGGGGAACCGAGCTGGGTTCCTGCGCTGAGGGCACTGGAGGCGCTAGTGGAGTCCGAGGGCCGCGAGGCGCTGTTCATCAGCCGCGGCGGGTACGTGCCGGGTCGCCGCGCCTTAGGTAAGCGCCGTGTGGCGCTGCGGCGCGAGTTCTTCCCCGGTAAGCCCTGGCTGGGTTTGGGAACGATTGACTGGTGTGCGGGCGTGCGCTCGACCCCGGTGTACGCCGAGGATCTGGTGGCTCTGGTGGCCGCGGCGACGCGCCTGGCGAGCGGCTGGGATGCCGCCCTGCGAGCGGACTCGACGACCAGCTGAAACAAATGTAGCTAAAACAAAGCGGCGCATCCGACCCGTAAAGGGGTGGACGCGCCGCTTCTGTGTAATCTCTAACGTTTAGTGGGTTTAGCCCAGTGCCTCAGCCAGCTTGAACGAGTTAAGCCGTATCAAGCCGCATGCGATATTGCCTTATCGATAGCATGCAAGGGTGATGCATCCTGCCGCCTCTACGGGGGCGTAGCCGTAGCGTTTGTAGAGCGCAACGGCGTGTTCAGTACCGACGTCGGTAGTAATGAGTCGCTGTCGAATGTCTTCTCGGTCAAAGTCCTCAATGACACGCTTTAGAAGCGCAGAACCAATGCCCTGTCGTTGGGCGTGCGGATGCACTAGGAGGTCCTGAATGTAGGCGATAGAGTGTCCATCCCCGACGGCGCGGACTAGCCCGACGAGCCGTCCCGTTCCGTCCGTGGTTGCCTCTCGTGCGGTGTAGAGATACCGCGACCCCTCCACCATCGGGACGAGACGTTCGGGTGTTTTGGTATAGGCACTCCAGCCCACAGAATCGTAAAGCTCAGTAAGTTCTTCCACGCTGGGAAGGGGGCTGGTGGAGTCCAAAATACAGTACCGCATACAGGCATTGTATAGCGCCAAATCGGGGGAATTTAGAAACTGCTGCCCAACACGTTGCTGGGCTTGAGGACATAAAGGAAGCGGCGCATCCGACCCGTAAAGGGGTGGATGCGCCGCTTCTGTGTAAGCTCTAACGCTTAGTGGGTTTAGCCCAGTGCCTCAGCCAGCTGAATGCCCTGTGCCACGCCACCGAGGGTTGCAGCAATACGGATCAGGTCGTTGACCTGCTCCTTGGTTGCGCCCTCTTCACGCAGGGTGTGCTCGTGAGCCTCAACGCAGTGGGAGCAGCCGTTGACTGCGGACACTGCCAGAGCGAACATCTCGAAGTCCAGCTTCTCAATGCCACCGTTCTTGCCGATGATCTGCATACGCAGGTTTGCGCGCTGGTCATCGTATGCACCGTTCAGGAAGCCACGGGTGCGGTAGAAGATGTTGTTCATGCCCATGATGGATGCAGCACCCAGAGCAGCCTCGTAAGCGGTGTCGCTCAGGTGATCCTTAGCCTCTGCAGCAATCTCAACAACGACAGAGTCAACCTTGGTTGCTGCTGCGGTTGCGAGGATTGCGCCCCAGAGCTGCTGCTCGGACAGGGAGGTGATGCGGGGCAGGGAGGACAGGTTGAGGTTCATGTCCTTCGCGTAGGAAGGCAGAGCCGAACGCAGGTTATCGATGCTCATGGATTACTTCATCTCCTTGAATGCGTCGATGGTTGCTGCACCCTTCTTCCAGTTGCATGCGCACAGCTCGTCGGACTGCAGTGCGTCCAGCTGGCGGAGCACCTCGTCGGTGTTACGGCCGACGGAGTCAGCGGTAATGGAGACCGACTGGATGGTGTTGTGGGGGTCGATGATGAAGGTTGCGCGGTCTGCAACGCCGTCCTTGTTCAGGATGCCCAGTGCGCTAACCAGCTCACGCTTGAGGTCGGATGCCATGACGATGGGCAGGTCCACGAGCTCTTCGTGGGAGCGGCGCCATGCGTAGTGGGTGTACTCGTTGTCAACGGAAACACCGATCACCTGGGTGTCGCGTGCCTCGAACTCGTCAGCGAGCTTGCCGAATGCTGCAATCTCGGTGGGGCAAACGAAGGTGAAGTCCTTCGGCCAGAAGAAGACGACGCGCCAGGTGTCTTCGTCCAGACCCTCGGAGGAGACGGTGGTGAAGTAGTCTTCGGGCTTGGTTGCTTCGATGTCAGCCAGCTTACCGGGGACAACGCCGGTGAGCTCGTATGCGGGGAACTGGTCGCCGATGGTCAGAACTGCCATAGTGTTCTTCTTTCTGCTTCGTGCCGCGCGGATTCGTTGCGCGGCGCTTATTCTTACTGCCCAGTGGGCGGGCTCGATAACTATTTTATTATGAATAATTCATAATAATCAAGTGATGACGCATTAAAACAGAAGTGTTTAACTATGATTTGCATCACCGAGCATTCTAGGATGCTCACAAAAGCTTTTCCGGCGCACAAACCTGAGGGTTTAAGCTCGAATCATGACCCCCGAACACAGTAACTTCTCAGAACACAGCGAACATGCAGAGCCCAGCCAGCCCGAACTCATTACCGAACGCCTCACCCTGCGCCACCTGCGCGAGGCGGATATCCCCGACATCGTAGAAGCCTGCCGCGACCCGCAAATGATTCGCTACACCCGCGTACCGCTGAACTACATGCGCGCCGATGCCGAGGACTCCCTACTCACCACCGCCCGCCAGATTGCCGCCGGGCAAATCCAGCGCTGGGCGATTGACGTCTCCGGCGTGTTCGCGGGGAGTATCGAGCTGCGCCTACCTGACGGCACCCCCGAAAACCCCGGAACCCGCGCCGAACTGGGCTATTACACCGCCCCGAAGGCGCGCGGAAAAGGCTATATGACCGAAGCGCTGCGAGCCGTCCTCGGCTACGCTTTCGACCCGCTCGGGCTGGGCCTTGATACCGTCCGCTGGACCGCCCTGGCGGGTAACGAGGCATCCGAACGAGTGGCGGTTAAAGCGGGTTTCACCGGCATCTACGACGATATTGACCCGAACTCCGGCCGCCCCGACGAGAACGGTCACCCGGTGCAGCATCGGGTGCGCCGCGCCGATATGACCCGCGCGCAATTCGCGGCGCTCTGGGCTCACTAGGCTCTGGGGTTAACTAAGGCTTTAGGGCAAACTGGCGCAGTGTTCTGTGGAGAACCGAGAAACTAACCCGCGCATAGCAAAGGGCGCGTCGGGCGTCTCCTCACAGCAAGGATGACACCCGGCGCGCCCTACATAAAGAACGGGGGACTACTACCGAATGCCGAAGCCGCGGAACGAGCCGCTCGGCTCCTCCCACTCGACGAGCACCTCATCCACGCGCCCGGCGGTGTCGCCGCCGCGCAGAATATCCACCAGGCGAGCGCAGGAGGCGGCGGTACCCTCCGCAACGACCTTCACGCGCCCGTCGTCGAGGTTCTCGGCGTAGCCGGTCAGGCCCATGGGCTTGGCGGTTCCGGCGCACCACCAGCGGAAGCCCACACCCTGCACCTTGCCGCGCACGAAAGCGACGAGGCGGATTTCGGCGGGTTCTGCCGGGGTGCGGTCGGTGAAGAAATCAAAGAAACCCATGGGTCCTCCCGGGGTCGTCTCATTGAGGGTGGTCTGATGGGGGTGAGCGCCAGTGGTGGCGCCCGGATTAGCTTCTATAGCTTCAGTCTAGAGGGTGCGGGGTGCCTGTTGCCTGGTTGCCGCGCGTACGCGCCGTGAAGAGTTGAATAAGGGTAAAGCAACCGAAGCCGCCCCCTGAAAAGGAGTAACATTAGGGGCATTCACTCAGCGGCAATGCTGAACACACGGACATCTACCCGCATACAACCCATCCCCTGGAGGATCATTGAGTTCACGCCCTAAAAAAGCGCCTCTCGTCGGTAACCCGGCGAAGACACCCTACAAGCCCTGGCCTGCTCTCTGGTCCCTGGTTGTTGGTTTCTTCATGATCCTGGTGGATGGCAATATTGTCACCATCGCCCTGCCGCATATGCTGCAGGATTTGGAGGCGTCCCTGTCTGAGGGCATGTGGGTGACGAGCGCCTACCTGCTGGCGTATGCGGTGCCGCTGCTCATTACCGGTCGTATGGGTGACCGCTTCGGTCAGAAGAACCTGTACATGATCGGTATGGGTATTTTTACGCTTGCCTCCCTGTGGTGTGGTCTGGCGCCGAATGTTGAGTCGTTGATTACTGCCCGCGTGGTGCAGGGCCTAGGCGCGTCGCTGATGACCCCGCAGACCATGTCTCTGATTACGCTCATGTTCCCGCCGAATGCGCGCGGTGTCGCCATGAGCATTTGGGGTGCGACTGCGGGTGTCGCCTCGCTGGTCGGCCCGATTCTGGGCGGCGTGCTGGTGGATACCCTCGGCTGGGGCTGGATCTTCTTCATCAACATTCCGGTTGGCCTGGTCGGCCTGTTCTTGGCGTGGCGTAATGTGCCGGTGTTCGAGCAGAAGAAGCACAGCTTCGACTGGTTGGGCGTGGTGCTTTCGGCGGTCGGTCTGTTCCTGCTGGTTTTCGGTATTCAGGAAGGCGCTACCTACGACTGGGGCACCATCACTGACTCGTTCATGGGCACCGGTGTTCCGGTGAGCGTGTGGGGCCTGATTATTGCCGGCATTCTGGTGCTGGGCCTGTTCATCGGGTGGCAGGCGATTAACCCGCGTGAGCCGCTGGTTCCGCTGAGCCTTTTCAGTGACCGTAACTTCTCCGTGTCGAATGTGGCTATCTCCGCTATGGGTGTGGTCGCTATCAGCATGGCGTTCCCGCTGACCCTGTATCTGCAGCAGGTGGAGGGTCTGGATCCGACCCAGGCTGCGCTGATGACTGCCCCGATGGCGTTGTTCTCGGGTGCGTTGGCGCCGGTGGTGGGTGCGCGTCTGAACCGTAACGACCCGAAGTGGATTGCCGTGATTGGTTTTACGCTGCTGGTTGTGGGCTTTGCCCTGCTCCGCCCGACGATGGTTGCGGACGGCAACCTGTGGCTGATGGTTGGCCCGATGATTATTCTGGGTGCGGCGAACGCCTGCATTTGGGGTCCGCTGTCGGTGTCTGCGACCCGCAACCTGCCGCCGCAGCGTGCCGGTGCTGGTTCGGGCGTGTACAACGAGACCCGCCAGATGGCGTCGGTGCTCGGGTCGGCTGCGATTACCACGATTATGGCTTCTGCAATTACCTCGCAGCTGTCCGCGTTGGGTCCTGCCGCTACGGCGGGCGGTAGCTCTCACAGCGGTGCTGGAGGCGGCGTACTTCCGCAGATTCTACGTGAACCCTACGCTGCGGCAATGGCTGATTCCATGATGCTACCCCTGGTCGCCGCGGCGGTGGGTGCCGTCGTGTGTCTGTTCTACGCTTCCAAGAAGACCTCCGAGGCGAAGGGTGCCGCACAGAACGCTGAGGCAGAGCCTGAGTCAGAAAACACTAAATAGAAGGCTTATCAAAACGTTTTACGTCATAAACGGTGCATAACCTGAGATACGGTGCGAATACTGGGACAAACTAGATGCACTCTGTGTATGATGAGGCGGGTCACCGTCGAACAGAAGAGAACCAAGAACGGCTCTTTTGCCTCCATCGGAGGGTTCGGCAGTGACCCGCTGTCTTTTAAATGCCGCGCTCACTCGCGGCACGCCGACTGCATATCGGCGGCAGCGACACACATGACCACCGCACCGCGTGGCTTGGCTACCATTTGATACTTCTACTCACCAGAGATGCACTGTACGCAACGTCAGATGGAGCAATCTAACGCGCGGTCAAGACACGAAGAGAGATCCCATGTCTTTTCTGACCTCAACTCGCGTAGTGCGTACCGCGCTCGCTTCGGCGGCACTGCTTGTGCTCAGCTCGGTTGCTGCCCCCGCAGCGCAGGCGTACAACCCCGATATTGACGGCGACGGCATCCCCAACACCTGGGAAATGAAGGGCTACGACGCCGACGGCGACGGCAAAATCGACGTGGACTACCCCGGCATGGGTGCCAACCCGCTGAAAAAGGACATCTTCGTGGAGATGGACTACATGCCCGGCCTGCTCGCTTCCGAAGAAGAGCTCGACCGCATCACCGAATCCTTCGCGCAGCTTCCCGTGCGCAACCCGAACGGCACCACCGGCATCAACATTCACCTGGACGCAGGTAGCGCCCGTAGCGCCAAGTACAACCTCGGCGGCGGCAACGAAGTGGCGCACGAACAGCTCGACAACACCATGACCAAGTGGGCCGAAATCCGCTCCAAGAACATGGACCCCAACCGTGAAAGCGTCTTCCACTACATGATCTGGGGTGACGCCTACGACGAGTACGGTTCCTCCGGTCTGGGCTACGTGGGCGGCCGCGGCTTCGTGGTGACCGTCGGCCCGCGCTTCTGGGGCAAGTCCGCAACCTCCGACGTGCGCGTGGGCACCTTCATCCACGAGCTGGGCCACAACCTCGGTCTGGGTCACGGCGGCACCGATGACGTGAACGACAAGCCGAACTACCTGAGCGTCATGAACTACATGTACCAGATTTATGGTGTGCGCCGCGCCAGCGGTGAGCTGAAGTTCAGCTACTCGACCCGCGCCTACAAGACCCTGGACGAGAACAAGCTGGACGAACGTGCCGGCTTTGGCCGTAACGCCTACGGCTGGCTGTACTTCCGTAAGCCTGCCTGGGAGGGTATCGACTTCAACGGCAACGGCAAGATTGATGACGAGCCGGTGTCGGTTGACCTGAACGGTGACGGTCAGCTGACCGAACTGACCGCCCCGAACGATATGGCGACCTTGAAGCTGCAGGCTGAGGGTACCGAGGCGCAGGGCGGCGTGTACCGTTCCGAGAAGCACCTTTCGGCTGAGATTGACCACAATGAAATGACCGCTGACCTGGCTCGCTCCAAGGGCATGGTCCCCGCGAAGGACTAGCCTCTAGCGGCTGTCGGCGGTAACCGATACGCTGAGCCTTAAACAGGGCGAGGGGCCCGGCATCCATAACGGATTCCGGGCCCCTCGCTGATGTTCGGTACTTTAGCGGCTGATGGTTGCCGAAGCGCGCAAACCAGCCAGGTCCTGGAAGGTGTACTCGCCACCCTCGGTCAGCTGCATTGCGACGTTACCGCTGGTGATCTGAGCGGTGGTGGTCAGAGTGTAGCTGGAGGTCACCTCGGTGAAGTACACCGGAACCAGCGAAGCCAGAACCTGCGCGTAGCTCACGCCGTCCTTCGCGGTGGCTTCCAGGTAGTCGGAGGTGCGGATGTCCAGTACGCCGGTCCAGACGTTGTCTTCGATGACCGGCTCGTAGAACTTCGCAATGTATGCGATGCCGTTGAACGCCGCCACGGCGGGGTTGTTGGTCTTTGCGCCGCCCGCACTCTTGGCGAGTGCCGGGATCTCAACGTCGTTCTCGGTGTCCCACAGCAGCGGGTCGGTGACGTCCTCGGCGGTGGGGAAGGTGAATTCGAAGGTCACCTGCAGGTGCGCCTGAGGGTACAGCCAGGAGCTACCCTGGAACTCGCCCTTGGAGTTAACGGGTGCAGAAATCCACAGACCCGCGCCACCGTACAGGCCAGCACCCACGCTACCGCCGGGGGTGAAAGTGCCGCCGCCGCGGCTCTGCGGGGTGGTGGAGGTTGCGGTGATGTTCGGTACCTGCACGGTGTAGGAATCCAGGCCGTAGCGGGTATCAAAGTCGTTGGCGGGGTTCGAGTTGAACGCCTGAGTGAAGACACCGAACCTCATGGTCGGGGTCTCCTGCGCATCGGTGGACGCCGCGTAGGCGGGTACCGCCGCTGCGGTTGCGATGACGGGGGTGCTCCATGCGGCACCCTTGATGAGTGCGCGGCGGTTCAGGCCATTAGTGGTGTTCGAGGAAGAAGTCATGGGATCTCTCTTGTCATTAAGAATGTGGTGATGCATGTGATTTGAATTACTGATACTCTAATGTAATTCAGCTCATCTTCAAAATTATCTCAACTTTTACCTCAATGTATGAACATTACGGCACCCAGCTCACCTAGCGCGTGAAACGGGAGCATCATGGAAACCGTGGAGAACGCCCTCCCGGAAAACTCCACAGAAACACCACCGGTCACCACACACTTAAGGAACACAACATGGCATTTATGAAGAGTGCACGCGTCACGCTTGCCTCCCTTGCAGTGCTCTGCCTGGGCACTATCGCAGCCCCCGCGGCAAACGCCTACAGCCCCGACATCGACGGCGACGGCATCCCCAACACCTGGGAGATGAAGGGCTACGACGCCGACGGCGACGGCAAAATCGACGTCGACTTCCCCGCAATGGGTGCAAACCCCAAGCACAAGGACATCTTCGTAGAGATGGACTACATGGCAGGCCTGCTGCCCAGCGAAGACGAACTGGACCGCATCACCAAGATTTACGCCGACCTGCCCATGCGCAACCCCGACGGCACCACCGGTGTGAACATCCACCTGGACGCCGGTAGCGCCCGCAGCGCCAAGTACAACCTCGGCGGCGGCAACGAAATCAGCTACCAGGCACTCGACAGCGAATTCAAGGCGCTCCACCGAATCAAGGCGACCGAAGGTAAGTTCAACCCCGCCCGCGAAGGCACCTTCCACTACATGATCTGGGGCGACTACTACGACAACAGCTACTCCTCCGGTATCGCTAACTTCGGCGGTCGTAACTTTATGGTCACCGTCGGCCCGCACTTCTGGGGCAAGGCAAGCAGCAACATCCGCGTGGCAGTGTTCGTGCACGAGCTCGGCCACAACCTCGCACTGAGCCACGGCGGCTGGGACGAAATCAACTACAAGCCCAACTACTACAGCGTCATGAACTACCAGTACACCCTCACCGGCGTGCCCATGGCTGACGGTAGCCGCTACTTCGGCTACTCCACCGCCGAGTACCGCATGCTCAACGAGGCGAAGCTGTACGAGGCGCGCGGCTTCGGCCCCCGCGCGGCTGGCTTCCTGTACAAGGGCAAGCCCGCCAACCAGCCGATTGACTTCAACGGCAACGGCAAGATCGACACCGAGCCGGTGTCCGTGGACCTGAACGGTGACGGCATGATCACGAACCTGGGTGCGGCAAGCGATGTGAAGATGATCCGCTTCCAGGCGACCGAGCACCCCGAGAAGGACAAGGGCCCCGAGCACATTGAGCCGAGCGGCATTACCGCTGAACACGCTCGTTCGCTGGGTCTGATTTAAGCGGCGCAACGCCGATAAAGAGCCTTGTTGGCTCTATAAAACAGTAAAGGTGCGGATACCGAATCATCATTCGGTATCCGCACCTTTACTCTATGTAGCTTTTAGCTCAGCGCAGCTTTCAGCTCAGCCTAGCGTTCAGGCCAGCAACAGCGCTTAGACAGCCTCGCTCACGCGGCCAGTATCCACCAGCACCTGCGCAATGTGGCCCAGCGCCTCCTCATTCTGCAGCGAAGAAACATCGCCCAAAGAACGGCCCTGGTACAGCTCACCGAGCAGACGGCGAGTAATCTTACCCGAACGGGTCTTCGGGATATCGGCAACCGCCACAACGTCCTTCGGCTTAGCAATCGGGCCAATGTGCTCACGCACGTGCGCGGTCAGCGCCGCCTTCAGCTCATCCTCAGTCAGGTCCCTACCCTCATCGGTGAGCGTCACGTAGGCGACCGCCTGGTGACCGGTCAGCTCATCCTCCACGGGGCAGACACCAGCCTCAACCACAGCCGGGTGAGTCACCAGAGCCGACTCAATCTCAATCGTGGACAGACGGTGACCCGAAATGTTAATCACGTCATCAATACGGCCGAGGATGTACACGTTACCCTCTTCGTCTTCCTTCGCGCCGTCGCCAGCGAGGAACCAGCCGCGCTCGCCGTAGTGACGCCAGTAGGAATCCAGGTAACGCTGCGGGTTCTGCCACACGGTACGAGCCATCGAGGGACCAATCTTATCGACCACGATGAAGCCCTGCTTGCCGGGTTCGACCGGGTCGCCGTGCTCATCCACCACGCGGGTGGATACGCCGGGAACGGCGCGGGTAGCGCAACCGGGCAGGGGAGTGCAGTGCGGGGTACCCTCCGGGTAGGTGCCCTCGGGTGCGAACGCCGGGTCGTGCGGGCGCGGGGAGCACACGGTCGAACCGGTCTCCGACTGCCACCAGGTGTCGATGAACGCCGCGGTGCCGCCGCCCACGTGCTGACGCAGCCAACGCCACGCCTCCGGGTTAATGGATTCACCCACAGAACCGAGCAGACGCACGGTCGAGAAGTCGTACTTGCCGGGCTCCGGACCGTTCGGGAACGCACCCATGAGCGAACGAATCAGGGTCGGCGCGGTGTAGTAGTTGGTCACGCCGTAGCGTTCGATAACCTCAAAGTGGCGACCGAAGTGCGGGGTGTTCGGGGTACCCTCGTAAATCACCTCGGAAACACCGTTAACCAGCGGGCCGTAAATTTCGTAGGTGTGCGCGGTCACCCAGGCGAGGTCGGCGGTGCACCAGTGAACGGTGGACTCAACCTTCTCCGGGTCGTTGACCGCGGACAGCTCGTCCGGGCGCAGCACACCGTTCTCGTCCACGTAATCCGGCAGCAGATCGTACAGCAGCGCGTGAGTGTACGCGGTCTGCACCAGGTATCCAGCCATGGTGTGCACCAGACCCTTGGGCTTACCGGTCGTGCCGGAGGTGTAAATAATGAACAGCGGATCCTCGGCGTCGTGCAGTTCGTAGGCGTGGGTGTCCGGCTGGTCGTCCACCAGGTCGTGGTACCAGACGTCGCGGCCCTCAGTCCACGGCACAGCGGCGTGCGCTACCGGGTCGGAGGCGCTGGTGCGGTCCACCACGATGACGTGTTCGATGTTGTTCTTACCGGAGCATGCTTCGTCGGCGTTCACCTTCACGGGAACGACCTTGCCGCGGCGGTTCTGGCCGTCGGTGGTGATGAGGACCTTCGCGCCGGTGTCTTCCACACGGAACTTCAGCGCCTCAGCGGAGAAACCACCGAACACGAGGGAGTGGATCGCGCCAATACGCGCGCAGGCGAGGGTGAAAATAATGGTTTCGGGGATGACGGGCAGGTAGATGACCACACGGTCACCCTTGCGCACGCCCAGGGACAGCAGGCCGTTTGCTGCTTTCGCGATGCGGCGCTGCAGTTCTGCGTAGGTGATGGCTTCGCGGTCGCCGGGTTCACCTTCAAAGTAGAGGGCTACCTTGTCGCCGCGGCCCGCCTCCACGTGGCGGTCTACGCAGTTGTAGGCGACGTTCAGCTTGCCGCCCTCGAACCACTTAATTTCGGGGATGCTGAACTGTTCGATGCCGTCCTCGTCGAAGCCGAGGGACTTCGGCTTCTCGAAGCGGTGCGCGGTGTGCCAGGGCTCAGCCCAGGTGAGGCGCTGCGCCTGCTTCTCCCAGAACGCGACGCGTGCCTCGTCAGATTCGAGGGCGGGGTTCGGGGTGGGGTTCAGCGGGTCGGTGAACGAGTAGGGGGTGGGCAGTCCCATTATTCTCCCATCGGTTGCTGGCATTAGCACCCTTGCTCGCCGTGCCGCTGTCTGTGTGACCGTGGGGTCTGTGTGTGCGTTGGCGAGGGGGTTGCTGCGACGTCACGGAGCCAGGTCTCTCGGTCGCTCTGGATGGTTTGCCTTCTTAGTAAAGCGCGCTCCGGGCCAGGAAGCAAAGGAGCCCGTCATATTCGGCATGCTGTGTGTCGGTTCGTAATATTCCGAAATATTTAAAGACCCCGCCCCGCGCTCACTGCTGTGGGGCGCGGGGCGGGGCACATCATCATCATTCAGTAGGCGACAGGTTTCCCCGCCGACTTCTTTCTCCGGCGCGTAGCGATGATTTGCTCACTGTCGGGAGCAACCACGCGGCGGACATCTCTCCTAAAACTCAGCGCGTGCTGAGTGTTGCGTTTAGCTGTGGTGCTAATTGCTGGTGGCGTTAGTTGCTGGGGTACTTCGCCTTCACCCAGCGCTCGAAAACACCCACCAGGGCGTCGGTAATCTTACCGAGCACCGCCAGCGCCACAATAGCCAGCAGCAGGCGGTCGGTGCGGCCGTTGTTCTGCGAGTCGGTCAGCAGGTAACCCAGGCCCATGGACGCACCCAGCAGCTCGGCGGCGACCAGGAACAGCCACGCCTGAGCCAGCGCCAGACGCAGACCCGAAACGACCGACGGCAGAACCGCGGGAAGCTGAACCGTGGTGAACAGGCGCAGACCCTTCAGACCGAAGGCGCGTGCCGCCTCCACAAGCTTGGGGTCAACGTGCGCCAGAGCCGCAGAAACCGTGGTGTATACCGGGAAGAACGCACCAATAGCAACCAGGGTCACCTTGGAATTCTCGCCGATACCGATCCACAGCAGAAGCAGCGGAACCCACGCCAGGGATGGCACGGCACGCAGCGCACCAATGGTCGGTGCGGCAATCAGACGCACCGGCGCAGACAGGCCAATCAGCGCACCCAGCACCAGGCCGAGCACGGCACCAATACCGAAACCAATCAGCACACGCTGAGTAGAAATCGCCACGTGGCGGCCCAGTTCGCCGCGCTGTGCCAGTTCAACACCGGCGCTGACCACACGGTCGGGGGAGGGCAGCTGAACCTGGGTGAACACGCCGTTCGTGCTCAGAATGTACCAGAGGGCAATCAGCGCCAGGGGAAGAATCAGGCCCAGGTACTGCTTACCGGCGAACGGGTTCGAGGGCAGCTTCACGGAAGAGACACGCTTCTCGGCACGCTCAGCGCGAGCGCTGGATGCGGCGGTAACCGTTGCGGCGGTCATTACTTCTCAACCACCTTTGCGATCTTCTCGACGGCTGCGCTGTCAGCCTTCTTTGCGAACTGATCGTCCACAATGCTGTTCAGTGCCTTGTCCACGTCGGACTGGGAGGGAACGTCGCCGGACTCGACCAGAATCGGGCCGACACCCTTGAGAACCTCAACCTGCTTAGCGCCCGGAACCGGGTCGATATCCAGGTGGGTGCGCTCCATGACGACCTGGGCGGTCTCGTGCTTAATGCCGGACTCCTCCTCGACAATCTTCACAGCCTCTTCGGGGTTCTTCTTAGCCCAGGCGCGAGCGTACTCGTACACGTCCACGATGGTCTGTGCGGCGGTCGGGTTGGACTGAATGAACTTCTCGGTCGCGTTCAGGAATCCGTAGGTGTTGAAGTTCAGGTTGCGGTAGAAGAGCACGTCGCCGCTTTCCACCTCGGCGGCAGCCATGATCGGGTCCAGGCCGCTCCACGCGTTGACCTGACCGTTATCCAGGGCGGTGCGGCCGTCGGCGTGCTGCAGGTTCTGAATGGTCAGATCCGATGCGGAAATGCCCTCCTGCTTGAGTGCCTGCAACAGCAGGAAGTACGGGTCGGTACCCTTGGTCACGGCAACGGTCTTACCCTTCAGGTCCGCGACCTTGGTGATACCCGAATCCTTGCGGGTCACCAGAGCCGACCACTCCGGCTGCGAGTACAGGCTGATGACCTTGATGGGGGAGCCGTTAGCGCGTGCCAGCAGCGCCGCCGAACCGGCGGTCGAGCCGACATCAATGTTGCCGCTACGCAGCGCCTCATTCGCCTTGTTAGAGCCAGCCGACTTGACCCACTCAACCTTCTTACCCTCGGCGGCAAGGGCGGTCTCAAGCCAACCCTTCTTGCGGATAATCAGGGACAGCGGGTTGTAGGTCGCGTAGTCGATGGTCACGGTGTTCTTGTCGCCACCACCGGCAGCACCGGAGGCGCTAGCGGAACCGGAACCTTCACCGGCGCAAGCGCTGAGCAGAGTAGCAAAAGCGGCGGCTGCGGCAAGGGACTTGAGGGCGGTACGGCGAGACGGGGAGTAAGTCATGATGAAATCTTTTCGCTTCTGAAGATGATGATGTGATGTGTAAGAAATGCGTTTCGTGGCGGCTTTAGGCGTTATCTTCCACGCCGAGCTCAGCCAGCAGTTCGCTGCGCAGCGCCGTGATCTCTGCATCGGCGCGGTCACGCGGGTGAGAACGGTCAACGGTCACAATGCGCTGGATGGTGGCGGGCGCCTCCGGGGTGTCCTTACCGAGGACAATCACCCGGTCAGAGAGGTACAGCGCCTCTTCCACATCGTGGGTGACCAGCAGAATCGTGGTCGGGTCTTGACGGTGCACGTCCAACAGCAAATCCTGCATGTTGATGCGGGTCAGCGCGTCCAGAGCACCGAAGGGCTCGTCGAGCAGCAGCACGCCGGGGTTGCGTGCGAGCGCTCGCGCCAGGGACACGCGCTGAGCCATACCGCCTGAAATTTCCTTGGGACGGTGGGTTGCGTATTCGCCCAGGCCGACCAGGTCGAGCAGGCGCGCTACGGATGCTGTGCCTTCAGATTTTTTGGTGCCCTGCGGCAGTCCGAGCGCCACGTTGTCGGCGACGGTGCGCCAGGGGAGCAGACGCGGTTCCTGAAAGCCGATAGCTACGCGGGGGTCGAGGCCGGTCACTGCCTTCTCGCCGATACGTACGGTACCTGCGGTGATGCGGTTCAGGCCTGCTGCTGCACGCAGGAGGGTGGATTTGCCGCATCCGGAGGATCCGATGACGGAGATAATCTCGCCGGGGGCTGCGGTGAAGGAGACTCCGCGAAGAACTTCGTGGGTTCCGCCGGGCACGGGGAAAGACTGTCCGACGCCTTCAAAGCTCAAGGGGACGGCGGCGGTGGATACGGCACGGCGGCCGTTCTTTTCACTGGTGGGTACGTCAGTTACTGCACTGTTGAGTGTCATGTCACTTCCATCGTTCCTGGCGTTAGCACCGGGGGCGGAAGAATCCGTGCCGGTTGCTGCGACGTCGTGGAGCCAGGTCTCTCAGTCGCTCTGGATGGTTTGCTTCTCCCACCCTATGGGCTGTGGCGTGCCTCAATCAACCCGGCGGGCGCGTATGAATTTCTATGACCGTATATTTCGCATTTATCACGAAATATTTCGGTTCCACGTCACAAAAAGATTTTTTCGTCACAAACGTGACCTCCCTCCCGCGCGCCCCGTACACTCAAACCACGAGATCATGAGTCCCGGCGCTAAGCTCTGGCTGGCCGGGCGGCAACCCTCTCCCGTAGCGGGGTGCCCCAGATGATGATCTGGCCTCAATGAAAAGAGGCAAGTACGGCGCGAACGCGCCACCTGCACGAAGGCCACCACCGAACGCAGAAGGCAAGAAGGAGGCGGCGCGCGGGGTGCAGGGCACTAACCCGATCGTCCCCGATCATTCGCGAAAGGAAAATCGATGGCTGAGCAGAAGAAGCGCATCGTAGTTAACGCATTCGAAATGACCTGCATTGGTCACCAGAGCTTCGACCTCTGGCGTCACCCGCGCTCCCGCGCAACCGAGTACAACACCATCAAGTACTGGACTGACCTGGCTAAGACTCTTGAGCGCGGCCTGTTTGACGCCGTGTTCATCGCTGACGTTGTTGGTATCTACGACGTGTACAAGAACTCTGCCGCTCCCGCCATTGAGGGTGCCGCTCAGGTTCCCGTGAATGACCCCGCAACCCAGATTTCTGCAATGGCTGCAGTGACCGAGCACCTCGGCTTCGGCGTGACTGCTGCCGCTACTTTCGAGCAGCCCTACACCCTGGCTCGCCGCTACGCCTCCCTCGACCACCTCACCGAGGGCCGCGTCGGCTTCAACGTGGTGACTTCTTACCTGCCGTCGGCTGCTGAGAACCAGGGCCTGCCCACCCAGATTCCGCACGATGAGCGCTACGATATCGCTGACGAGTTCCTGGACGTCTGCTACAAGCTGTGGGAAGGCTCCTGGGAAGACGGCGCAGTCATCAAGGACCGCGAGCGCGGCGTCTACGCTGACCCCTCCAAGGTCCACCCGATTGGTCACAAGGGTAAGTACTTCTCCGTGCCCGGCATCTCCCTGACCGAGCCGAGCCCGCAGCGCACCCCCGTGATTTTCCAGGCTGGCGCATCCAGCCGCGGTCAGAAGTTCTCCGGTAAGCACGCTGAGGCTGTGTTCATCAGCGCCCTGCGCCCGGACCTGACCCGCGTTGTGACCGACCGTATTCGCACCGCTGCCGAGGAGCAGGGCCGTAGCCGCGACGACGTCAAGATCCTCGCAATGCTCTCCGTCATCGTGGATGAGACCGAAGAGAAGGCAAAGGCAAAGTACGAGGAGTACAAGAAGTACATCAACCTCGACTCTGCACAGGCTATCATCGGCGGCTGGTCCGGTGTTGACCTGTCCCAGTTCGACGAGGACGAGGTCCTGAACTACGTGCAGACCGAGTCGATTCAGTCCTTCCTGACCCCCTTCACCCTGCAGGCGAAGGACAAGAAGTGGACCCGCAAGGCCATCGCTGAGCACACCACCCTTGGCGGCATGGGCGATGTCATTGTTGGTGACCCGGTTCAGGTTGCTGACGAGCTGGAGCGTTGGATCGACGAGGGTGGCCTGGACGGCATCAACCTGGCATACCACGTCTCCCCGGGCTCCTTCGAGGACTTCATTGAGTACGTTGTTCCCGAGCTGCAGAAGCGCGGCCGCTACCGCACCGAGTACGAGGGCAACACCCTGCGTGAGAACATCTTCGGTAAGGGCCACACCAAGGTTGCTGACTCCCACCCGGCGGCTAAGTACCGCGGCGCATACGTGGGCAAGCCTTCCGCGGCTGACACCCCGGCTCGCGCAATCGCTGAATAAGCGTTGCCGCTGATGCGTACCGTGTAGGTTCGCTCAAACTTAACGATTGAAAACAAGAACGCCCGTTCTGCTGGAGGATTTGTATCCCCGGCAGAGCGGGCGTTTCTTTGCGCTGTGCTTTCTTGATGCGGCACTTTCTTGACGTGGCGCGTTCTTTATACTGGGTGGCATGACTGAACTAAACCATGATGACCGCTGCCCCTGCTCGAGCGGCGAGGTGTACGGCGCCTGCTGCGGCAGGTTCCTGGGCGAGTTTGCCGCCTCCGGCACGTTGACTGCTCCCGCGCCGGAGCAGCTGATGTGCTCGCGTTTTACCGCGTTTGCGACAGGGGATGCGGCGTACTTGCTGGCGAGCTGGCATCCGAGTACTCGCCCGGCGACGCTGGAGTTGGAGGATGATATCCGCTGGTATCGCCTGGATATTCTGGGTGCTTCGGGTGGCCCGTTTGATGCATCCGGTACGGTGGAGTTCGTTGCGTATTACCGTTCGGTGCCGGGTATTCCTGCGGAGGAGCGGGTGAAGGGTAGCATGCATGAGCTGTCGCGCTTTGAGAAGGTGGGCGGCGCCTGGTTCTATGTGGATGGAGACGTCCGCTAAATCTCGTCACTTTCCCTGCCTCTCGTACATGCTGAGTGCGGGCATAGAAGAAATGGCAGAATCATTCCGAAACCGGAACGATTCTGCCATTCCTTGTTTTAGTTAGCTTCTGTCTTTTAGAAGATTTTCAAAGTTAGCCTGAGATATCAGCCAGACCAAGCCAAGAGGCACGCTCTGCCCCAATAGCAGGAATCAAAATAGGGGATGCGGTCATGACTAAGAGGCTTTCTTCAAAACAGAATCTTGAAGAATGCGCTCTGCCTCAGCGGAGCTTCTCGGATCCCCCAAATCTAGAAGATCTACCGCCACATGCAAGGGCAGAATATGGGGCGGCTCATCGCATTCACGCAAGATAATGTTCGCCGAATCTACAGACGCCGGAAGCAGGTTGTACAGAAAAATGATGTTCTCTAAATCCTGGCTTGAAACATATGCATCAACCATTGAGCCGTACACCTGAGAAATATCGCTACTAATGCCGGTAAGCGACAATGCAGGGTCTTCCAAAATTGCAGGAATTTCAGCGGGAGGAGCCTGCAGATGATGCACTTTCAGACCGCGGCGGGCTCGGTATCGCTCAACAGACGCAGGTCCTTGCACCTGAATTGCTGAGGCGCGTTCTTTTGCCCTGCGGCGTTCCTCAACCGATAGGACAGATGACTGACCATCGCAGTAACGCGCCAAAGCGTTGAATGCATCGAAGGAAATAGGACGGCCAGCATTACTGCGGTGCGCAGCGGGAAGAGCGTCGACAACCCAGCGGCTTCCCAATTTACGACCTTGGAGCATCCCACGTTCTAAGCGGGCGCGCACGCTTCGCTCTGAAACCTTAGCTTCTTGAGCATACTCTTGAACGGACATCATGGCAGAATCATACCGGAAACGGAATGATTCTGCCATGATTTTCTCGCACCTGGGAGCGATAAGGAACATGTAAGAGCGAACCAGATACGCCAAAGGCAGGCCCTTCGGCAGCTTGAAAACTTACATTTTCAACTGCATCAGGAACCTGCCTTCAGCAAATATGTAGACTGTCGGACTTAGTGGGTCCAGCCGTTAATGATGCCCATGCCGAAGTAGATGACGAACACGGCGGAGACCAGGTACATCAGCCAGTGCACGTCCTTACCACGGCCCTGCACCAGGCGAATGAAAGTGTACGCCACGAAGCCGGCACCAATACCGTTCGCAATCGAGTACGACAGCGGCATGAAAATAATGGTCAGGAACGCCGGAATACCCAGACCCCAGTCGGTCCAGTCAATATTCACGGCCTGGCGAATCATCAGGAAGCCGACCACGACCAGCGCCGGAGCAACCGCCTCGAAAGGAACGATGGTGACCAGCGGCGAAATGAAAATCGCCAGCAGGAACAGCACACCGGTCACAATGTTCGCAAAGCCGGTGCGTGCACCCGCACCAATACCGGTAGCGGACTCAACGAAAATCTGGTTCGCGGAACCGGATGCGCCACCACCAACAACGGAACCGAAAGCGTCCACGAGCAGGACCTTGTCGATGTCCTCAACCTTGCCGTCCTTCATGGTGCCAGCCTCGGCGGCAAGACCCACCGAAACGCCCATCGCGTCGAAGAACACGGACAGCAGAATGGTGAACACCAGCAGCGAAGCAGCCAGCGGACCGATGTGGGTGAATGCGCCGAACAGGTCAGCGGAACCGATGAGGGAGAAGTTCGGGGTGGTGAACTTCATGTCCGCCAGGGAAGGCACGTTCAGGGACCAACCGGTTGCCGCCTCCTTCACGGAACCGGAGGGGACAAGCGCCTCCAGAATCAGGGACAGTGCGGTGGAGGCGAGCACGCCCCACAGGATCGCCCCCTTCACGTTACGGATGAACAGGGCGATGGTGAAGAACAAGCCGAAGAGGAAGACGAGGGTGGGCCAGCCGAGCAGGTGACCGCCCGCGCCGAGGCTCACCGGAACGGTGGTGCCAGCTGCGTCAGGCATGCGGCGGATAATGCCGGAGTCGACCAGACCGATAAAGGAAATGAAGAAGCCGATACCAACCACAATCGCGGTCTTGAGCGACTCGGGGACCGCCTCAAACACCGCGGTACGGAAGCCGGTGAGCACCAGAACGGTCATAATCAGACCGGCAAGAACGACCAGGCCCATGATGTCTGCCCAGGTCAGGTTCGGGGTGGTGGCAATGGTGGAGGCGAGCAGCGCGTTCACGCCCAGGCCAGCCGCCATGGCGAAGGGCTGCTTGGCGATAACACCCATGAGGATGGTCATCACGCCGGCAACCAGTGCGGTCACAGCTGCGACGGGTGCGATACCGAGGGTGCGTTCGGATGCGTCCTTGCCGAGGCCGATGACGAGAGGGTTCAGCACCACGATGTAGCTCATGGCGAAGAATGCGGCGAGGCCACCGCGGAATTCTGCGGCGATGGAGGAGCCGCGTTCGGAAATCTTGAAGTAGCGGTCAAGTGCGCTGGTGGGCGCTGCCGCCTTCTGGGGTTCAGACATGTGAGGATCCGTTGATGTTGTTCGGTGTGTACTGTTGCGCCGCCGGTTTCGCGGGTGAAGCTCGCGGGTAAATTTCACGGGCTAGGCTCGCGGGTAAGTCCCGGGTTGGGCGCCACAATGGTTCAACTATTGTAGGCGCCGCCGCTTAGCTTGTGCCGTTGAAACGCGTTGTGTGCGGCGGTTCAGTCGGTGATGTGGTGTTTCCCCGACCCCTGCAACCAGAATTGGGTAGCTGGGGTAGAGGGAAGAATAGCGCAGGGCGGGGTACCGGCACCCCAAAGGTGCCGATACCCCGCCCTGATGGTGCCAGCGCCTCCACATGGGAGGGTGGGGCACCCGATGTATTTAGTGCATCCAGCCGGTAATCAGGCCGTTAGCGAAGAAGATGAGGAACACTGCGGAAACCACGTACATGAGCCAGTGAACTTCCTTGCCGCGACCCTGCACCAAGCGGATGAAGACGTAGGACAGGAAGCCTGCGCCGATACCGTCCGCGATGGAGTATGCCAGCGGCATGAAGATGATGGTCATGAACGCGGGGATACCCAGACCCCAGTCGTTCCAGTCGATGTTCACTGCCTGGCGGATCATCAGGAAGCCAACGAACACCATTGCGGGTGCAACAGCTTCGAAGGGCACGATGGTGACCAGCGGGGACAGGAAGATTGCGACGAGGAACAGTGCGCCGGTGACGACGTTCGCGAAGCCGGTGCGTGCGCCCGCGCCGATACCGGTTGCGGACTCCACGAAGATCTGGCTTGCGGAGGAGGAGGTACCACCGCCGGCTACGGAGCCGAGGGCGTCCACGAGCAGGACCTTGTCGACGTTCTCGATCTGGCCGTCCTTGATGGTGCCTGCTTCGGTTGCGAGACCGACGGAGGTGCCCATTGCGTCGAAGAACGCGGAGATGAGGATGGTGAAGATCAGCAGAACAGCTGCCATGCCGCCGAGGGTGCCGAAGGCAGCGAACAGGTCAGCGGAGCCGAACAGGGAGAAGTTGGGCAGCTTGCTGGTGTTGGAGTCCCAGACGGGGACGTTCAGGGACCAGCCGGTGGGGGACTTAACCGAGCTGCCGGAGGGCACGACCTTCTCCAGGATGATGGAGAGGGCGGTGGAGGCGAGCACGCCGTAGAGGATTGCACCCTTCACGTTGCGGATGAACAGCGCAATGGTGAGGAACAGGCCGAAGAGGAAGACCAGGGTGGGCCAGCCGAGCAGGTGGCCGCTCACGCCGAAGGAGACGGGCACGGTGGTGCCTGCTGCGTCAGGCATGCGGCGGATGATACCTGCGTTGACGAGGCCGATGAAGGCAATGAAGAAGCCGATACCGACGACGATTGCGACCTTGAGCGATTCGGGGACCGCGTTGAACACTGCGGTGCGGAAGCCGGTCAGCACGAGGATGGTCATCAGCACACCAGCCCATACGACGAGGCCCATGATGGCGGGCCAGGTCAGTCCGGGGGTGGAGGCGATGGTGGTTGCCAGCAGCGCGTTCACGCCGAGGCCTGCCGCCATGGCGAAGGGCTGCTTGGCGACGACGCCCATGAGGATGGTCATGACGCCTGCGACCAGTGCGGTCATTGCTGCGACCTGCGGTACACCGAGGGCGTTGCCGGATGCGTCCTTGCCGAGGCCGATGATGAGGGGGTTCAGCACGACGATGTAGCTCATCGCGAAGAAGGTGGCGAGGCCGCCGCGGAATTCTGCGGCGATGGTGGAGCCTCGCTCAGTGATCTTGAAGTAACGGTCCAGTGCGCCCTTGGCTTCTGCCTTGGGGCTCTGGGGAGCCGCGGTGTTCTCAGAAGACATTCGTGAAAATCCGTAGATACTCATAGTCGGGGCGTGACTCGGGGTTCCGAGCCCGCATAAAAATAGTGTCACTTCCCGGTGTGTTGGGGAGGTGACACTGTTGTTACCGAAATATTCTACGGTTAAAGTTTCTCTAAGCGTTAATCCAGGAAATTCCCAGCTTTCGTTCAGAGATTTCTTGTGGGAGGCGTAATAGCGGTAACTATCTCTCGCCTCTGCGCGAACAACGATAGTTTGTTAGGTTAGTAGACCCTAAGTTACTGCTATATTCGAGGTGAAACAATGCGTCGCCGGATGCCAGGTTCTGTGTGGTGAGCCTTTTTCGGCATGAATAAGAAGGAGTCCGCCGTGACTGAAACCCCGCAGGAAAACACCGCCATTCCCGCCGAAAGCTACCCCGCCGCAGAATCCCTGCCGGTACGCCAGCGCGCCATCGTAGCAACCGACCGCCCCGCCCGATACATCAAGCAGCTCGGCTCGCACATGGGCCGCAAGCTCGGCACCGCAGAACTGCCCGACGGACTGCGCCTCACCTTCAACCGCGACGGTATTTTCCGCGGCTACGGTGACCTGCGCGAAGCCGAGGGCGCCCTCATTATGGAGGTGCGCGCCGAAAGCGACGAGTTGGCTGCTGGTCTGGCGGATGTGCTGGACCGCCACCTGGTCCGCTTCGGTGAACGCGAGGAACTGGTCGTGACCTTTGAGGCGGTACCCGCCTCCTAGCAACCGACCCCTTAGTCTTCGTTACCCTGCCCCGCCCTCCTGTACCTCGGAGGGCGGGGCAGTTCTATGCCCGCTGGTGTGGAAGCACCCAGGGGGGATGCGCCGCCCTGCCCGGATTAGGTGACCCCTCCTGAATTAAGCGACCCCCGCCCGGATTAGGTGACAGAAAATTGTCCTATTTAGTGGGCGAAGACATATAAGCCCCCGAACACCCGTCAATCCCCGGTAAAATAGGCAAGAAGTGAACACTAAGCTCACCGCCTGTTCGCGCCGCACCGGGCGCCGGACGGTGAACTTCGAAAGGAAGATTTTCGTGTCTGAAGCAGCACGCCCCCTGCGCGTCGCCGTTATTGGTGCAGGTCCCGCCGGTATTTACACCGCCGACATCCTCACCAAGTCTGAAGAGGTCCGCACCGGCGCCGTCGAGGTCGCCATCGACATCTTCGATCGCTACCCCGCCCCCTTCGGCCTGATCCGCTACGGTGTGGCACCGGATCACCCCCGCATCAAGGGCATCATCACCGCGCTGCACAAGGTCCTGGACCGCGGCGACATCCGTTTCTTCGGCAACGTCGAATACGGCAAGGACCTGACCCTCGCAGACCTGCGCGAACACTACGACGCCATCATCTTCGCAACCGGCGCGATTTTTGATGCACCCCTGAACATTAAGGGCATCGATCTGGACGGCTCCTACGGCGCAGCAGACTTCGTCTCCTGGTACGACGGCCACCCCGACTACCCCCGCACCTGGCCGCTCGAAGCTGAGCAGGTTGCAGTGCTCGGTAACGGCAACGTTGCCCTGGACGTCTCCCGAATTCTCTCCAAGCACGCTGACGACCTGCTCGTCACCGAAATCCCCGACAACGTCTACGAGGGTCTGAAGGCTTCCCCCGTGACCGACGTGCACGTCTTCGGTCGCCGCGGCCCCGCACAGATGAAGTTCACCCCGCTCGAGCTGCGCGAACTCGCACACTCCCGCGATGTGGACATCGTCCTGTACGAAGAGGACTTCCAGTTCGACGCTGCTTCTGAGGAAGCAATGGAGAAGAACGCGCAGACCAAGGTCATGATGAAGACCCTGCGCGGCTGGCTGGAAGACCAGAAGACCAACGAGCAGACCGCATCCCGCCGCCTGCACCTGCACTTCCTGCAGTCCCCGCACGAGATCCTCGGCGAAGACGGCAAGGTCGTGGGCCTGCGCATGGAACGCAACAAGCTCGACGGCAACGGCGGCATCATCGGCACCGGCGAGTACGTGGACTACCCCGTACAGGCTGTCTACCGCGCAATCGGCTACTTCGGTTCCGAACTGCCCGAAATCGGTTACGATGACAAGCGCGGCGTCATCACCAACGTTGAGGGTCGCGTCGTGGACGAGAACGGCGAGGTCGTTCCCGGCCTGTACGCATCCGGTTGGATCAAGCGCGGCCCCGTCGGCCTGATCGGCTCCACCAAGTCTGACGCGCTCGAAACCATCACCCACCTGCTCGAGGACCGCGAGAACCTCTACACCGCACCCGAGCCGGAGGCAGAGGCATTCAGTGCCTACCTGGACTCCAAGGGCATCAAGTACACCACCTGGGAAGGCTGGCACCGCCTGGACGACCACGAGAAGGCACTGGGCGCCGCATCCAAGGATGCAGCCGGTGAGCCTCGCGCCCGCGTGAAGGTTGTGGACCGCGACGAGATGGTCAACATCTCCCGCGGCGAGTAATCCTTACGTTGAGTACGTAGAGCATAGAAATCGACCCCGTACCGTGAACCGGTGCGGGGTCGATTTTTGTCTATATATAAGGAAGCGGGGGAGTAGGGGGCTCTCGGAAAGTGCTCGCCCGAAAGAGCTATCGAAAGAGCGGTTAAAGAAACCCACCCCGCACCATGAGGTCATGCGGGGTGGGCTGGGTAGGTGCCGAAGACACTCGAGGACATACCCTCCGGCTACCCGGACGCGCAGCGAGCCCATGCAGTGACTCCACGTGCGGCGCATCCCTTAACGGGGTCTAGAAAGCTAAAGAAACACCAAGATTAGCTCTCTAAACAAGCGCATAGCCGTACGGTGTGTAGACTATGCACACTTTTTGAGGACGTCTTCAATGCCCAAAATGGCCTTGAGTACGGTTTCAGTTTCAGTACCCAGCTTCTTGCGGGCTTCACCAGAAATGACGGCCTTCACGATGTTCTTGAAGGTCTTCCACTGCTTGAAGGCGTTAACGAGTGCCTTAATAAGCTTGTAAATGGCGATGCCCAGCTGAATGACAAACTTTGCAATACTGACAACGCAGGCAATAACACCAACGGGGGAGAGCGCTGCGTGGGCGCGTCCATCAGACTTACGAACAGCGGCCTTAGCGCTTGCAATCTGACGGCCTGCGTCAGTGCCCTGGACGGTGGTCAGGTTGCCCAGTGCGCTCTCAATGCCGCTATTAACGCGGTTGGAGGATCCAGGCTTCGCATACTTCAAACGGGCAGGTACCTGCTCTAGGCGGCGCAGAATCAGCTTGAGCTGCTGGTCGGCAGTCATTGCCTTCTGCGGGTGCGCCATCTGCTGTGCCTGCGCTGCGGGTGCAGCTGCACAACCGAGAGCGATGGTTGCGGTGCCTACGCCGAGTGCACGGAATGCCGTGCGGCGATTCATCGTTGCGGACACTGGATCCCCCTTTGGATCTCTATGCGGTTTATCGGTGCTGTAATGTGCGGTGACTTTACGTCTGGGGCTCCGGAAGTGGCCCCGTGCAAGGTCCGGAAGTGACCTCACGCCCTCTATAGTACGGTGCTCAAAGAGGGGGCTTCAAGCTATTTCAGGGGGTATTTTCAGCTGGTTTTCATCTCTCCTTGTCAATCGCTAGAGGTTTATCAAATCTTTATATTTCTGCGTCGTCATAATTGCGTAGATATCTGCACTGAGAGAAAAATAAGCGCCTGACAAGCCGGTTTATTGTATTCCCAAGAGTGAATATTTGCATCTACGTGCATTCTGGCCTGTAGTTGCTTTGCGCGGCAGATTTTTGTGGGTCGCTTGAAGGTTGAGGCGAGTCTTGCTGAAGGGAGACGCCACCAGATTCACCGAAGATGCACCACGGAATCCATTGCAGGATCCGCCGCAGGATTCACTGCAGAATTCGCCGTGCACTCTCTTGCGGTTTTGTGGCTCGGCTTGTGCTTGCTTGTGCACCTTATGCTTGTGCCCCTTATATAGGGGCAGATACAGGGGCGCCAGATAGTACTGAAATTTTTAGAGATATTGTGGGGCTTTTAGGGCTGCCGTGAGCTGAGTGAGGGAGCGTAAAACAGATTTTCGGAACTCTGCTGAAAGGCCATTCAAAGGTCTTTGACTCTCTTCGGAGCATTTCCGGAACAAAATTTTGAAAGATTCTGAAGAAAATTTGTAGAAATCAGAGTAGAAAATAGGGCTTCCTCGAGGCCTCCGCGGGTTCCCAAAAGCAGCTAAAACCCCTCCAAAAGCCCCTGATGTGGGGTGTTGTGAAGAAATTTTAAAATTTTTTGAAGTTTTCCTGAATCCTCATTGACAAGCTTAAACACATATGTGCCAGGCTATAAATGGTCGAAAATGGGGGTCAAAATCGGGCAGAATCGAACAAAACGGTTTGCGCGCCTCCGCAAACCTGTCATAGACTAGTGGAGGTTCGAACGACGGGATGAAGAAAACGGAACCTGTTCGATCGACTAGGCCCCCATCGTCTAGCGGCCTAGGACGCCGCCCTTTCACGGCGGTAGCACGGGTTCAAATCCCGTTGGGGGTACTTGCAAATCTCACGATTTGCAAAGCCAAGTTAGATGATATAGAATTTACTTCTGTTGATTCCAACAAGGCCCCGTAGCGCAGTTGGTTAGCGCGCCGCCCTGTCACGGCGGAGGTCGCGGGTTCAAGTCCCGTCGGGGTCGCTCTGGCCGCGTAAGTTCAGATGATTATTCATCCGAAGACGCGGTCATTGCGTATCTAAAAGTAAATACGCAAGGCTCTGTAGCTCAGTTGGTAGAGCGTACGACTGAAAATCGTAAGGTCACCGGATCGACGCCGGTCGGAGCCACGAAATCCGCCTCCAGGCTTCTACAGTGGGGCGGGTTTTGTTTTTAAAAAACTTTGCGGTTCCAGATATTGCAAAACCGTCGAAAAGGCGGCATCTTGGGAATAAAACCCTGAGATGCCGCCTTTTTGTATATAGATTGTATACAGAGTCACCTGCCCTATAGCCACTGCAGAAAGCACCAACGCACCCATGACTGCCCAAAATTCAGCCGCACAAAATTCAACTCACCAACGCCTGGAGGACTCACCCCAGATTCCGTGGGCAAAAAATGCTGCTGTCGATAGTGCTCAGGCGGGCGGAATCCGCTTCGAGAACATCACCAAAAGCTACCCGAGCCGAACCGGTGAACCCACCACGGTACTGCAGAACCTGAATCTGCACATTCCCGCCGGTCAGATTACCGTGTTCGTCGGCCCCTCCGGATGCGGTAAAACCACTAGTCTACGCATGATTAACCGCATGGTTGAACCCAATAGTGGCACCATCACCATTGACGGCGTGAACGTGCACGAGAAGAACCCCTACGAGCTGCGCCGCGGCATTGGCTACGTGATGCAGCAGGGCGGGCTCATGCCGCACCGTACCGTCGCGCAGAATATTGCCACCGTGCCGCGTCTGCTCGGTGCCTCCCGCAAGGAGGCGCAAGCTCGCGCCCTCGAACTGCTCGACGTGGTCGGTCTGGATTCTTCGTACGCCAAGCGCTACCCCTCCCAGCTTTCGGGCGGTCAGGTGCAGCGCGTTGGTGTGGCACGTGCTCTCGCCGCCGATGCGCCCGTCCTGCTGATGGACGAGCCGTTCTCCGCAGTGGATCCGGTAGTGCGCACCGACCTGCAGAAAGAGCTGCTGCGCCTACAGGGGGAACTCGCCAAGACGATTGTGTTCGTCACCCACGACATTGATGAGGCGCTTCTGCTCGGCGATACAATCGCCGTCTTCGCGGAGGGCGGCCGCCTCGCACAGTTCGGTACTCCAGAAGAGATTCTCTACAGCCCCGCCGATGATTTTGTGCGCTCCTTCGTGAGCCGCTCCGTTGCCGGTCTGCTGGATGAGCAGACGGTGCGCCAGGCGCGCGCACGCCGACTTGCCGCCTCCCGAAAAGCGCAGAACGGTGCGGTAGAAGGCGAGAAAAGCGAATGAGTCTTCTAGAAAATATTGTGCTCGCGGCACCACCTCTCGCCGCGCAGCCCCTAGTGGTATCACCCCTCGCCGCAAGCGACATGCACTGGGAATGGGTAGCCACCAATAGTCAGCGCATCCTAGAGCTGACCCTCAGCCACCTCTACCAGGGCGTCGTACCCGTCGCGATTGGCGCTCTCGTCGCGCTGCCGGTCGCCTACTACGCGAGCCGTCGCCGTGACCGCGGTTCCGAACGCCGCATCGGTGCACGAACCCTCATGCAGCTCTCCTCGCTGCTCTACACCATCCCCTCCATCGCACTGTTCGTGCTGATGCCGCTCATTCTGGGAACCTCCATTATTTCCCCGCTGAACGTGCTCGTCGCCCTGAGCGTCTACTCCTTCTCGCTCATGGTGCGCTCCGGTGTGGATGCCTTCGACTCCGTACCCGATAGCGTGCACGAATCTGCACGCGCCCTCGGATACACGCCCCGACAGGCGCTGATGGAGCTCTACCTGCCCCTTGCTACACCCGTCATTATGTCGGGAATCCGTGTGGCAACCGTGGCAAATATTGCGATGGTGTCCGTGGGTGCCCTCATCGGTGTGCCCTCGCTCGGTACGCTTTTCACCGATGGACTCGCGCGCAATATCCCTTCGGAGATCCTGGCTGGCGTAATCCTTAGCCTGCTGCTGGCACTGGTCCTCGACCTGCTCCTTATCCTTCTGACGAGGGCACTTACGCCCTGGCAGGCGGCTACGGTTACGAACCGCCACAGCCCCGAAAGGAAGGCATAACCCGTGAACGTCATAGAACGAACCTTCGCCTACCTCATGGACGGCTCCAATTGGCAGGGAAGCGGCGGAATCCTCGTGCGTCTGCTCGAACACCTGAGCGTCACCGCCCTCGCCACCGCCTGCGCGGCACTCATCGTCGTGCCCCTCGGCCTCTGGGCTGGGCACCACCGCCCGGGTTACGGCACCAACCGCGGCCGTAGCAACCTGCTCATGAGCGCCGTAGCCGCCACCCGCGCGCTACCCGCGCTCGGTCTGCTCACCATCCTGGCGCTCTGGCTGGGCGTCTCAACCCTGCCCGCCCTCATCGTGCTCATTATTATTGCGGCGGCACCCCTGCTCGCCGGAGTTCTTGAAGGCCTCGCCGCTGTACCCGAAGACCTCGTGGACGCAGCCCGCGCCCAAGGCCTCACCGAATGGCAGATTCTGACCCGCCTCGAAATCCCGCTCGCCGCCAACATGATGCTCGGCGGGCTCCGCTCCGCACTCGTGCAGGTCATCGCAACCGCGACCATCGTCGCCTACCTGAGCGGCGGAACCCTCGGCAGGTACCTCTTCGACGGGCTCGCCGTGCGCGACTACCCGCGCATGCTCGTCGCAACCCTGCTCGTGGCGCTTCTCGCCTTCGCCGTGGATGCGCTCATGGGCCTTGTGCAGCGTGCGCTCACCCCCGCGGGGCTCACCATCAACCGGAAGAAGGCATGAACCCGATGAATCAGACGCATCAAACCTTCACGCGCCGTACCGTATCTCGTCGCACTGCCCTAGCCGCCGCCGGAGCGCTCGGCATGGCGGGTATTCTTAGCGCCTGCGGGCTTAGCGGCGACAAAGTCTTCAGTGGTGAACACGAAGGAATCATCGTCGGCTCAGCGGCCTTCGCCGAATCCCAAATCCTTGCCGAAATCTACGCCGGAGCCCTCTCCCGGGCGGGATTCAACGCCCGCACCCAGCTGAGCATCGGCGCCCGCGAGGCGTACCTGGGGGCACTCGCCTCCGGTGCGGTGGACGTTATCCCGGACTACTCCGGCAACCTGCTGCTCTACCTGGACCCGAAGGCTACAGCTAACACTGCGCAGGAGATTCTGCGGGCGCTACCCGCCGCCCTCGGCACCCTCACCACGGGTGGCTCAGGAGCGGAAATTCGCGCCCTGAACACCTCCGAGGCGGAGGATAAGGACTCGCTCGTCGTCACCGCGCAGACCGCCCAGAAGTACGGCCTGCGAAGCCTTGAGGACCTCGCCTCCCGCTGCACGAATCTGAAGCTCGGCGCCGCCCCGGAGTTTGCCGAGCGCGCCTACGGTATCCCGGGTCTGAAAGAGAAGTACGGATGCGTCCCCGCCGAGTTTGTGCCCCTCTCGGACGGTGGTGGCGCTCTGACCGTCAAGGCCCTGCTGGATGACACCGTGCAGGTGGTTGACCTCTACTCGACCACCCCCGCAATTGAGCAGAATCAGCTGGTGGTGCTGGAGGATCCGAAGAACATGATTCTGGCTCAGCAGGTGCTGCCCATTATCAATACGTCGCGAGTTCCCGACTCCGCGGCGGAGGTTCTGAATCGTGTCTCGGCGAAGCTCACTACCGCTGATTTGCGCACTTTGAATGACCGTGTTTCGGGCACCTCTAAGCAGGAGCCCGCGCAGGCGGCGGCTACCTGGCTGAACGAGCACGGCTTCTAAGATTCTTCCTGATATTCCATATTAATTCCTCTATAGGAATGTCTATAAACAAAACCGACCTGGGAATATTCTAGAAATAGAATATTGCCAGGTCGGTTTATATTGCCCTTATCCCACACATCAGGGGAGGGGCATGCAGTAGCTTTTAGCCCTCAATCAGCAGCGCCAGAACCTCGTAGGGGCGCAGGCTCAGCGTCACCGTCTCAGCCGAATCAGATACAGCAGAATCCGCCACAGCGGAATCGACAGCAGAATTCTTGTAATTACATACCAGCACGCGACCGGAACGAACAAACTCAGCCGGAACCTCAACCTCGGTCGGCTCACCGTAGAAGTTCGTCAGCACCAGCAGGCGCTGCGCCGGGCTACCGTTCTCAGCACTAGCCTCAGCGGGCAGCTCACGCAGGTACGCAAACACCCGCTCGTGATCCAGCGCGTAGGGCGCGTACGAACCCACAGAGATGACCGGGTACTGCTTACGCAGGGCAATCAGGTTGCGGTAGTAGGGCAGAATCACGCCGTCGCGTTCCTCGTCCTCCACCGAAATACCGGCACCGGTCGCCGCATCACGCACCGGGGCAGGAGCCAGCCACGGCGACGTGGAACCAAAACCGGCAGTCGCCGGATCCGCGGTCCACTGCATCGGCACACGCGAATTATCGCGAGCCTTCGACGCCACAATCTCCAGGGCCTGCTGCTCGCTCAGGCTGCGCTCACGCAGCATCGCGTAGGCGTTGTGCGCCTCCACATCCACGTACTGCTCGATCGAGGAGTAGACCGGGTCAATCATGCCGATTTCCTCGCCCTGGTACACGTACGGGGTGCCGCGCAGCAGGTGAATCACGGTCGCCAGCATGGTTGCTGACTCGGCGCGGTAACGCTCAACGTCACCAAAACGGTTCAGTGCGCGCGGCTGATCGTGGTTATTCCAGAACAGTGCGTTCCAGCCGCCGCCGGCCTGCATACCCAGCGCCCAATCGTTCAGGATCTGCTTCAACTCGGCAAAACGGAACGGCACCTTCGACCACTTCTCGCCGTTCTCGTAGTCCACCTTCAGGTGGTGGAAGCTGAACACCATGTCCAGCTCGTGGTGTGCCGGGTTGGAGTAGCCCACGCAGTTTTCGATGCTGGTCGAGGACATTTCGCCCACGGTCACGGTGTCATCATGCTGACCGAAGGAGGCGCGGTTCAGCTGCTGAATGCGGGTGTGCACAATCGGGGTGTCGGTGTATTGTGCCTTGTCCACGGTGCCTTCGGGGGCGTCGAGTAGCTCTTCACCCTTGCCGATGACGTTAATAACGTCGAAACGGAAGCCGCGCACGCCCTTCTCGTACCAGAAGTTCACGACCTTAAACAGCTCGTCGCGCACAGTCGGGTTGTACCAGTTCACGTCTGCCTGGGTGCGGTCGTACAGGTGCATGTAGAACAGGGGAGTGCCGTGCTCATCCGTGTACTCGCCAAAGCGGGACCAGCAGGAGCCGCCGAACTTCGACTCCCAGTTGGTCGGTTCGCGCAGCTGACCGTCCTCGGTGTATTTGCCGGGGCGAATGTAGAAGTAATCCCAGTACTCGCGCTCACCGGCGAACGCACGCTGGAACCACTCGTGCTCGGTCGAAACATGGTTGAGCACCATGTCAAACATAACGCCCACACCGTGCTTGGTGAGGGCAGCAATCATCTCTTCGACGTCCTCCATGGTGCCCAGGTCGGGGTTAATGGCGTAGTAGTCGGAGATGTCGTAGCCGTTGTCGTTCTGCGGGGAGGCGAAGAACGGGTTGAACCACACCATGTCCACGCCCAGGGAGGCAATGTAGGGCACCTTCTCGATGACGCCGCGCAGGTCGCCGTAGGCGCCACCCGCCGAGGAGTAGAAGGACTTGGGGTACACCTGGTAGATGACGGAGGACGCGAAATCCTTGCCGCCTGCCGGGGTGGTTGCCGGGCTGATTGCCGGCGTGAGGGTGAGCGATGCGGTGGGTGCCTGTGTCATGGAAACCTTCTGAAACGTATGCAGGGTTCAGTGTGTATAAAAGCGTGTATAAATCAGTGCGTTGGAAACGAACCGCGCCGGTGCTACGTGTGCTGCTACGTATGCACAGCGAGGCCCGTACGCGGCAGGCACGGCAGCCCGCCGCCTCCCGGTGCGTTCGCCGACTGAATATCGCCGCCCGCAACCTGGGCTCATTCCAGATTAGGGGGCATAATGGGGTGATGTCCCCCATCTACCCCAAAGGGGGCAATTCTGCCGCAGATCCGGCACAACCCCCGTGGCCTCAACCCTCCCACCGATAGGCGGTTGCAGGCTCGTGCGCGTTTCGATGCATGAAACCAAAGTGACCCTGAGCTGAAGAGCGTTGGACGCCGCGCGTAAAATCAGTACTTGCATCACTACGGAAGGTAAAACAATGCCAGAACTGCGTTCACGTACTTCAACTCACGGCCGTAACATGGCTGGTGCCCGCGCCCTGTGGCGTGCCACAGGCATGGGCGATGACGACTTCGGCAAGCCCATTATTGCTATCGCGAACTCCTTCACCCAGTTCGTGCCCGGCCACGTGCACCTGAAGGACATGGGTGAGCTGGTCGCCGGCGCGATTCGTGAGGCTGGCGGCGTCGCCAAGGAATTTAACACCATCGCTGTTGATGACGGTATCGCGATGGGTCACGACGGTATGCTCTACTCGCTGCCTTCCCGCGATCTGATTGCTGACTCGGTCGAGTACATGGTCAACGCGCACCGTGCCGACGCGCTGGTCTGCATCTCTAACTGTGACAAGATCACCCCCGGTATGCTTCTGGCGGCTATGCGCCTGAACATCCCCACCATCTTTGTCTCTGGCGGCCCCATGGAGTCCGGCGAGGGTATTGAGGGTATTGTTGAGCACCGCCTCGACCTCATTGATGCCATGGTGATGGCTGTTGACGATAGCGTCAGTGACGCTGCGCTCGCTCAGGTTGAGAAGAATGCCTGCCCGACCTGCGGTTCGTGCGCGGGTATGTTCACCGCGAACTCCATGAACTGCCTGAACGAGGCGATTGGTCTGGCGCTGCCCGGTAACGGCACCACCCTGGCTACCCAGGTGGCTCGTAAGGAGCTGTTCCTGGATGCCGGCCGCCGCATCGTTGAGCTGGCTAAGCGCTACTACGAGCAGGATGATGAGTCGGTTCTGCCCCGCTCCATTGCGACCAAGGAGGCGTTCGAGAACGCTATGGCGCTGGATGTGGCAATGGGTGGTTCGACCAACACTGTGCTGCACACCCTGGCGATTGCTCACGAGGCGGGCGCTGACTTCACCCTGAAGGATATTGACCGTATTTCGCGTCAGGTTCCCTGCCTGGCGAAGGTTGCCCCGAACTCCACTAAGTACCACATTGAGCACGTGCACCGTGCCGGCGGTATTCCCGCCCTGCTGGGTGAGCTGAACCGTGCCGGCTTGCTGCACAAGAACGTTCATTCTGTTCACGCTGATTCGTTGGACGAGTGGCTGGACGAGTGGGATATCCGCAGCGGCAAGGCGAGCGAGAAGGCGAAGGAACTGTTCCTCGCGGCTCCCGGCGGCGTGCGCACCACTCAGGCGTTCTCCACCGCGAACAAGTACGAGTCCCACGAGACTGACGCTGAGAACGGCTGCATCCGCGCCGTGGAGCACGCGTACACCAAGGACGGCGGCCTGGCGGTCCTGTACGGCAACATTGCCCAGAATGGCGCGATCATCAAGTCTGCTGGTATTGATGAGGAGCTGTTCCACTTCAAGGGTCGCGCCTTCGTGGTTGAGTCGCAGGACGAGGCTGTGTACGAGATCCTGTCGAAGAACGTGAAGGAAGGCGACGTTGTCGTCATCCAGTACGAGGGTCCGAAGGGTGGCCCCGGCATGCAGGAGATGCTGTACCCGACCTCCTACCTGAAGGGTCTGGGCCTCGGCAAGAAGTGCGCGCTGATCACTGACGGTCGTTTCTCCGGTGGTACCTCCGGTATTTCTATCGGTCACGTCTCCCCGGAGGCGGCTGCTGGCGGCGCAATCGGCCTGGTGCAGACCGGCGACGAGATTGAGATTGACGTGAACAACCGCATCCTGCGTGTAAACGTTTCGGATGAGGAGCTGGCTGCTCGCCGCGAGGCGAAGGGTGCCGCACCGTGGCGTCCGACCAAGCCGCGTGAGCGTCAGGTATCGAACGCCCTGAAGGTGTACGGTATGTTGGCTGCTTCGGCTGATAAGGGCGGCGTACGCATCCTGCCCGAGGACGCATAAGCCCCTCACGTATCCTGTGAGAATTTAATATCTTGCCCTGATGGGCTGGCGCCCCGTTCCGCGGTTTTTCTGCGGGCGGGGCGCTGCTCTTTGTTCGCGTCTTTGTCTACCGTCGTGGGATACCCGGTGCGGCGTATTGCCTTGTCAGTGGTGTTGCAGTAGGGTGTAAGAAGGTATTTTAGGTACCCGATTCACCGACTCAGCACAACCACTCAAACACAACGCAATTCGCAACCCTCACGAGGACGTATTCATGATTACCCTGCCCGCACGCGCACAGCGTGCCTTTACTTGCCGTGCCCTGGCGGCTCTTGCCTGCATCGGTGCGCTCGCTTTGAGTTCTTGCTCTGCCCAGCCGCAGGCTAATGATTCTGAAACCGCCCCGATGAAGGTGGCGACTTCTTCCGCGCCCGTTAACGCAAAAACCCTGTTCACCGCGGCGGATGGCTCCTGGAAGCCGAATACTGTGCAGATCTCTGCCGGCCTGGACGCGCCGGCAATTTTTGATGCTGTAGCAACCCCGACCGATGAGCCGAGCACCGACGCCGAGTATGAGGCGGCATACGCCTCCTCGAGTGGTTCCGCGAACACTATCGATCCTGGTACTCGCTGTGGCGTGACGAGCCTGCTGGGTGGTTCCGCCGGTATTTACGTGTATGACGGTTCGGATTGTGCGAAGGCTCAGGAGGCGGTGCGTCTGTTCAACAGCCGCAAGAACCAGGACGGTTCGGCGAGTGTTGAGTGGTATCAGTGCGCCACGAAGGTGCAGGGCCGCGACTACATTACGGGTGCCTGCTTCACGCAGGGCGGTAGCGTTGAGAAGCCTCGCCTGGCGTTGATTCCGGCGCAGACCCGCATGCTCTCGGGTACGCTGACTTTCGCTGAAGCCTATGGTGGCGGCACTTTCGGTCAGGGCGATTCGGTGAAGACTGTTGAGGCGCTGCGTTTCACCAGCCCGGACTCTAAGGTTGCGTGCTCGGTGACCCCGTCGGGCGTGGATTGCCAGGCGCTGGTGGGCGTGACCCTGGAGGGGTGGGATGCCGCCTCCGGTAAGGCGCAGCAGCGCGTGCACATGGGGCAGGGCCAGGCTCCTGCGGTGAGCCTGGTCGGTCAGACCGCCACCCCGGAGCCGGTGAATACCGAGGGTATTACTGCACTGCCGACCGGTCAGGTGGTGACCGCGTATGGTTACACCTGCAAGTCGGTGAATACCGGTAAGGTGCATTGCGTGAGCGCGACGAACGGTTTCACGCTTGATTCGGTGGAGGTCGGTTTGGAACGCCGCTAGACCGAGCATAAAGGCGCGCCGCGAGTAGCTGCGCTCGTCTCCAAGGGTGATATACGAAGGTGCCCGGCGCCCCTCACAGAGGGGGTGCCGGGCACCTTCGGTATTTAACGTCGCTTAGCGGAAGTTGACGATGCGAACGTCCAGCTCGGAGGAGAGCAGCGGCTCCCATGCGGCAACAGCCTTCTGGAAGTGCTCGGCGCCCATGTGCTTTTCGAGTAGTTCCTGGGATTCCCATCGCTCGATGAATGCGAAGTCGGTGTCGGAGACGGCACCGAAGTCGTAGCTGACGTTGCCTTCGTCCTGGCGGCTTGCGGTCACGAGCGGTTCGATGGTCTTGAGGAATTCTTCGACGTGCTCGGGCTTGACGGATACTCCGGCGTAAACACCAATCATGGGGCTCTCCTTATGGGGTGGGCGGCGTGAGGCCGCGTTGTATATGACTCTTTTACCGTACACCTTCACCCCCGGTTCGGGGAGGCAATGGTCGTGGTTTTCTTGCGCTGTGGCGGCGGGTGAGAGGATTTTCGGCTGGCCCATTCGCTAACTGTAAAAAAGGTGTTTTATATTTGCGTGCCCCTTTCTTTTCGACCTATAAAAGAATGAGGACGATACACCGCATGAATGGAAGGAGAAGCGGTATGGCACGCATGGGGGGTGACACTCATGGGATTTTCACCGGCGCACATCAAACGATGCACCCTGACCTGGGAGGCGCCCGACTATAGCGCCTCGTACCCTGCCGGGTACACGGATCAGGGCGTTGCTGTGATTGCGGTGGCTCAGGAGCATCGTAAGGCGCAGGGTTTTTGTTATTCGGCGTTGTCGACGGTGGTTTTTATTTCTAAGCAGGACGGCACCCGCACCGTGGTGAATGAGGAGCCGATGCTTTTCACTCACGTTCATTCCCTCATGGAATGCTGTGATGAGGTGCATCCGCGTCTGCTGGGTCGTGCCGTGCTTTCTGCGTGGGATGTGGTTCCTGAGCAGTACCGTCAGAACCTGGTGACGATTGCTGCGGACCGTAAGAATCTGAAGCAGCTTTTCCGTGATTGCGACCAGTTGAAGGGGATTATGGAGTACCGCGCCTTTGAGAAGGTGCTGGACCCGTACGATAACCATTCTTTGGGGGAAGTGCATGTGAAGCTTGCTGGCACGCCCGCGTATGAGCGGATGCAGGCTGAGGTGTGTGCGGCGCGTACCGCCGTGGATGAGATGGTGGAGGAGGCACTGACTCCTCGTCCGCTGGATCAGCTGCAGGACTATAGCGTTTTCACGGATTGTTCGTTCCGTTCGACTCACAATAAGAAGTATCAGCGTGGCGGCCGTATGGGCATCGCCGGCGTGAGTGAGGACGGCTTCTATTTTCATGCCCACTATGATGGCGTGAACATTATGACCGGTGAGCTGTCTGCGATGTTGGCGGCTTATACAGTGTTCCATAGCGGTTCGCGCCGCCTGATTATTCATACGGATTCTTTGGGTGCGTTGACGTTTGTGTTGCGTTTGGCGCATAGCCGTTGGGCTTTTGAGGCGTGGGTTTCTGAGGGTATTCAGGATGAGCGCGTGGTGGCTCAGATGCGTGCTTTGACGGAGGCTATCCGCGAGAAGCGTGTGCTGGTGAAGCATGTTCCGGGCCATACGGGCCACGGTTTGCAGGAGAGTAGCGACTCTGTGTCGAAGATGCATCGCCATTTTCCGGGGCAGATTGTGGATAAGCGTCATCAGAGCGAGTTTAATCAGCGTTGCGAGTCGATTATTACTGCTTTGTCGGGTTGTGCGAAGGCTGTTCGCCTGCTTGCGCCGGAGTGGTTGCAGATTAAACCTTCTTCAATCCACACGGGAAACCGTTTATGGCGCTAAACTAGTCCAGGGTAGAAATGAACGCGCGATACATTCGCCGCATACGAAGGTATGCGATGTCGGAGGTGTCGCGTGTTTCTTTTTGCCCTTTTCTGTGTGTGTGCTTGTTCTGTGTGTGCTTGTGTGCGGTGGGTCTGCAGCGATAGATGCACAGTGGCGGGGATAGAATTGTGTGAAGAATTTTTCGATTCTCCCGATTTTTAGCGGGTGCAAACTATTTTTGAGGACCCAATTTATGCAGTTTCTCCCTCCTCCTGATTCTCCTCTATATATTCCGCTGGTGGTGCTGTATGCGCTGACGGCGCTTTCGCTGGTGCTCTTTATCTGCCTCTACCTGTGGGAACGCCGTAGCGTGTTTGTCGGCTGGCTTCTGATTGCGACCGTGGGGTTGCTGGGTACGAGCCTGGGTGTAACGGCGATTGTGGCAGAGAACCAGATTTTGCTGGTGTTGGCGTTCTTCATTGTTATCGTTCCGGCGATCCTTTCGATTTTTACGCCTTTGGGTTTGACCGGTCTTTTCCTTTATAGCGGTGTGCGTCTTATTGTTCGTGAGGGTTTTTCGCTCACTAATTCTTTGGCATTAGCTGCCGGTATTGCCCTTATTGTGGGTCCGTTCTTTGTTCCCGGTCCGGCGGAGAACACTCCGTTGGGCGGCGTGTGGGGCACTATTTATTTCTATTTTTCGCTGGTGCTGACCTATTTCACCATCTACGCGGTGGGCTTTACTGTGTCGGCAGTGTTGAACCTGGTGAATTTCCGTCAGCAGGCTGACTATGTGGTGGTGCTCGGTTCGGGTCTCATTGGTGACCAGGTGACTCCGCTGCTGGCGGGTCGTATCGATCGAGGCATTGAAATTTACCGTAAGAACCCCGGCTCGAAGCTGATTATGTCTGGCGGTCAGGGCGCGGATGAAGAGGTTCCTGAGGGTGTGGCGATGACTCGCTACGCTGTATCCCGTGGTATTCCCGAGGCGGACATTATTGTGGAGGACCGCGCGGTGAACACCCGCGAGAATCTGCTCTTCTCTTACGCCCTGATGCCGGAGGTTGCCGAGGGCAAAACCCCGAAAGTTACTGTGGCAACAACCAGCTACCACCTGTTCCGTGCGTTGCTGCTGGCGCGTTCACTGGGCCTGAAATGCTGGGGCGCGGGGGCTCGTACGAAGGTGTATTTTGCGGTGAATGCTTTTATCCGTGAGTTTATTGGGTATTTGAGCATGACGCGCCGCCGCCACATCATCACCTTGAGCCTGTGCACGGTCCTCTACATTGCGGTGGCGCTCTTCGTGTGGTGGATGCATTCTGCCAGTTTGGTGGGCCCGGGCGAACCGATGTAGCCCCTGGTCTGCTCTAATACGTATCCGTGCTCTAGCTTGTGGCCTGGCGCATCCTGCGATAGCGCCTCATACAATAAAACTGCCCACCCGGGGTTATCCGGGTGGGCAGTTTTATTTAGAGGAGCGATGACCACAGACGGCAGAGGTTCTCCGCCATCTTGATGCGGCGCGGGCGCTCCGCCCACTGGGTGTACAGCAGCTCGGTGCAGACCTGCTCGTATTCGGCGCATACTTCATCCAGCATCGCCACCATTTTGCGGTCAATGACGAACGTTGACACTTCCATGTTCAGCGAGAAGGAACGCGGGTCCATATTGGACGAGCCAATGAACGCGATTTCGTCGTCGACCATCATGAACTTGGAGTGCAGCACGGTCGGGCTGGGGTACTGCAGAATACGCACACCCGCCTGCAACAGCTGCTCGTAGTAGGAGCGCTGCGCCATGTTCGGCAGGAACTGGTCGCCCTTCTCGCACACAATCACGGTGGTTTCAATACCGGAGTATGCGGCGTTCGTGAGTGCCTGCAGTAGGGTCTCTTCGGGTACGAAGTAGGGCGAGCAGATGGTGATACGCCGCTCGGCATTGTAGATCAAGTAGTTAATGAGGCGCAGGTTATTTTCGGTTTCAAAACCGGGCCCGGAGGGAACAACCTGGGCGCGCATCCCATCCTCGTAGTAGGGGATGTTGGTGTTAATTTCTGCCAGGATCAGCTGGTTCGTCTCGGAGTACCAGTCGGAGACGAAAACGGCGTTGAGCTCTTCAACGATGGGGCCGGTGCAGGAGAAAGTCAGGTCCTTCCATTCCAGACCCTTCTTAATGTTTTCGGGTAGATCGTAGGAGCGGTGAATAGCGTTCTGCGAACCGGAGAACGCGACGCGGCCGTCCACGACGAGGACCTTGCGGTGGTTACGCAGGTCGGGGCGCTGCCACTTGAGCTTCCACGGTTTGAGCGGTAGCATGAGGCGCCACTGCATACCCGAGTCGTTGAGCATTTTCACGAGCTTCTTATAGGACGGGTATTTGCGGGAGCCGATGTGGTCGATGAGTACGCGCACCTGTACACCGCGTTTGTGGGCGGCGAAGAGGGCGTCCCAGAGGACTGCGCTCGCCTCGTCGTAGGCGGTGATGTAGAACTCGAAGTGCACGTATTTGGTGGCGCGGTCGACTTCTTCCGCCATGGCGACCATCGCGTCGTGGTTGTCGGTGTGGAGGGTGAATTGGTTGCCGCCGACCAGGGGGAGCGAGCCGAGGGTGTAGTTGAGTTGGCTGGCTACCTTTGCCGGGTCGGAGAGGTCATCGGTGCGGGTGAGGAAGGGTTTGTTTTCGCTGACATCGCGGATCATGTCGTTCATGGCGTGTTGACGTGCGCGACGGTAGGCGGGCAGGCGCGAGGAGCCGAAGACGAGGAATGCGATGAACCCTACGAAGGGGATGAAGAAGATTGCCATGAGCCAGCCCAGTGCAACCACGGGTTTGCGGTTGTAGGGGAGCCAAAAGAGGGCTGCGAGTCGGATGAGGATATCGGCGATGCCGAGCGCGAGGCGCAGCCAGTCGGGCAGGAAGTCGAGGTAGGTGGGGGCAAACAAGTTCACCTGTCTATTATGCCGGTATTTCGTGTGGGACTGGGGGGGGGAGTGTGTTTGCTGCTTCGTATGTGATGTGTCGGTATTGTGTGCTGGCGGTGGGGGTGGAGCTTAGCCGGCTATGCTGTGAGCCTTAACGCTAAAAATGCACTTGAGCATTGTGTGCAGTGGTGAAATAATTGCAGTTATGCAGAAAAAGGAACAGAGCCTTCGCGAACGCCGCCGCGAACAAACCTGGACGGCAATCCACGAAGCAGCCCTCAAACGCGTCCGCGACCACGGGATGCGCGGAACCACCGTTGAAGAAATCGCCCAGGAGGCGGGCGTCTCCCCGCGTACCTTCTTCAACTACTTCCCCTCCAAAGAGGACGCCGTCCTGGGTCTGCGTGAACCGGTGGTCAGCGAGGAAATCCTCGAAACAGACCGCGCCCACGAGGACGACAACACAATCATTCGTGTGACCCACCTTCTCTGGGAGGTCATTTTCCAGAGCTTCCACTACGCCAATGGCAAGGACCCCCGAGCTCCCTTTCAGGAGTTCCCCGAGTCCGCGAAACGAATGAAAATGCACTACATGAAGTGCGAACAGGTGCTCACCGAGTACCTGAACACTATTGACTGGGTGGCTTTTGATGCTGCCGGTCGCCGCGGCCCTTTCCCGCGCCGGACCCCCGCTGATCCGCTGACCGATCACTTCCGGGAGCGATCACGCGCAAAGGTCCAGCTTGCCTCCGCGGTGCTTCGTCAGCTGGAGTTCGCCCGCGACCTGGAAGATAAAGAGGATATTGCCCGCCATATCCGCCAGACGGTGAAGACCTTCCAGTTCCTGCTTTTTGAGCAGAACCGACCGGCAATCTAGCGGCGGTTCACTGCTACAAACTACAAAAGCCCGCCGGAAACCGAATCCAGAGCCCGGCGGACACTCACAACAGACATATATAGAACGTAACTAAGGATTAAACGATGAGTACAGAGGAAAAGAATCTACCTCAGCCGCCAGCCGGTGAGGCTAAGCAGGAAAGTAAAAACCGCATCCGCGCCATGTTCCTGGGCCTGGTCATTGTGATGCTCATGTCCTCGCTGAACCAGACGATTCTGGCGCCGTCGCTGCCCACGATCGTTGGTGAGCTTCATGGCGTGGAGCACATGAGCTGGGTGATTACCATTTTCATCCTGCTTTCGACGATTACGATGCCGGTCTACGGCAAGCTTTCTGACCAGTTCGGACGCAAGCCCTTCCTGATTTTTGCGATTGTTGCTTTCATGGCGGGTTCGATTGTTGGCGCGCTCGCTCAGGACATGAATTGGCTGATTTTTGCTCGTGCCCTGCAGGGTCTGGGCGGCGGCGGTCTGATGATTCTGTCTCAGGCGGTGATTGCTGACGTGATCCCTCCCCGCGACCGCGGCCGCTACATGGGTATTATCGGTGGCGTTTTTGCTTTCTCGTCGGTGGCTGGTCCGCTGATTGGCGGCTGGATTACTGAGGGTCCGGGTTGGCGTTGGGCGTTCTGGCTGAATCTGCCGTTGGCTATTCTGTCGATTCTTGCGGTAATTTTCTTGCTGCCGCACCGCCCGTTCCGTGACCGTGAGAAGCACAGCATCGACTACCTTGGCTCGCTGATTCTGATGGCGGGTACGAGTGCGCTGGTGCTTGCTACGATTTGGGGTGGCAACCAGTACGAGTGGACCTCGCCCGAGATTATTGGTCTGCTGGTCTTCTCTGTGGTTGCTGCGCTGGTGTTTATCCCGGTGGAGAACCGTGCGGCTGAGCCGGTTATGCCCATGTACCTGTTCAAGAACCGTAACTTCCTGCTGACTCTGGGCGCTTCGCTGGCGCTGGGTGTGGCAATGTTCGGTGCAGTGGAGTACATCCCGACTTATCTGCAGATGGCGCTGGGTGTGAGCGCTACGGTGGCTGGTCTGCTGATGATCCCGATGATGGGTGTCATGCTGGTGGTGTCCATTGTGACGGGCCGCGTGGTATCGAAGAGCGGTCGCTACAAGCGTTACGTGACGAGCGGTACCGCGATTGTGGCGCTGGGCCTGTTCCTGCTGTCGACCGTGACTATTGAGACTCCGACCTGGCTGTTCTGTGTGTACCTTGCGGTGATGGGTGCCGGTCTGGGTATGTCGATGCAGTTCTTGACTCTGATTGTTCAGAATGCGTTCCCGGTGAGCGTGGTTGGTACCGCGACGGCGTCGAATAACTTCTTCCGTCAGGTGGGTGCTACTGTGGGTGCCTCGCTGGTGGGTGGTCTGTTTACCTCGCGTCTGACCTCGCTGATTTCTGAGCGTATGCCGCAGCAGGCGCTGCAGTCTTCGGGTAGCCATGCGTCTTCGTCTCTGACTCCTGAGCTTGTGGCGTCTTTGCCGGAGCCGGTGCACGGCATCATTGTGAATGCGTATAACGATGCGCTGATTCCGCTGTTCCTGTACCTGGTGCCGTTGGGTCTGGTGTCTACGCTGCTTCTGCTCTTCATTCGTGAGGACGCGCTGGCGACGACCCTGGAGACTGAGCCTGCTGTTGATATTGCTCGTGCGGCGACCGGTGCAATTCCGGTGATTACTCCGGAGATGGCTGCTAAGGACGCGCAGGCTTTGAAGAGCATGCACGGCTCTGCTCGTGCTCGTATTGCCGAGTCGTTGAGCTCGGAGGCTTCGCCGGATTCGCCGGATTCGGAGCCTAACGCTAAGAGCTAGGGTCTTAGCACTAGATGCGGAGGCGTTGCCTTCCTATATAAGTGGCGCCCCGGTGCGAGTCGTGTGCTCGTGCCGGGGCGCTGTTTTTGGCTGAGTTGCCTTAAATAGCGCGCTTAAGAGGTGTGCCTTAGTGCTTGGTTTAGGGGTTTGAAGTGTTGGTTTAGTTCCTTAAATAGTGGGTTTACGTGGTGTTTTGCCCCGTTAAAACGCTTATCGAAAAGGTTATTACGTCCCTATGTCGAGAGAATTGTTTCCGATGTAAAATTTTCGTAAAAATTGTTAATCCGCCCCTTTTCCCCGGTATTCCGGGGCATTTTTTTACCCAGCTCCCTTTTAGCTTGCATACAGGCTGTTCTAAGGGGTGAAAGTGCCCAATGTGGGTTTGGTGGAAGTGTTACAGGCTATATAAGATAAAGTACATATGCTCCTAGTGACAGTCATCACGAAGCAGTGCGCTAGGACAGCATGACACACATGCCTTAATACCGACATCTACACAAGGAGGGGAACCGTCCCATGTTTAGGTACATCCTCCAGCGATCGCTGACGTACCTCGTCATGGTCTTTATTACGACCACGATGGGTTACTTTGCTGCGGTTACTGCCCTGAAGCCTGCCCTCTTGGAGCAGGAAAAGGTTCCGAAGCCTAGCCCCGAGCAGGTGAACCGTAACTTCGCGTCCCTGGGTCTCGATCCCGAAATGAACCCCTGGGACCGCTACGTTCAGTGGCTGACCAATGTGGTCACCAAGTTCGATTGGGGCCGTAGCCCCAACGGCGCGTACATTAACCAGGAATTTGGCCAGCGCGTGTGGGTTTCTACCCGCCTGCTGCTGGTGGCTACCATTCTCTCGATTGTGATTGGTATTGCCCTGGGTGTGTACTCGGCAGCTCGCCAGTACAAGTTCTCTGACCGTGTTATCACCGGTTACTCCTACCTGGTCTACATCATCCCCGCTCCCGTTGCTTACTTCGTGGTGCAGCAGGGCGCGACCACTATCAACAACATCGCCGTTGCTAATGGTGGAGAGAAGATTTTCTTCGTGACCGGTATTTCGACTCCGGGTCTGACCGGATTCTGGGAAATCACCATCGATATGGCGGCGCACTACATCGTGCCGACTTTCTGTATGACCATCTTCGGTTGGGCTGGTTACCAGATTGCACAGCGTCAGTACCTGCTCGATAACGTGAACGCTGACTTCGTGCGTACCGCTCGTGCTAAGGGTCTGACCCGCAACCAGGCGATTACTCGCCACGCACTGCGCGTCTCCTTCATCCCCGTGGCACAGTCCATCGCGTACCAGATTCCGATGATTTTTGCGGGTGCATTCTTCGCCGAGACCGTCTTTGCATGGCCCGGTATCGGTAAGTGGTCGATTGACTCCATTTCCTCGCAGGACGTGAACGCTGCGACCGTGACCCTCGCGTACGGTTCTGCACTGTTCGCTGTCGGTGCGATCATCGCTGATATCGCTACCACCATCGTCGACCCCCGAGTGAGGATCTCATGAGCCAGGTAACTGCAACTTCCTCCGTACCGGTGGTACAGGAGAACGGTGACTTCAAGGTCATCAACAAGAGCGTTATTATTCTGCGCCGCTTCCTGCGTAACAAGGCTGCAGTCTTCGGCCTGTCCGTGTTCATCGGCATGGGTCTGTTCGGCCTGTTCGGTAAGTACCTGACCAAGTACAAGCCCAACGACATTGACTACATGGCGCTGGGTGAAGGTCCCTCGGCTGACCACTGGTTCGGTACCACCATCGCGGGTAACGACGTGTTCGCCATGATGGTCGAGGCCGTCTGGACCTCTCTCGAAATTGGTGTGATCGTTGGTTTCGTCACCGTGTTCATCTCCGCAGTCTACGGCTGTGTGATGGCGTACTTCGGTGGCTGGATTGACAAGATCATGCTGTTCATCCTCGAGACTCTGATTATGGTGCCCTCGCTGCTGATTCTGGCTATTCTGATCAACGGTCAGGTTGGTAAGCAGATTCAGAAGAGCGTCCCCACCTGGATTCTGCTCTCTGCAGTGCTGATTACCTTCGGCTGGATGGGTAGCGCCCGTGTTATTCGTGCAATGGCACAGTCCCTCATCAACCGCGACTTCGTGAAGGCTGCACGCTACATGGGTGTGCACCCCTTCAAGATTGTGATGCGCCACCTGGTTCCGAACATCGGCTCCCTGCTGGTTCTGAACTTCACCAGCGGCATCATGAGCGCTGTGCTCTCTGAGGTTGCCTACTCCTTCATCGGCATCGGTATTAAGTACCCCAACTACTCGCTGGGTTCGCTGATTTCGGATGCTTCGCAGCAGATTAACACCCTGCCCCACATGTTCTGGTTCCCGGTTCTGTTCTTCTTCCTGCTGGTTGGTCCGCTGGCCCTCATGAACGACGGTCTGCGTGACGCATTCGACCCGACCTCCATGTCTGTCGGTAAGATCAAGAAGTCCAAGAAGAACGAGAAGGCAGAGGCACCTGCTGCCGCTGCAAAGGAGGCGAAGAACTAATGAGTACCTCTCCCGTTCTGAGCGTTAAGGACCTCAACGTCCGCTTCAACACTGAGAATGGCATCGTGCATGCTGTTCGCGGTGTGAACTTTGACCTGTACCCCGGTAAGACCCTGGGTATCGTGGGTGAATCCGGTTCCGGTAAGTCCGTTGCCTCCATGGCGATTATGGGCCTGCACCCGACTACCGCTGACATCACCGGCTCGGTCAAGTACAACGGCACCGAGCTGCTGGGCTTGAGCGATAAGGAAATGTGCGCATACCGCGGCAAGGAGATCTCTATGATCTTCCAGGATCCGCTGTCCTCCCTGACCCCCGTGTACACCATTGGTGATCAGATTGCTGAGGTGCTCAAGGTCCACAACAAGGGCATGAGCAAGCAGGCTATCAAGGACCGTTCCATCGAACTGATGCGTATGGTGGGTATTCCCTCGCCGGCTGACCGCCTGCGTTCCTTCCCGCACGAGTTCTCCGGTGGTATGCGTCAGCGCATCATGATCGCTATGGCGATTGCGAACGACCCCCGCGTGCTCATCGCCGATGAGCCCACCACCGCACTGGATGTGACCATTCAGGCGCAGGTGCTGGAGGTTATGCAGAAGGCTCAGGATGAGACCGGCGCAGCGACCATCATGATTACCCACGACCTGGGTGTTGTGGCTGGTATGGCTGACGACATTCTGGTGATGTACGCCGGTAAGCCGGTGGAGATTGCGAAGGCAGAAGACCTGTACAAGCATCCCTCCCACCCGTACACCATCGGTCTGCTGGGTGCGGTCCCGCGTGTGGACCGTTCCGAGAAGGTCTCCCTGGTTCCGATTGAGGGTACCCCTCCGAACCTGATTAACCCGGTGACCGCGTGCTCCTTCCGCCCGCGTTGCCCCATCGCTAAGAGCGGTGGCCAGTGCTGCCAGGACTCCAACGGCGAGCCCGATCTGCAGCTGCTGGAAGGCGTTGGCGAGGGCCACTACTCCTCCTGCACCATCTCTCAGGAGCTGGTCGGTAAGACCGCTGACGAGCTGTACCCGGTTCCGGAGCCCCCGGTATCGAAGTACGACGGTATTCCGCGTGAGGAGCGTGCCCCCGTCCTGGAGGTCCGCAACGTCAAGAAGCACTTCCCGCTCATGAAGGGTGCGCTGATTAAGCGCCGCGTGGGCACTGTGAAGGCTGTGAACGGCCTGTCCTTCGATATTCGTGAGGGCGAGTGCTTCTCCATCGTGGGTGAGTCCGGTTGTGGTAAGACCACCACCCTGCTGGAAATCATGGAGTTCAACAAGAACACCGACGGTGAGATTCTGATCAACGGAACCTCCACCAAGGACGGCAAGTCCGCGGGTGAGATTCTTGAGCTGCGTAAGAACCAGCAGATGGTGTTCCAGGACCCCACCGGTGCTTTGGATCCGCGCTTCACCGTTTACGAGGTGCTTGCTGAGCCGCTGGAAAACCAGGGCATGAACAAGGCAGACATCAAGAAGCGTGTTATCGAGCTGATGCACATTGTGGGTCTGCAGCCTGACCACGTGAACCGCTTCCCGAACCAGTTCTCTGGTGGTCAGCGTCAGCGTATCGGTATTGCTCGTGCGCTTGCCGTGAACCCCAAGCTCGTGGTTCTGGATGAGCCGGTGTCCGCACTGGACGTGTCCGTCCAGGCTGGCGTGATCAACCTGCTGGAGGAGCTGCGTGCAAACCTGGGCCTGAGCTACCTGATGGTTGCTCACGACCTCGCGGTGATTCGCCACGCATCCGACCGCGTTGCAGTGATGTACCTGGGTCGTATTGTTGAGATTGGTGACGTCGACCAGGTGTTCGACAACCCGATCCACCCGTACACCCGTGCACTGCTCTCGGCGATTCCGGTTCCGGATCCCGAGGTTGAGGCAAAGCGTCACCGCATTATGCTTGAGGGCGACCTGCCCACTCCGGTGAACGCGCCTAAGGGCTGTGGCTTCTCGAGCCGTTGCCCGGTCTTCAAGCTGCTGCCTGAGGACAAGAAGCGTCGTTGCCTGGAGGAGATGCCGGAACTGACCCACGTTGAGGGTGAGGATCACGGTTATGCTTGCTACTACCCTGAGGCTGAGGCCGCTACGGTGTAGCTCTAGAGTCGGCTGAATAAGTCGCATGTGTGCCGAGGGGCGAATATTCGTTGAATATTCGCCCCTCGGGTTTTTAATGCCCGGTACTGGTGAGGCGCGTGCAGCTTGAGATTGTCACCTGGTGAGACGGCGGGAACCTCAGAATGTGGCGCTTGGCACTGAAACCAGCAAGAAAACAGGAAAAACTGCACTGACTAGGCGTAACCTTTCTCACCATTCAAGATATGAATATTTATAGGCGAGCTTCTATACCGCAGGTAAGCCATAATTAAGCCTGTGGGTGCGCCGCTAGGGGCGTACCTCAAGGAACACATTCATAGACCGGCACTAATTCACCGCTCACCGCAGCCTATTGCGGCGCATGAGCAGGGAACCCTTGACGCTTTCCTGCAGGATTATTGAGGGTCAAACGTATAAGAGGACACTCTCATGGAGAAGAATTTCATCCTGAACCGTCGTACCGTTCTCGGTGGCGCTGCAGCACTGGGTACCGTGGGCGTACTGGCTGCGTGCGGCTCGTCCAAGGACTCCAAGGCAACCACCAAGGGTGCAACCGTGGGCACCGATGCCAAGGAGCTTTATGACCTTGGTGAGGCTGCTGTATCTGAGCTGAAGGATGGCGGCACTCTGCGCCTGGCTGTTCCGGGTATTGGTCCGGACTTCAACCTTTTCAGCGCGGACGGCAACTCCCTGTACACCCAGACCGCTATGAGCCCCGTGGCTTACGCAGGCCTGTGGCAGGGTGACCCCCTGGGTAAGCGCACTCTGGCTCCCGAGTTTGCGAAGAGCTTCGATGTCGCCGAAGAAAACGGTCTGCCCGTCGTCTCCATTGAGCTGAACCCCCAGGCTAAGTTCAACGATGGTACCCCCATCGACTACAAGGCTCTGCAGGCTACCTGGAACATCCTCAAGAGCACCGATGGTGACTACAAGGTCGGAAGCAGCGGCATCTACAGCAGCATTGCTTCCGTGGAGCGCGACGGTGATGACTTCAAGGTGAAGGTAACTTTCTCCGCACCTTACTACCCGCTGAATACCCTCTTTGCTGGCATTGTGCACCCGGCTCTGCTGGACAAGGAACTCTTCAACACTGGTTTCGTTGACAAGCCGCACCCCGAGTACTGGGTTGGCCCCTTCACCATTGCTGAAGGTGGTTGGAACTCGACCGAGAAGACCCTGACCCTGACCCGCAACGACAAGTGGTGGGGCGAGAAGCCCGTTCTGGAGCGCATTGTCTTCCGTCAGATGGATCCCGCTGCTGAGCGCGCGGCATTCAAGAACGATGAGCTTGATGCGATTGGTGCTACCACCGCTTCCGCATACAAGGAGCTCAAGGACGTTGCTAACATCGAGATCCGCCGAGGCTCTCGCCTGTTCTCCGGTGGCGTGACCATGAACCCCGCCCGCATGCAGGATGTTGCTCTGCGCCGCGCTGTGGTTACTGGTCTGAACCGTGAGGCTCTCGCCAAGGTTCGTTTCCAGGGCCTGGATTACGAAGAGAAGCTTCCCAACTCGATGATTCACATGCCCTTCAACGAGTACTACCAGGACACCTACCCGACCCCGAACAACGATGCTGCTGCTGCATCCAAGATTCTGGAAGATGCAGGCTACACCAAGAACGGTGAGTTCTACGAGAAGGACGGCAAGCAGGCTGCCTTCAAGTTCTCCATCTTCGGTGAGGATCCCACCTCCAAGGCTGTCGGTCAGACCCTGGTTCAGCAGCTGAAGTCCGTAGGTATTAATGCTGAGCTTGACTCCCGTGCTGTTAGCGAGTTCAACAAGACCATGGCCTCCAAGGACTACGACGCAACCTCCTCCGGTTTCGCTCCGAGCTCCCCGGATGCTACCGAGGCTACCGAGCAGTTCTACATGCGCCGTAAGCCTGAGGAAGCTGGTTCCGACGAGATCAATGAGATGATCGCAAAGATGAAGCTCATTGCTGACGACAAGGAACGCAACCAGGCTTGCAACGAGATCGAGAAGAAGCACCTGGCTGAGTTCGCAGTGCTGATTCCGCTCATCAACGGCCCCGAGTACAAGTTCGTGAAGAAGGGTCTGCGCAACTACGGCGTGTCCCTCTTCCAGGGCACCGGCATTCACTGGGAGAAGGTTGGTTGGGCTAAGTAAGTCCTCAACTCTTCACTTACTAGGTGAATAGCCTAGAGCTATTGAAAGTGTCCACCCGGATTATCCGGGTGGACACTTTTTGCATATCTGGAGGAAGCGCTTTGGGTGTTTTTGTGTACCGATGCGGGGGAGTGGTGGTATAGCTATCCGATAAAATCCGAAAAATTCGCGCAAAAACAGCGTATGCATAGTATGAATATTCAAAAAGCACGATAAATATTAAGAAATATTGTGAAAATGCTTGGTTTTTGTCTCGGGTAGGCGTTACAGTGGAGTTATACAAAGTTATGCAGTGTCATGCATAAATAATCATCACTTCGGAATACGGGATATACCCGCCCGCACAAGACAGAAGGAAACCACTCCCATGACCGCCAACACCGCATACACCGCGAGTAGCTACGAAGCGACCAAGAACAGCTTCAGCCGCCGCGCCCTTATTGGCGGCACCGCGGCTCTGGGAGCTGTCGGTCTGCTTAGCGCCTGCGGCAACGGCAGTGCAAGCTCCGAAAAGACCAAGGCAGCCGGCGCCGGTGCCAACATTGAAGACCTCTACAACATCAACGCTCAGGATGTGAACAGCCTGAAGAAGGGCGGCACCCTGCGCCTGCCCGCCGGATCCATCGGTCCGAACTTCAACTTCTATACCCAGAGCGGTAACACCAGCGATAACGTTAACGTTATGAGTACCATCAGCCAGGCTGGTCTGTGGAACCTTGACTTTGACGGCACCTACAAGCTGAACACCGACTTCGCTGTCTCCTTCGAGCACAGCAAGAAGGACGACAAGATTCAGGTTGCCGTCAAGCTCAACCCCAAGGCTGTCTTCAACGATGGCACCCCCATCACCTACAAGGCGCTTCAGTCCACCTGGAACATCTTCAAGAGCCTGGATAACGGCTACAACATCGTCACCAGTGGCATCTACGAATTCGTCGAATCCGTAGAAAAGGGCGAAGACGACTACAGCGCAACCGTCACCTTCTCCAAGCCCTTCTACCCGCTACAGAGCCTCTTCTCTGAGATTCTGCACCCCGCACTGGAAGACGTCGAGCTCTTCAACAACGGCTTCGTGGATGCGCCCCACCCCGAGTACTGGGCTGGCCCCTTCACCCTGGCGGATAAGGGCTGGGACTCCACCGCGAAGACCTTCAGTGTTGCACCCAACGACAAGTGGTGGGGCACCAAGCCCCTGCTGGACAAGATTGTCTTTACCCAGATGGAATCCAGCGCTGCGCGTGCCGCGTTCAAGAATGACGAAATTGACGCTATCGGTGCAAGCACCTCCTCCACCTATGCCGAGGTGAAGAATATTGCGGGTACCGAACTTCGTAAGGGCACCCGCCTCTACGCCGGCGGCCTGGATATCAATCCCCGCCGCGTCAAGGACGCTGCCCTGCGTAAGGCAATCTTCGTCGGCACCAACCGTGAAGCACTCGCAAAGATTCAGTTCCAGGGTCTGCCCTATGAGGAGACTATTCCCGGTTCGATGATTCACATGCCCTTCTCACCCTACTACCAGGATTCCTACCCGACCCCGAATAACAGTGTTTCGGAGGCGCAGAAGATTCTGGAGGCTGCCGGCTACACCAAGAACGGCGACTACTACGAGAAGGACGGTACGAAGGCTGGCTGCGCAGTGGTGGTCTTCGGTGATGACCCGACCAACAAGGGTAAGGCTCAGACCTTCACTCAGCAGATGAAGGATGTTGGTATCGAGATCCGGATCGATCAACACGCCGATAGTGAGTTCGCCACCATCCTGGGTAACTGGGACTACGATATTTCCTTCAGTGGCTACTCGGTCTCTGCTGACGCGACCGAGAGTACCAAGCAGTTCTACTACTCCGAGAACAACGAAGGTATCGGTAGCAAGGAAATCGACGCCCTCATTGATGCCATGACCCTCATTGAGGATGACAAGGAACGTAACCTTGCCTGTAACGAGATTGAGAAGAAGCACATGGCTGAGTTCGCCTTCCTGGGTACCATCACGAACGGTCCTGACTTTGTGATGGTCAAGAAGAATCTGGCTAACTACGGTCCGCACCTGTACAAGTCGATGGACTGGACCGCTGTGGGCTGGATGAACTCCTAAGGGTTCCTGCCCTATGAGCGGGTCGAATGCGTATATGCGCGCATTTGGCCCGCTTTGCTGTGCCTGCTGACCATTTCTGGAGGTGGGGGAGGGGGCACTGCGTGAAGGGTGGTGGGGTTGTGCTGACATGGATTTAGGTTCGGTGTCTTAAGGCCGGGCGTAATAATTTAGAAATATTTATCGTGTTGCGCACTTGTGGTGACGTGTGTGGTGTACACTACTAAAAATATTAAATGTGGCTTAGAACATAGCTTTAGGTCACATTATTTTACATGGCTTCACCTGCCCGCCCCATCACCGCAGATAGCAGGCGCTCCTACAGGCGGAAACCCCGCCTCCAGAGTACGCGAGCCACCCACTTTACACTGCAAACACTGCATCAGCGCAGTCCACACCCACAAGGAGCCCATCATGAGCCCCCACCCCATCCCCTCCCTCTCCGGATTCAACCCGATCATGAGCCGCCGCGTACTGTTCGGCGGCGCAACCGCCGTCGCTGCTGCCGGCGTACTGAGCGCTTGTGGCTCCTCATCCTCCAAGACCGAGCACAAGGCAAGCGAAACCCCACTCTACGAAATCAACGAGCAGGACCCCTCGAAGCTCAAGCAGGGCGGTACCCTGAACCTGAGCACCTACTCCCTGGGCCCGGACTTCAACCGCTTCTCCCAGAACGGCTCCAGCACCTCCGTCTCCGAAACTATGGGCATTATCGCCGGTGCCGGCATCTGGCGTAGCACCTACAAGGGCGAAGACGAGCTCGACCCCAACTACTGCCTCGGCTTCGAAGCTAAGGAAGTAGACGGCAAGATTACCGCCGAAGTACGTCTGAACCCCAAGGGAGTCTTCAACGATGGCACCCCCATTGATATCGACGCCCTCAAGGCAACCTGGCAGATTCAGCGTGACCCCGATGGCGAATACAAGATTGGTGCAGCGGGTATCTACGAGTTCATCGAAAGCGTCGAAGCTATCGACGGCGACCGCTACCACGCACGCGTTGTCTTCAAGACTGCACACAACCCCGTCAAGGGTCTGCTCTTCGGCGGAATCCTGCACCCGGCAATGCTCGACGTAAACCTCTTCAACGAAGGCTTCGTGGACAACCCCCACCCCGAGCTCGGTTGCGGCCCCTTCACCCTGGCACCCAACGGCTGGAACTCCTCCGAGAAGACCTTCACCGCGGTCCCCAACGACAAGTGGTGGGGTGACAAGCCCAAGCTGGACCGCATCGTCGTACGTGAAATGGCAGACCCCGCAGCTCGTGCCGCATACAAGAACGGCGAACTGGACGCGGTGGAAGCACGTACCCTCAGCGCCTACAACGAGATGAAGGACGTTGCAAACTCTGAAATCCGCCGCGGTCACCGCCTCTTCGCTGGTGGCATGAACCTGAACGCACAGCACATCACCGATACTGCTGTGCGTAAGGCAATCTTCCTGGGTATCGACCGTGGTGCTCTGGCAAAGATTCGCTTCCAGGGGCTGCCCTACGAAGAAGAAGTTCCCGGCTCGATGATGCTGATGGGTTCCTCCCAGTACTACCGTGACAACTACCCGGCACGTAACCCGGAGGAAGCACGCAAGGTCCTGGAGAAGGCAGGCTACACCAAGTCTGGCGACTTCTACGCGAAGGATGGCAAGACCATCACCCTGAAGCTGACCACCTTCGGTGATGACGCCACCACCAAGGGCCAGGCACAGACCTTCATTCAGAGCATGAAGGAAATCGGTATTAACTTCGAGCTCGATTCGCGTGCACAGTCTGAATTCTCGAAGGTTGTCGGTAACCGCGAGTACGACGTGAGCATTTCGGGCTTCGGCCTGAGCTCCGAGCCGACCAGTGCTGCCGAGTACTTCTACCACTCCAAGAACTGGAACGGCGTCGGCACCCCCGAAATTGACGCTATGGTCGACGAGATGGTCACCATCCTCGACGACGCTAAGCGCGCCGAGAAGTGCAACGAGATTGAGAAGAAGCACATGAGCGAGGTTTGCCTCTTCATTCCCTTCCTCAATGGCCCGGACTTCAAGGCATGCCGCCCGAAGCTCGCTAACTACGGTGCGTTCCTCTTTAGGAGCCCCGACTGGTCTTCGGTTGGCTGGATGGCATAAGCCGCAGTTTTAAGCTCCCCGCCCCTATACGTTTTCGCAGTGTCGTATAGGGGTGGGGAGCTTTTTCTTGTGGAGGGTTCAGCGCGCTTTAGCTGCCCCGACGCTGTGCTTGTAACTTGTAACGACTCTCAAAGAACCGGATGTGACGCGCTTGCGCGCCAATGCGACATAATATTTCATCTTTTAGTTTTCGCACGCGGCTTCCGCGTGATGATGCGGGTTTAGGCGCTGAACCCGTGATTTTTAGACGGTGTATAGTTCTTCCACGGATTGGACTGTGGTCTGCGTCGCTTCTTTTGGGGGTATACTGTGTTTCAACCACAAACAATGTGGGGGCTCTCACAAAGGTGATGGGCGGGAGCTTCGGCGCTCCCGCAAAATCGGCGCACAACACGGTGCGCTTATCAAATAGCACCTGAGCCCTCCGGCATGAGGAGAATACATGACTCATCTACGTATTAATCGCCGTACCCTGCTGACCGGCACCGTTGCCCTGGGTACCGTCGGCCTGCTCGCTGCATGCGGCGGCGGCTCTGACAAGAAGATCAGCGGTAAGGCTGCATCAAGCACCGAGGAAATCGTCAAGAACCTCGAAATCAACAAGCAGGACCGCTCCTCCCTCAAGCAGGGTGGCGAGTTCCGCGGTAGCGTCTCTGCAGTCGGCCCGAACTTCAACATTCTGACTCAGAGCGGCTACACCACCGAGAACCTCACCGCATTCGGTGGCGCCTGCAACATCCCCTCCGCTATCGGCTTCACCTCCCTGAGCCCTGCTGGCGAATACAGCCTCAACGACGACTATGTCAGCGACTACAAGGCAGAGACCGTTGGCGGCGTGCAGACCATCACCTTCAAGCTCAACTCTAAGGCTGTCTTCAATGACGGCACCCCCGTTGACATTGAGGCAATCCGCGCCGCGTGGACCGTCTATCGCAACCCCGATGACGGCTACAACGTCATCGCCGCTCCCTTCTGGCAGCAGGTAGCGTCCATCGACCCCGTGGATGGCGACAAGACCCGCGTCAAGATCGTTATGTCCAAGCCCCTGTACCCTGCCGAGACCCTCGGCCTGCTCGGTCTGCACCCCGCACTGACCGACAAGGAGCTCTTCAACAACGGCTTCGTGAACAAGCCCATGGATCAGTACTGGTCCGGCCCCTTCAAGATTGGCGAGTGGAACTCTTCGGCTAAGACCCTCACCCTCGTGCCCAACGACAAGTGGTGGGGCGAGAAGCCTCTGCTGGACCGCATTATCTGGCGTGAAATGGGCGACGAAGCAGAGCGCGCAGCGTTCAAGAATGGCGAGCTGGACAGCATTGGCTTCGCTGGCCTGGCAACCTACAATGCTGTCAAGGGTCAGCCCGGTGTCCAGATTCGCTCCGGCCAGAGCGTCGGCGTGATCAACCTGCAGTTTAACCCGACCCGCGTGACCGACACCGCCCTGCGCCGTGCAGTCTTCGCCGCGGTTGACCGCTCCCAGCTGGCTAAGGTCAAGTTTGGCCAGATCAACTGGGAAGAGCCTCTGACCGGCTCCATGATTGCTATGCCCTTCCAGAAGGGCTACCAGGACGCTATGCCCACCAACCCCGGCGCCGAGGCTGCGGCAAAGATCCTGGAAGCAGCAGGCTACTCCAAGAATGGCGACTACTACGCCAAGGACGGTAAGACTGCAGGCTTCTCCATCACCTACTTCGGTTCGGATGCAACCTCCCTGGCTCAGTTCCAGAACCTTGAGCAGCAGCTCAAAGCGGCAGGTATTAAGCTCGAGCAGGACAACCAGCCGCAGTCCCAGTTCAACTCCGTGATGGGCTCTAAGCAGTACGACTGCGCCTTCTCCGGTTGGGGTATTGGTGCTGACCCCGCAGATAGCGTTCAGTACTTCTATACCAGCGAAATCAACGAGGGTGTGGGCGATCCTGAACTGGATAAGTTCATCGCGTCCATTTACGAGAAGGAATCCCACGAGGAGCAGCTGAAGATGGCTGCTGAGGCTGAGAAGCAGCACATGGAGAAGGTTGCTATTTACTTCCCCTACGCTAACGGCCCCAGCTACGCAGCTGTGAAGGAGAAGCTGGCTAACTACGGTCCTTCCCTCTTCGCAACCAGCTACACCGACCCCAAGCGCTGGGTCAATGTGGGTTGGCAGAACTAAAGCCACAGGTTAATTTTCTGGATTCCTATTCGGTAGTTTCTGAATTTTTGGAGGCGCCGGTATAAGGCTCCGGAGGGTAAAGTCCCGCGGTATTCCGCCTCAGAGGCGGGGTGCTGCGGGACTTTTCTGCGTTTTTGATGGGTGGTTTTGTGGTGGGGTGGTTTCGGGAATTGACTGAAATATTTTCCCTGGAATGGTGAACTGGGTCATATTGCATGGGAAATGTGTGTATACTATTGCCAATGCAAAATGTGCGTGCTGTCACAAAGGTGTGCGGGTTGTGTTCCCCCGCGTACAGCAAAGCAGCATCCCACCTAACTGAGGAAAACTAATGACCACTTTCACCCTCAACCGTCGTACCCTGCTCACCGGCACCGTTGCCCTGGGTACCGTCGGCCTGCTCGCAGCCTGCGGCGGCAACTCCTCCAAGAACGAAACCAGCGCTCTCTCCGCCGGCGACGACCTGTCCAAGGCAGTCTCATACAACGAGAAGGACCGCTCCGCCCTCAAGGACGGCGGCGAACTGCGCCTGAGCGCTGACGGCATTGGCCCCAACTTCAACATCCTCAACACCAACGGCTACACCGCCGGTAACCTGAACATTCAGGCGGCAATCAACTCCGCCTTCACCGGCGGCTTCTACGCTGACTTCCGCGGCGAGTCGCACATGAACGAGGACTACGTCACCGAGTACAAGGCGCAGACCGTTGACGGCGTGCAGACCGTGACCTTCAAGATCAACCCCAAGGCAGCCTTCAATGACGGTACCCCCATCGACGTGAACGCCGTCAAGAGCTACCAGACCATCTACACCGCCGCGGCATCCGGTTCGGATTACCAGATCACCCCCTCGCCCATCTGGGAGCAGGTCGCAAGCGTCGAGGCAGTGGACGGCGATACCCGCCACGTGAAGGTCACCATGTCCAAGCCCTGGTACCCCATCGAAGGCAGCTTCACCTCGTTCCTGCACCCGGCATTCGCCGACCCCAAATTCTTCAACGACGGTCTGAACGACAAGCCCCTCGACCAGTACTGGGCAGGCCCCTTCAAGGTCGGCGAGTGGAACTCCTCCTCCAAGGTGCTCACCGTCGTCCGCAACGACAAGTGGTGGGGCCAGAAGCCCGCTCTTGAGCGCATCACCTGGCGTGAAATGAGCTCCCAGGCAGAGCAGGCAGCTTACAAGAACGGCGAAATCGACTACGTGGACGCCAGTACCCTCAGCTCCTACAACGAGCTCTCCGGCGTGGCAAACACCGACATTCGCAAGGGTAGCGCTCTCAGCGTGGGTAACTACGAAATCAACCCCGAAAAGGTGCCCCTGCCCGTCCGCCGCGCATTCGTTGCAGCCCTCAACCGTGAGCAGCTGCAGAAGCTGCGCTACGAGAAGCTCGGCTGGAAGGAAACCCTGCCCGGCTCCATGTGCATGCTACCCATGCAGGAAGGCTACCAGGATAACTACCCGACCAAGCTCGGCAAGGACGTCGCCACCAAGATCCTGGAGGACGCAGGCTACACCAAGAACGGCGACTACTACGCTAAGGACGGCGCTAAGGTCTCCTACCCGGTCATCACCTTCGGTAGCGACCCGGTCGTCAGCTCCACCGCGCAGTTCCTTGTCCAGCAGATGAAGGAAATCGGCGTTGAACTGACCATCGAGAACCACGGTGCCTCTGAAATGTCGAGCATCATCTCCTCGAAGAACTTCGCGATTAAGACCGGTGGCTACGGCATCACTACCTCCCCGGTGGATGCAGCGAACTACTTCTACATCTCCGAGACCAACAACGGTCACGGTAAGGATCTGGACTCGCTGGCAGCAACCATGATGTCCACCGAGGACCCGAAGGAACAGCTCAAGATCATGAACGAGCTGGAGAAGCGCCACCTGGAAGAGGTTGCCATCTACGTGCCCACCCACAACGGCCCGAACTTCAAGGCGTGCCGTAAGGGTCTGGCGAACTACGGCCCCATGCTCTTCGGTCTGCCCTACTACAACCCGAACGTATGGATCAACGTCGGTTGGGAGAAGTAAAAATCTAAGCGTTGAGCACCGCTCACACACTCCATAAGGGGTAAAAGCGCTGAAGCGGCGTGTTACAAAAGGATTAAAACCTTCTGTAGCACGCCGCTTTCCCGTTCCTAAGAGAGTCACACGGATATACTTAAAACAAATGTGGGCATTCTGCCCGCAACCCCGGCAGAGACTGTCCTCCCGCCGGGTTGGAGTGTTAGTTGCGCACCGTTCGCACGCCGCCTCCACAACACTGCGAATACTCTAGGAGAAATTCCATGAAGAGCATGTCTGTCTCTCGCCGTACCCTCCTGACCGGCACCGTTGCCCTCGGCACCGTTGGTCTACTGGCTGCCTGCGGCAGCTCATCGAAGGAAAAGGTTGGCGGTAGCGCCGCTAACAACGCTGAAGATATTCTGAAGAACCTTCAGGTCAACAAGCAGGACCGTTCCTCCCTCAAGCAGGGCGGCACCCTGACCCTCGCGGCTACCGCCCTGGGCCCGAACTTCAACCTGCAGACCCAGAGCGGCTACACCTCCAGCAACCTGGACGCACTGGCACCCTGCAACATTCCCGCCGTGATGGGCTTCTACACCATGAGCCCCGACGGTGAAGGCACCCTCAACCCCGAGTTCTGCACCGAGCACAAGACCGAGACCGTCGATGGCGTGCAGACCGCGACCTTCAAGATCAACCCCAAGGCTGCCTTCAACGACGGCACCCCCATGGACGTGAACGCTGTTCGCGCCGTGTGGAAGGTCTACCGCGCAACCACCGACAACCCCTACCACATCACCGACAACACCATGTGGCAGCAGGTTGAGAGCATCGAGGCTGTGGACGGCGACAACTTCCACGTCAAGGTCACCATGAAGGCTCCGTACTACCCCTCCGAGGGTCTGTGCGCCTTCGCAATCCACCCCGCCCTGGAAGACGTCAACCTCTTCAACGAAGGCTTCGTTGACAAGCCCCTCGACCAGTACTGGGCTGGCCCCTTCAAGGTTGGCGAGTGGAACTCCTCCCAGAAGGTGCTCACCCTGGTCAAGAACGACAAGTGGTGGGGCGAGAAGCCGGTGCTGGACCGCATCATCTGGCGTCAGATGGACTCCGAAGCAATCCGTGCAAGCTTCAAGAACGGCGAACTGGACGCCTTCACCTTCGTTGGCGCAACCAGCTACAACGCTGTGAAGGGCCAGGCAGGCACCGAGATTCGCCAGAGCCAGAACACCAACGTCAACATCATTCAGCTGAACCCCAAGCGCATCGAGGACCTGGCACTGCGCCGCGCAATCCTCGCTTCTGTGGACCGCGAGCAGATCGCTAAGGCATACTTCTCGCAGCTCGGCTGGACCGAGCCGCTGCCCGGCTCCATCATCGCAATGCCGTTCCAGAAGGGTTACCAGAACAACTACGCTGGTGACACCGGTGCACAGGCAGCTGGCAAGATTCTGGAGGCCGCAGGCTACTCCAAGTCCGGCGACTACTACGCTAAGAACGGCAAGGTTGCTGGCTTCGCCCTGACCTCCTTCGGTTCCGAGGCTGTCTACCAGGCGGTCTACCAGATTCTGGAGCAGCAGCTGAAGTCCGCAGGTATCCGCCTGAGCGCTGACAACCAGCCGCAGTCGAACTCCAACTCCGTGCTCGGCCAGAAGAGCTACGAAGCAATCTTCACCGGTTGGGGCGTTCTGCCCGACCTGGCTTCCTCGGCACCCTACTTCTTCACCACCGAGGTGTTCGGAGTCGGTGACCCCGAGGTTGATAAGCTCATCGAGAAGCTGCAGAACACCGAGAACGCAGACGAGCGCATCAAGATCGCTAACGAGGCGGAGAAGCTCTACTACGAGAAGGTCGCAGTGTACCTGCCCTACGCAAACGGCCCGATGTACGCCGCTGTCAAGGCTAAGGTCGCGAACTACGGTCCGTCCCTGTTCAAGCAGAGCTACACCAGCGCTGACTACTGGGTCAACGTTGGCTGGCAGGAGTAGTACCGCTTACGGTAACGCTCTAGCCGTCCTGTAGGACAACAGAATCCCGGGTACTCTCAAACGAGAGTGCCCGGGATTTTTTGTGCCCTTTAGCCGGATATGTAATTACAAAAACGAGAGGAGTGCCGCCCTAACCGGTTGCTACCACTCGCCCAGGTACAGGGCGCGCTCCTGCAGGTACCTCAACATCTTCGGGTTCTGCCGCAGATAGAAGATGCGGTAAATGCCGCCTCCAGCAACGATGAAAGCCAGCGGGAAACCCAAAATCACGAGCACACGGCTCATATTGGCGGACAGGTCAAAAGGATCACCGCTGGTTGCCACCAGCACGATCCAGAGAGAATAGCCCACGCAGGCGAGCAGAGTGCCCCACATGCCGCGCACGAGCCAACTCACCAGCGTCACCGCAATGACCCACGCCAGCGCCAACGTGAACTGGTGCCGCTCCGCCTGAGCCCAAGGAAGCGCCCCCACGTAAATAATTGCGGGGATACCCAGGTACCCGGGGATATTCAGCGAGGCAAGAATGTTCACACAAAAATAGCCCAAGAAAATAGCGCTCAACGATGAGGACAGGAACAGGTGCAGGGGAATCATGCCGTCGCTGCTATAGACGGCGGTCGGGCCCGCGTACACGGTTTCAAACATGAGGGTCAGTGGAGTCATCATGTACTCAATCCAGACGACCAGCGCAAAAGCACCGAAAATGCCCAGAGCCTGCATCAGCGCAATCAACCGTGAACGCGCATCGTGAGGAATGGTGAAGCTCTGACCTTTCGCCTTGACGCCGCAGACATGAACGACAGCCACCATCGCCGCGATGCACAGCACCCAGCGCACGAGGACCCCCGGCAACTCAGGAAGACCTCCATAAGCCCCCGTAGCGGGGTCACCCCAGGCTCCGGGGAGCAGCGTAATAGCGTGAGTACCCTCGGGGAGACTGGTGGAGGAAGCAAGCCGGTGCGGCTCGTAGATAACCCACCACAGAAGGCACGCTGGAATCAGCGCGGAGAGCTTACGCAACAGAACCGGAAACGGCGCGGACTCGTAGACGAGCGCCTCAAGATTGAGCCGGCGCATCAGCCGCCGAACAGGAGAAAGAGCGCGTAGCTCTTTTTGCTGCTCTTCCCACACTCCGGTATCCCATGTCCTAGTATCAGAAGACATCATCGTACTCCCTATCACGTGAGAACTTCCTTGTTGAGCTTATTCTTACATTAGCAGAAATACCCCCCCCGGCTAGTGCATACGCCCAAGCAAAACCTGCCTAAAGAATCAGTACATAAGAGAACAGGCATAAGGAAAGGGGCCCCACCGTAACGGTGGGGCCCCTTAGAGCCTAGAAAGCAAACTACTTGGTGGTCACCTTCAGGACAGTGCTCAGGTTCTGGTGAGCAACGCCCGGCAGACCCTTTACCTCAGCAAACTTGCGGGTGTTGGTTACGATAACCGGGGTAATCAGCGGGTAACCCGCCTCCTTGATAACCTCAGGATCGAACTCAATCAGAGCGTCGCCAGCAGCAACAACATCGCCCTTAGCAACCTTCACGCTGAAGCCCTTACCGTCCAGGTTCACAGTATCCAGACCAACGTGAATCAGCAGCTCAATGCCGTTCTCCAGCTTCAGACCCACAGCGTGGCCCGAGGGGTAGGTTGCAGCAACCTTACCGGCAGCGGGAGCAACAACAGTGGTACCGGTCGGCTCAATAGCCACACCCTCGCCCAGCTTGCCTGCAGCGAAAATCGGGTCCGGAACATCAGACAGAGCAACAGCAGTACCCTCAATGGGAGCGTGCAGCTCGATGACCTCACCAGCGGAAGCAGCGGGTGCAGCAGCAACAGCAGCGGCAGCAGCCGGAGCAGCCTTAGCGGCAACAGCCTCAGCCTTACGCTCCGCAGCGTGCCTTACAGCGTCAGCCTTCGACTCGTAACCGAACAGCAGAACACCGGTCATAGCGCCGAAGAACGCAATAGCCAGACCAATCACGTACAGGTAGGAAGGCTGCATAGCCGGAATCGACAGCAGCGAAGTGAACGCGAACGCGTAGGACTTAACGCCCAGGAAGGAAATGGTAGCGCCACCAATAACAGCGGGAACCAGAATAATCGGAATCACGCGCTTGTAACGGAGCACAACACCGTACAGGGACGGCTCAGAAATACCACCGAGCAGACCGGACATCGACGCACCAACAGCGGTCTGGCGCAGCTCGCGGTCGTGCTTAGCCTTAATAGCCACACCTGTCACAACACCGAACACAGCGAAGTTGTATGCACCCATCGGGGACTGAATGAAGTCAGTACCCATGGTCTGCAGGTTGTTAATCATGACAGCGTTCAGCGGCCAGTGCAGACCCAGCGGAACCATGAACAGGTACAGGCCAGCAATCAGAGCACCAACCAGAGCCGGAGCCTGGTCGTTAACCATCTTCAGGAAGTCAGAGATACCCATAGCAACACCGATACCGATGGGGCCAACCAGGAACGCGGTCACCGGAACCAGAACGATGACCGAAATCATCGGTACAAACACCATCTGCAGCATCGAAGGAATAACCTTCTTCAGGAAGCGCTCAAACGGAGCCAGCAGAGCAACAGCCAGCAGCGGGGGGAAGACCTGACCGGTGTAGCTGAATGCGTACAGCGGCAGATCCAGACCAAAGAACGGAACGTTCAGAATCTTAGTGGTCTTGTCAGCCAGAGCAGTCAGATCGGTGAAGGTACCGGTCATCAGTGCAGCGGGGATAGCCGCACCAACCCACATGTTCGCGCCCAGACGCTTAGCAGCGGTAGCACCCAGCATGATGGGCATGAAGTTCAGAACCGACAGCGAAGCAGCCTTCAGGATGTACCAGAAAGCGAACTGCTGCATCCACTGGGTGTTCAGAGCCTTAGCAGCCTCCGGGTCAGCCACACGAGCACCGTTAATGATGTCGATGTTCACGCTTTGACCGGTCAAGTCAGTGTACTGGCCGAAGAAGCCCAGCTGCTGCAGGAACACAATCAGGGTCAGAATCATCGAGGTACCCAGAAGTGCCCACAGCAGAGGACGGAAGGAGTCAGACAGAACGTCGAAGACGTTGGTAAGCCAGCCGGACTTCTTGCCCTCAGCCTCAACCTTGGTGTCACCCTCAGCGTGGCCGGACATAGAAGGCAGAGCGTTGATTTCGTTGTACACAGCCTCAACGCGCTCGCCCAGAACAACCTGAGTCTGGCCGGACTGCTCAATCACAGAGAGAACGCCGGGCAGGCTCTCAATCTTCTTGTTCTGCACTGCATCGTTAGACACAGGAGTGACACGAAGGCGGGTTGCACAGTGAGTAATGTGCGCGATGTTCTCGGGGCCACCCAGGCCGTCAAGAATCTTCTCGCCAAGTTCGCGGTTATTCACGATACTTCCTTAGATATGCGGTCAATGTCTATGCGGTTGTTGCCGGAGGCTGTGCCTATCTGACGTTGCGGTGGCCGAAAAAGCCCCGGAAAACACGTCCAGAAAACACAAAAGACCCGAGTCTCTCGACCACCGGAAGCACTACACTCGTGCCCACTATGGAGCTTCGGTACAGCAAATAGAGGGGATTCTCGGCAGATATATGCTGCCGTCCCATACGGTGTTGAGTAACTCAGGTCTTGCCTGCCAAACCAGTAACAACCCTGAAGAAGGTTTCCCTTCTCAAATAGTTCCCTGTAACTCTAAGGGTTTTCCCAGGTTAAGAGCAAGGTGAGAGGCAAAAGCTATCAGAAGCTGTTAAATGTTTCACCCAAGTGATAGCTGAGACACACCCTCGGTGCTGCTAGTAGGAGTACTCCGGCTGATTCCGGAACACTACGGAGGGGATGCTTGCGAAGACACGAAAGGGCCCCGCATCCACAGGATACGGGGCCCACACGCTACCGAAGCAGCTACCTTCCGACTAACTACTTAGCCGGGAAGAAATTCAGCGGAGCAACCTCCAGCTCAGGGTAATTACGCTTCTGCCAACGGCGATTACGATGCGCATTCACCTCAATCAGCGCGGCACCCAGAGCACCGGCACCCAGAGCCGTCCACAGCAGATGCGGAAGCACAGTAACGAACTGGTGGTACTCCACCAGAATCGGCACGAACAACGCCGCGAAGAACACCGCCAGCAACGCACCAAACAGCAGAACACGAGCACGGTTGAACGGACGAGCCACCGCAGCCAAGTTCCACAGACCCATCATCACCAGGGTGATGAACGAAGCCGTCTGAACCTGACGGATATCCTCAACACCCATGCCGCGAGCCGTGAACGTCACCGCCAACAGCATCGCAACCACAATAATCGAGTTCGGAACCGTGTAATTCAGCACGCGACGCAAGAAGCCCGGCACATAACGGCGCGAATTCGGCAACAGAGTCAACGCGAAGGACGACGCACCCACAATCAAGAAGTCCGCAGTCGAGTACTGACGCGGCAAGAACGGGAAAGTCAAACCGAAAATACTGAACAGAACACCCAGAAGAATCGCGAAACCAGTCTTCGTCAAGAACAGGTTCGCCACCATCTCAATGTTCGTAATGACCTGACGGCCCTGCTCCAGCGCAGCCGGCAGAGACGAGAACTTACCGTCCAGAAGAACCAGACGAGAAACAGCCTTCGTCGCAGGAGCCGCGTTACCCATCGCAATACCCAAGCTTGCATGCTTAAGTGCCAGAGCGTCGTTAATGCCGTCACCGGTCATCGCCACCACATGGCCGCGCTCCTTCAGAGCAATCACCATGTTCTTCTTCTGCTCGGGCGACACACGACCGAAAATATTGTGAGTAGCCGCAGCCTCAGCAAGCTCCGGACCGTCCTCAGGCAGAGTCGACGCATCAACCGCGCCCGCAGAAGTATCCATGCCCGCAGTCTTCGCAGCTGCAGCCACAGTGAACGGGTTATCACCCGAGAAGACCTTCAGAGTCACACCCTGACGGTGGAAATACTCCACAATCTCAGGCGCATCCGCACGCACATTCTCACGGAAAATTACGAATAGAACCGGGGCAGCATCCGACGGGATCTTCTGGATCGGCTCATCCTTCTCATTGCGAACCACCGCAGAAGCATGCGCCAAAACCATCGTGCGCAGACCCAGCGCCGCCAGCTCAGCGGCACGCTCACGCTCAGCGCTACCCTTGGCGAGAAGCGCCTCCGGAGCACCCAGAAGCCACGCACCCGAATCCTTAAACTCAATCGCGCTAAAACGCAGAGCCGAGGAGAACGGCACAATACCGCTCACCGACGCCGAGGAACCATCCGGGAAGCCACCGGTCAGAGCCGCAGCGGTCGGGTTCGCGTTCTCATCGTGACCAAACCACGCCAGCGCCTCATTCCAGCCGGCAGGCAGAGAAGCACGCCAAGAAGTGTGCTCGGCAGAGTCAGCATCCGGGCCCTCAGCCTCAGCAACGGTGTCCAGCGGGCGCACCGAATCAAAAATCACACCACCCTCAGTCAGGGTGCCGGTCTTATCGAAGCAGACCACATCCACACGAGCCAGAACCTCAACCGCAGGCTGCTCCTGCACCAGGATGTTGTGCTTACGACCCAGCGCCACAGCCGCCGCCGCAAACGCCAGAGTAGTCATCAGCGCCAGACCCTGCGGAATCATCGAAGCAACCGAGGACACCACAGCAATAGAAACCTGCTCCCACAGGTGGTTCTGCTGCACGGTCTCCAGGCCACCAGCCGCCTGAATCTGACCCCACGACACCACAGGAATAATGACCGCAAGACCCACCGTAATCCAGCGGACCACACGGTTCAGCGCATCACGCAGCTCGGACTGAATACGCGAGAACTGGCGCGCCTCATCAGAAATCTTGCTTGCACGAGAATTCGCACCCACGTGAGAGAGCAGGACGCGGCCGGTACCACCCAGCACACTTGACGCCGACAGCACCATATCGCCGGGGCGCTTAGCAATCGGGTCGTTCTCACCGGTCAGCAGGGACTCGTCCAGCTCCAAAGAATCGGAGGTGAGCACAACAGCATCCGCCGGAACCTGATCGCCGCGCTTGAGGATGACAACGTCACCCTCAACCAGCTGCTCCATCGGAACCTCAACGCTCTTACCGTCACGCACGGCAGTAGCGGGGGAGCGGTCCAGCAGGGAGATGCGGTCCAGCTCAAGCTTCGCCTTGTACTCCTGCACAAAACCAATCACCACGTTAGCAATCACGGCTCCCAGGAATAGCAGATCAGCCCAACGCTGGTACATGATCACCACGGCACCACAGGCACCCAACACAAAGTTGAAGACCGTGAACAGGTGCGCACGCATAATGCTCCACAGCGTGCGAGAAGACTTATTGTTCTGGGTATTGACCCTACCTTCAGCAGTCAGGCGGGCAACATCATCGCTGCTCAAACCGTGCTGGGCAATATCGAAAGATCCGCTATGCGGTGTTTCAGAATATTCGGGAATGTAGCCGGCAACGGCAGGCGTTGCCGTTTTCTGCTGAGGATCCATGCGGGGGTCTCTTTCTCGAATGGATGGAATGCTGAACTGAATAGAGTTCAGTATTGCGGACATTACCTTTCAGTGTATCCGTGCAGAAGGGGATAAAGATAATCTCCGCCCTGTAATGAACTGATATTTACAGCCATTCCAGAACGGAGATTTAATATATGCGAATACTGGCATATTTTGAGGTGGAAAGTGTTTGCGGGATGGTTCGCTAACGCCCCGCAAAATCAGCGTGCTAGCAAACTCAATGCTTAGGCAGCCTCAGCGCTCCGGCAGAATCAACAAACGATTCGTCACCGGATGCCTCAACACCTCAATCGGATGCTGATACACCTCAGACAACAACTCTGCCGAACACACCTGCTCAGGGGCGCCCGAAGCAACCACCTCACCACCACGCAACAACACCATACGGTCAGAATACGCAGCCGCTACATCCAAGTCATGAAGCACCGTCAACACCGCAGCACCCTCAGCAGCCAACTCGCGGCTCACCCGCAACGTCTGCTCCTGGTGCGTAATATCCAACGCCGCAGTCGGCTCATCCAAAAGAATCAGCGGAGTCTGCTGAGCAAACACGCGCGCCAAATGCGCACGGCCACTCTCACCACCGGACAGAGTCGTAATATCGCGATCCGACAAATGAGTCACCGACGTACGCTCCATCATCGAAGCAACCACGGCGTCATCCTCTTCAGCGCGCTCCGTGCCCTTCCACGGGGTACGGCCCATCTGAACCACCTCATGCACCGTGTACGAAAACGCCACATTCAACTTCTGCAACAGCATTGCACGCTGACGCGCCATCTGACGGGCAGGAATCGAACCCAGCGGGGTGCCATCCAACAGAATCTCACCGCTACTGGGCGCAATATCACCAGCAATCACACCCAACAGAGTCGACTTACCGGCACCATTAGGACCAATCAGCGACACAACCTCGCCCGCAGCAACCGACAGAGACACATCATTCAAAATCTGACGCCCACCAGCGTTAAAACACACACCGGACAGGCTCAACAACTCACTCACGAAGCACCTCCGCCCTGACCCAGGGAACGACGCAACAACACGAAGAACGTCGGGCCGCCCACCAAAGCCGTAAAAATACCAATCGGCAAATCAGCAAAAGGCACCAGCGTACGCGCGCCCAAATCAGACAGCGCAATCAACAGCGCGCCACCCAACGCCGAAGCCGGCAACAGCACACGATTCGACGGACCCAAAATCATGCGCAACAGGTGAGGAATAATCAGACCAATAAACGCAATAATGCCCGCATACGCCACCGCAGCACCCGTCAACAAAGCCGTCGCCGCAATAGACACCGCACGCAGACGCTCCACGTTCACACCCGAATGCTGCGCCGCACGCTCACCCAACGCCAGAACATCCAGCGAAGAAGCCATCACGAAACACGCCACCAAGCCAATCAGAATGACCGGCCACACGCTCGCAACAGCCTTCCACGTGGCGCCGTTCAGCGAACCCATCTGCCAGAACACAATCTGATCGCGGCTCGTCGTATCAGCAATAAACATGAGGAACGCAATAATCGCATTCGCCACCGCAGTGACCGCAATACCCGTCAAAATCATCGACAGGACCTTCGCACGGCCCGAAGAACGCGATAGGAAATACACCAGCGCAGTAGCCGCCAGCGCACCCACAAACGCAAACGCAGGAGTCGTGAAAATGCCGAAGAACTGCAGGTTCAACACAATCGACAAACACGCGCCAACCGCCGCGCCAGACGAAACACCAATCACGCCCGGCTCAGCCAGCGGGTTACCAAACACCGACTGCATGACCGCGCCGGAAGTACCCAAAGCGGCACCCACCAGCACCCCCAACAGCACACGCGGGAAACGGATATTCCACAGAGTGCTATCCGCCAGCTGCATCGCCGGGTTCTCCGGCGCAAGACCCAGATGGCGGCTCACAGAAGCAACCACCTGATCAATCGGGATGTTGTACTGACCCAAACCCGCAGACAGCACCATCACAGCGCACAGCGCTACCGCCAAAAACGTAAACGTCAGACCGGCACGACGCCGACGCGACGCGCGATAATCCCTCGCGCCCGCCGCACTCTTCACGGCAGCCACTACTGGGCTCCCGTAGGAGTCGAGTACGTAGCCTTAGCCAGCGACAAAAGCACCGCCGGAGTATTCGGACCGTAGGACAGAATCTGGCCGTCACCCATATCGATAATGCGCTTATTCTTACCGGCAGTCGTCTCACCCACACCCGGGCGAGCCAAGAAACCATCCAAACCACCGGTGGACTTAATGCCGCCGCTCATGGTCAGAATGACGTCCGGGTTCAGCTTCACCAGCGCCTCGCTGGTCGCCGGAATAATATTCGTCGCGTTCTGCTCAGAGGCCACATCCTTGCCGCCAATAGCCTGAATCAAATCGTCAGCGCCCGAACCCTTACCGAGCACAAAGAACACGCCAGCGGTACCGCGCACGTACAGGAACGCGAACGACACCTGCTGCTCACCCTTCGGGGCGACGTCCTTGAGCACCTGCAGAGCGTAATCCAGGTCCTTCTGCACGCGGGCAGCAACCTGCTCGCCCGCCTCCGGAACACCCAGCGCCTGCGCCACAGCCTTAAGCTGCGGAATGATCTTATCCATGCGACGCTCATGATCGAAGACCACAACGGTCACACCCGCAGCGCGCAGCTGATCCACAATCTCAATCGGGCCGTTGCTCTTATCCCACAGCACCAGGTCCGGGGAGGTCGCCAGAATCGCCTCAGCGTTCAGGTCGTGACCGTTCTGGGTCACCAGCGGCAGATGAGCCAGCGACTGCTCAGTCGAGGAGGTGACACGACCGACCAGACGACCACCCAGACCCAGCGCAATCATCTGCTGAGCCAGAGTGCCGTACAGGTCCAGCGCCAGCACACGGTCAGCGGACTTAACGGTCACCTCGGTACCGTTGAAATCCTTGAACGTCACGGGGAAAGCCGGAGTGGGGGTATCGACCATCGGCTGAATTTCGGGGGTATCCGCGGCGCTATTGGGGCCGCGCAGAGCCTTCTGATCAGGGGCAATAGAAGAACGCAGCTGATCGGCAAGGTTCTCCAAAACGGTGCGGGTGCTCTGCTCATCCACCACAGCCTGCGAAGTACTTGAAGAAGTAGCCGGGTTCTGAGTACCCACACCGCAAGAGCTCAGCAGAAAAGCGGAAGTGATGGAGAACGCCGCATACTTCATTGCATCGCGGCGGTTCAGGGCAGAAGAAGAAAGGGAAGAAAACATCGTCGTCTCGCAGAAAAAGGGAGTTAGAAAAACTGGGTTGGCGCCGGTGTAAAACCTGGCACCTGAAGCGGGGGTGCAGTGAAAATCTGCACCCCCGCACGGGCCGTGTCGGCTCACCGGTGAACCTTATGGTTGAGTCTCACGGGCGAGCCGGCAGCGTGAGCATCCTCGTGAGGTGCCGTTATGCCTTCTTGCGGCGGCGAGTGTACACGACGGTACCCGCGCCGGCTGCAACAGCGATGAAGCCTGCAACCAGGGTGCCCTCAACACCGGAGGCACCGGTGGAAGCCAGAGGCTTGCCGGTGACCGGGTCGCAACCCTCACCCTCGTAGACGGTCTCGGACACGGTCTTGGTGGTGGTCTTCGCGCCGTTAATCGCCGCGGAGAAGCTCAGCGGAGCCATGTCCTTACCGGCCTCGTAGAAGCCAGCGAACGCCTTCGCGCCCTCAGCGGTCAGGGTGGTTGCCGCACCGTTGACGCTCACAGCGTCAGCGGAGCTCTGCAGACCCGAAAGATCCACCTTCAGCAGTGCCACCTCGCCGTAGTTAGTTGCCTTGCCGGAGGGGTCATTGCTGTTCATGGTTGCGTAGAGAGTGCCGGAATTGCCGTTAATCTCAAGGCGCGGGTTCGCAATGGTGGTGTCCAGAATGCCGTGGTGACCGGTGAAACGAACCGAACCGCTGAAGGAGATGGAACCCTTACCGCCCTTGAAGGTGCCGGTGCCGTTAGACCAGTTGAACGCATCCGAAGAGTAGGAGGTGCCGTTCAGCTCCCAGCTACCGTTCGCGATGCCGCCGCGCACGTAGTTGCGGAAGGAATCACGCACGCCCCAGCCAAGGTTTGCGCTCTTAATGGTGCCGTCGGATGCGCCCTGCTCCTGCACCTCGCGGGTGCGGGTGACGGGTACGCAGACCGGCTGTGCCGGGTTGTTGCTGACAGAACCGTTCGAGGAGGAACCGCCGTTAGAGACGCTGCCGGAGGTGCCTGCCGAACCGTTAGAACCGGAGCCGTTAGCGCCGGAGTTATCGGAGGAGTTCGAGGAGCTGTTATCGGAGGTGTTCGAGGAGCTGTTATCGGAGGAGCCGTTCTCAGAACCCTTGTTATCGGAGCCCTTGTTCTCAGAGATGCGGGGAACCTCAACGGTGTTCTCCGCGGTCTGCTCGCTGAGCTTTACAGAGAAGCTCAGCGGTGCCATGGCGTTGTCAGCACCGCGGTACTGGCCCGCGAAGAGCACGTCGGAGCCTTCATCGGTGAGGGAGACTGCCGCGTTCTGCGCCGAGAAGACGCTGTCCTTCACGCTCGCGCCGGAGAGGTCCACCTCGGCGATAGCCAGGCCGGTCTTAGAAACGGACTTGCCGTCGCGGGTCAGCGCGTCAACATCAGCGACCAGGGTGCCCTTGCCGTTGACGACGACCAGGCGCATGTTCTTGATGGTGCTCTTGAGCTGACCGTTGTGGCCGGTGAACTCTGCGGTGCCCGCGAAGTTGATCTGACCGGTCTTGGTCTCGGGGTTGTACACGCCGGATGCCTGAGTGTACTTGAAGCCGCCAGCTGCGGTCTTCTCCATGCCCTCAACGTTCACGGAGCCGTGCGCGAAGCCGGTCAGGTACTTCAGGAAGGACTCGCGGATATCCCAGCTGAGAGTGCCGGACTCAACGACGTTGCCGGTGACCTTTTCTTCACGCTTGGGCTCGGTGGTTGCGGCGGGGGAGGAGGGGGCCGCGGAGGTGGGAGCTGCGCTCGGTGCTGCAGAAGTGGGCTCTGCAGGCTTGGGTGCCTCGCTGCTGGGCTCTGCGGTCGGCGCAGCAGTCGGCTCGGCGCTGGGTTCAGTGCTGGGCTCAGGGCTCGGCGCGGGTGCTTCCTTGGTCACGATGGTTGCGGAGAAGCCGAGTGCATCCAGCTCCTGACCTGCCTTGTAGAAGCCCGCGAAGGCGCCGGTTGCCTCTTCGGAAAGCTTGACGCGGGTGCCGTTTTCCTCGTCAACGCTGGGCAGGGTGATGGTGTTACCCTCAACCTTCAGACCGGAGGCGTTGAAAGTACCGATGGTCATGTTCTTGGTTTCGACCAGGTCGTTCGGGGTGGTGTTGCCGTTGTAGGGGCGCGACTGAACGTTGGCGCGCACGGTGCCCACGCCGTCCTTAATGGTGACGGAGAGGTCGGAGATGATGACTTCCAGCAGACCGTGGTGAGCGGTGTAGTGAATCGAGGAGCCGGTGAAGGTGACCGAGTATTCGCCGTTGGCTACGGTGCCTTCGGCAGAGGTGAAGTGGTAGGAGCCGTCTTCGTTGGTGGTGACGCCGGTCAGTTCCTGGGAGCCCTGGGAGAAGGCGCCGTTGATGTAGGAGCGGAAGGACTTCTTCAGGCCCCAGTTGACGGTGACGTCCTGCAGGCTCTGCTCTGAGGCTGCGGCTACCTCACCGGCGCTGATGTGGGAGTTGGTTTCAGCTGCGAAGGCTGCGGGTACGCCGGCGACGCCGCTGAGGCCGATGGTTGCTGAAGCCAAGAACGCCCAAGTGCGCTTGGTGAGAGAGGGGGTAGACATTCGGTGTCTCCTTGGATTTTGTGATTGTGGTGTTCGTATCAAGTCTAGACCTATTAGCCTATGTTTGTGTAGGTTAATGGTTGTGGTGACTTGTTCATAAGGTTTACCTTAGCAAATTTTTTATGAGAACTATTGCCAAAACCGGTTTTTGGTGACAATATGTCATTAACAGTTTGGTGACACAGTGTCATCAAAACCTTTATTGTCCACCCACAAGCCACTTTAGGAACTCACCATGACTATTACCACCCCCGAAACCACCCAGGAACGCTTCTCCGCACGCCTGAAGGAAAGCACCAAGCACGTCCACGACAACGCCGAACACTCCACCTTCATGGAAGACCTCATGGGCGGCACCCTCAATACCGAGGCATACCTGCGCCTCATCAACCAGTACGTGCACATCTACGAAGCACTCGAAGCAGTCTCCGAACACTACCGCGCAGAATCCAACCCCATCACCGAACCCTTCACCCACCCCGGCCTCGACCGCGCAGAATACATCCGCGCAGACATCCGCGCCCTCGGCCAGGACGGCGACATCGACGCGCCCCTGCCCGCAACCGCAGAGTACGTAGAGCGCATCCGCGCCACCGTCAACTCCCCCGAACGCTACCTCGCACACCACTACCTGCGCTACCTCGGCGACCTCTCCGGCGGCCAGGCAGTCGCAGCGCTCGTTACCCGCCACTACGGCATCCCCGCCGAAGCGCTGAGCATGTACCGCTTCACCGAACTGCCCAAGCCCAAGGTCTTCAAGGACGGCTACCGCGAACTGCTCGACAACGCACCCCTGACCGACGAACAGCGCGAAGCCCTCATCGAAGAATGCATCGAAGGCTTCCGCATCAACGCCTCCCTGTTCGCGCAGCTGGGCCGCAAGGTCGCCGAGGCATAAACCCAGAACGCCTCAACGCACAACCTCTCACCGCTCAATGCACAAGCCCGCAGGCATAACAAAAGGGGCGGATGCTTTCACAAGCATCCGCCCCTTTCGGCGTTAGTCTCAAACTAGTCGAAAACTAGCCCTTCGCAACCTCACCGAAGTAAGAAGCGAGAGTACCCTCGTGAGCTGCACGCAACTCATCCAGGTCAATGGAAACCTCATCCTGGAAGTCCAGAGCGTTCGACGCAGCATCCACCACACCAATACGTGCGAAGGGGAACTGGCGAGCGGTGCACATATCCTTGAAGCGCACCTCCTCAGAACGCGGAACCGAAACCACAACGCGGCCCAGGGACTCCGAGAACAGCAGAGTGAACAGGTCCACGCCGTCACGCTCAGCAACCTCACCCAGACCAATGCGGGCACCGGTGTTGAAACGCAGGCAAGCCTCCGACAGAGCCGCAGCCAGACCACCAGCAGACACGTCGTGTGCGGCATCAATCATGCCGTCACGAGACATGTTCACCAGCATGTCACCCAGCTGACGCTCCAGAGCCAGATCAACCTTCGGCGGCTGACCGCCCAGGTGGCCCTTGAAACGAGCCCACTCGGAGCCGTCCAGCTCATCGCGAGTGGTACCCAGCAGGTAGATAGCCTGACCGTCATGCTCAGGAGCCCAACCCGAAGGGGTGCGGCGGGTGACGTCATCCATCACGCCCATCATCGCTACCACGGGGGTCGGGTTAATAGCCTTACCACCGGTCTGGTTGTACAGGGACACGTTACCGCCGGTCACCGGAACACCCAGCTCCATGCAGCCATCAGCCAGGCCGCGAACAGCCTCAGCGAACTGCCACATGACGTCCGGATCCTCGGGAGAACCGAAGTTCAGGCAGTCAGACACAGCCACGGGGCGTGCACCAACGGTCGCAACGTTACGGTACGCCTCAGCCAAGGACGCGCGAGCACCCTCGTACGGATCCAAGTAGGTGAAACGCGGGGAGGCGTCGGTCGCCAGAGCAACACCGAGGTTGGTGTTCTCGTCCACGCGCACCACGCCGCCGTCGTCCGGCATGGACAGGGCGGTGTTGCCCTGAACGTAGCGGTCGTACTGGTTGGTGATCCAGGACTTGGAGCACATGTTCGGGGACGCCATGAACGCCTTGATTGCCTCGCCCAGCTCCTTACCGCGCGGGCGGGAATCGTCGGCAGCCGAACCGGTGAAGTGGTTAGCCTGGACGTCATCCTGCCACTCGGGGCGTGCGTAAGGACGCTCGTAGGTCGGGCCGTCGTGCGCGACGGTGCGGGGGTCAACATCCACGATGACCTCGCCGTCCCACTCGATGACCAGGCGGCCAGAGTTGGTGACCTCACCGAGGAAGGAGTACTCCACGCCCCACTTGTTCATGATCGCTTCGAAGCGCTCCACGTTCTCGGGGGAGACAACAGCCATCATGCGTTCCTGAGACTCAGACATCAGAATCTCGCCCGGGGTCAGGGTGGGGTCACGCAGCAGAACCTTGGTCAGGTCAACGTGCATGCCGCCCTCACCGTTAGAAGCCAGCTCGCTGGTTGCACAGGAAATACCCGCAGCACCCAGGTCCTGAATACCCTCAACCACGGAGCCCTTGAACAGCTCCAGGCAGCACTCAATCAGAACCTTCTCAGCGAAGGGGTCGCCCACCTGAACGGCAGGACGCTTCGAGGGCTTGGTGTCATCGAAAGACTCGGACGCCAGCACCGACGCACCGCCGATGCCGTCGCCACCGGTGCGTGCACCGAAGAGGACAACCTTGTTGCCCACGCCCGATGCGTTCGCCAGGCGGATGTCCTCGTGACGCATAATACCCACAGCCAGTGCGTTGACCAGCGGGTTTGCCTGGTAGCAGGAATCGAACTCAACCTCGCCGCCGATGTTCGGCAGACCCAGGGAGTTACCGTAACCACCAATACCGGCAACCACGCCACCAATAACGCGGGCGGTGTCCGGGTGATCAATCGCACCGAAACGCAGCGGATCCATCACAGCAATCGGGCGTGCACCCATCGAAATAATGTCACGCACAATACCGCCCACACCGGTCGCAGCACCCTGGTAGGGCTCCACGTACGAGGGGTGGTTGTGGGACTCAATCTTGAAGGTAACAGCCCAGCCGTCACCAATATCGGTCACACCGGCGTTCTCACCGATACCGACCATCAGGTCCTTCTTCATCTCATCGGTGACCTTCGCACCGAACTGCTTCAGATGAACCTTAGAAGACTTGTAGGAGCAGTGCTCGGACCACATGACCGAGTACATTGCCAGCTCAGCCGCGGTAGGACGGCGACCAAGAATCTCCTTAATATCCTCGAACTCGTTCTCCTTCAGACCCAGTTCAGCCCAGGGGAGTTCGGTGTCCGGGGTTGCCGCCGCGTGCTCGACGGTGTCGAGGTTAAACTGCTTTTCGCTCATAACTTCTTAGAATCCTTGTCGTGCGTTAGCGGGCGTTAATCAGGTTGGCAAGAACGGAGGTGAACACGCCGAGACCATCGGCGCCACCGCGCAGAGAAACTTCACCAAAACCGGAAGAGGAAGGACCGAAGCCAGGCTCCACAGCGTGCTCCGGGTGCGGCATCAGACCGACCACGTTACCGCGCTCATTGCTGATACCAGCAATGTCATTACGGGAACCATTCGGGTTGAAACCAACGTAGCGGAACACCACGCGACCCTCAGCCTCCAGCGCCTCCAGAGTCTTCGGGTCAGCAACATACTGACCGTCCTGGTTCTTCAGAGGGACAACAATCTCCTGGCCAGCAGCGTAATCGCTCGTCCAGGAGGTGGAGTTATTCTCAATGCGCAGAACCTGGTCACGGCAAATGAACTTGCGGTGATCGTTCTTAATCATCGAACCGGGCAGCAGGTGAGACTCAGTCAGAATCTGGAAACCATTGCAAATACCCAGAACAGGCAGGGGAGCGGAACCGGAGGTACCAGCAGCGTTAGCGGCATCAATCACCGAACGCATCACGGGAGCCTTCGCAGCAATAGCGCCAGCACGCAGGTAGTCACCGTAGGAGAAACCGCCAGGAATAATGACGGCATCAACGTTCTTCAAATCAGCGTCGTCGTGCCACAGCTCAACGACGGTACCGCCAGCCAGACGGACAGCACGCGCAGCGTCACGGTCATCCAGGGTGCCGGGGAAAGTCACCACGCCAACGCGTGCATCAGCGAAAGCGGGGTTCGGGGAGTAGCTAGAGAAGTCGCCAACCAGGGGGACTTCAGTGGGTGCGAGGGACTCTGCCATAGGTATTAGTCCTCCAGAACCGAAACGTTCACAACGTCTTCGATGACGGGGTTCGAGAGCAACTCTTCAGCAGCCTTGCGGGCAGCCGCGAGGTGCTCCTCGGTTGCCTCACCCTCGACGGTCAGCTCGAAGCGCTTACCCTGGCGAACATCAACGAAAGAATCAACGCCGATACGGGGCAGCTCGTGAGAAATAGCCTTACCCTGCGGGTCAAGAATTTCGGGCTTGAGCATAACATCAACAACAATACGGGCCATGTGTGGGCACTCCTTGGGTGCGTGGGTTCTGTATGAGCCGTATCTCATTCTACCCCAGTACAGCGGAAAGTGAGATGACGAGACCACCAATTACCAAATAGAGAGCCCCAAGTCACCCTTTTCTCACGCGCTGGGCACCAAACCCACACGCCACAGCGCCAAAAACACAACTGGCCCGCGCCGCCAGCCAGCTATTCACCGCCCAGCCTACTCACTACTTAGCGGCGGCAGGTAGCGCTCGCACACCTGCAGCAGGCGCTCACGCAGCTCAATCGAACGCTCCGACAGCTCACGCTGAATCCGCACGTACTCGGCCTTACCCTCGGTCGTCTCCACCGGAATCGGCTCGTACCCCCAGCTGCGAATATCGTAGGGGGCCGCGCGCATATCCAGTTCGCGCGCATCCCACGCCAGGTCAAAACAATCCATGACTAGAGTCGAATCAACCAGCGGCAGCAACTTATACGCCCACTTGTACACGTCCATATTCGCGTGCAGGCACGCGGGCTGCTCCAGAAAACGCTGGGATTCGCGGGTCGGCTGCAGTTCGTTCATCGGTGCCGCCTGCGGCATGAAGAAACGGAACGCATCAAAGTGCGAGCAGCGGATGCGGTGCTCCTCCACCACGCGGTCCGTACCCTCCGCGCCCAGGCGCAGTTCCAGGTAGTCGTGGCGGATGTTGTTCTCCACTGACTTGTACGCCATCGCCCACTCATGCATGCCGAAGCAACCGAACTGCCCCTTCTTCGCGGCGGTGTTGCGCAGGATCTCGTGGGTGAAGGCGAGGGCGGTAGCGCGGCGCTCCACAAAATCGGTGACGTCCACCGTGACGGCGGAGGCGGCATCCGCCTGGGCGCGCGCCACCTGCGGGGTGCAGCCAGCGTCAAGGAGCTCCTGCTCGGTTGCGGGTCGGTAGAAACGCCAGGAGGTGCGCTCGGGTGCATCCAGCAGAATGACGCCGGCGCCGGGATGCCAGCGCTTGAACTGGCCGGGCTTGAGAGTGTAGTAGGTGAAGAGGAAGTCTTCCACGGGGTGCACTTCGTGGCGGGCGCGACGCTGCGCAAACGGGTCAGCGTAGCGGCCGGCACGCGCCTCATGCGCCGCCTCTGCGGCACGCCATTCGCGGGCATCCATCACCTGGGAAAAAACAACACTACTCATGCTTCTAGCCTAAACGATGCCGCGACAAGGTGTGGCAGGAAGTAAAACTACTTTATTTAGTGAAGACATCAACAAGACCGTGTTCATCCTCGAGTTCCCAGAGCTCTTTGAGAGCTTGCTCCTTCTGAGCAACGGTCTTCTCGAGAAGTCCCTTACGGAAAGCGTCAGCATCCTCGGTGCGGATACGGAAGTGGCTACCCACCTTATGCGCCGGGAGGTCACCAGAGCGAATAGCCTTCATGAGTGTCGGGCGTGAAATACCGATACGCTGCGCCGCAACCGTCGTCGTCAAATCGTGAGGGACAACCTGAACATCGATACTTCGCCCGTTAGCCAGGGCATGCAGGACGTGCTGAATGACCTGGTTGAGGGCATCGCCAAACTGCTGGCTTTCTCGGCCCGAAACGGTCAGCTCAATGGTGGTTTCTTCAGAGTTCTTAAGGATTTCCCGTGCCTCTGCGCGAGCCTGATTGAGGGTATCTTCCTCCAGGGGGTTGGTTAGGGTGGTGGTCATTATCTTCTCCTCGGGGTTGGGCGAATAAGCGTCCGAAGGCACCGCGCCGGTGGAGTGCATATCATTCGGTGAGAGGCTCATCCACAGTTGATACAACCTTACCCCTATCTGAAATAACTGTAAAGCGTTTCAGTTATTTCACCTATACACAGCAAAAGGGAGGGGCGGCGCCGGATCAAACCAGCACCGCCCCTCCCGAAGCGTACAGCTCACAAACGAGCTAAACCCTAGCGGCCAGTACCACCGTAAACAGTAGCCTCACCCTCAGCATCCAGACCGAACGCAGTGTGCACCGCGCGAACAGCCTCATCCAGCTTGCTCAGCTCAGTAATCACCGAAATACGAATCTCAGACGTCGAAATCATGTCAATGTTCACGCCAGCAGCAGACAGAGCCTCAAAGAAAGTGAACGAAACACCCGTGTTAGTCTTCATGCCCGCGCCAACCAGCGACAGCTTACCAACCGACTCGTTGTAAATAACCTCCTGGAAACCCAACTCAGCCTGCGCAGCCTTCAGCGCCTTCAGCGCAGCGTCGCCCTGAGCCTGATCCAGAGTGAAGGAAATATCGGTCACGTTCGGGCGGTCGGTGGGAACGTTCTGAACAATCATGTCCAGGTTTACCTTCGCCTCGTTAATCAGGCCGAACACCTTAGCTGCCGAACCGGGAACATCCGGAACACCAACAACAGTAATCTTTGCGCGGGTGCGATCGTGCGCGACACCAGAAATCAGGGGCTGCTCCAAGGGAATCTCCTTCAGATGGGTGGGGGTCAGTTCCGCGGACTCCTCCGGAACCACAATAGTGCCTTCAAGGTTAGAGAACGAAGAACGCACGTGAAGCTTCAAATTAAAACGACGAGCATACTCAACACTGCGCAGGTGCAGAATCTTCGCACCGTTAGCCGCCATCTCCAGCATTTCCTCGCTGGTGATGGTATCCAGCTTGTGCGCGGTCGGCACGATGCGCGGGTCGGCAGTGAACACGCCGTCCACGTCCGAGTAAATCTCGCACACATCGGCGTTCAGCGCGGCGGCCAGAGCAACGGCGGTCGTATCAGAACCGCCGCGGCCCAGAGTCGTAATATCGCCACTCTGACGGTTCATACCCTGGAAACCAGCAACAATCGCGATATTTCCGGCCTCGACGGACTCACGGATACGCTCCGGGTTGACCTCCACCAGACGCGCAGAACCGTGCACACCGTCAGTAATCATGCCAGCCTGAGAACCAGTGAAAGACTGGGCCTTAGCACCCAGGTCGTTAATAGCCATCGACAGGATGGCAGTCGAAATGCGTTCACCGGCAGTCAGCAGCATGTCCAGCTCACGGGAAGGAGTGACATTGCTGGTGACCTCTGCGGCAAGGTCGAGCAGCTCATCGGTGGTGTCACCCATAGCGGACACCACGACGACCACATCGTTACCTGCCTTCTGAGTGTCCACGACGCGGCGGGCAACGCGCTTTACACCCTCCGCATCCGCTACGGAGGAACCGCCGAACTTTTGGACGATCAGGCTCATAGAATTCTCCAGGTCAGTTACTTGTGTGCTGCCGGCAGACGCCGGCTCCTCATTTATAGTAGACGGCGTTCAGCGCAAGCGGCGAACTGTGCACCCGTATGTATTGCCCCGTGAAATATTACGTAGTATTACACGGTGGTGACGCGGGGTGCGGAGGCGGGCACAGCAAACCTGAGAGGGCTAGTTTTTAGGTCCACGGGTTCACGTACGTGACACCCGGCAGCGGCGGAACGTCCGGCTTCGGGGTGCGCAACGGGGCGTTCTGAATAGTGCGAATCTTCTCCTCATAGTCCGGGGCGCGGAACACCTCCGGCGCATCTTCCGCCTGCTCGGTTGCGGGTGCCTCAGTGGGCTCGGAAGCGGGTTCGGAGGCGGCGCTCGCCGGAGTACCCTCAACGGAGTCTTCGCCCAAGTCAGGGGTTGCTTCTGCCAATTCAGGGGCAGAGCCCGCACCAGAATTGGCAGGGGATCCCTCACGGTGGGATTCCTCGTCACCGGATTCTTCCTCGCCGGATTTCTTGTCGCCTGATTCCTCAGCCTCCTGCAGAACCCGCTCGATCAGCTGCTCATCCACCGTGCCCTGCACACCCTCAGTGGCGGGCGCCTGCGGGGCAGAAACGGCAGAATCCAGGTCATCAAACATGCTCGAATTCCAGCGGCGACGACTCTGCTTCGCCTCCTGAGCCTGAACCTGAGCCGCCTGCTCACGCTCCTGCTCCTCCTCGCGGTTCACGCGCTCAAAATCCTCGGCGGCAGTATGAGCCACCGCTGTGCCCTCGCTAATGACGCGGCGGCCCTCCAGCGCGCGGCCCAGGGTAATCTCGTCCGCGTACTCCAGGTCGCCACCGACCGGAAGACCCGATGCCAGGCGCGACAGACGCACACCCAGCGGCACGAGCATGCGCGAGAGGTAGGTTGCGGTTGCCTCGCCCTCAAGGTTCGGGTCCATCGCCAGAATAATCTCCTGGATACGCTCATCCGCCAGGCGGGACACCAGCTCACGAATACGCAGCTGCTCCGGGCCCACACCCGCCAGCGGGTTAATAGCGCCACCGAGCACATGGTAGCGGCCGGTAAAGGAACGGGTACGCTCAATCGCCACCACATCCTTCGACTCCTCGACCACACACAGCACGGACGGGTCGCGGCGCTCATCACGACAGATGGTGCATAGCTTCGTCTCGGAGACGTTACCGCATTCCTCGCAGAAGCTCACGCTGGTCTTCACCGTGGAAATGGCGTTGGCTAGGCGCGCCATATCGGCAGCATCCGCATTCAGAATGTGAAAAGCGATGCGCTGAGCCGACTTGGGGCCCACGCCCGGCAGGCGGCCGAGCTCGTCAATGAGGTTTTGAACTGCTCCCTCGTACATGGCTTCTCCAATCTGCCGTGGTCCGCGGTGAGTGTCTAGGATACTCCGCGTGGGGGCCGCTTCGGTACCAGTGTGGCCCAACCCCCTGACAGCTTAACGGGGATTCGGGCAGAAAAATGCCCGCCGGCGCCGAAAATTCCTGTCATTTTCGGCGCCGGCGGGTGCGTTGGACGCGTTGGGCGGCTCATCGGAACGACCGGCCAAAACGCGTGCCCTTGGCGGTCTAGCCCTGGTGCAGGGGGCGCTCGTCGATGACGGTGCCGCCGATGATCTTCTCGATGGCCCGCAGGCCGATGAAGGTGCTGTTTTCGACCTTCTCGTCGTCCTCCGAGATGTAGTCCTCCTCGGTCACGACGTGCACGGGCTTCGTGGGCACCACCTCGGATGAGGCGGGCTCGGCGGAAGGCTCAGGCTCGGTAACCGGTTCAGAAGCCGACTCATTGGCCGGCGCCGGGGCCAGAGGACCCGCCGCCAGAGGACCGGCGGCCAGGGGTCCTGCCGCTAGGGGGCCTGCCGCCAGAGGGCCTGCGGGCGCAATCGGCTCAGCCGCGGGAGCCGCCGCCTCGGGGGCCTCGGGCATTGCTTCGGCCGGTTCGTTGTAAGAGGGCTCCGCATCATAGGGCGGCTCGTCCTCGAACGGAGGCTCCTGCGCATCGCTACGACCGGGGGCCTCCTGCGGAACCCCGCTGCCGGAGGCCGCGAAGGAATCGCGCTCGCCAAAGCCGCCGGCCGGAGCATCCGTGCCGGGCTGAGAGAGCGGTCCTGCGTGGGGGCTCGGCTCAGGCTGGGTCGGGGGCACCTGCGCGGGGAAAGGCTCTGCGGGGGAGGGTTCCACGGCGGCCGCGGGCGCAGCCTCCTCGCTCTGCGGGATGGGTGCCACGTCCCAGGCGCCCAGGGGCGCATCCACGCTGGTGGCTGCCGGAGCCGCGGCGTCGTTCACCGGCTGACCGTGGCGACGCCACGCATCCTCACCGCCGCGGGGGCCCTCCGCCAGGGGTGCGGTGGGCTGCTGAGGAGTCGGCGCGGCGGGCTGAGCCTCCCGCTGGGGTACAGGGGCGCCCGGCTTGAGGGGCTCGCCGGGCTTGACGACCTCGGCGTGAATCGTCACGGGGCCGCGCAGGAACTCGCTCACGCGGGCGGTTAGCTCGGGGACGTAGCCCTTGACCGCGCGCAGGGTTGCGATGTCGGCGCGCACGTAGAGCACGGTGCCCTCCATGCGGGCGGGGTAAACCTTCGCCAGCTGCTCCGCGGAACCCGGAACGCTCATTCGGTTAAGGATGGCACGCCAATTGCCCTGGACCGCCGCCAGCGGGTCATTCGGATTAAGCTTCAAAGGCGCTGAGGGCGTACCCTCCGGAGCGGCATCAGCTGCAGGGGAAGCCGGAGCATTAGGTGCCGTCGGGGTGGTACCCGCCAGGGGCGCACCGACCGGAGCGGCAGGAGTCCGAGTCGAAGGTGCCTGCGCTGCCGGGGCCAGGGGCGCAGAGCTAAGCGGACCGCCGGCCAGTGGGGGAGCACTCGCCCCAGCCTGCTGAGAGCCGCCCTGCTGAGCCGCCTCCTGAACCGGGGCGCTAGGAGCCTGCGCGTTAGGCGCCTGAGTCTTAGGGGTCAGGCCTGCCGCAGCCATGCCCGCCGCACGCGCGGCCGACATACCTGCCGGGGCCTGAGAACCAGCCTGAGAACCGGTCTGCACGCTTGCCGGGGCGGAACCACCGGCGGCCACGCGGCGCTCCAACACCTGCAGGCGCGAGGCCAGCGCCGCAACCTCCGCGCCGTTCGCCGAGCCCTCCTCCACCGGCAGAAGCAGGCGGGCGCACAGCAACTCCAGCTGAAGCTGCGGGTTAGCGGTGCCCGTCATACCGTTCAGTGCATCGTTGACGGTTCCCGCCGCCAGGGTCAGTTCGCGCTCGGTCAGCGCCTGAGCCTGAGCGGCCAGGCGCTCCAGCTGATCCTGCGGAACGCCCTGCAGAATCTGCGCGGCCGATTGCGGAACAGCCTTCACCACAATCAAATCGCGCAGACGCTCCAGCAAATCCTCCACAAAACGGCGAGGATCCTGACCGGTTGCCACCACGCGAGACACCGCGCCAAACAGCGTTGACGCCTCCCTGGCGCCCAGCGCCTCTACGACCTCATCCAGCAACTGGGCGTGCGTGTAGCCCAGCAGGGCCACCGCAAGGTCGTACTCAATACCCTTCTCGGAGGACGCACCAGCCATCAGCTGATCAAGAATCGACAGCGAATCACGCACAGAGCCACCACCGGCACGAATCACCAGCTGCAGCACGCCCGGCTCCACCGCCACCTGCTCCTGGTCGCACAGGGACTGCAGATACGGCAAAAGAACCTCCGGCGGCACCAGGCGGAACGGGTAGTGGTGGGTACGCGAACGAATCGTGCCCAGCACCTTATTCGGCTCGGTCGTCGCGAAGATGAACTTCACGTGCTCCGGCGGCTCCTCCACAATCTTCAGCAGGGCGTTAAAGCCCTCGCGGGTGACCATGTGGGCCTCGTCAATAATGAAAATCTTGTAGCGGTCACGCACCGGCGCCAGGGTCGCGCGCTCGCGCAGGTCACGGGCGTGGTCCACACCGCCGTGGCTCGCCGCGTCCATCTCAATCACGTCGAGGGAACCGCCGCCGTCACGCGAAAGCTCACGGCACGAATCGCATACGCCGCACGGGGTGGGGGTCGGGCCCTGCGCGCAGTTCAGGCAGCGCGCCAGAATACGGGCCGAGGTGGTCTTACCGCAGCCGCGCGGTCCGGAGAAAAGGTAGGCGTGGTTGACGCGGTTCTTCTCCAGGGCCGTCATGAGGGGCACGGTAACCTGTTCCTGCCCGATGACCTCGGCGAAGGTCTCGGGGCGGTAACGACGATAAAGGGCAGTGCTCACGGCAACCTCTTAAGCTCGGGGATGCGGATAGGACAGTCCCTACCATTTTAGACGCTTTACCCCGCGCCCGAGCGGCCCGCCGTCACCGCCCGGCGAACCCCCGCCGGAGGTTCGGGTGCGGTGTTTGCACGGGCTCTGTTCAAGGGTGCGCGACCGAGTGCCGCGAGGATGCGCCGGCCCGCAACCACCGCGCGTTCGCCCCGAGTTCCCAACGCGCCAAAAATCCGGTACACTGGTTCTTGCCTCTTACGTGGCGTTATCTTGGAAAACTCCCCCAGGACCGGAAGGTAGCAAGGGTATTCGAGCTATGACGGGTGCGTAAGAGGTTTTTTCATGCCCAAAAAC
>NZ_KV818671.1:0-3173 GCF_001814995.1 Rothia sp. HMSC066H02 | reverse complement strand
GGGTTAAGGGTCAAAATGTGTGTCTGGCTCGGCGTGTCGCGGGGGTTAGATTTGGCCTTTTTGAATGCCGATTGAGTGGGTGTAGTCGGTGTCGATAGCGTTGTCGTAGAGGGCTGGGCGTCCTGTTTCGTGGTCGGCTTGGTTCTCGGTTTGGGTCAGGGTGGATACTTTGGCGAGTTGGCCCTGGCCCCAGTCGGACTGCCTGGCGATTCGTACTGGATCGTCAGGCAGTTCCGTTTTTAAGTAGAGCCACCAATCCAGCATGCGGCGTTGTCGTTCGCCTGATCTGCCGCGGTGGGTTCTGGCGAGCAGTTTGAGCTGGGCGTTGATGCCGCCTTCTAAGCTGTTGGTGGTGGATTTGATCCGCTCGGGCGCAAGGACTCCTGCTGGCGGGTTGAGGTAGACAAACAGCATCTCGGACCGCCAAAGATGGTTGAGGCTGTTGTAGGCCTTGCGCACGTTGTGGTGGGTCCACACGCGGGTCCATGCACCTGTTTTGGGGTCTTTGATCATGGTTTTCTCGTTCATCCATTCCCGGTAGATCGTTGAAAACTCGTGCAGTTGCACACCCCACGCGGCGGCTTCATCCAGTGTGGTGATCCGGGTCAGTTTCAGCGCAAGTCGGTAGATGGTGCGCCCGGCATCGGTGCGTGGGTTGGTGGTGGTGTAGCGGCGGACCACGCGTTGGGCGTGGACGAGGCAGCGTTGAATTTTCGTAGTCGGCCAGCACTTTTTGATTGCGCTGTATGCGCCTTGGCCGCCGTCGATGACGGCGATGAGTGGGGCTTCGATGCGTTCAAGCAGCAGTTGGTAGTCGCGGGTGGTTTCGTGTTTGCACCAGTGCCAGGCGATCACGTGGTCGATGGTCGCCGCGACGATCAGGCAGCCACCGGCGGTGTAGGTGCCATCGAGAAATACCTGGTCGTAGATCCGCTTGTGGTGGCCGGCGGTGGGGTCAGGCACATCAACGAGCCAGCACCACTTGAAGCGCCGCTTCATGGTGGCGCGGCTAACACCGTTTCGTTTGGCTAGGTCGTCGAGTGATATTGCGGTGGTGCAATGCTCGATGAACTGGGTGAACACTGCCGCGTTGGTGATGTCGTTTCGACGTTTGACGCTGGAGGCGCCGCATTGTTTGCAGCGCCATCTGGTGGTGCCTTTGCTGGTGGTGCCGTTGCGTTTCATTTCACCGCCGCAGTGGCAGCGTGGTTGGTTCTTCGACATTGCGACACCACACCACGCCGCGCATAGCACATCACGGCTGCCACACCGAGGATTTCCCGTCGGGGGCTAGATATATGCTTCCGGAGCATATACTTTCCGGAAACCTACAGGTCAATCCGTGAAAATCCGCGATTCCGGACACACTTTTTGACCCTTAACCCAGATTGCACGCGTGGGGATTGAGGGTGTGAATCCCACTGTCGTGGGTTTGATGAGGTAGTCGATGTTGCGGAAGCTTTGGCATCGGCGTGCGTTGTGCTCCGTACGTTGTTTCAAAAACGGGTTTCATCAAACGGAACAAAACCTGGGACACTTCATATCCCACCCCAGGCCTAATGACTTGGGTGCAGCGGCAACGCTCATCCGATTTAGGCAGAGTCGTTGCAGGATCCAGTGGGTCACCTGGTCCGTGGTCTTTGAATTGTCGGGCGCGCAGGCAAGGCCAGCACGGAAGATCTTCTGCAAGCAACGCTTGTTGGTGCACCGGTAGCGTGGAAGGCGCACATGAAGTTGTTGGGTGGCCGACGATGGGCAGATCGACCAGGCTGCGGATGACGTGGTCGCGGAATACTCCAGGCTGCCCGCAGGTAGGGCATTCATTGATCGGCTCGACGGGTTCGGCTTCAATAACAGTGACGTCACCGTTTTCTGTGGCACCGGTGATAGTAGTTCCTAGTTTTGCGGTGCGGCAGATGGTATCGACGATGACATTTCCGTTAGGCTGCACAGTAGGTCCTTAGTTTTGTACGGATGGATTAGATACCTTTTTCCTACAAAGCCAAGGACCCCAATATCTTGTGCCACGCCCGAACCCCCGGCGAACTAATCAATGCACTCTAAAACCGGAAGAGCCCTTTTAGTACTACTGGTGGATTTCGGTTTTGGTGGGGATTAACGCCGCCGGCTTCGGTTTTTCCGTTGAGGAGGTCGTTGACTACTTCCCGATGGTGAAATGGGTCGATGGTGAGGTAGAGAGGAACCAGTCACCTGGAAGAGATCGATCCAGTCGTTGGTGTGCAATCTGGGAGGTAGGGTCGCGGGGTCGATTCCTCGCGAGCGCAACCATGATTGTGTTTCTGAACGTGATGAAAACAACCCTGCCCTTCGGAGAATTTCCCCTATCCCGCGTCCCCGGGCAGTGAAAACGGTGTGCACCATCGCCTGAAAGGCTTTGCGCTGCTCTATCGGAATCTTCGGGTCACCCACCCGGCGGATCACTAAGATCCCCCCGTCAACGTTTGGCTGTGGCCGGAAAGCAGGCCTTGGTACCCGAGAACCCAGGTGAAATGTGAACCATGGGGACCACTGAGCCGTCATCATCGTGCTTGCGCCTACCCCGGCCCGGCGGCGAGCGACTTCCCACTGCATGAGGAGTACAGCGTCAGTCCATGCTGGCGCATGCAGCAACTTTCGAAGAATGGCAGTGGTGAGGTGAAAGGGAATGTTTCCCACAATGACGCAGGGAGTGGCGGGTAACCGGAAGTTAAGGAAATCATCATGGACCACTTCGACCGCCGCCGAGGAGGTTTCTTGTGTGATTTTGGCAGCTAGTTTTGCGTCCACTTCAACTGCCGTTATCGCCCTCCCCAAGTGGGCCATCGGGTGAGTGAGGGCACCGCTTCCTGGTCCGATCTCAATGATGGGGCCGGAGGTTTGTTTCACAAGGTCGATGATGGAGTTGATGATCTTGTGGTTGGTGAGAAAATTTTGGCCATGCTCGTGACGGCCGTGTCCGTATGCAGACATCAGGTGTGCTCCTTGGATTTGAAAGGGAGCCGGGCATGACAAATAGCCGCCCGGCTAAAGGACCGGAGCGGTTTTTAACCTACGGGGTAGGAAACCGCCTTAGCGGTTGGTGCGCAACCGCAAGAAAGCGGTACCTGAAATCAACATGGGTCTAATTATATCCATTAAAGGGTTAAGGGTCAAAATGTGTGTCTGGCTCGGCG
>NZ_KV818670.1:0-58669 GCF_001814995.1 Rothia sp. HMSC066H02 | reverse complement strand
ACAAAACGATTACACCACTCCACAGGACTTGACCTGAGCAAGAGCACGTTCTACAATTGACGCATAAGTTCAAGGAGGTTCGCATGACCGCTTACGATCACTCGTCGGGGTACACCTACGGCACCGATGCCGTCCCCACGTCTCCGCTCACACTCGAGGATCTACGCCAGATTGAGGCCGCCGCGCACGTCCAGCCCGGTGACGCAGAGCTGCTCGCGCGAGCAGAACCCATCCTGGCGCCGCATGCCATGGAAATGGTCGACACGTGGCGCGGGATTTTGGCTCAAAAGACCTACCTGGCAGCACATTCCGCGCATCCGGATGGACAGCCGAACCCCGAGTACGCGCAGGCGTCAAAGCCCCGATTCGCCCAGTGGATCATCGACATGTGCACGCGCGAGCGGGATCAGGCGTGGTTGGACTACCAGTACCTGATCGGAGCTCGACACATGACCGCGGCGAAGAACGCGGCGGATGGGGCGGACTCGACGCCATTCGTGCCTCTGCGCTACGTGCTCGCCTTCATCGCGCCGACTGTGGAGGTCGGGCACCGTCTCCTGGCGGAGGGCTTCGAGGGCGCAGAACTGGACGCTGTCCGTGACGCGTGGACTCGCGCTGTGACTGTCGCCGTGACAGTGTGGGCGTATGCCTACCGCGATCACCCCGAGCAATTCTGATCCGGCGCTCGCCACCTACGACTCCCCCATCGGCCGCCTCACGCTTGATAGCGGTGTATTCGTCTTTCGCACTCTCTGACTGCTCTCCCTGGAAGCCTCAGTGGCTTCCAGGGAGAGCTTTCTTTCTGGGTTATAGGACACTACGTGTTGCTGGTTGGGTGACTTTTCGGCTTTCTGGTGCGGGAAAGTCACTCTTTCAGTTGGTCGTGTTTGCCTCGTTCCTGTGAATACTGCATCGTGCTCTGTGTGTGGCTGCCCCATGATCCGTCACGGTAAGAAGTCAACAGGAGGTCCTTTGAAGATCGCGGTGGTAGAAGTCCGCTCATCATCAAGGACCTCGACCTCTACCCACAACCCCCGACCAATACCTGGTCACCCACACTAGTACCACCCAAACGAGGCAGGTACACGCTAGAGGACCGCGTTGCCGTCCACCGCTGCTGCATCGACCTAACCCTGCTCCAAATGGCCACAGGGCTGCGCGTAAGCGAAGCAAGAACTCTCATGTGGGACGACATCATCACCGACGACCAAAACCGCCCAGCGTGCATTATTCGGGCTGAAAACGCCAAGACAGGCACCACCCGCGTCGCGGCTCTCGTCGAGCCTGCGGTCTATGAGCACCTTACCCGTAGACGAGATGAAGTCGGTGGAGCCTACGTTGTGGGCGCACCGCTCAACCCAGACACCGAGTGGGACAGATACAACGCTCAGAAGGCTCTCAAGGCGTTCTACAAGGATCTGGCTCGCGACTGCGGAGTGCCTCTGCTGGAGACCCACCGCACCCACGTCTGGAGAACCACCCTCAACACCATGTACCGCACGGACGTAGACGCGCTACTGCGTGCTCGAACGCTCGGCCACTCGGTCGATGTGAACGCACAGGCATACTCAGACCTGTCAGACCTCACAACGCTGTACGAGGCAGCCCGAGCACGGCGTAGGGAGGAAAGGTAGTCCCTACCTTATTCCCTATCTTTCGTGAGGATATGCCGGTAACTTCAAGTATCTTTAGGGAAGGATAAGGGGACGGTTACCGCACAATATCAACGATTACTTGGCTGTATCTCACTGTTTCATTAAAAAGAGATGCAGACCCCGGAGGTCGCAGGTTCAAATCCTGTCCCCGCAACGGATAGCTCCCGATAGCTTTTAGCTATCGGGAGTTTTTTTATTCCCCAAAACCCGCGCTCCCGCCGACCTGTCTCCTTCTGCTGTCCTCCCGTCACCTTCCGACCGCCGGTCTGCCTTCTTTCGCCACCTTCCTGCACCTTTCCTGTCGGCGACCTGTCTTCATTTGCCGCCTACTTTTCTTCTTCTTGTGCTACCTTTCTGCCGCCTGCTGGGCGGCTTTCTTTATATCTCCTGCCTCTCCGTATCTCCTGCCTTCTGTAATCTGCGGAGGGGGTCTTCTGAACCTTGTCGGGGCGGTGCTTCGGGGAGACTGATGGGGGGGGGCAGCCTGCTGCCCCTTCCGGGGTGCTTGAGGTGGATCTTTCGGCCTCTCGAAACCCCTCTTGAAACCTCCTCACGGAATTTCATAGAACCGTCGTGAAAGTACCCTGGACTGGTTTCGGAACGTCTCCCGATGCGTCTTTCGAGGTATTCCTCAGTCCGTCTATCGGGGCTTCAAGCGGGTGTGCCCATGGGGGTGGTGGAGTCACTTCCGAGCGGTTGCTGGAGGGTGGTTACGCCTTCTTGAGACGCTGCTTTTGAGCTCCTTGAAAGGGGATCTGAAAGGGGTCCTGAAGGGGGCTCTGGGGCGGGTCTCAAGAGCGTGATGAGGGGTCCGATAGGATGCCTGGGTGGGGGAGTGGCGAGGGGGCTGTTTTTGCCTCAAAGTGCATTCTCAAAGTGGAATATGCGAAAGGTGCCTATATTCCGGGCTTGGAAATCACCCGTTTTGCCCCGGAATTCCGCGGTTTTTGGCAAAAATTGGGCTTCGAGTGCAACAATTCACTCTGAAAGTGATTGTAATCACATACGAAACATTCAAGTTAATTGTAGAGTTTTTTGAAACTCTTTCAAAAAACGCTCAAAAACCCCGGAAAATCAAGGAAAAATAGCCCATTCAACCTCTACTTGAGGGTGATTCAAGTTAAACTAGAAGCTTAGAAAAAGCTCTTGTTAAGATTGAATCTTGTTCGATACCCAAAAATAGCCCCAAAAAACCGCTGGAAAAGGCTTTTTGACCTGGTAGCTTTGAGTACGTGGTCACCGCGGTCCGCCGCGTAGCTCTCCGAAATGAATACTGCAGCCCTCCATCACATGAGGACGTCCCCGCAACACACACGGGACGGTTACTGGACTTGCTCCATGCGGCATCACATTCGCAGGCCGACCGCCTATAGGCTTCTCACCTATAGACCACCTATCACTCAACCACTCTCGGGCGTCCGCGCCCCACGAAACACCAACAACGAGGACAACCCATGGCACTTCGCCCCCGCACTGTTAAGGCTGGCTCTCTCGCAGTCATCGCTGTACCCTCCGTGCTCGGTAGCACCCTGGTAGCACCCGCTTCCGCATTCGCACCCGTCGTTCAGGACATCCCCGGCGCAGCTACCCAGGCCCCGAAGTCCCTGTTCACCTCCACCGTGCAGCCCACCCTCTCGCAGGTTGCTGTGCAGATCCGCCAGCAGGCAGAACAGGCAAAGCAGACTCAGCAGGCTCCCGCAACGACCGCGGTTCAGCCCATCCAGAAGACCTACACCGCTCAGGCAACTCAGCAGGCAACCCCCTCGGCTACCTTCCAGTCCGCACAGGCGGCTCAGGCATCCGCTCAGCCCACCCTGGCACAGGTTGCCCAGACCCCCGCCGCTCAGCCCGCGCAGACTGCACAGGCTACCCAGGCGGCATCCGGTGTGGCGGCAACCCGCACCAACCAGACTTTCCTGTCCTACACCTCCCCGGCGGGTATCACCTCGCAGTACCACGTCTACGCTGAGGGTGTGGACTTCTCCAAGCCCGTTGGCGTGGTCTTCTACTTCGATGGTGACTACTGGCGCAACGACCAGTCCAAGGTCTACGACCCCTCCGGTGAACTGGCTCAGATGGCTGCATCCGCTGCGGCACAGAACATGCTGTTCGTGCCCGTCATCTCCCCGGATACCAACCGTTACGATGCTGGCGTGACCTGGTGGGAAAACATGGACCGTAACGGCGAGTTCTTCCGCTCCTTTGCTTCCTCCTTCATCGCGGCTAACGGCGTGGATTCCTCCAACGTGTGGACCATGGGCTACTCCGGTGGCGCCGAGTTCATCACCTACGAGCTGAACACTAAGCCCCAGACCTGGCGCAATGGCGGCGGCTCCATTATGGTCGCTGGCGGCGGCCTGGACGAGGGCACCCCCTCGGCTGCGCTGAAGTCCCAGCCCATGTTCTGGTACGCAAACTCGAACGACGGTACCGGTGAGACCTACCCGCAGACCTGGAGCGCACGAGGCGCCGTTGAGGGCGGCTACAACGCATACCGCAACGCCGGCTACACCAACGCTTCCGCGACCGTTCTGAACGGCTCGGGCCACTTCGACTACAACTTCTCCGAGATTCTGAGTAACTCGCTCACCAAGGGTAAGGCAACCGCCGCTCCCAAGGTCGAGCAGAAGGCTGATCAGAAGAGCGAACAGAAGTCTGAGCAGAAGCAGAACACTCAGCGTGCCCGCACCATGAGCTCCGCAACCTACCAGAGCTACACCTCCCCGGCGGGCACCACCTCCCAGTACCACGTGTACGCGAACAACCTGGACTACTCCAAGCCCGTTGGCGTGGTCTTCTACTTCGACGGTGACTACTGGCAGCGTGACGAGTCCAAAGTCTACACCCCCGACGAGGGCATGCTCGCGGCGATGGGCAAGATCGCTAACGCCCGCAACATGGTCTTCGTACCGGTTATCTCCCCGGACACCAACGCATCCGGTGACGGCATCACCTGGTGGGAAGACATGAACACCAACGGTGAGTTCTTCCGCTCCTTCGCGAAGTCCTTCGTGAGCGAGAACAACCTGGACGCATCCCAGGTATGGACCATGGGCTACTCCGGTGGCGCTGAGTTCATCACCTACGAGCTGACCGACCACAACACCGCATGGCGTAACGGCGGCGGCTCCATCATGGTTGCAGGCGGTGACTCGGACGGCTCCGTGGACGCTGACGCAACCACCAAGGCATCCCCGATGTACTGGTGGGTTGGCGCTAATGACACCTCCGGTAACACCAACCCCGTCACCTGGAGCGCACGAGGCGCAGTCGAGTCCGGCTACAACGCATACCTGGGCGCTGGCTTCTCCGACGCCCGCGTGAAGCTGATTGACGGCTTCAGCCACCACGACTACGACCTGCCACACATCCTGGCATCCTCCCTGGACTTCGCCGGTAAGACCCCCGCACTGGGCTACAGCGACCTGTCCGACTCGAACCCGAACTACAACGAGATCAGCTGGAACTCTGATCACCGCATCATGCTCGGCTTCGCGGACGGCACCTTCCGCCCGAACGCATCGGTCAACCGTGCGCAGCTGGCCACCTACCTGTACCGCGTGGCTGGTCGCCCCGCCGTGAACGCACCGGCTGTTTCGCCGTTCAGCGATGTTCCGGTCAACCACCCCGCGTACAAGGAGATTTTCTGGCTGAGCCAGCAGGGCATCAGCGGTAGCGACTTCCGCCCCCTGGAGGCCGTCACCGAGTCCACCATGGCTGAGTTCATGTACCGTGCGGCCGGCTCCCCGGCACAGGCTCAGGGCGGCTACGCGTCCCAGGCTCTGGCATGGGCCGCCTCCAACGGTATCGGTACCGGCTCCACCTCTTCGGACGCGGTCACCCGCTCCGCTATGGCTGGTTACCTGTACATCTACGCTAACTAAGGCGCATGGCCCCTAACGCATAAAGATCCGCCCCGCTCCTGAAATTCAGGAACGGGGCGGTTCTTTCTATAGGTTTAGCTCAAGAAGCTATACGCTAGACCAAGCTTAGAAGATCCTAGGCTTAGAGGGTCTGGGTGGGGGATTCCACAGCCAGGGGAGCCGGAGCTGCCGGAGCGTTCTTTGCCTTCAGAGCAGCCAGGCGAGCGTCCAGCTCGGTGTCGCGCTCCATCTGGTCCAGGGTGTTGAACTGTGCGTCCAGGGAGGAAGCTGCCAGCTCCTGCTGACCGATGACGCGTGCCTCTTCGCGGCGAACCTTCTCTTCGAAGCGGCTCATCTCGCTGGTCGGGTCCAGAACGTCGAACGCCTTCAGAGCGTCGTTCACCTGGGTCTGAGCTGCTGCAGTCTTCTGACGTGCGGTCAGCTCATCGCGCTTGTACTTGACCTCTTCAAGCTTGGAGCGCATCTTCTCCAGGCCGTCCTTGAGCTGGTTGACAACCTGAGTCTGAGAAGTCAGCTGAGGCTCAACAGCCTGCGCAGCCTTCTCAGCCAGCAGCTGCTTGTTCAGAGCGATCTTCGCGAGGTTATCGAACTTGTCAGCGTTGGCAACGTCGCCAGCTGCGCGGAACTCATCAGCCTTGTTAGAAGCTGCCAGAGCCTTGGTGCCCCACTCCTGAGCGGTCTTGACGTCCTCAGCGTGGTCCTTCTCGAGCAGACGCAGGTTGCCGATGGTCTGTGCTACTGCAGCCTCCGCCTCGCGGATGTTGTTGGTGTAGTCACGAACCATCTGGTCCAGCATCTTCTCCGGGTCCTCAGCTGCATCAATCAGAGCGTTGATGTTTGCCTTAGCGAGCTGTGCAATACGGCCGAAGATGGTCTGCTTAGCCATAATCTCCTACTTTCTGTTCACGGGCTGCGGGGGAGCACTACGCTCCTCGTGAGCCGTGCCCGTATAACTAATTATGTGGCAGATTTCTGGGTGCATGCTGTGAAAATGATGCACGCCTGATTTCTGCAACCTAAACTTTTGGTAAATTACCTCAGGTGTTTTCCGACTGGGGAAGAAAGCGGTGAGGTAAGCTATCCACCCCGCCGGTCAGACTGTAGAAAAACCTACAGAAATCGACCGACAGAATCGGTAGCATCGGAGGCGGTTAGAAGCTACCGCCGTCACCGCCGCCGCTACCCCAATCGCCGCCACCGCCGCTGAAGCCGCCGCCCCAGCTGCCACCGCTACTACCGCCACTGCTGTGGCCGCCGCTGCTACCCCAGCTACTGGTGCCAGAGTTCATCGCGGTCATCAGAGCGCCCAGCAGCAGGCCCTTCGCCAGGTCACCGCCGAAGCTGCCGCCGCCTCGGTTGTTCTGGTTGTTGTAGTAGTTGCCGACCTCGCTCTGAGCTCGGTTCTGCGCGTCGGTCGCCTTCTGGATTGCCATGTTGGCTTCCTTCATGGCGTTCAGCGGGTCCGAAGAAGCCAGACGCTGAGCCTGACCCAGGTGACGCTCCGCCTCAGAAACAGCGGTCAGGGTCATCGGGCCCACCGCAGCACGGCGGTTATTGATGTAGCTACGCGCACCGTTCACCGCAGCGTAGGCAGAACGCATCGTACGATCCAGGTTCTGCGAAGCCGCACGAGAACGCTCGCGGGTAGCACGCATATTCGTCATTGCCTTATCCAGCTCGGCGGAAAGCTGACGCAGCTGGTTCGCCAGAGTCAGCGGGTCATTCGGGCGAGCCGAAGCGCTCTGGTTGACCTGGTTGAGCACCGCCTCCATACCGGCTGCGACCGCACCCAAATCATCGCGACGCTGAGATGCAGCCAGGCTCTTCGCCTCAGCCACGTCACGCTGAATGCTCAGCAGGTCGGTGCTCAGACCCAGCTGAGCCTGCTCCAGCTCCTGCGCGCGGGTATTGACTGCCGCACCCAGCGCCTGAATCTGCGAGGCGGCTTCCTCAGCGGTGCGCAGGTGAGCAACCGCCTCCGAACGAGCGGTCGCGACGGTCGCCTGAGCCTTCTCAACCTCCGCAGCACACAGCACCATGTTCGACTCCAACAGGGTAGGAGTCTTCGAAATGGGCTCCAGCGCGCTGGGCAGGTAACGTTCCTTCAACGCGCGGTACTGGGCGGCAATCTCCTCCACCGAGGCACGCAGCTGCGGCAGACGCTGAGCCAGAGCCTCAATAGCCTGCGGTGCCTCCTGCTCCAGGTTGCGCAACTGAGCCAGCTTAGCGTCCTGCTCCTGAGCAATGCGGGTGACTTCCTGAGAGTTATCAATAATCTCAGTCAACCAGGCACGCTGCTCAGCCTCAGTATCCGGGATGCTATCGGTCAGAAGCTGCTGACGCTGGAAGGACTTACGCATCAGATCCTCAGCACGCGCAATCTCCTGAGCGAACTCAGCAACCTGCTGATCGCTGTACTGTGCGCGCGCAAAATCCAGTTCCTGCTTTGCGTGGCTCATCGTCGTATCAGCCTGCAGCAGGGCGCTACCGGCGCGGGTGCGCAGCTCCTCCAGCGGAACCTCCGGAATGGGGGAGTAGTTACGAGGCGCACCGTAGGAACGCTGAGGCTGCTGCTGAGCGTTCTTCTTCTTGCGGCGGCGGTACATCGCGTAACCGCCAGCACCCACGGTCGCCGCAGCACCCACACCGAGCACACCGGTTACAACACCCGAAGAGCTACCGCCCTTCTGGGCCTCGATACCCTCAACCGCGGCCAGTGCCGCACCCGAATAGTCACTATTCTGCAGCTTCGGTTTAATGTAGTTCTGGTACACCTTGGTCTGCTGGTCACTCGACAGGGTCTTCGTGCTACCCGCCAAGAAATACGCCTGGCGAGACTCGGTAGCAATCACCAGCACCACATCGGCAGAACCCCAATTGTTCTTCGTAGCAAGCGCCTTCGTCCAGCTCGAAGAAGTAGACGGGTTCTCAAACTTATCGATGACCACCACGTGCAAATCCACGTTGTGCTTCTTCGACAGAGCAGAAATCTTAGACTTCAGGGTAGCGGTATCACCCAAAGATTTCGTGGAATCGTACACGGTGGTGCCCGTAATCTGCATCGGGTCAGCAGCCTGCGCCGAGGTGCTCAAAAATGCAGAACCAGCCGGCAGAACCACCGGGGCACAAGAAAGACCTGCCGCCAGCACTGTGGCGCCCAAGATAGTGCGCAGGCGAGGGCGTGCGGGACGAATCTGACGCGCAAAGGCGTGCTCGGTCATGGTCTTTCCTCCGTTGTCGTGAAGTATGAACGGACCTGCACTTCACGGCGTGCTTGTTCATCGCACACCTTAGTGCTGGTCACATTATTAGTGTAGCTGTGGCACAGCCACACAGACGCACAGATACGAGAATATTGCGCCGCTGTTTGCCGACCGTTTACCGACTTCCCAGGCTTTATACAGGAAAGCTGGTATACAGGAAAGCCGGTATATAAGAAAGCCAGGGTCTAGGCTCATGCTAGACCCCGGCTCACCGGCTATTCAGTGATTAGCGCCGGCGCGCAATCTTCAGATTGCTCATCAGGTGACCTACTACCTCCGCGGCATCAACATCATGGATACTCTGTGCTATGCCGTTCACCACCTGAACCCGCGAAGACGAGGCGAACATCCAGCCTAAGAACTGCACATGATTCAGCAACCTAGAACTGCGATCTGCCTGCTTCCGCATCTGCGACCACAAAAAGGGCGTAGTCGGCACGCCACGGCCCCTATACACCTGGGAGTTAGAACGGGCGTCCAGAAGCTCAGCGAGCGCCTCAATATTTTCGGTCAGCTCCTTCAAATCCTCATCTGCGGCAGAGGGGCCGACGTAATACCGCTCGACCAGGCTCAAAGGCATGTAACCGCTACAGCTACTCACCCACGCCAGCTTCAAACGTAGATTCTGCAGGCGAAGCACCTGCCGTAGAAGCCGCGAATGGGTGCGCAACACCGACAGCGGCATGGAAGATAGTCTCTCCTCCTCCGACAGCAGACCCTCGGCACCCTCCCCGGAAAACGCCTTATACGGATCCGAAACGCCCACCAGAAGCACCGGTCCCTCGTAGTGAACGAACGCCAGAACCTCGGGAACACTCGAGAGGGAACGGATGCGCTCGCCAATGGTCGGCAGATCCTCCCCATCCGGGGCGTACTGTTCGCGGCTGAACATCAACGTCTGGATAGACTGCTCGGCAAGGTCGGGCGAGTCATGAGCAAGCGCCCGTAAATCGGTCACGACCTCCGCCAGAACGCCGTCCTGCTCAACCTGCAGAAGCTCCTCCAGGAGCTCAATGACAGAGCGCGCCTGCAAGCTCAAAACAGCAGCGCAGAACTCCGCATCCTGAAGCTCAAGACGCACCTTCTCCAAGCGCTCCTCCAGCGTGGACTGCACGCCCTTGAGCTCAAACTCGCTTAGCTGTTCGGGGCGGAGCATACGGTGTGTACCGTCCTCGCCAGTGCGGTAGAAAAGTTCGCTAAACTCCAGCGTGGACTGCACGCCCTTCAACGCCCGCTCTCGCAACTTGGGCAGAACGTCAAAGGCGACTTCGGTCATCTCATTCCAGACCTTGGCCTTATCGATATTCGAATCCTTGCGGGCAGTCTTCTTCCAGGTCTCGGCAAGTTGCATGGCGCGATCAAATTCACTCAGTTCCACAAAAGCCGCCAGCTTCTGGGCACTCTCACGCAGATAACGCACCGCGTAGAGACGGTCGCTCAAAGAATCCGGGAGGCTATCCTCCAGCAGGCGCCAACGGAAGGTACGCTCAAAGCACTCCTCGGTCAGGCTAATGACGGCGGCGCTCAAAGAGAGCGCGTGGTCACGGGCAAAAGCGAAAGAGCCCGGGGTATCCTCCAGACGAGGCAGGGACGTATAGAACTCCAGCGCCCCGCTCAGCTTCAGCCGAGATACCCGGATGGTCTCTTCCAGCTCGGCTGCAAGCACCGTGCGGTCAGCCTGGGCAGTCTCCTTGAAGCTGTGCAACGGAGAAACCTGCGCACGCTCCAGCGTCTGCAGGTTCATGACCGCACGCATGAGATAGTTCTCAAGAATATCGATCTGCTGCCGGCGCGGACGCTGATTCAGCGGAACATGATTCTCCTGCGTGCCTACCAGCAGATGCTGCGGCACACCGCTAATCGACGGCAGTGCAAAGACCTCATCCTCTGATGTACTGGCAGAAAGCACCATGGGGTAGCGGCTGCGCTGTGCATTCTCTAGAGGGGGAATGAGCTTGAAGTTGGTGCTCAAAGAGAAATGGTCGGAGGGCGCCGGGTTACTCTCGGGAGCCTGCTGGGCGGTCTCCTGCTGCGGGCGCTCTTCAGGCTGTGCCGGGGTGTTCTGGGGCATGCTCTGCCGCTCCTGGGTTTCTGCTGAATGGCTTTGCGCCGAGTGGTTCTGTGCTGAATGGTTCTGCGCTGAAGAACCGGAGACACCACCGGCCTGCATCGGCTCCAGCGGGGACGGTGCAGCCAACGGCTGCTGAGGGGGCGGAGGCGAGTGCACCTGAACCTGCTGATCCTGCTGAGCACTATTACCCGGCTGCGCTGGCTTCGGCTGGTAGTGCATCGGGTAGCTCACCGCGCCCTGTACCTGCTGAGGGGGTACTTGCTGTGAAGGCCCTTGCTGCGGGGGAACCTGCTGAGGTGGTGTCTGCGGGGGCGGTACCTGCTGATTCATCGCCTGGTTCTGCTGCTGTTGCAATACCTGCCGCCTAATCTCACGCGCACGACGGCGCGAAGGGCTCAACGACGCGAAAAACGCTACCGCCGCGCAGATCAGAACAAATATAAGCAACGCATACAGGCGTGTTGCGCCGTCCAAAGAAGACGCCACCGCCGCAGGCATGACCGGCAGCGCGCCAACAAGAGCGAAAACAGCAGAAATAATCCTCATGACTTCACCATAACCCAGCTAAATCCCGGGTGCTCGCAACGCCGTTGCCTTACCGCATACTAAAAGGGAAGTAGCCGGGGTACCGGGTGCTCTCCGCCAGTGCTTCCAGCATCCGCCTCACAGTTAAAAGACGATGCGGCGTGCGCCCTCATGTAGGGGCTCACGCCGCATCAATCATCACTCAACTCATTATCACACCCGGGCCGGTCCTCACACCGACCCTTCGGGACATACTGGGGATTCTCGCCCCTCCCGGTGCAGGGCTCTCATCTCCCGCCCCGGAAAACTATCAAACTCTATACGCTACCTACCGGCAGTCAGTGCCTGGGTAGCCATCTGCTGAGCCAGCTCGGAGGCCTTTTCCGCACGATGACGGCGGTACACCATTCCCGAGCAACACGTCACTATACCCGCACCAATACCGATGGAGCTTGCCAAGATCGCACAGAAAATCAGGGTTCCGATCATCATGGGTTTCTCCTTTGCTTTTGTCCTTTGCCTTTGTTCTCGGTTCTATGTGCCTTCAACATTACGGAGCAACCCTGTGTTCAAGCTGTGTACCAAGAAGCGTCATGCTGTGTAAACCGTGGAGAAAAACTGGGCGCTTTAAAAGAGAAACCTGAGAGTGAGTAGCGAACAAAGCTCCAAAATAAACTAGCTGCCGGGCAAATCGCCGGGTGCCTCAAGACCGGCTCATCAGCTGCCGATGAAAGGGCGCGAGGAAAATTCCCAGGGAACTCCCCGATAACCAACAGCAAAAAGATATAGAACGCAATGAAACACCATCTACAGTAGAAAGATAGCGTGTGCCCAGGGTGACGCATACGCACGACTCTAGGAGAACTCATGACTCAAAACAATGGATGGTCCTACGGCGGCAATGACGGCGTCACGGATGCAACCCGTCCCCTGCAGAACGTGAACGGACAGGCAAGCTACCAGCCCGCAAACCAGCAGCAGGGTCAGAACGCATATCCACAGGCATACGCCTCTCCCGGATACACCTACCCCCAGGCAGCCGCTGCTCAGGTAGCTTCGGCGCAGTCTGCACCCCAGAACACCAATAACAACAAGCGTTACGGTGCCGGCGTTGTGCTCACCGCAGCTCTGCTCGCCGCCCTCGTTGGCGGTGGCGTTGGCGCGGGTGTCGGAGGCGGCATCGCAGCATCGAATAACAGCTCCACCAGCACCTCCTCCCGTGGTTCCGTCAGCTCCAATATCAGCAACTCTTCCACCGTGGCAGGCGTAGCAGAAACCGCGAAGAAGGTCCTGCCCTCCACCGTGACCATCATGGCCTCAAGCGGTTCCACCTCCGGCGGCGGTAGCGGTGTCGTCCTCGACAAGGACGGCCACATCCTCACCAACCACCACGTGGTCACCCTCGAATCTTCCAGAGAAGCATCCACCATTGAGGTTCGCCTGAGCGACGGCACCGTGCGCACCGCAACCGTGGTGGGCCTAGACTCTGCCGCTGACCTGGCGGTCCTGAAGATTAACCCCTCCGGCCTGGACCTGCAACCCATCACCTGGGGCGACTCCTCCAAGCTGGTCTCCGGCGAGGCAGTGGTTGCCCTCGGCGCGCCGTATCGTCGTAGCGAATCGGTGACCGCCGGCGTAGTCTCGAACGTCAACCGCGTGCAGCCCGCTGACGCGAAGGGTCAGAACTACATCCCCATGATTCAGGTTGATGTGCCCATCAACCACGGTAACTCCGGTGGCCCGCTGGTGAACCTCAAGGGCGAACTGGTCGGCATTAACGCGCAGGGTCAGGCAAGCCAGGACGGCGGCACCGCCGACGGTATGGCGTTCTCCATTACCTCCAATTACGCCAAGCGCATCTCCTCCGAGATCATCGCCAAGGGTAAGGCAACCCACGGCTACCTGGGCGCGAGCGTAAAGAACAGCCCCGCAGACACCGGTTCAGGCTCGTCCAAGCTCATCCCCGGTGGCGTTGAAATTGCCTCGGTAGAATCTAACAGCCCCGCCGCGAAGGCAGGCCTGCGATCCGGCGACGTGGTGATTGAAGCCGACGGTCACGCCGTGACCAAGAGCGAAGAGCTCAACGGTACCGTACGTGCCGCAGCGGCAGGCTCCGATCTGAAGCTGAAGGTCAAGCGCGGCTCCTCCACCCATGACATCACCGTGACCCTGGGCGACGCCGACAGCCAGAGGTAAAACGCACTCTGCCTCTGAACAGGTAGAAACGCGGTTGGGAAACACTCGCTCAGCCGGCTCTACCGTTCAGTAACTCTAACTTCAAAAGAGTGCCACATGGTGTAACGAAAGAAAGCTCCCACCCCATACGCGGGGTGGGAGCTTTCTTTCGTTAGCACAGCAAACTGTATTGGCGTTGCAGATTAGGGGAGAATTAGAGGCCCTCGAGAACCTCACCCACGCGCTTCCGCAAAGCCGGGACAACATCCTGCTCGAACCACGGGTTCTTCGCCTGCCACCTAAAATTCAGCGGCGAAGGATGCACCAGTGGCAGAAACTTAGGAAGATAAGACTCCCACGCACGAACCGTCTCCGTCAGGTTCTTCTGCGCCTTAGGGGCGTGCACACCATCCAGATAGTGCTTCTGAGAGTAAGCCCCCACCAGCAGAATCAGCTGAACGTTCGGCATGAGCTCCAGAAGCTGCGGATGCCACTTCGGTGCGAAATCCTTACGCGGCGGGTTATCGCCGTGCGCGCCCTTACCCGGGTAATAGAAATCCATCGGCAACAGCGAAATCAGGTCGGGGTCATAGAACTGCTCAGCCGTCACGCCCATCCATTCGCGCAACTTCACGCCGCTCGGGTCATTCCACGGGATACGGCTCTCCTGCGCGGCACGCCCAGGCGCCTGACCAATCACCACAATGCGCGCCTTTGGGGACGCCGAATAAACCGGCTCCCAACCCTGCTCCGTGAACTCCCTATTCTGCGAATCCAAACGAATCTGCTCAGCCAGGGGAGGGCGCGTCTCCAGAATCTGCTGAACCAGAGGCCCCGGCAGATTATGGTGTGCTGCAGCCATGCTAGATGGCGCCTCCCTCAAAACCGTTCTGACGCCACGCCTCAAAAATCGCAATGGACGCAGAATTAGCCAGGTTCAGCGAACGGCGGCCCGGCTTCATCGGGATCTTCACGCGTTCGGTCACGTGCGGGTCCTGCTGAACCTCAGCGGGCAGACCCACCGACTCCGGACCAAACATGAACACGTCACCGGGACGGTACTTAATATCCGCATACGACGTCGAAGCAGTCGTCGTGAACGCAAAAACACGCTCCGGAGCCAAAGCCTGCCACGCATCTTCAAGGGTCTCATGCACTGTCACTACCGCCAGATCGTGATAATCCAGACCCGCGCGGCGCAGATGCGCATCATCAAAGTTAAAACCCAGCGGCTTCACCAGGTGCAGCTCAGCGCCAGTAATCGCCGCCAAACGGATAGCATTGCCGGTATTGCCCGGAATCTCAGGGGTATAGAAAAGAATCTTGAACACGTTCCTAAGTGTACCGCCCAGCCCCCGACCAGCATTGAGCGTCCCGGGGCAGTAGCGCTCGCCAACCCAGCCGCAGATGAACACGCCTAGAAGAGCGCGGATAGAGCGCGATAAAATAAGCGAGGCGAAAAACCGCCGAACAACCCAGCAGGAGGAACCATGAGCGCAGAAACCAACCGTCAGAACGGCCGCGTCTACCTCGACCACGCCGCCACCACCGACGTACTGCCCGCCGCCATCGACGCCATGGTCGAACAGATGCGCAACGGCGGTAACCCCTCCTCCCTGCACGCCGTAGGACGCGACGCCCGCGCCACCGTCGAATACGCCCGCGAACGCATCGCCCGCGCTGTTGGAGCGGACCCCGCCGAGGTTATTTTCACCTCCGGCGGCACCGAGGCGGACAACCTCGCGGTCAAGGGCATCTACTGGAAGCGCCGCGAAGAAGACTCGCAGCGCACCCGAATTCTCGTCTCCTCCATTGAGCACCACGCCGTGGAAGAAACTTGCGAATGGCTCGAAAAGGCAGAAGGCGCGCAGCTCGAATGGATCCCCGTAGACGAGCACGGTAGCGTCAACCCGCAGACCGTCCGCGAACTCATCGAAAAGAACCCCGAAGACGTCGCTCTCGTGACCGTCATGTGGGCGAACAACGAGGTCGGTACCGTACAGCCCATCCCCGAGATCGCTGCTATCGCCGCCGAATACGGTATTCCCGTGCACTCGGATGCGGTGCAGGCGTTCGGTGCGGTGCCCATTGATTTTCACGCCAGCAGGGTAGCGACCCTCGCAATCTCCGGTCACAAAATCGGTGGACCCATGGGTATCGGCGCGCTGGTTGCAACCCGCGCCGTGCAGCTGACCCCCGTGCTTCACGGAGGCGGTCAGGAACGCTCCGTACGCTCCGGCACCATCGATGCGCCCGCCATCGCAGGTTTCGCAGAGGCCGCCGTGCACTCGGTCGAGAACCTCCCCGAGGAATCCGCCCGCATCGCCGCGCTACGCAACGAACTCATTGCGGCAATTAGCGCGCTCATCCCTCAGGCGCACCTGAGCGGCGAAAACCCGCTCACCGAAGAATACCCCGGCCAGAAGCGACTGCCCGGCAACGCCCACTTCACCTTCGAAAACGCCGAAGGTGATACCCTGCTTTTCCTTCTGGACATGCAGGGCATTAGTAGCTCCACCGGCTCCGCCTGCAACGCCGGGGTGACCCGCCCCTCCCACGTGCTTATGGCAATGGGCATGGACGAAGACACCGCCCGCAGCGCCCAGCGATTCACCCTCGGCCACTCCACCACCGGAGCCGATATTGCACGCCTCATCGCGGCACTACCCGCCGCCTACGAACAGGCAGCAAAGGCGGGGCTATCCTCGCAGCTGCCCGACGCCTCCCGCTGGCACTAGAAACCCAGACGAGAAGATACCGAACCGCCCTCAGCCTGCAATCTCAGCGTTCGCTGAGGGCTGGCTGAGGGTGCACTGTCCAATATCCCGCCGAGCCCCTGCGTACAATGGGTAGCTACAGTAACGGAAAGTCCGCCCGCACACAGGGCACGCTCCGAACGTTCCTAGAAGCTCAACAGAACAGAAGGATAGGCAGTGAAAATTCTTGCAGCTATGAGTGGCGGCGTTGACTCCGCAGTCGCCGCAGCCCGCGCCGTAGAAGCAGGACACGAAGTAGTCGGCGTTCACCTCGCCCTATCCCGCATGCCCGGCACCCTACGCACCGGCTCCCGCGGCTGCTGCACCCTCGAAGACTCCATGGACGCCCGCCGCGTCTGCTCCCAGCTGGGTATCCCCTTCTTCGTCTGGGATTTCTCCGAACGCTTCAAGGAAGACGTCGTCGACGACTTCATCTCCGAATACGAAGCCGGACGAACCCCCAACCCCTGCATGCGCTGCAACGAAAAGATTAAGTTCGCCGCGCTACTCGAACGCGCCCTCGCGCTCGGCTTCGACGCCGTGGTGACCGGCCACTACGCCCGCGTCATCACCACCGAAGACGGCAACCGCGAACTGCACCGCGCCGCCGACTGGGCCAAGGACCAGTCCTACGTGCTCGGCGTGCTCACCCACGAACAGCTCAAGCACGCCTGGTTCCCCCTGGCGGATACCCCCTCCAAGGCACAGGTGCGTGCGGAGGCGGCAGAGCGCGGCTTCTCCGTGGCGAAGAAGCCCGACTCCTACGACATCTGCTTCATCCCCGAAGGTGATACCCGTGCCTGGCTGGGCGACCACATCACAATGCGCCCCGGCCTCATCAAAGACACCCACGGCGAGGTACTCGGCGAGCACCCCGGCGCGCAGGCATACACCGTAGGCCAGCGCAAGGGCCTGGCACTGGGCCGCCCCGCCGCCGACGGCAAACCCCGCTTCGTGCTGGAGGTGCGCCCCAAGGAAAATGAAGTCATCGTCGGCTCCCGCGAACTGCTTGCCGTGCACGAAATCCGCGGTATCCGCGCCACCTGGGCGGGCGTACCCGTGGAGCAGGCGGCACGCTTCCTGGAAGAGCCCGCGCAGGCCGGCGCCCGCAGTGAAGAGTTCGAGGTGACCGCACAGGTCCGCGCGCACGCCGACCCGGTCCGCGCCAAGGCATACATGACCTGGGCACCCGACCCCGAAGCTGAAGAAGAAGGCGCACTGCGTCTGGAAACCGTAGTGCGCCTCCTGGATCCGCTCTCCGGCGTGGCACCGGGACAGACCATGGTGCTCTACCAGGACACCCGCGTGCTGGGCCAGTCCACGATCGCCCGCGCCTACTCGCTGGACCGCGAAGACATTCAGGAAACCCTGTCTGCTGGCGCCTCTACCAGCGCCGAATAGCCGCACCAAGTAGCCGCTCACCCCGCTATTGCCAACCGTTGCCGCAACATCCTGCTTGGGCGCACCGCATAGAAGACCACAACCGATCCGAGGAGAAACCGATGACTGCCGAAAACACTTCCTGCGAATTTGACCCCCACGCCACCTCCATGGGCGATGAAGTCGCACCGGAGGTCTACGAGGAGCTCTTCGCCATGCGCCGCTCCATCGACAACTTCGATGCAGCGCTGGTGCACATCCTCGCGGAGCGTTTTCAGGCGACCAAGCGCGTGGGCATCCTGAAGGCTAAGCACAACCTGCCCGCTGGCGATCCCGGCCGTGAAGAGGCGCAGATTGCTCGCCTGCGTGCCATGGCGAAGGAATCCAGCCTCGACCCGGAATTCGCGGAGAAGTTCCTGAACTTCATTATTTCTGAGGTGATTCGCCACCACGTGCGCATCGCAAACGAGCAGGCTGAGCAGGACGGCGAGGCAACTGAAGCCGAGAAGTCCGAAGGCTAGTACCGCGCTACTTTCGCGTCATTGCGTTTGAACCTGTACGCCATCTGACCTCTCAGGACACATTCCTATGCTCGCTCATTCTTCCAACCGCTATGCCGTACGCACCGAACCGGTGCCGGAGCGCCTACTACTGCCCGGTGAGTACCGCGCCCCCGAAGGGGACGAACTGACCGACCAAGACCTTGCCGCGCTCGCTACGGAGCGTCCGCTGGTGCGCGCCAGCGGTCTGGGCGATTTTCCCGGCGATGATTTGGGCGAAGCAATGTCTCGAGTGGAAGGGGAGCTGGGTGCCCCGCACCTGCCGTTCTTGCCGCATCTGCCGGCGCTGGGCTGGCGGAGTACTCCTCTGGCACGCACCCTGGCGGTGTGCGAGGGACTTGCCTTTGACGGTGCCTCGTTTGGTTGGCGCATGGTGCATAGCGGTGGCAGGGGAGCACGCGAGTCTGCCTTGGCGCAGGACCGTCTGCTTTCGGATATCAATCTTCTCGCTGACCGTGTGGGCTCGCAGAAGAAACGTTTCGGTTCAGGGCAGGATACCGCCCCGGCGTATAAGATTCAGCTGGTCGGTCCGCTGACTCTTGCCGCCAGCATCTACCTGCCCGGCGGCGAGCGCGCCATCAGTGATGCAGGGGCGAGCCGTGACTTGCTGGAGTCGTTCCTGGAAGGCCTGGAACGCTGGATGGATTCTCTGCGCGAGGCTCTGCAAGCTCCGCGGGCGCTGATTGCCGTGCAGCTGGATGAGTCGGAGTTTCAGCGTCTGATGGAGGGGTCCATCCCTACGGTGAGTGGAATCCGCTCCCTGTCGGCATTGCAACCTCACTACTATCAGCAGGTGTACCGCCGTATCTCGGAGCGTTTCGCCGAGCTGAATCTGCAGCTCATCCTGGACGTGGATGGCACCGCGCTCAAGCCTGTGCAGGAGCTGAAGCTGCTGAGCCAGCCCCGCCCCACCCTTGACGCGTTGGCTCTTGTGAAGGCGATGCGTGTTGAGGACGGCGCTCCTTGCGCTTTGCTGTTGCATCCTGATCGTGCCCGCCTCAAGGGGCCGGGCACGCTGCAGGTTCCGCCGCTGAGCGACCCTCGTTCCTGGGAACCTGTGGCGCAACTTTTGGAGGCTCAGGCTCAGCTGTGGCTGCCGGTGGTGACTTCTGCACGGGTTCCTGATCAGGTGCGCCGCCTGTACAGCCTGTGGCGTGAGGTTGGTCTTGATCCGACGCAGTTGAGTGCGGTGGGTTTGATGCCTGATGAGCGTATTCAGAGCGGTTCCGTGCCTGCTGGGATGACTTCAGCCGCGGTAAGTATGCTGGATGCCACGGCTTCGCTGGCTCGGGTGACAGAGTGTGCCCGTGCATTGGCTGAGTGCGCGGTATGATTAGATAATCAGCATTTTTATGTAAGTATTTACGACAATTCTTTAGGGAGGTACTGTGAGCGCAAGCGACGCACACACCATTTTGGTGGTTGATGACGATGATGCTCTGGCGGAAATGATTGGCCTCGTGCTCGCGCAAGAGGGCTTTAACGCTGTTTTCTGCGAAAATGGCAGCCGCGCTTTTGAAACTTTTATGCGCTCCACTCCCGATTTGGTGCTTTTGGATTTGATGCTTCCTGGCATGAACGGTATTGAAGTGTGCCAGCAAATTCGCCGTTCTTCTAATGTGCCGATTATTATGTTGACCGCTAAAAGCGACACTGAAGATGTTGTTAAGGGTCTTGAAGCTGGCGCTGATGATTACATTGCTAAGCCTTTTAAGCACGCTGAATTGTTGGCGCGTATTCGTACCCGTTTGCGTCCGCGTGAGAGCCGTCAGCTGGTGGTGTCCATTGGCGATATTGTCATGGATATGGACGGTCGTACCGTCAAGTACCACAGCACTGAGGTTCCAATGACTCCTCTGGAGTTTGACCTGTTGGCCGCGCTGGTTCGTCACCCGGGTCAGGCGTTGAGTCGTCAGGAACTGCTGGACATGGTCTGGGGTTACACTGATGTGAGCGATTCGCTGGTAAACGTGCACGTCCAGCGTTTGCGCGCTAAGTTTGATGAGCTGGGTGCGGATCGTTTTATCCAGACGGTCCGTGGCGTTGGCTATAAGATTCCGACCGAGCTGGTGGGATCTTCCGGTAGCTAATCGGAACCTATTCATAGGCGAAGGGATAACCTGATTGTCTGTTGCGAAGTCGAGCCATGAGCACGGCGCTTTGACGGCGGAGGCGGTAGCCTCCGCCTCTTCGCGTACCCGCACTTCCAAGCCGCGTAAGGCACAGAAGCAGCGTAGGAACCTGATGCAGCGCGCTCAGCGTCTGTGGAAGGAATCTCTGCAGTTCCGTGCTCTGGGAACCGCGGGCATCATGATGTTCCTGAGCTTCTTGATGGTGGGTTGGTCCTTGTCGAGCCAGATTGCATCGAGTCTTTTTGAGAATCAGAAGAGCCAGGCGTTGGCGGAATCAGAGAGTGGTTTCCGCAACGTTCAGAGCGTGCTGGACTCCTCTGAAGCCCGTAGTGACAGCGAGATTCGTCGTAATGTGAGCCGTACCCTGACCGTCTTGGACGCGGGTAGCTCGGGTAAGCGCAATTGGATTCTTGTGCCTTTGGAAGGTCAAGGTAAGCAGGGTTTTATTCCTGAGCAGAGCAGTAATAATTCTTTGAATTCTTCGAGTATTCCGAATGATTTTAAAAAAACTGTTCGTGATAAGGACGGTATTTTCTGGCAGACGTCTACGGTGACTACTGTCGAAAATAATCGTGAGCGCACCTATCCGGTGCTTATCGTTGGTACACATATTTCTATTTCTCAGAACCCTAATTACGGTTTGTTCCTTGTGTACGATATGACGGATTCTTCCGCCACGATTGCGCATATTAACTTTGTTCTTTTTGGTGGTTTCTGTGCACTGCTTACTGTGGTGCTTTCTGTGGTGTGGATTGTGACTCGTTTTGTGGTCCGCCCGATTACGCAGACCGCTATTACGGCGGAGAAGCTGGCTGCTGGCGACCTGGATCAGCGTGTGTCTGTACACGGTGAGCATCAGGCGGCGCGTCTGGGCTATTCCTTCAACCTGATGGCTGACTCGCTGCAGGAGAAAATTGTTCAGCTGGAGCGCCTGTCGACTTTGCAGCAGCGCTTCGTATCTGACGTTTCTCATGAGTTGCGCACTCCGCTGTCGACGGTGCGTTTGGGTACTGAGCTGCTGTACGATTCGCGTGAGAATATGAACCCGATGCAGGTCCGTAGCGTGGAGCTTCTGCATGAGCAGGTGGACCGTTTCCAGTCAATGCTTTCTGATCTGCTCGAGATTTCGCGCTTCGATGCTGGTAGCGCAATGCTGACCATTGACACGGAAGACTTCATCCGTGTTCTCTCGAATATTTTGCAGGAGGCTCTGCCTCATCTGGAACGTACGCATACGAAGCTGAACGTGCATACGAGCCATGAGAGCATCATGGTGGATATGGACCGTATACGTATTGAGCGTGTGCTCCGTAACTTGCTGTACAACGCGATTGAGCACGGCGAATCCCGACCGATTGACGTGTACGTGGATGCAAACGCCACGAATCTGGGTATTGCGGTGCGCGACCACGGTATCGGCTTGTCTGAGGATGAAGCCGTTCAGGTGTTCAACCGTTTCTGGCGTGCTGATACTTCGCGTAAGCGTACCCTGGGCGGTACGGGTCTGGGTCTGTCGATTGCTGCTGAGGATGTGCGTCTGCACGGTGGCACGATTGAGGCGTGGGGCGAGAAGGGCCGCGGTGCTTGCTTCACGGTGAACCTGCCCTTGGTTCATGGCGCTCCGTTGGGTGAGTCGCCGGTTTTGGTGACGGGTGAGCCTGAGTCAAGCTCGCATCGTTCGGCGCCGGCTAAGGATACGCTGCCCAATATCGCTCCTCGTACGGCTGCTGGGGGCGACCTCTAGAAGAGGCGTGGGGCCCTGGTCCCTGTCATGAAACGGGGGGATTGGGGTCGGTGCGGTTGTATTTGCACTTATCCTTGCGTATTTGCACTGTTTACCCAGTACAATCAATGCAGATATATTTTCACGGTGTTGCTATTTCGCTGTGTTGATTCTTTCGCCGCGCTGCGATGGCCTGCAGTGGTAGCTGGTGATTGTTTGTCTTTGTTCGTAGAGGAAGGTTAAGACCTCCATGTCTCACAGGGCTATTGTTTCTCGACGCGCCGCGTTGTCTTGGTGCGCGGTGTCTTTGGCGACGCTGATGAGCTCTTGCGCGGGTCTTCCTTCGAACGACCGAGTGACTCAGCACAGCAGTGGTCTGGACGTGAAGAGCGTTAATACTTCTCCGGCGCGTGCGCCGGGACCGCTGGCGGGTGCTACTCCCGAGGCGATTATTGAGGGCTTCGTGCGTGCTGGTGTGGATAGCATTGAGAATTATGCGGTGGCGCGCCAGTATTTGAGTTCTTCTTTTGCGGGCCGTTGGAATCCTATGGGTACGACTCGTGTGTACCGTAATACGGTGCAGCCTCGTAGTGACGATAGCGGAACTGCTGAGGGGATGTACCATGTGCGTTTCCAGCAGACGGCGACTGTGAATAGTCAGGGTATTACGAGCACCTTCCCTGAGGCTCAGACTGAGACTCAGGATTTTACGGTGATCATGGAGGATAACCAATGGCGCATTAACTCGTGCCCGGATGGTTTGTGGCTGGATAGCGCTGAGTTTGAGCGCGTGTTTAGCCCGTGCCGCCTGTATTTCTATGATCGTGCGTTCCGTTATGCTGTGCCTGATATCCGCTGGTTCCCGCATACGGACCGCTACTTTGAGCTGCTGGTGCGTACCCTCATGATTGGTCCTGCATCCTACCTGAAGGATGTCGCGTTCTCGGCATTGAATGAGTCGATGAACCTTGAGACCGCTAATATGAGCGATAACCAGGATGTGCTGGTTCGCCTCTCGGGTGCGCACCTGGACGATAACCGTTTGGCGCGTGTGCGTGAGCAGATTATGCATGGCTTGGAGAACTTCTCGGGTCTGGGTAAGACTGAGGTTTTCTATAACGGCACTCTGATTTCTGAGAACGCGCCGAGCGGCTTTTCTGCGGTGAAGCTGAACCCGGGTGTTCCTGCCCGCACGGTTGCTATTAATTCGAACGGCCAGATGGTGGCGCGTGATGACTATATGAGCAATGCGGGGGAGCAGTTGCTTCTGCGTGGCGTGAGCCAGTTGAGTTCCCCGGCGATGGGCTATTCGGCGGATGTTTACGCCTGCTTGGCGAATGATGCTGCGAGCCTGTACACGGTGTATCAGGGTACTGCCCGCCGCGTGTGGCAGAGTACCGCGCTGACTGCTCCCAGCTTTGATGCGTACGGCTGGGTGTGGGCTGCTGATGGTGAGGGTGTTGTGCGTGCTTTCAAGCCCGATTCTGAGGATGCAACCGAGCGTGAGCGCGGTGTGGATATTGGTTTGTCCTGGCAGCGTAATTTGAGTTTTACGAGCGTGAATGTTTCTCACGATGGTGCACGCATGGCGATTGTGGCGTCTACTGAGGGTGCGTCGGCTGTGATTATTTCCGGCATTGTGCGTGATGATGCTGGCAAGCCTCTGCGTCTGACGGAGATGGTGCGTCTGAGTTCTTCTGTGACTCCGCGTAATGCCCGTTGGGCTGGCGACCAGAGCGTCGTGGTGGTGAACGTGAAGAATGGTGAGTCTGAGGTGATTTCCCTCAGCGGTGAAGAGACGAAGCTGGACCGTCTGGATGGTGTGATGACCATTTCGACGGCGGATAATACGTCGAATATTATTGCTCACCGTTCTGACGGTTCGTGCTACCTGATGGAGGAGCGCGGCTGGATCCGCCTGGACACGACCCTGCACGAGATTAGTTACGCCGGTTAGCCCCTGTGGCGGGGTGCGGCGCACGGAAAGGTTGCTTTCGGTGAGTTCGGTACAGCGTGGTTTGAACGAGCCCGTGAATGGGTCCTGGAGCAAGTCTCTGACCGGGCTTGCGGGCGCTCTCAAGAGTGCCAGCGGGGCTTTGGGTGAGGTGCTGATGCCGCGTACTTGCCCGTGCTGTGCTGTGCCGGTGGCGTACGGTGCCGGCTCACCGCTGTGTGAACAATGCCTGCCGCAGCTGCATTCGGCGTTGGCGCGTGTGGAGCGAGTGCAGGTTCTGCAGCCTCTTGATGGCGCGGTGGTTCCTGAGGTGCGTGCGGCATCCCGGTATGAAGGGATGATGCCGCGTGCCCTGTTGGCGTTGAAGAACGCTGGTCGCACTGATTTGCTGCCCCTGCTGGGTGAGGGTTTGGCGCGTAGCGTGTACGAGCTTCTTCGGGCGCATCGGGTTGAGCTTCAGAGCGCCCCGGGGTCTTCTATCTCTTCTGTGGGCACCTCCGCCGCACCGGTTGAGGTTCTGCTGGTTCCAGCACCGTCCTCCGCGCAGAGCGTGCGCCGCCGCGGCTATGCGCCAGCGAATCTTTTGGTGCAGGAGGCGGCGCGTCAGCTCAATCAGCGTCTGCCCGCCTCAGTACGAGTGCGTGCCGTGGACGTCATCGGGTATGCGCCTCGCAGTCGGCGGGGGAGCGGCGCCTCCTTATCTTCTCGTGTGGGTGCTTCTCTCCTCGGTGCTTCTGAGGCAAAGAATGAGCAGAAGAGCTTGGGCGCTGTGGGTCGTGCCGAGCGGATGCACGGTGCCTTACGCGTTATGGAGCCTGCCCTGTGCGCGGATCGGGTGAGCATTATTTGTGATGATGTGGTGACCACCGGTGCGACCGCCTCTGAGATGGTGCGTGTGCTGCAGGAATCCGGTTCGCGGGTGCTGGGCGTGTGTGCTGTGGCGGCGGTACCGAAAAAGGCTCAGACATAGCGTTTCTTGTAGTTAGTTGCAAGAGATACACGATTTTTAGCTGTTAAAGTTCGCAGACGGACGAATAGCTATTATTTAGGCTAAATATTTGTCATATCTAGTGATATGAAACATGTTTCGTACTAAAATATATACAAGGGAACGGCATTGAAGTCGAACCCCCGTACCGGGTCCAACCGGACGCGGTATAAGCCCCCAACCTGGAGGGAATGATCGTGGAAGTCAACATCTACGGCCGCAATATCAAGGTCACCGAACGCCTGGAAGAGTACGTGAGTGAGAAGGTTCAGAAGTTCGCTCAGCTCGGCGATAACGTGAAGGACATCGACGTCAAGTTCAGCAAGGACGGTCACCTGGGTGGCGAGTCCATCCGCGTTGAGATTACCGTTGTTGGTACTGGTCCTGTCCTCCGTTCCGAAGCCCAGGGTCACGACAAGTTCGCGGTCTTCGATGAAACCTACGGCAAGCTCCTGGAGCGTCTGCGCCGTGCACGTGACCGCCGCAAGCTACACAAGCGCGGTGGTAAGCACCCCGTCTCCGTAGCGGACGCTACCGGCTCGATTCCTGTGGTTACCGAAGCAATTACCGAGATTCTACTGCCGGATGTCCCGGTGGAAGAAGCAGCATTCGACAACAGTGAGGTCACCCTCGCCGACGAAGCCGCATCTCCCATCGAGATTCGCCACAAGAGCTTCAAGGGCGAGCGTCTGACTCCCGCAGAAGCTGTTGACCGTATGGAACTGGTCGGCCACGACTTCTACCTGTACATTGACAGCGAGACCGGCGCACCGGCTGCGGCATACCGTCGTAAGGGCTGGAGCTACGGCATCATTACTCTGGATAGCGAGTAAAACTAACGTACCTGCTGGTAGCTGAAGCGGTATGCCCAGCGAGCAGGCTAAAGACCCGGGCGGTCTGGAAACACGCACTGTGAATCTCCAGGCCCCCGGGTTTTTCTCTGCCTTCTACAGCTGAGGTTCTCGGCTCGGATTCTCAGCGCGGGGATGCGCCCGACCCCGGAACCCGGTGCTCCCTCCACCTCAGTCAGAGGATGAACGACGCGCAACGTCACCAAATGTCACCTCGTGGGCGCAGAGCGTAAAAAATAGCTCGGACGGGCGAATTAGGCGGCTCTGCCATACAATATGTAGGAAGGCCTCACCGCGCGCACTCTCGCGCGCCCTTGGTGAGGGTACCGAAACAAGCAAGGAGTAGAAGCTCAGTGGCATCTTTCTTGGAGAAAATCCTCCGAACCGGCGATAAGAGGGTTCTGCGACAGCTCGAAGCGTACACCAAGGCGGTGAACTCGCTCGAGGACAGCTTCGCATCTATGACCGATGAGGAACTGCGAGCAGAGACCGACAAGTTCCGCGAGCGCGTCAAGGACGGCGAATCCCTCGATATTCTGCTGCCGGAGGCCTTTGCGGTGGTCCGTGAAGCATCCAAGCGCACCCTGGGCAAGCGCCACTACGACGTGCAGCTCATGGGTGGTGCAGCGCTGCACCTGGGCAATATTGCCGAAATGAAGACCGGTGAGGGTAAGACCCTCGTTGCGACCCTGCCCGCGTACCTGAACGCGCTGAGCGGCAAGGGCGTGCACATTGTGACCGTGAACGACTACCTGGCTGAGTACCAGGCGAACCTCATGGGTCGAGTGTTCCGCTTCCTCGGCATGGAGTGCGGCGTGATTCTCTCCTCCATGGAACCTGACGAGCGTCGTAAGCAGTACGCTGCAGACATCACCTACGGTACGAACAACGAGTTCGGCTTCGACTACCTGCGCGACAACATGGCGTGGACCGTGGAGGAGCAGGTTCAGCGCGGCCACAACTTCGCCATTATCGATGAGGTGGACTCCATCCTGATCGATGAGGCGCGTACCCCTCTGATCATTTCCGGCCCCGCAGCCGGTGAAGCGAACCGCTGGTACGCAGAGTTCGCGCGCATTGCCGCAACCCTGCTCAAGCGCGGTGAAGACTACGAAGTAGACGAGAAGAAGCGCACCGTCGGCATCCTCGAATCCGGCATTGATAAGGTGGAAGACCACCTGGGTGTGAAGAACCTCTACGAATCCAAGAACACCCCGCTCATTGGCTTCCTGAACAACTCCATCAAGGCGAAGGAGCTGTTCACCAACAACAAGGACTACGTGGTCATTGACGGCGAGGTCCTGATTGTTGACGAGCACACCGGTCGTATTCTACCGGGCCGCCGCTACAACGACGGCATCCACCAGGCGATTGAGGCGAAGGAAGGCGTCGAAATCAAGCCTGAGAACCAGACCATGGCGACCGTGACCCTGCAGAACTACTTCCGCATGTACGACAAGCTCTCCGGCATGACCGGTACCGCGGAAACCGAAGCAGCAGAGTTCATGAACACCTACGAGCTCGGCGTGGTGCCCATCCCCACCAACAAGGGGGTGCAGCGCATCGACAACCCCGATAAGGTGTACCGCGACGAAATCGCCAAGTTCAAGGCGGTCGTCAAGGACATTAAGGAACGCCACGAAAAGGGCCAGCCGATCCTGGTCGGTACCGCAAGCGTGGAGAACTCCGAGTACCTGTCCCGCCAGCTGGCGAAGGCCGGCGTGCGCCACGAGGTGCTGAACGCGAAGAACAACGAGCGCGAGGCAGCTATTGTTGCGCAGGCGGGTCGTAAGGGCGCCGTCACCGTGGCAACCAACATGGCTGGTCGCGGTACCGACATTATGCTCGGCGGTAACCCCGAATTTGAGGCCGTCGAGAAGATGCGTGAGCTCGGCTTGGACCCGAACACCAACTCCGAAGAGTACGAGGCACGCTGGCCTGAGGTTCTGAAGGCCTGCGAAGACGCCGCTAAAGAAGAGCACGATGAAGTCACCAAGCTCGGTGGCCTGTACGTGCTCGGCACTGAGCGTCACGAGTCCCGACGTATCGACAACCAGCTGCGCGGTCGTTCCGGCCGTCAGGGCGACCCGGGCGAGTCCCGCTTCTACCTGTCGCTGACCGACGAACTGATGCGCCTGTTCAACACCGGCATGGCAACCCGCCTCATGGCGGCAGCTCCCGAGGACTCCGCACTGGACTCCAAGATCGTTAGCCGCGCTATCGCTACCGCACAGGCAAACGTTGAGGGCCGTAACGCTGAACAGCGTAAGAACGTGCTCAAGTATGACGACGTGCTCAACCGCCAGCGCGAAGCGATCTACAAGGACCGCGGCCGCATCCTGCACGGTGACGACCTGAAGGAACAGATCTCCGGCTTCGTGGACGAGGTGCTGACCACCATCATTGACGCCCGCGTCTCTGAAGGCCACGCCGAGGACTGGGACTTCGACGAGCTCTGGGACGCACTCAAGCAGGTGTACCCCATCTCCATCACCGTGGACGACCTGGCGGAGGACGCCGGCGACCGCACCAAGATCACTCGCGACCAGATCGTGAAGGAAGTTTTGGCGGACGCACACCTCATCTACGAGGAGCGTGAAAAGAGCGTCGGCGAAGAGAGCATGCGCGAAATTGAACGCCGCGTCATGCTGTCCGTCATCGGTGAGCGCTGGCCCGAGCACCTGTACGAGATGGAATACCTCAAGGAAGGTATCGGTCTGCGTGCAATGGCTCAGCGTGACCCGCTGGTCGAGTACCAGCGTGAAGGCTACGACATGTACCAGTCGATGCTCGGCGCGGTCCGTGAAGAGACCGTGACCTACCTGTTCAACCTGGACCTGTCCAAGCAGCGTACTCAGGCTTCTGCCGTGCGCCTGGCTGAGCCTTCGCGCCCGAAGTTCCTGCAGTACTCCGCCCCGGATGAGGACGGCCACGAGCAGGTTCACGTTGAGCGCACCAAGGAGAAGTAGCCTCGGCGTAAACCTGAAAACGCTATAGACGCAACAGAGAGGGTGCGAATCCAATACCGGATTCGCACCCTCTCTGTTTGTCTGTGTGTTTTGCAGGGGAAGCCGGGGAAGCCTTAGTCTTCGTCCAAGCGGCTCTGCGGCTGCTCAATTGCGGTAATCAGCCACATGCCGTGAATCAGGCGCATCTGCATGGTCACCACACGCACCCTTTCCGCACAACGCAATAGCGCCACCGCTTCGTAGAGCTCCTCGTGTACCTTCTGCGCTCGCACCCGCAACAGAACCGGCGGAAGGGTCAACAACATCTCTTGGCGCACCTGACGCGGGTTCTTCGGGAAGAACGGTAGCAGACGGTGGAAACAATCCGCTGATACCCACTGCGCCAGCTGCTGACGCGAACGACGAGCCGACATGATCTCCAGGTAAGCAATCGCCACACCCGCACAACGGCCCTCCAGCTGGCGAGCTAGTGCATCCGCAGGACGCAGCGGGCGGCCCCTCTTCACTACCTTCGGGCGCTGCGCCGAATGCTGCTCATAACGCGGCAGCGGCAACAGCGAATAGACCGACGCGCTGTTCCGCCTCTGCACCAGAGCCATCGTGCCCTGCCCCTGCTCCGGTAGCGGAGCCACCTGCTCGGCAGTCGCAGGCTGAGCGGACGGGCGGCTCTTCGAATACGGACTGGCAGGCTGGTTGTCGCGGGAGGCAGGCTGCGCAGGCTGAGAACGCGGCGGCGTCCACGGGGCGCGAGGGAGAAGGTGGGAGAAGCTCATGACGGCTCCTTTCGGTGCAGAGGCTTTCGGTGCAGAGGCTTTCGGTGTAGGGGTATGTGAGGTGAGCTGAGTGAACGAAAGACTGTTGGGATGAGGTGGAATGGGGTGGAAGACGCGGGTGAGGTTAGTGAACGGGCTGTTCGGGGATCTGTAGAACCTGCCCCTCGTAGAGCAGCTCGGCGTTCTGACCCAGAGCGTCCTTATTTGCCTCGTAAATATCGAGAGTGTAGTCGTAAATGGTAGAGGCGTCGGTGCCTTCACCAAGCTGCTCGGCGGCAATAGACCAGAGCGTATCGCCCGCCTGAACCGTGTAAGAGTAGGTGCCCGCCTCAGCACGGGGTGGGGAGAAGAACGGGCTGCGATCCTGCAACGAGCCTGCCGCCTCCGAAGGCTCAGGAGCCAGGGGAATATCGGGAACCTCAGCAGAAAGGGTCAGGGGAGTAGCGGACTGATTCGGGGCGGTATCGGAGAGAACCGCATCTGCGTTGGAGCCCGGGCTGGCATCTGCCGTCGCGGTGCCCATTGAATCTGCAGCGCCCATTGAATCTGCAGCGCCCATTGAATCTGTGGTCATGACCGCCGAAATGGTCGTCTGCGGCATGCCCTCCGTGCCGGTTACCCCGGCGTTGCTGGGCGTAGCCACCGTAGCCTGCGCGGGAGCCAAAACCGCACCCACTCCAAGAGCCGTACCGCCGAGCGTCAGTACGATGCGGCGCATAAAGCGCGGACGGAAAATCGCCGGAACCTTCAGCTCAGTGGGCTTTGCGGCGTGTGCCGAGACTCGCAGGGAACGAGCGTAGAAGAGCGTGCAGATAAAGCTGACGAACCACCATGCAGTAATGAGGATTGCCGCAGCCCCCGCGCAGAGCAACGAGGCATCAGCTAGTGGGTGTGCCGAGGGGATGCGGTGTAGGTTTACGCTCAACGCACCCAAGACTGCCGCGGAAAGCAGGGGAGGGGCGATGAAGAGTAGCGCGTCCTGGTAGCTAGCTTTGGTGCTGGTTTCGTGCCCTGCATCAGTGTCGGATGCCAGGGGCGTAACGGATGTAACGGGATGTGAAGCGAAGGCAGCGGGTGCCTGACCCGGAGTGGATAGTTGGTCCACAATGACCTCCAAATGGTGTATTTGATGTGTTTTGGTGTTGCTTCATTTATACAGGAAGTCACTTTAAAAATGAAGTAAAAAGCATCAAAATGCATGAAAAACATGTAATTTGGTGGAATTTGCCTCAAAAATCAGGGGTTAAGACCGTATTCTGACCCACAGACTCCCCGGTTCGTATCCGCACCCGCTACTCGGGTAGGGTCATAACATGAGCATGGAAAAGTTCCTACGAGACATTGAGGCGCGCCTCGCCTCCGAACGCGCCTGGGATATGGAACAGGACGCCCGCCAAGTCGCGCGCGTCCACTATTCGACCATCACCCTCGACGACCGCCTCCTCGCACAGGTCGGCGGCCCCATTCGCATCTGCGCCACCGACATGCAAACCTACGAAGGCAAACTCGAAATGGTCGGCGAAGAATGGGTCAGCATCGAAGCGCGCGGCGAGAACATCATCATCCCCCTGCGCGGAATGCTCTGGTGGGAAGGCGGCATCGCTCCCGGGCGCGCTGATATTCGCCCTGAACGCTACCGCATGAAAATTCAGCTCGCCCTCCGCTCCCTCGCCATGGCACGCGAACCCGTCCGCCTCTCCCTCGAAGGTGGCACCGTCAGCTACGACGGCGTGATCGAGCGAGTCGGTGCCGACTTCCTCGAATTGCGTCTGCTTAACGGCGGCCAGTACCCGCGCATCTACGAACGCGACCAGTACGCGCGTGCAGCCTATGGTGCGCAGGGAACCTACGGGCAGGGTGGTTACGGTCAGGGTGGTTATGGGCAGGGCGCCTCCGGCTACTCCCGTGCACCTCGCGGCGCCGGCGTGCGCACCATCCCGCTAGCTCGCGTCAGTGCAGTCATCGCCCGTATTTCACGCTAAGCACACAGGGGAAATAGCGGGCGCTACCATTCGTGGGTACGCTCGCAAAAACGCCTCGATAACTATAAATACCCTTATGAAAGCAGAATAAACACAAAAAGGTCCGCCCCTCTTCATTGAAATCTCAACGAGAGGAGCGGACCTTTCTAAAACACTCGAGCATTACGCCCGCGAGGTGCACGTCGAAATACTAATCGACCTTAGCCTTTGCAGTGAGCTTGCCGGAAGCAATCGCCTCCAGAGTCTGCTCGTGGCGCTCGGTAATGTACTCTTCAAAGCGAGAGCGTTCGATACGCCACTGGTTACGTCCACCAATCTGAATGGCGGGAAGTTCGCCGCTACGCACCAGAGCGCGCACCTGCGAAAGCGAAACCTGCAGCTCCTCGGCAACGTCGCTCAGAGTGAGGAAACGAGGTGCAGTCATCGAATTGTTCCTTTCCGTGAGTGAAATCCTGGGCCCCTTAGCCACCGTTAGTGGCCTTTTACATAGAGTCCATACAGAACATCTATTGAGTACTTTCAGTATATGCCATCACCGTGAAATTTGCTCACAAAAAGCCTTATATGAGCTGAAAAGTTATCTAATCACCCCTTCAAAAGGGGCAAGACTCAAAAATATTTCATAAACACGACTCTTGTTGAGAGAGAGTACTAAATGAAATATGCTGTTAGGGTTAGTGTCAGAACCAATCAAAGCACTATCGAACACACACCACTCGCTCATCGGTCAGTTGAACAACACCCGGAATCACCGCCGGCTTCCGCACCGAAAGGCACAACCACATCATGCGCATACGACAGAACGCGACGAAGCGTTCCACCCTCACCGAAACCCACGCCAAACGCCTCAAAAGGCCCACCGTCAAGGATTGGCGATTCATTCTCGGTGTACTACTCGTGCTCGTCTCCATCACCGGCGTGCAGCTTTACGTGCAGGCGAATAACAGCAAAACCGAGTACTACACCGCCAAAAGCGAAATCCGCCTCGGCGAAAAAATCACCGAAGACAAACTTGCCCGAGTCGAAGCGAACATAGACTCCGCCAAAGACAAGTACTTCACCCGCGCCGAAGCCGCACAGATGAACGGCAAAATCGCTACCCAGCGCATCCCCGCCGGCAACCTCATCAGCAAAGAATCGGTAGGCACTGAAACCTCCCCGGGGCGCCGCCTCGCCACCGTCAGCATTGACCGCACCGCCGCCTCCGCACTGAAGGCTGGCGAGCGCGTGGACGTGTGGACTTCCGGCCCGCGCAACCCCGACACCAAGAGCGATAACCGCACCGAAAACGGTGCCCGCGCGATCGTCACCAATGCCGAAATCGTTGCCGTAACGGTCGACGAGGGCGTGCTCGGCGCCAACGGCAAAGCAACCGTGCAGCTGTGGGTCAAGGAAGAAGCCCTCACCGACCTCGTGAAGGAAAGCAACAGCGACTCCAAGATCAGCCTCATCCCCGGCACCTACGGGGAGGGCCAGTGAACATCCCCGTCATCCTCTACGGCGATGACGGCTCGCTCTTGACCCGCATCGAATCCCAGCGCGGCCGCGTCTCCGTGGCGCGTACCGTGCAGGACTTCAGCGAAGCCGTCGGTATGGCGCACACCGGCATTGCCCGCGTGCTGCTCTGCGTGCACGTGCCCGCCGAAATGAGCGCCTCCACCGTGGACGCGCTCGCCGCCTCCGAAGTGCTCCTGGCGGTTATCGCCCCGGACACTCTGCCGCTACCCACGCAGACGCACCGCATCCGCCCCGAAGCGGCCCTCGAAGAAATTCTGGGATCGCTCGAACAGGCTGTGGATGCGGCGCTCGCCCGACCCGCCGCAGGTTACGGTATTCCCGCGCAGATACCGGCTCAGCCGCCCGTTCAGCCTGTCTCCCACCGACCGGAGGGCGTCTACGGTCAGGACACCGGGTACGGCTACGATGCAGGCTACGGCTACGACAGTGGATACGGTGGCTACGGTTACGATAACGGAGCTGCTGGATATGGCGTTGATGGATATGGGGCGGGCGGCTACGGCTACGACCCCGCCGCGGGTACTGCCGTAAACGCTGGCGCACCCTACGGTGCCGACTACGGAAGTTACGGGATCGACCCCGCAGCCCCAGCCGGAAACGCGCCCGGTGCACCCGGCGCGCATGACCCGGCGGAAGCCTCCTCCGTTGTGCCCAGCAACGAGGAATCCGTGCTCAGCCAGGCCGCCGCCATCGTCGACTCTTTCGCACCCGGCAGCGACTACGCCCTGCATGTGCAGAACGAGAACAACGACGGCACCCTGCCGCAACACCCCGACATTACCCAGGATCCCGCCGCGCCCTCCCGCTACCAGCCCGGCCACCGCCTCGGCAAGATTGTGACCGTCTGGGGTACTCACGGCGCACCCGGCCGAAGCACCATCGCATTCAACCTTGCCGCCCTCGCGGCGCAGCAGGGCCAGCAGGTCTGCCTCATCGACGCAGACACCTACGCGCCCAGCCTGGATGCGCTCATGGCGCTCGAAGATACCGGCTCCGGCCTGGCGATTCTCTGCTCGGATGCCGACCGTGCCCAGCTCGACGAGAAAAAGGCGGGGGCCATCATGGAGCGCGTACCTCTGAAGAACGGCACCTTCGACTTCTTGAGCGGTATCACCTCCTCCTCGCGTTGGCCCGAGGTGCGTGCCCGCGCCTTCGCCGAGGTACTCGAATGGCTCAAGCACCGCTACGACCTGGTCATCTGCGATGTTGCCGCCCCCATTGAGGTAGACGAGGAACTGACCTTTGACGGCCCGGCACCGCGCCGTAACGCCGCGACCCTCACCGCGCTCGCCTGCTCCGACCGCGTGATTGCGCTCGGCGAAGCGGACGTCATCGGCCTGCCGCGCCTGATCAACCTCGCCCGCGAGGTGCAGGCACGCCCGGATCTGTTCGCACCCGAAACGGATGTGCAGTACTGGCTTAACCGCAGCCGCCGCGAAGCCGCCGGGTTCAATCCCGAGGCGAAGATGCGCGATAACTGGGCACGCTACTTGTCCATCCCGCTCGCCGGCGTGATTCCGTACGAACGGAAGGTCATGGACCGTTTGCGCCGCAACGGTGAAGCGCTGCTGGAGGTGGCGCCCCGCCACGCGGTCGTACAGTCCTTCGAAGCGATGCTTGCGGGCATGTACGCGGTACACCCCGGCGCGTAGGCCCGTCAGCTATAACTAGCGCTTGCTAAAAAGCCCGGCTTATCGGTATTCCTCTCAGAACATGGGAGCGCCGATACGCCGGGTTTTTGCGCCTTCACACGGGGGTCGAAACGGGGGAGTAGTGCGAATGCCTCACTGTACAACTGAGGGGTGCATCTCATTGCGCTGCGTCATATATGCGATTAAAAAGCGCGCTCCAAGAAATGCTCTGTAAACTATTCCACGTATTGTCGTTTGAATGGGATTTGCGGCGAACAAACCGTAAAATGGTTGAACACACCCGAACTTAGGGAAGCACACAAACATATGTCTTTTGCAGAAGGAATTATGAGCGCCTGCGACTTCGGTCCCGGCGACACTGAACGCGTTCACCTCATCATGGGCGAATGGCAGGTCATCTCTGACATCGCCCAGAGTGACCTGGTTCTATGGTTCCCCACCGACTACGTTGTTGCCGACGGTAGCTCCCCGGACGCCGTATCCGGCCCCAGCGAAACCAGTACTTTCCGTGCCTTCGCGCACGTGCGCCCCTCCAACGTCCGAACCCTCTTCCACCACGACATCATCGATCACGACATGGAAGACGGAATCCGCGACGAAGCATACCGCGTCTGGATTGACCAGAACATCAGCACCTACACCGACGAAGGAAGCGGTGAGGGTGTTGGTGCCCGCCCGCGCGTACACGTAACCTTCGTGCCCATCGTGCGCAACAACCGCACCATTGCGTTGCTGACCAGCCACAAGATTGCCACACCCAGTGGCTACCCCTCCATCAGCGACGAGGTCTACGAATATACTGCTGACACCATGCTCTCCATGGTGCACTCCGGCCTGTGGCCCGACCCCCTCGCCCAGGGAAATAACACCCAGGGCAACCCCCGCGTGATCGACGGCATTATTGTGCTTGACCCCTCCGGCCGTGTGGTCGTCGCTTCCCCGAACGCGAACTCCATGTACAACCGCATGGGCATGACCGGCTACCTCGAAAAGCAAAACCTTGCCGACGTCACCCGTGCGATGCTTCCTGCCGGTGAACAGGCAGACGAAACCCTGCAGCTGGTCCTTGCCGGTCGTAGCGACCTGCGCACCGAATTGGTTATTGCCCGTGCTCGCGTGACCATGCGATCCATCCCGCTGCTGGTGCAGAGGCGCGCCCGCATCGAGCGTGAGGGCGCCGTGATTCTCTGCCGTGACGTGACCGAGTTGCGCCGCCGCGAGCTGGAGCTCATGACCAAGGACGCGACCATCCGCGAAATTCACCACCGCGTGAAGAACAACCTGCAGACCGTGTCCGCTCTGCTACGCCTGCAGTCGCGCCGTATGACCACTGATGAGGCACGTCAGGGCCTGGAGCAGGCGATGCGCCGCGTGGCAACGATCGCTACCGTGCACGAGGCGCTCTCGCAGGGTCTGACTCAGAACGTCGACTTTGATGAGCTGATTGAGCGTCAGTTCCACCTTGCCGCTGAGCTCGCTTCCCCCGGTCAGCACGTGTCTACCAAGCTGATTGGCTCCTTTGGATCTTTGCCGAGCCAGTTCGCTACCCCTCTGGCACTGGTTATCAACGAGGTTGTCGCGAACGCTGTGGAGCATGGCCTGGACGGTGAGACCGGCACCGTGACTCTCGAGGGTATTCGCGGCACCAACGATGAGGGTGAGAACATCCTCACCGTCGTGATTACTGATGACGGTAAGGGCATGGGCGATAAGAAGATTGAAGAGTCCGGCCCGAACGCCTACCGCCCGGTGACCGGTAAGGAAGGCCTGGGCATGCAGATTGTGCGTACCCTGGTGGCGAGCGAGCTGAACGGCTCGATTCGCTGGGAGGCTAACGAACCGACCGGTACCCGCGTGGTGATTACCGCGGCGCTCATCTAGCCACCTTCTCGCACGACATATTGAACTGCCGCCGCTTCCGATAGGGGGAGCGGCGGCAGTTTCGTATCTGTTCTGTATATGGCAAAAGCGTGGTGCAGTGACTTTATATCACTGCACCACGCTTTTGATGCCCTATTGAATACTCCGGAAGTTAGGATGCACGGCGGGCACGAGCTGCGCGACGCTTCATCGCACGACGCTCGTCTTCACTGGTGCCACCCCATACGCCGGAGTCCTGGCCGGTCTCGATGGCCCACTTCAGGCAGACGTCTACAACCTCGCAAGAGCGGCAGACAGTCTTAGCCTCTTCAATTTGCAACAGGGCAGGTCCGGTGTTTCCTACGGGGAAGAACAGCTCCGGATCCTTGTCCAAACAAGCTGCACGACTACGCCAATCCACGGTGGACCTCCTTCATGTTTTACGGTCTCACGCGGTGGCAAGACACATCTATTTTCCTGTGTGCGTGTCAAATACATCCGATGATGGGACGCTCACCCAGCGTTAGGGTGAAAATTGACTTATCAACTTTCGCATGTTGGAGCGGATGTGACAAGTACTTTTCTCTAAAAACTTCAGTATTACGCTGAGGCATCTATCACTTAGGCAAACCTTTGTCTAATTGAGAGGGCGGGGAATCGCATGCTGACACACATATTCTGAGTTGCGTCTCATAGGCGAGACGCGGGCGGCTGGGTGAGTGGCGCCTCAGGCATAATATAAAGCGGTACCTACCCCTGAAATGCCGCACCGACGACGAGGCGGTGAACCCGAGACGGGGGGGGCAATGCCACCCGCTAACGCACCAGCACATCGACCAACACATCGGACCGAATACACCCCGGTCTGCCGCCGACACTACCCATGAGGAGCCCACCGTGCCGTCACGCCCGTTCAACGTCATCTATGCATTCGCCCTGACCGAAACCTTCGCGGCATACATTCTGATTCGCGGTATCCTCTACCCCTTTATCGTCAGCGGAATGTCTACCGCGCAGGCGATTGTGGGCGGTGTGCTCCAGGTGCTCATCGCCGCGGGCATGACCTACTTCGGTCTGCGTTTCTACCGCGGCCGCTTCGGCTCGCGCCTGCCCATGATTCTGATTACCCTCTGTGCCCTGTGGGTCACCGCAAGCACCCTCGTCATGAATGTGAGCGCTTACGGCCTGAACATTGGCCAGTCCATCACGATTGCGGGTGTTATTGGTGCGGCGGCTGCCTTCATCTTCGTGCTCATGCCCAGTAGCCGCCGCTATATTGAGGCGGTCACCGAGGCATCGGGCGAAGAAGCGGAGAAGTACAACCGCCGACGCCGCTAAACCACTAAACCCTAGACCGTTGCCGGTACCTTCTGTACAGACGTAGCAGCTTGCGCTACTGGTGCCAGCGCCAGGGGAACCTGCGCCGCATAGACGGAGGCGCCGTCCACTACCACGAGGCGACCGGCGGGCTGCTCACCCTGCGTAAACCGGTCCAGCGGTAGCGCGGTCACCGTGCACATGTCGGCATCCGCCAGGGAGGTGGGCGCGAGCAGGAGCGCACGCGAGCATCCCATGAGCGCAGCCAGCATGGGTGAGGAGACGCGCCTAGGCCAGGGCGTGTAGGCGACCAGCATGGCGCGGAACTCACCGCGACGCTCCAGAAGCAACTGCTGAACGGTGGGCTGCAGATACTGCAGGTCGTCAATGAGCACGAGCGTCTGCGCGGGGTTCTTCACCGAATCCAGGAGCGCACGGGTACGCTCCACGCTCGGCGGCTCACCCGACGCTCCGCCATCACCCGAGGTGCCGCCAGAACCCTCAAGGACGAGGGTTTCCATCATCGGGTTGAGCTGAGCAATGCTCTCTAGCAGGGTGGTTTTACCCGCCGAACGGGAACCCTGCACCGGAACCACAGCGCCGGCCGGGGCGCTCAACCACACCGGCATCTGCCGACGGTCAAACGCGACCAGCAGCTTAGCGCCCTGCGGATTGCAGGCGGCGTGGGCGGCGGTCACGTACTCGGTCGAGGGCATGCGGTAGTACTCGGGGAACTGCTTCAACAGCGTGCCGGGGCGAGCGGCTGACCCGCTAGAAGCACTCGCGGCGTTGCACCGCAGAACCTGTACAAGCTCCTGGAAGCCCGCAACGCAGGGCGAAAGAATCGACGCGCTTAGCGGCTGATCCCCAATCAACTCCTCATTAATGGCACCCTCCACGCAGTAGTGGCTCTGCGCCGGGGTGGGGTAGTCCTTGCTCGTCGAACGCATCAGATCGGCATCCAGGAAGCGGCGGCTCAACAGCGTAGAATGCGCCGCAGCGGCGAAACGACCGCGCGGATTCAACGCGGAGGTGAACACCACCGAATAGCCGCGACGGCACCCCTGCGAGAGCAGATCGTAGAGCAGGTTCTCCGTATCGGGTTGGCGAACCAGCGCCTCCAGCCAGCTGTCCAGACCGTCCACAATGATGAGCGGGCGGGTGGTACCCTCGGCACCCCACAGGTTCGGGGCGCGCAGCTCCTCCAGGCAGAACCGCAGATGCGAAAGCTCCTGTGCACCCACCAGCGCCTCAAAGGCACTGGCATAGGGTTCAAGATCGCGGTGGAGCGCGCCGTCAGAGGTCAGCAGAACAACCGGCGTGCGTGCGGCAAACGCCTGAGCTAAAAGCCCGTAAAGCATCGGTGCGCGTTCGGCGTTCTGCGCCAGCAACGCCAGAGCCTGATGCCCCGACCAGCTAATGCGGCGGCGCACGCCGTAGCGGGCAATCTCCAGCTCGCCCAGCAGGTAGCCTTCGGGGGCGGTGCTGGGCTCGGTGGACTCATGAGGACCAGCCGCCGGGTCAATACCGTACGCGACCGGTTCGCTAACCGGCGCCTCCAGCGCGGGCAGCGGGGTGTTCTCGGGAAGCTCCGGCGGGATCGGGCAGTACTCATCCTGACCTGCCGCGTTCTTCTGAAGACTCTTCGGAGCGTACTCGCGTTCGTAGAGCGCACGAATCTGCTGTGCCGAACGAATCAGCAACTCATCCTCATTCCCACCCAATTGCTGAACGGGGGAGACAGTAGTCAGCTCGCGCCAGCCGTCCTCCTCAAGACCCAGCACCTGCACCGGGCGGGCATCGCTACTCGAGGGGACCGCATCCACGAGCGGGGCGCGGAACGGCACCGAACGGCCATCCGGCAGGCGCACATACCCGGCACCCGGATGCGCCGCCGAAATATACGCCGCAGACTCATGCTCCAGCAGGTTATAGGAATCCTGCGCGCTCGCCACGCGCAAGCAAATGCTCGTGGCAATATTGGCGCGAATATCCTGCGAAATAGCGCCCTGCGGACGCTGAGTCGCCAACACCAGGTGCAGACCCAGCGAACGACCAATCGTTGCGATGCGCATCAGCTCAGCCATCGCGTCCGGCATGGAATCGATGAGCATGCGGAACTCATCCACCACAATCAGCAGCTCGGGGTAGCGCGGAGTGGTACCCGCCGCCTGGCAGGACGCCAGGTAGTCGCGGTATGAGTTCACGCCGAGCGCCTGCAGATCCACCTCGCGGCGGTGAATGTCGGCGCGCAAAAATTCGAGGGCACGCTCCACTGCGGACACATCAAAATTGCTCAACACGCTGAGCGCATGCGGCAGCTGAGCCAGGGGACCCAAACCCGCGGAGCCCTTGAAGTCCACCAGAATCAGGCCGAGGCGCTCGGGCGGGTAGCGCAGGGCGGCGCTGAGCACCAGCGAACGCAGAAGCTGCGACTTACCGGCACCGGTCGTGCCACCGAGCAACCAGTGCGGTCCGTGCTCAGACAGACCGATATTCAGCGAGCCACCCGAAGAAACACCCAGGTAGCAGCGAATATCGGAGGCGTAACGCTGAGCAGACCAGCGCTGCAGAACGGACTCCACCGCCACGTCATCGGCACGGTTCTTCTGCTGTGCGCTCTGCCGCTGAAGCGAAGAGAACAGGTGAGCCGACTGGTGCACCTGCGCCTCGTTGAGCGCGCCCTGCTCCTGTTCGCATCCGGCGCGGTACAGGTTCTCAAGAGCGGTGCAGAACGACCTAACGCTCAGCCCGTCGGCGTGCTGGCACAGACCCTCACACGCCAGCGGGTGCACCTGATAGACACCCTCGGTAGGCTGCACCGGAGGCGCCGAATAGCCGTGCGCGCGGTAGCGGATGCTCTGACGGTGGCTCCCCTCGCTCGCACACTCAACCCAGGCGGAACTAAAAAGCGCACAAGGTGTATGGGCGGGGCTATCAGCCTCGGTACCGCCCACCACGCAGAGCGCCGGGGCGTTCATCTTCTGCTCACGCGGGGAAGAGAACGCACGAGAGTGCGAAGACTCCGCGGCCGCACCAGAAGTTAGGGCGGTCAGCAGGGGAGCGTAAACCGCGCTCGCATGCTGGGGCATGAGAATTAGCGGCGGAACAGATGCGGACAGCTCCGACTGCAGGCTACTCTGCAGAGTCTGCAGGTACTTCTCCTGCTGCACACCCGGCAGGCAATGCACACTTACGCCCGGCACCACAGCCAGAGTTTGCAAGAGACTATTAGTGCGCTGCTGATCAGCGCTCTCAGCACCCGCCAACAGAACATGCACTGCACCCGGATACCCCGCCACCAACTGCACCAGGTAGGCACGCAGATGCGCCTCCTCCAGCTTCAGGTAGTGACCGAGAGCCGGGGTGGGCAGCGGCAGGTAGTGGGGCGCATCCTGCTTCTCCAGAGTGCCCAGGGGGAGGTTACGTCCGCGCAGGTAGGGTTGGCGGGGACCGCACCCGAGCACAATCGCCGGGTACCCAGAGGCGCTCAGACTCGAATCACCCGAAATCGCCAAGTTACCTGCGGTCGGCAGAGCGAGGGCGCGTTCCTTCTCCTGAACAGCTGCCTGATGGGTCTGTTGCGAGGCGGCACGGTTCTCAGCCCGACCGCCAAAGAAATGCAGAAGCATCAGCAGTGAAGACGCCGCAGACATCAGCAGAAGGAACCACATGCCGGTCACCAGCGCAATAATCAGACCCACCACAATCGGCAGGCATACGCTCAACAGAATCTGCTTGAGCTTACGCGGCGCGGGAGGGTTCACGACCACCGGCTCAAACGGGTTGCCGGCATCTCCCAGGGGAGTGAGCGTCTGCGCGGGCTCGCCGGAATTCTCTGCAATGGTGTGCGCGCTCGTCTTCTCCACGGTGCGCTCGCCGTCGGTGCCGGGGGAGGTGAGCACGCAGAGCGAGGAACCGAGTCGGAACGGCTCGTCCCAGCGCAGGATGCGCGGCTCGGCGCTCTGCACCTTCTTGCCGCCCTGCACCTTCTCGCTACCCTCGCTCGCGGAGGGGGGCTTCTCAATCCAACGGATGCCGGAGCTATCGGCGTAGAAGCTGCCGTGTACCGGCTTGAGGAATGGATCCTGCAGGTGAATATGGTGCGGCTGCTCTCCTCCGCGGGGAGCTAGCGCCGCCCTGCCGAGGCTGGTGCGACCGCGGCTGATGGGGAAGGTTGCGCCCGCGTCGGGTCCGCGCAGAATATGCAGGAGGCTGACGGCGGGCGCGCCCGGAGTTTGAGATTCGTTCGGAACGTGGCTGTTTGGCGCAACCGAGGTGCCGGCGGGATCCTTATCGTGCGCGGGGCGTAGCTGGAACGTCGTTTCCTGTGCCTGAGTGTGCGCGCCGGGTGCAGGGTGCTGTAGAGCTTGGTTGAGCGCCTGCTCTAGAGCCTGCTGGTGTGCGCTACCGGGGCGCAGCTGTATTCCGGTGGGTGCCGCCTCGCCGTCGAGTCGGAGTACGCGGGGGTAGGGGAGCGCGTTGGTTGTGTTGTGGTGGTCGAGAAAGAAGAGAGTCATACCCTCAGAAAACATTAAAAAGCATTAAAGCTCAATAAATTATCTGTAGATAAACTAATATGTTCGTATTTTTTGAATTTTTCGCCCTATTTTTCAAAAAGCTGTGGATAAATCACCTCAATTGCCTCTCGCATACACCGGTGCGCATCCCCAAAAGTGCTGATGGGGGTACTTCTTTGTAGCGTGTGAGAGCCATGAAACGCCCCCTCGAACCACCCTCTGTGCCTACAGCTCTAGGTGGTGGCTAATTACCGCCGCAACTAGGACAGGGTGAATATTTACCCGTAAATAAAATTCCTTCACCATGAGTAGACCGTAAAAATACGCAGAAGAAAGAACTGTCTCAGACCGGCGTGACCTCGGGGTTCGCGAAGAATACTCACTCGGGGAAAGAGCGTGCGAACAATAGTCCAAAAGCCCCTAAAAGCACGTCATAAGTATGCGTAGTGCTTGATAAACAGGTATCTTAGATTATGACTATATCCATCACGGGAGGGGCTTTTTGTACCCACCCGTGCGGATTGCGGCGCGACTGAGAACCCTCGGATGTGTCCAATCTGGTAGGTGAATACCGCCCTCGCAGAAGCGGCGGTGCGCCGTGATAATACAGGAGAAAACATTGACCGCTGACCTCGTAGTAGTCGGTTCGGGCCTCTTTGGTCTGACCATCGCAGAACAGGCTGCCACTGAGCTGGGCCTGAAGGTTGCCCTGCTGGACCGCCGTTCCCACATCGGTGGTAACGCATACAGCGAGAAGGAGAAGCAGACCGGTATTGAGGTGCACCGCTACGGTGCGCACCTGTTCCACACCTCCAATGAGCGTGTCTGGGAGTACGTGAACCGTTTTACCGAGTTCACCAACTACGTACACCGCGTGTACACCCGCCACAACGGCATCGTGTACCCCATGCCCATTAACCTGGGTACCATCAACCAGTTCTTCAACGCCGCTTACTCTCCCGCAGAGGCAAAGGCGCTCATTGCTGAGCAGGCTGGCGAGCTGGCTGGCACCGACCCGCAGAACCTGAATGACAAGGGTATCTCCCTGATTGGTCGCCCCCTGTACGAGGCGTTCATCAAGCACTACACCGCTAAGCAGTGGCAGACCCCGCCGGAAGAGCTGCCCGCATCTATCATTTCCCGCCTGCCGGTTCGCTACAACTACGACAACCGCTACTTCAACGACAAGTACGAGGGTCTGCCCGTTGACGGCTACGCAGCATGGCTGGAGCGTATGGCGGCGCACCCGAACATTGAGGTGCACCTGAACACTGACTTCTTCGAGCCCGGTCACCAGTACTCTCGTGAGAACGTCCTGGGTCAGATTCCCGTGGTCTACACCGGCCCGGTTGACCGCTACTTCGACTACGCTGAGGGCGACCTGTCCTGGCGTACCATCGACCTGGAAGAAGAAGTCCTGCCGATTGAGGACTTCCAGGGTTGCTCCGTGATGAACTACCCCGATGCTGATGTTCCCTTCACCCGCATCCACGAGTTCCGTCACTTCCACCCCGAGCGTGACTACACCAAGGATGCAACCGTCATCATGCGCGAGTACTCTCGCTTCGCGAACAAGGGCGACGAGCCGTACTACCCGGTCAACACCTCCGTGGACCGTGAGAAGCTGCTGGCGTACCGCGACCTGGCTAAGGGCGAGAACAATGTGCTGTTCGGTGGCCGCCTGGGTACCTACAAGTACCTGGATATGCACATGGCTATCGGCGCTGCACTGTCCATGTTCGACAACAAGATCCGCCCGCACTTCGCTAACGGTGCGAAGATCGAGTCCGGTGGTGTTGACGCATAACCATGGCTGATAAGACTTTGAAGAACCTGCAGCGGGTTATTTTCCCGAGCGCGGTTGAGACTGACGTCGTGCCCCTGTACGTGGACGCGAGTGTCGCAACCGGCGTTCAGCTGCCTACCCGTATTGACGGTGACGCTTCCACCTCCATTGCGGAGGCGATGAACACCTCCGGTCAGTCTGTGTCGAACGCTAGCGCGAACCGTGATGCCGCGAACAGCCTGAACAGCCGCCGCTCCATCACCGTAAACGCGGGCCAGAGCCTGTCTTTCGGCACGTACTTCAACGCGTTCCCCGCATCGTACTGGCGCCGCTGGACTGACCTGAAGAAGGTCACTCTGAGCGTTCAGACTCGCGGTGAGGGCATGGTCATTGTGTACAAGTCCAACGGCCGTGGCGTGATTCAGCGTGTGGATGCGAAGCTGCTCTCCGGCGAGGAGACCAACACCTTCACCCTGCCCCTGGCGCCGTTCGGCGACGGTGGCTGGTATTGGTTCGACCTGGCTGGTACCGGCGACCTTGAGCTGATTGAAGCGAACTGGTTGGGCGACATTGAGCCCCGCGCAGACGTGAAGGCTGGTCAGGCGACCGTGCAGATTACCACCATGAACAAGGTGGAGTACTGCATCAACAACATTCGTGCTCTGGGTGAGAGCCCCGAGATTTTCGATGCTGTGCACGAGTTCCTGATTGTGGATCAGGGCACCCAGAAGGTGCAGGATCACGAGGATTTCGAAGAGGTCGTCAAGCCCCTCTCCGGTAAGTTCCGCATCATTAACCAGGGCAACCTGGGTGGTTCCGGTGGCTTCTCGCGCGGCATGTTTGAGGCTGTCAACAACGGCTCCGATTACGTGCTGCTGCTCGATGATGACGTTATCGTTGAGCCCGAGTCGATCCTGCGTATGGTGACCTTCGCGAACTACTGCAAGGAACCCACCATCGTGGGTGCGCACATGTTCGACATGTTCGACCGTTCGGTCCTGCACGCGTTCGGTGAGGTTGTTGACCCGTGGCGTAACTTCTACGCTAAGCCGCACGAAGACATGGCTATGGGTCACAACCTGGGCCACCACAATCTGCGTAACACCCCGTGGCTGCACCGCCGCGTGGACGTGGACTACAACGGCTGGTGGATGTGCCTCATCCCGACCGCCGTCATTAAGGAAATCGGTCTGTCCTTGCCTCTGTTCCTGAAGTGGGATGACGCTGAGTACGGTCTGCGCGCTAAGGCTGCGGGCTTCGCTACCGTGTCCTTCCCCGGTGCTGGCGTGTGGCACGTGTCCTGGACCGATAAGGATGACTCGGTCGGCTGGCAGGCGTACTACCACGAGCGCAACCGCCTCATTACGGCGTTGCTGCACTCGCCCTTCGATAAGGGTGGCCGCGTGCTGCTGGAGTCCCTGTTCTTGGACGTCAAGCACACCCTGTCCATGCAGTACTACACTGAGGCCGGCCGCCTGATGGCGCTGGAGGATCTGCTCTCCGGCCCCGAGCACCTGCACCCCTCGCTCTCGCAGCGTCTGCCGGTGATTCGTGCGATGGCTAAGGAGTACCCGGAGTCTCAGGTGAAGCCGAACGTGGATGACTTCCCGGCTATTCAGACGAAGAAGCCTCCGTTCCGTGGCCGCCGTTCCTTCGCGTCCCCCGGTTACAAGAAGCTTGCTTCCTGGACCGCGAAGACTGTTGCTCGTCAGCTGTTCAAGCCGGTGAGCGAAGAGGCGAAGGCTCACCCGCAGATTCAGCTGAACTACGGTGAGACCAACTGGTGGACCCTGTCGAAGTTCGATTCGGCTCTGGCGACTAATGCTGAGGGTACCGGCCTGTTCTGGTACCGCCGCGACCCCGAGCAGCTCAAGTCGAAGCTGGCTCAGGCCGCTAAGCTGCACGTTCAGCTGGTGACCGGCTGGGAGAAGCTGCGTGAGCAGTACCGTTCGAAGGCTGCTGAGGTTGCCTCCTACGATGCGTGGGCTAAGACCTTCGCCGAGCATACGGATTCTGAGCTGACCCGATGAGCGATTTGAAGTCTGTTCCCCTGAAGGCGCCCGGTCGCGGCCGCGGCATTCTGGATGCGATGAAGAATCGCTACCTGCTTCGACTTCTGGTCGATAAGGAAATCCAGGTCCGCTACCGCGGCTCGGTGCTGGGTATTCTGTGGTCCTACATTAAGCCGGGTGTGCAGTTCCTGGTGTTCTACATTGCCATGGGTCTTTTCCTTGGCCTGGAACGCGGTATGCACAACTATGCGGTGTACCTGTTCTCGGGCATGATTGCTATTAACTTCTTCTCGGAGGGGTTCGGCAATGGTGCTCGCGCCATGGTGGTTAACAGTGCTCTGATTCGCAAGATTTACCTGCCGCGTGAGTTGTTCTCGCTGTCTACGGTGTGGGTGGCTCTGGTGCATTTTGTGCCGCAGATTGTGGTCATGCTCCTGGCGTGTTTTGCGGTGGGCTGGCATCCGTCCTTGTTGGCTTTTGAGTCGATTCTGGCGGGCATGCTCATCGTGATGCTGCTGTCCTATGGTCTGGGTCTGATTTTCGGTGTGGCTAACGTGTTCTTCCGTGATTCGGAGAACATCGTGGACATGCTGCTGATGGTGGCTACCTGGTTCTCGCCGGTGCTGTACTCCTGGACCATGGTGCGTGACACTCTCTACCCATGGGTGTTCAACGTGTTCATGATTAACCCGCTGACTGTTGCGGTGGAGCTGTTCCACTATGGCTTCTGGCATCCGACGCTTCGTCCTGAGGATTTGGCGCTTCCTGCTTCGCAGGTGGTTCCGCATCTCTTCAGCTTCTGGACTCCGATTGCCATTGGTATTTCTCTGCTGACCGTTTTGATTGGTGATTTGCTCTTCCGTAAGTTTGAGGGCAACTTCGCCCAGGAGCTCTGATTCTGTGGATATTAAGAAGCTTGAGTTCCCGCCGGTGAGCCCGGACGCTCCCGTAGTGATTCACGTGGAGAATTTGGTGAAGCGCTTCGTTCTGCGCCACACCCGTTCGATGAAGGAAGCTTTTGTGTGGCTGATTAAGGGCCGCAAGGGTGATCTTTCGGAGAAGTTCAATGCGCTCAACGGCGTGAGCCTGGATATTCGTCAGGGCGAGCGTGTGGCTCTTCTGGGTCTGAACGGCTCGGGTAAGTCCACGCTGCTGAAGATGATTTCTGGTGTGATGCGCGCCGATGAGGGTGAGGTTCTCACGCGCGGCAATATTGCGGGTCTGATTGAGGTGGGCGCTGGTTTCCACCCGGATCTGACCGGTCGCGATAATGTGTACCTCAACGGCGCGATTTTGGGTATGACCAAGGATGAGATTGAGGCTTCCTTCGATTCGATTGTGGATTTCGCTGAGATTCACGACTTTATCGATACAGAGGTGAAGTTCTACTCTTCGGGTATGTATCTGCGTCTGGCCTTCTCGGTTGCGGTGCATACGAACCCGGATATCTTCCTGGTGGATGAGATTCTTGCGGTGGGCGATGAGCCGTTCCAGAAGAAGTGTATTGCGAAGATTCAGGAGCTGTGCTCTGCCGGTAAGACTCTTGCCGTGGTGAGCCACGACCTGGATTTGGTGTCGAAGATTTGTGACCGCGGCGTGGTGCTGGAGCACGGTAACCTGCGTTTTGACGGTCCGATTAAGGAAGCTGTGAAGGTGATTCGTGGCGGCGACTAACCGCTAGATGTATCGCTTGTGATGGGGCGTGTATTCCCGATGGGGGAGTGCACGCCCCTTTACTGTGCCCGGGAAGGAGCGCCCGAAAGTTGTGCCCGGGAATGTGCTGCTGGGTAGGGTTCTTGCGTTTTAGCAGGGGAGGCTGCGGCTTTTAAGACGAAATGTTACGTGTGCACCGAGTGCAATATGGCGGTGATTAACGGTGAGTGGTTCGAGGTGCGTACCTGCAACTGTTCTGCGAGTCACAGCTGACTAGGCGCTTTGAATGTTGGTGCACGTTAGGTAACAATGTATGCAATTCTATGCATCAAAAATGCTCAAATACTATACTCGTAAATATTAAGGGGCGTTTTATTACATTTTGATAAATTTGATGCGCTGAGGGTAGGGTGATGGTGGCATTGATGTATCAATGCCTCACCGTATTCCACACAACCACACCACACACAGCATCGGATCACTTCAATGGAGAACACCGTACTGGATACCCGGGCGGAGCATCTAACTCTGCTCGAGGAAAATATCCGTGAGGCAATGCGCCACCGCAGCCTGGATCCGCACGAGGACCAGCATGCGGTGCGTGGGCTCATTGACGAGCACCTGAACGATTATGAGCAGCGGCGCACCCGCATTTCCCTGCCGGATTTGGGTGACCGCGAATCCGTGATTCAGCGCCTGCACGATGAAATCTGCGGCTTTGGCGTGATTCAGCCGTTTCTCGATGACGAGAGCGTTGAAGAAATCTGGATCAACTCTCCCGACGAAATCTTTATCGCCCGTAACGGCGAAAGCGAATTGACCGGTCTGCACCTGAGCGCCGAGGCGATCAATAGCTTGCTGGAGCGCATGCTCAAGCCTTCGGGCCGTCGTGTGGACCTTTCCTCTCCGTTTGTTGATGCATCCCTGCCGGATGGCTCCCGCCTGCACGCGGTGATTCCGGATATTACTCGCAGGCACACGAGCATCAATATCCGTAAGTTCGTGGTGCGTGCCCGCCGACTGCCCGACCTGGTGCGCATGAACTCGCTGAGCGCCGGCGCGGCGTCCCTGCTACACGCGGCGGTGGAGAGCGGCATGAACATCCTCGTTTCGGGCGCAACCCAGGCGGGTAAGACCACGATGCTGAACTGCCTGTCTGCATCCATTCCGCCGCGTGAGCGCGTGATTACGTGCGAAGAAATCTTTGAGCTCGCGGTTCCGCTACGCGATGTGGTGGGCCTGCAGTGCCGCCAGCCGAACCTTGAGGGCACCGGCGCGATTGAGCTGCGCCGCCTGGTCAAGGAAGCTCTGCGTATGCGCCCGGACCGCATCCTCATTGGTGAGGTGCGTGAGGCGGAATCCCTGGACATGCTCATTGCGCTCAACGCGGGTCTGCCGGGTATGTGCACGATTCACGCGAACTCGGCGCGTGACGCGGTGACCAAGATTTGTACCCTGCCGCTGCTGGCGGGCGAGAATATTTCCTCGGCGTTCGTGGTGCCGACCGTGGCGTCCTGCTTTGACATTGTGGTGCATTGCGGCCGCGATTCGCGCGGTCAGCGTCAGGTCGAAGAGATCAGCATGCTGGGTGGCCGCGTTGAGGACGGAGTGATTGAGATGTCCCCGCTGTTTGTGCGCCGTGACGGTCAGATGGTGTGCGTGGCGTTGGAGCTGCCGAACCCGGACCGTTGGATTCGTGCCGGTCACCGTCCTGAGCAGGTGCTGGCTGCGGCGAAGGCGGGTCAGTAATGCCTCTGTTTCTGAGCCTGATTTTGGGGTTGGGCGTCTGCCTGATTTACCTTTCCTGCTTTCCGGATAACGGCAAGCCGCCGAAGCCGAGTAACGACCCGGCGCTGGTTGTGGCGCTGCGTAAGGCGGGTATGCATTCGCTGACTCCTCGCACGTTCATGTGGGTGAGCGTTGCCAGCGGCGTGAGCGCGTCGGTTCTGCTGTTGATGGTCACTCAGCTTTTGCCGCTTGGCTTGCTGGGCCTGATTGGTGGTTTTGCGGCACCTCGCGTGATTGTGAATCATCGTGCTCGCGCGGCGGATGCCCGTATTTGGCAGTTGTGGCCGGATGCGGTGGACCACCTGCGTTCGGCGATTCGTGCGGGTTTGTCCTTGCCGGAGGCGCTGATTCAGCTCTCGTACCGCGGCCCGGAAGAGTTGCGTGATGCCTTCGCCCATTTCTCGCGTGATTACCGTGCGTCGGGTGAGTTTGTGCCGTCGCTGAACCGTTTGAAGGAGTACCTCTCTGACCCGGTGGCGGACACCATTATTGAGGCGTTGAAGATTGCTCGCGAGGTGGGCGGTTCGGACCTGGGTAAGCTGCTGGGCACGCTGAGTGATTTTCTGCGTGAGAATGCGCGTACCCGTTCGGAGCTTCTGGCTCGCCAGTCGTGGACTGTGAATGCGGCTCGCCTCTCCTGTGTGGCGCCCTGGTTTGTGCTGTGTCTGATGGCGACTCAGCCTGCCGCGCGCATGGTGTATAACTCGTTTGCCGGTGCGATGCTGATGATTGCAGGTGCCGCTATTTCTTTGGCGGCGTACCGTCTGATGCTGCGTATTGGTGAGTTGCCGCGTGAACGGAGGGTTTTCGGGTGAACCTGCCTCTGATTTTTGGTCTGCTGTTGGCGACCGGCGTGGGTCTGATTCTTTCGTCGGTGCTGAATACCCGCAGTATTTCGTTTTCTGATCGTGTGGCGTCGCAGCTGCGCGGTGAGACTCTGCGTGAGTTGCTGTTGAAGGAGCAGGAGCGCCGTGAGCCGAGCCTGCTGGAGGCGATTTCGGCGTTCTGCGCGCCGCTTCTGCGTTCGCTGTCTTCGTCTCTGAGCGGCTCGTCGCTGAGCGATAGTTCGGTGCAGGAGCGTCTGCGTCGTGCTGGTTCTTCGCAGAGTGTGAGCGCGTTTCGTGCTGAGCAGCTGCTGTGGGCTCTTGCCGGTGTGACCGTCATGAGTGCCTTGACCGTTATCGGTGTGGTGCAGGAGCGTTTCTCCATCCTGGTGGCTCTTGTGCTGGTGCTGGTGAGCGGTTTGAGCGGCTTTCTGGCGCGTGACTGGTGGCTGGGTGAGGCGGTGACTAAGCGTGAGAAGCAGCTGGTCGCTGAGTTCCCGGCGCTGGCGGAGATGATGGCTCTGTCGGTGACGGCGGGCGAGTCGGCGCTGGCGGCTTTGGAGCGTATCTGTTTGACCTCTCGCGGCGAGTTGGCTCGTGAGTTTTCGGAGATTTTGGCGCAGACCCGTTCCGGTGTTTCGCTGTTGAGCGCGCTACAGGAGTTTGCGGAGCGTACTCGCGTTCCGGCGTTGAGCCGCTTCGTTGAGGGTATTGCCGTGGCGATTGAGCGCGGCACCCCTCTAGCCGATGTGTTGCGTGCGCAGGCTCAGGATGTGCGCGATAACGCTAAGCGTGAGCTGATGGAAACAGCCGGTAAGAAGGAGATCGCGATGCTCGCCCCGGTGGTGTTTTTCATCCTGCCGCTGACCGTGATTTTCGCGGTATTCCCCGGCCTGTCGCTCATGCGTTTGAACTTTTAGATTTTGCGGCGGGTACATACCGTACCGGCTGCACCGCGGCGGGCTAGGCTTCATTGCCCGGCGTGCCGCACCAACCACACACTACACCCTTTGAGAGAAGGAGAATACAATGTTCCGTCGTTTCCGCACCACCCTCACCGTGCTGATTGCCCTGGCTGTCGCATCCGTGCTGGCTCTGCGCCTGAAGAACAAGCAGGATGACCCCGAGCGCGGTGACGTGCCCGGCTGGGTCATGATCACCATGATGAGCGCCGTGCTGGTTGCCGCTATCTTGGCGATTGCTCAGCCCGCTCTGACCAAGATGTTCAACGATGCGATTGCTCTGGTTCACCAGTAATGCGTAAGCCCCGCATCGCTTCTGAGCTGACTGCCGCTGAGCTATCCTCCGCGGAATATTCTGTGGAGGAGAGCGAGCGCGGTGACGCTAGCACGGAATTCGTCATGGTCGGTGCACTGTTGGTGTTGCTGACCATGGCGATTCTGCAGGTTTCTTTCGCCCTGTATGCACGAACCATGTTGGTGGATGCTGCGGCGGCTGGGGCACGTTACGGTACGATGCGTGACCGCACTCCGCAGGAGGGCATGGAGCGTACCCGTCAGATGATTGAGGGGGTTCTTCCGTCTTCGTATGCTGAGAATATTTCGTACCGTCAGAGTAGTGATTCTACGGGTGTGCGCACCTTGGAGGTGACGGTGAAGTCTCCGTTGCCGGTGCTGGGCCCGTGGGGTTTTCCGGATTCTATTGAGGTGAAGGGGCATGCGATTTATGCGGAGCAGCGTTCCGGTGATTAGCGACTTTTCGCTTCGGCAGCGTGTGAAGGAACGCCTGAAGAGCCGCTCTAATCGACCTCTTTCTGAGCAACACGACTCTGAAGAGGGCAGCGCCATCGTGGAGTTCCTGGGTTTGGGTATTACCCTGTTGATCCCGGTGCTCTACGGCATTCTGACGATTTTTAGCTTGCAGTCTTCGGTGATGGCGGCTCATGCGGCGAGCGCCCAGGTGGTGCTGTATGTGCAGGAGCAGCCGCAGGATTCGTCGGTGGGTCCTGATTTGGCTCAGCGTCTGGCGGTGCATGCTGCCGCGGATTACGGGGTTGAGCCTTCCGATGTGAGCGTGTCGTTGAGCTGTGCGTCGGGGGAGTGCGTCTCGGGTACGAAGGCGTACGCCACGGTGACGGTTCAGGCGCGTCTGCCGCTGCTGCCTTCGTTTATGGGTGGCGGCGTGATTCCGGTGAGTTCTCATGCGACGAGTTGGGGGTCTGGTCATGCTGATTCCTAATGGTTCGCCCGCTCACCTGTTATCGCCGGCTCGCCTGCTTTCCTCGGTGCGGGAGCGCTACGCTAACGCATGCCGTCGTGCCCATCTACAGGTTCAGGCTCGTGCGCAGAGCCGGGCGCTCGCCTCTGACCCGCTCGCCTCAGACCCGGAAGAGGGCAGCATTGCCCCGTTGATTGTGGGTATGCTGGCGTTGCTTCTGCTCATCGGTTCGGTGACGGTGGCGATTACGGGTGCGTATCTGCAGACGCAGCATCTGCAGGATATGGCGGATGCTCAGGCGAACTCGATTACCCGCACGATGCGCACTCTGGATGAGGCGAGTGGTTCGGCGGCGTGGGAGTATGCGAGTGCGTACCTGGCTGAGGTTCAGCCGGGGCAGGATTTTCATGCGTTGCGTCTGGAGAATGTGTCCGTGGATTCTGATCACAGTGTGCACGTGTACCTGTCGGCTCGTATTCGTCCGCCGCTGCTGTCGATTCTGGTACCTGATGGTATTGAGGTGACCGCTCACGGTTCGTCGCGTTTGAAGACGAGCCAGGGCCCGTCCAGCGACTAGGGGCGTTGTGAGCCCCCCCCATAGACTGCGAGGGTGCATCCGCAAGGTAGTGTAACGGCTAGCGGGTGCGCCCTCGTTTTATGCCCTTTTTATGTCTCCGTTGCGCGGCTTCTGTACGCTGCCCAACGCATCCTTCTGCGCTGTGGGCTGTTGCGGACTGTAACGGCGGGACTTTCTGGCAGTTTCGCGATAGTGTTAAAAGCTATGGCATCCTTCGACTTTTCTGCTGAGATTAAAGAGCTTCGCGCGATTTTCACCTCTATTGCTGCTGTGAGCGATATTGAGGGGATTGAGCGCGCCATTGAGGACCTGTCTGCGCAGGCTGCCGCGCCCGATTTGTGGGATGACGTGGAGAACGCGCAGAAGGTGACGAGCGCGCTGTCGTATAAGCAGTCGGAGCTGAATCGTCTGCGTTCGCTGTCTTCTCGCATTGATGATGTTGAGGTGATGGTGGAGCTTGCCGAAGCGGAGGATGAGGAGACTGCCGCCGAGCTACTCGCTGATGCTGAGCGTGAGTGCGGTGAAATCCGCGCCAAGCTGGAAGAGCTTGAGGTGCTGGTACTGCTGTCGGGTGAGTACGATCAGCGTGAGGCTGTGGTGACGATCCGTTCGGGCGCCGGCGGCGTGGATGCTGCTGATTTCGCGGAGATGCTGCTGCGCATGTACCTGCGGTGGGCGGAGAAGAACGGCTACCCGACGAAGGTTCTGGACACCTCCTACGCTGAGGAAGCGGGCCTGAAGTCGGTGACCTTTGAGGTGAACGCACCGTACGCTTTTGGCCGTCTGTCGGTGGAGGCGGGTACTCACCGCCTGGTGCGTATTTCGCCGTTCGATAATCAGGGACGCCGCCAGACCTCGTTCGCGGCGGTTGAGGTGATTCCTCTGATTGAGCAGACGGATGCTATTGAGATTCCCGAGTCTGAGATTAAGGTGGATGTGTTCCGCTCGTCGGGCCCGGGTGGTCAGTCGGTGAATACGACGGATTCGGCGGTGCGTATGACTCACTTGCCGACCGGTATTGTGGTGTCGATGCAGAATGAGAAGTCGCAGTTGCAGAACCGTGCGGCGGCTTTGCGTGTGTTGCAGTCTCGCCTGTTGCTGTTGCGTAAGGAGCAGGAGGACGCGAAGAAGAAGGAGCTTGCCGGTGATATTAAGGCAAGTTGGGGTGACCAGATGCGCTCCTATGTTTTGCATCCGTACCAGATGGTGAAGGATCTGCGTACCGGCTATGAGGAGGGTAACACCTCTAATGTTTTGGATGGCGGTTTGAACGCCTTTATTGATGCTGGTATTCGCTGGCGTGCTTCGGGGCGCGCGGCTGAAGAGAGCTAAGACGTATAAGGATTGAGTGATGGCTCAGAAAAAGAAGAAAGACGCGAAGAAGGACCCGAATAACGCGATTATTGCCCAGAATAAGAAGGCTCGCCACAACTACAACATTGTGGATACCTATGAGGCGGGCATTGTTCTACTGGGTACCGAGGTGAAGTCTCTGCGTGATGGTGGGGCGTCCATTGTGGATGGTTTCTGCCAGGTGACCGATAACGAGTTGTGGCTCGAGGGTATTCATATTGCGGAGTATGGTTACGGTACGTGGACGAACCATGCGGCTCGTCGTCGCCGTAAGCTGCTGCTGCATCGTTCTGAGATTAATAAGTTGGCGCAGAAGCTGAAGGAGACCGGTTACACGGTAGTTCCGTTGAAGCTGTACTTCTCGAATGGTCGTGCGAAGGTTGAGATTGCTTTGGCGACCGGTAAGCGTGAGTATGATAAGCGTCAGGCTTTGCGTGAGCGTCAGGATGACCTGGAGGCGCGCCGCGCGATGCGTTACCGTAACCTCGGCTAGGGCTGAGGCAACGGCGGGATGCACCGCTGGTTCGGTGACTGCCTGTAGGGGCGGGGCGCGGTTCCTCGCGTATAATGGTTGAAAATTCGCGGTGTACCGCGAGCACCATACGTTTTTGAGGAGACACATGTCTGAGAACCCGAACTACCAGCAGAACCCGGGCGAGTTCATTCCCGCACCGCAGCAGGCACCCGCATACAACATGCAGGGTGGTTACCCCGGCTACCAGCCGACCCCGAGCTCGGCTCTGGCGATTGCTTCGCTGATTCTGGGTATTATTGGTCTGCTCTCTGGCTGGCTGATTTTCGGTGGCGCGCTGGGTCTGGTCGGCGTGATTCTGGGTATTGTTGCCCTGGTGAAGGTGAAGAACGGTACCGCATCCGGTAAGGGTATGGCGATTGGTGGTATTGTCACCGGTGCGCTGGGCATGATTGTTGCTGTTGTTGTGCTGGTTCTGGGTTTGATTGGCATTGGTATGCTCAGCGAGTGCGCTGAGAATGCCGAGCCGGATTCGAGCGGTAACTATGTGTGCACCATTCATGGCGAGACTATGACCATGAGCCCTAAGGAATATAAGGCTGTCCGCCGCTAAGTCGCGTTGACTCTTTGAAGCGTTGAGGGACCGAATAGTGTTGAACTATTCGGTCCCTTGCTCTTTTTCGGCGCTGAATCTGCCCGATTGGTGGATTCTGGGCGCTGAATCTGAAATCTTGAACTTCACAGATGACCCAAATGACAGCTTATTTATATAATGGAACCGAACTCAGCGCGCAATGGTGCGTTGGGCGAGTATAAATTGTTCGCTGCAACTGTGAAGGAAAGAACGACGGATGTCTGAGAATAACTACGGAAACAACCAGGGGAACGCGCAGAACCCCTACGCTGCTCAGCAGCCTAATTCTTCCGCCCAGGGCTCGTACGGTCAGGATTATGGCCAGGCTCCTTCGGCTCAGAACACTTACGGCCAGGACTACGGTCAGAGCGCATCCGCTCAGAACAGCTACGGCCAGGCGCAGCAGAACTCGGGCCAGCAGTCTTCGGCTCAGCAGAGCCAGTACGGCCAGTTTGGTGCGCAGCCCTCTTCGCAGAATGCTTACGGCCAGAACGTTGCTCAGGGCACCTCCGCCCAGGGCGCTGCGACTCAGAACACCTACGGCCAGGCTCAGCCCGCTCAGCAGCAGTACGGCTACGGTCAGGATGCTTCCTACCAGGCTCAGCCCGCTCAGCAGAACCAGTACGGTTACGGCCAGGAAGCCTCGTACCAGGCTCAGCCTGCTGACTACAACTACCAGCAGAACTCTTACCAGCAGCAGCCTCAGCAGGACGCTTATGGTTACGGTCAGCCCGCAGGTTACCCGTATGCGGCTCCCATTGTGAAGAAGGCTCCCGGCATGGCGCTGGCTGCGATGATTCTGGGTATTGTGGGCGTCGTGACCGGTTTCTTCGTATTTGGTGCGCTGCTGGGTATCGCTGCGATTATTCTGGGCGCCCTGTCCCTGAAGAAGGTCAAGGAGGCTGGCGCGGGTAAGGGCTTCGCGATTACCGGTATCGTAACCGGCGCGGTGGCTGTCCTGTTCTCGCTGTGCATGCTCTTCGTGTACATTTCTGTTGCTCAGACTGCTGAGAAGTGCCTTGAAGTTGGTACCGATGACGGCCACGGTAACGTGGTGTGCCAGATTGGTGATAACCCGAACAACCGCATGACTGTTCCGGCTCACCGCTAAGTCTTAGCCGCCTAATTTTGGCTACCCAGCGCGGTACGCGAACGGGGTGAGGATTCCAGATTTTCTGGGGTGCCTCACCCCGTTTTTATGCGCTGTGTCAGGCTACGGTGTTGCTGCTGTGCTAATCTGTTCGCTTTATTCGCCTCTAGCGGAGGGGTGTACTTACGTGGGTAGGGGACTTGCACGCCGTTAAACATCTTAGATATACTGAATCTCTACCGTGTTTGAATGGCACCACGGCATCAAGGTATGTCGAGGAAAACTTTCAGAAGACGGTGGGCTTTTTGATAAAAGCATAGGGGGATGATCGGTTTCGACGATGTGAGTTGAGATGGGTGAAGCGTGCCGAGGATGCAGGGTTATCTCGTTAACGCCCTCTGCAAAAAATTAAGTGCAGAATCTAAGCGCACTGACTTCGCACTCGCTGCCTAAGCGCGAGTTGCCGTCTGTCGGCCTGAGCATGCCTTTGGCTCAGTTACCGGCATCGACTTAAAAGGCCACTGCTGCTAGCCCTTGTTGCGGGGGTTAGCGGGACTTTTACGTGACTAGGTTCGTCGGTATATGTGTTTATGCAAGTACCGGAGCCGAAAAGTAGCGTTCGCATAAACTGCGCACGGAGAAGCCCCGTTGACGCCACATCGGACCGGGGTTCGATTCCCCGCATCTCCACGATCTCCCAGCCGTCCGCTATCCCGTATGGGGTGCGGCGGTGATTATCGGTTCCAATCCAGAGGAAGAACCGCGGTAGGTTTCTACCACCCGGCAGGACGCCCCACGGCGTCACCTGCCGGGTATTTTTATGCCCAATTGTCGGTCTGTATTGTCGGTCTGTTCTGGGGTGTACCTGCGTGCCCGAGGGTGCTCAGGTGACCGCATTGTAATGAGAACGTCATCAGAGAAGGCGAAAACGCACCCTATGGCGTAGTATCGAAGGGTAGATATCGTTGTTCGGCGTTGATTGTTCATTCAATCTCACCGGCAACATTCGAGAGCAACCACAGAGCCACCAAACGAGCCACAGAATAGCCGGTCATAGGGACGCCACCGCTACGACGCGGTAGCTACATACCCGCTATGACGACCACTCAAGGACACACCATGGAAAACCAGATTCCCGCCCCCTCCTTCCCGGAGCAGAACAACGCAAACTCCCCGCAGCCGGTACCTGCTGGCGTAGCACCCGGCGCTCCCCTCGGCGCTCCCCTCGGCGCAGCACCCGCACCCGCCCTGGGCGTGGCACCCGCTAACGTGCGCGACCGCGATGACAGCTACCAGCGCATCCCGGACATGTACCGGGTACCGGCTGAGCACCGCCGCCCCTACGGCGAGACCACCGGTGACTTCCGCGGCCCCGGCTACTTCTACTCCATCGGCGCGTTCGGTGCCTCCCTGGGTGCCCTGGCGCTGACCCTCTACGCGTGGGTTCAGGTCGCGGCACTCCACTCTGAAGCAGCGCTCAACTCCCGCGGCTATAGCTCCTCTGCGTATAGCTCCGGTTTGAGCCCCAACATCATGGTGATTGCTCTGCTGCTCGTGGGCCTGATCCCGGTCGGTGTTTCCATTTGGCTTGCCATCTACTCGGCGAAGGTCAACACCGGTCACGTCACCAAGTACACCTCGAAGATGACGACCTTCAACATTCTGGCGTACATCATCTCGGGTCTGAGCCTGCTGGGTCTGCTCGGAACTCTCACGATGCTGTCCTAAAACAGGCAACACTTGCTCTCATAGCGATACATAGCGAGGCGGCGGCTTTCCACTTACGGGAAAGCC
>NZ_KV818669.1:0-3841 GCF_001814995.1 Rothia sp. HMSC066H02 | reverse complement strand
GTGCCGGGGCACCGGTTAGTACTAGCCTACCGGGGTGGTGGCTCTTGTTCACAGCTAACTATCAGAAATACGGGCCTGTTTTTTGGAGAGGGTTGTAATCCTGCAAACGGGTTAAAAATATGGGGCCGGTGACTCCATCTCACTGAAAGCCACCGGCCCCATGCTGCAGCCGTGCGTCATGTTCTCGAATCTACAGGGGAACAGACGCTGCCGTATCTTACGAACCAGATGCGGCGGCTGCCACGGCCTCGCGAACGCGAGAACCGAGCTCAGGGTGAACGCTATCCCAGTATTGGAACGCGCGTTCACGAATCTCGTCGGAACGAACAGCACCTACGTGACCGGAGATGTTGCTGATCAGGCGTTCACGTTCTTCGTCGTTCATGGTTACCTCGTAGAGGGTGCGTGCCTGCGAGAAATCATCGTCATCCGGACGCAGGGTGTAGGCGGTGCGTACCAACTCGCCATCAGACTCCCAGCTGCCTTCGCCAGCGCGCTCCGCATCCGCATGCGGACCGCCCAGGCTGTTTGGTGCGTAAGTGGGAACGGAGGGGTCGTTGAAGTTGTAGCGCATCGAACCGTCATGTGAATAGTTGTTCACCGGCGCCGCGTGGGGTGCGTTCACCGGCAGCTGCGCGAAGTTGGTGCCGATGCGGTAGCGATGCGCATCCGGGTAGGAGAAGATACGACCGAGCAGCATCTTATCGGGTGAAGCCGCGATACCGGGCACAAAGTTCGAGGGGGAGAAGGCTGCCTGCTCGATCTCGGCGAAGAAGTTCTGCGGGTTGCGATCCAGCACCATGCGGCCCACCTTGATCAGCGGGTAATCCGAGTGCGGCCAAATCTTCGTCAGATCGAAGGGGTTAATACGGTAGGTCTTCGCGTCCTCGTAGGGCATAATCTGCACGTAGAGCGTCCAGGCGGGGTAGTCGCCACGCTCGATAGCCTCGCGCAAGTCGCGGCGGTGGAAGTCAGCATCCTTGCCCGCCATTTCATCGGCCTGAGCCTGGGTGAAGAACTCGTTGCCCTGCTCGGTCTTGAAATGGTATTTAACCCAGAAGCGCTCGCCTTCGGAGTTAATCCACTGGTAGGTGTGCGAGCCGAAGCCATCCATATGGCGCAGGGTTCGGGGCAGGCCGCGGTCTCCCATCAGCCAGGTTACCTGATGCGCCGATGCCGGATTGAGGCTCCAGAAATCCCACTGCATGTCGTTATCGCGCAGACCCGAACCGGGCATACGCTTCTGCGAGTGGATAAAGTCGGGGAACTTGATGGCATCGCGAATGAAGAAGATAGGAGTGTTATTACCTACCAAGTCGTAGTTGCCTTCGGTGGTGTAAAATTTCACCGCGAAACCGCGGGGGTCACGCCAAGTATCGGGGGAACCGGATTCGCCAGCCACGGTCGAGAAACGAATCAGTAGCTCGGTTTTAACGCCCGGCTGAAAGAGCGCCGCACGGGTGTACTGCGAAACATCTTCGGTGGTTTCAAAGTAGCCGTATGCGCCGGTTCCCTTTGCGTGCACCACACGCTCGGGCACACGCTCACGGTTGAACTGAGCGAGCTTTTCAACAGCGTAAGCATCGTGCAGAACGATGGGACCATCGGCGCCCACGGTGAGCGAATGATCATCTGAAGCTACCGGCGTGCCAGTGCTCGTGGTGGTGTAAGAACCGGGATGAATGGGGTTCTGCGGGGTCTGATACATATTTGCTTCTCCTTGTGTTTTTGGTGATGCTATGTGGTTTTCGACGAGCATTCTTCCTGTTTTAGGGTGCAACTAACGAACACCAAGGCGCTGTTTCACGCCCGGAGTAAGGTGTTGGAATGTGGTTCGTTAGTGCTGAACGCTCGCTGCGGCTTGCACCTGACTGTTCGCCAGTTCTGCTTCTGCCTCAGTTTGACAGTCTGCTCAGACGCCTCGATACAGTACATCTGCGCTGATAATCGCCATGCCGTGGAAGTCGTTGGGAGTTAGGCAGGGCGCTGAGCCGACAGCGCAGTCTACATCCTGAACTTTTCCGCAGCGAATGCAGAATGCGTGGTGATGGTTATCGCCCGTGCGTGTCTCGTAGAGCCTCGGGGTTCCCGGGGGCTCAAACTTACGCAGCATGTCGATATTCGTTAGATCCGTGAGGATCATATACACCGACTGCACGGTAATGGTAGGAATCTCTTGCCGCACAACGGTAACTATTTCCTCGGCATTGGCATGGGGATGAGCCTGAACCGCACGTAGAACAGCAAGCCGCTGTTTCGTGACCCTGCGCCCCTTAGCGCGCAAGTTTTGCGACCAAGATTCCGTGAGAAGTCCGGTCGCGGATTCTGCTGCCAACGGTAGCACGCCGGTGTGGGAGCATCCGTGAAGAGGGTGCTCGGGTTCCGGGTGTGCGTTCGTATCTAGGGGTTCGGTCATGAACAATACCCTACCGTTAATCTGACTTTTTCACAATTACAATTACGATAAATTCATAATAAGAGCCGTGTTTGGGGTACTTTCACCATGACACTATGTCGCTAAAACCGCGAATTTCTGGGAGATAACAGAACATCCTGAGACTTCACGTGACCTTGCTCGTATTCGATGAACCTGTGGATGCGAGAATACGAAATACACGCTGGTGGCGAATCTGGATGTCTGCCTCATATATATCCCGTGTGCTGTAATCTAATACGTTCACGGCAACACGATTTCTAAAGGTATACGCAATGCACAAACACTATAACGGGCTTAAGACCGCCCTTCTGCTGGGCGGCATGGTCGGTCTGCTGATGCTTTCGGCGGCGGCCTTTCAACATACTTCCGCAGCTCAATTTTTATCTGGGGTTTCGCCCTTGTGAGCTTGGGTACCGTTGCATATTCATACTGGAACTCCGATAAACTCGCGCTGCGTTCCATGAACGCCTACGCCGTTACCCGCGAGGAGGTTCCGGTTCTGTATGACATTGTCGAGGAACTTTCCTCGCGCGCCGCTCAGCCTATGCCGCGCCTATATGTGGCACCCACCCAGACTCCAAACGCCTTCGCGACTGGGCGCGATCCGCGCAATGCCGCCGTCTGCTGCACCGAGGGTATCTTGCAGCTTCTTGACGAACGCGAAATGCGCGGCGTTCTTGGGCACGAGCTCATGCACGTCTACAACCGCGATATTCTTATAAGCTCGGTGGCAGCCGGTATCGCAACCCTGATTACGGCGGCGGCACAGATTGTTGGTTTTGGCTCCATGATGGGCGGGAACCGTGAGCGCGGCGGCGGAAACTTTTTGAGCATAATCCTGATGTCGCTTCTGGCTCCCATTGCTACGGCGGTTATTCAGATGGCTATCAGCCGCACCCGCGAATACGATGCCGATGAAGACGGTGCAAAGCTTACGGGCGATCCGATTGCGCTTGCCTCCGCCCTGAATAAGTTGGAGAAGGGTGTCTCGCTCTACCCAATGGATCCCAAGAATCAGCAGGTTGTGAATACCTCGGCCTCTATGATTGCGAACCCCTTCGGTGGCCTGAAGAACCTCATGTCTACTCACCCACCGATGGACAAGCGCATCGCCCGCCTGCAGCAGATGGCGCGCGATAACGGTCAGCTATAAAACCTGCGTACGTGTTTGTCTTATAGATGGAAGGCGGGGCGGTTACCAAAAAACTGGTAACCGCCCCGCCTTAATAGTGCACTGATGCCGCGTGCACAGCAGAGGTATCTAGCGATAATTCACGAACTGCAGGTCAACCTCAAGGTCAGCGGACTTGAGCATTGCAATGACTTCCTGCAGGTCATCGCGGGACTTGGAGGAGACGCGCAGCTCATCGCCCTGGATGGTTGCCTTCACGCCCTTGGGGCCCT
>NZ_KV818668.1:0-439 GCF_001814995.1 Rothia sp. HMSC066H02 | reverse complement strand
CCCTGGATGGTTGCCTTCACGCCCTTGGGGCCCTCTTCGCGGATCATCTTGGAGATCTTCTTTGCCTGGTCCTGCGCGATGCCTTCCTTGATGGAGCATTCGATGCGGGTTTCTTTGCCGGAGGCGTAGGGCTTGCCGGAGTCCAGGGACTTTAGGGAGATGCCGCGCTTGACCAGCTTGGACTGGAAAACATCCAGTACGGCCAGGGCGCGCTCTTCGGCGTTTGCCTTGATGAGGATCTTGTCGCCGGAGTAGTCGATTTCTGCGCCGACGCCGCGGAAGTCGTAGCGCTGGGAGATTTCCTTCTGCGCCTGGTGCAGGGCGTTGGATACTTCCTGCTTGTCGACCTTGGAGACGATGTCGAACGAAGATTCGCTAGCCATGGATATTCCTTTCGTGAACGGGGTGCCGGGGCACCGGTTAGTACTAGCCTACCGGG
>NZ_KV818667.1:383575-441352 GCF_001814995.1 Rothia sp. HMSC066H02 | reverse complement strand
AGGGCCCCAAGGGCGTGAAGGCAACCATCCAGGGTGACGAGCTGCGCGTTTCTTCCAAGTCTCGCGACGATCTGCAGGACGTTATCGCCATGCTCAAGTCCGCCGACCTCGACGTCGACCTCCAGTTCGTCAACTACCGCTAAGCGCTCGGGTCCAATGGAGCCGGCGGATGCACCCGTCGCATCCGACGCGCACCATCGAGCGCAAAAAATCCTCGGGACGACTACTTCCACAGTAGCCACCCCGAGGATTTTTTGTCTGCCGACCCGTCATCGCGGGTCACAATCGTCACCCTGAGTCATATTCGTACAGCACCGCATTCATACAACGTCACATTCGAGCCCGGATGATTCAGCGAAGAAAAGACTTAGTACTGCCCCATCTCACGCGCCTGCTGCTGCAGACGCGCAATACGCTGGTCCATCGGCGGGTGAGTAGAGAGCATGTTCTTCAGCGAACCGAAGGGGTTCGCAATCATCATGGCGCTCGCCGCCTCCGTGTTGCGGTTGTTCGGGTCCATCGGATACATGGACACACCGCTCTCCAGCTTGTTCAGCGCCGAAGCCAGAGCCAGCGGGTCACCGGTCAGACGTGCACCGTCTTCGTCGGCATCAAATTCGCGGGTGCGGCTAATAGCCATCTGAATAACCTGCGTAGCGATGGGAGCCAGCAGCGCAATCACAAACATCGCGAGAGGGTTCGAGCGTTCACCATCGCGGCTGGAACCACCGAACATCGCACCAAACGAAAGAATCTGCGCAATCGTACCGATGATGGAGGCGATACCCGCTGCCACCGAAGAGGTGAGGATATCGCGGTTGTACACGTGCATCAGTTCGTGGCCGAGCACGCCGCGCATCTCGCGCTCATCCAGCAACTGCAAAATACCCTCAGTACAGCACACGGCTGCATTCTGCGGGTTACGACCGGTTGCAAACGCATTCGGGGTCATGGTCGGTGCCACATAGAGGGCGGGCATGGGCTGGCCCGCGCGGGAGGACAGCTCCTCCACAATGTCGTAAAGCACCGGAACCTCTTCGCGGCTGACCGGGTAGGCGTTCATGGAGCGCAGGGCGAGCTTATCGGAGTTCCAGTAGGTGTAGATGACCGAACCCAAGCTAAACAGGCCCATAACCCAGATGAAAATGGAGGTGCGGAAAGTCGCCGAAAGCAGGCCACCGATGAGCAGCATCATGCCCACCATGGAGCCCATCAACAGGGCAGTTTTCAGTCCGTTGTTATGGCTGTGCATGGGTATCCTCCTGAACAATTAGGTCAGTGCGTATAGCGTGTACTTGACTCTATAGAATACGTGCAAGCACCCGCGTGTGCACCTTCTGGAGCGCGGATTCACCCAGAGCGTCACCCATGTGCCAAAAGCGCAAAAAGAATCAGGGAATGGCGCCCGGAATATTCACCAGGGGCACCTGCTCCAGCACCTGTGCCGTAGCAGTCGGAAAAATACCGAGCAGCAGAATCGTGCCATACGCGCCCAGAAAAAGGATGAAGAGCAGACCGAGCATCAGCTGACCCTCCAGGTCAAAACCGGTGGTAGTACTGCGGTACTGGCCGTAAATCACCGGGGTCACGATGGGCACGCCAAAGAGCAGAATCATCAGCAGAATGTAGATGGGGTTTGTGAAGTCGTACACCATGACCCTATCCTCCTTGATGGTGATCGCCGGTGCGGGTTACTCTAGGTTCTTTGATTGTACGGCATCTCTTCACACCCGAGACCGGGACGAGGAGGGGCGCCACAGAGTGGATGAAAGGGACGCTCCACCGGCTTATTATGAGTTTTTCATAAAATAATGATGAATTTCTCATAATAATGTGTAGACTTAAACTTATGACCGACGCAAAGACAACCTCCGATACGAAGAAGACCCAGCACCCAGACCATCACAATACCGGTTGCGCCCACACCACCGGCCTGCCCCTGCTCTCCGCAATGAGCCCCGAACAGCTCGAAGAAGCATGGACCACCGGACTGCGCGCCAGGGGCCGCCGCGTCACCAAGCAGCGCCTCGCCGTACTCCACGCAGTACAGGAGCACCCGCACTCCACCGCGGACACCATCGTGCAGGCAGTCCGCGAGCGCATCCCCGCCATTACGGTTCAGTCGGTCTACGTGATTCTTGCCGATCTGACCGACATCGACCTGCTGCGTAAGTTCGAGCCGCCGGGAACCCCCGCCCTCTACGAAACCCGCACGGGCGACAACCACCACCACGCCTTCTGCGTACGTTGCGGCAAGGTCGAAGATGTGGACTGCGCGGTCGGCTCCGCGCCCTGCCTGACCCCCAGCGATTTTCACGGTATGGCGCTCTTCAGCGCAGACGTGCTCTACCAGGGCGTATGTGTAGACTGCCAGACCGAGCAGGAGGCGGCACTCGCCCGCACCCAGCAGGAAGCAGCAGCACGCATCCTGGCGGCATAACCCTATAGCCTGGGAATCCGGGCAGGCTCGGTCATGAGCGTTTTTAAACCGTTGAGGCGGCGACACTACTCGTGTCGCCGCCTCAACGGTTTAAGTTATTCAATGCAGGAGCTGTTATTCAATGCACGAACTTAGGCGCCCATACGGGGCTGAGAGCCCACAATCTCCAACAGCTCGCGGATCTGCGCCGCGCTCAGCACGGTGGAGGGGTTAATCGCGTTCACCTTCACGCTCGGTGCACCGATCTCCAGGGCGTAACGCAGAATATCCAGGGCGTTCGCCGAACGCACCTCAATATGCGGATCCAGTGCCGCAATTTCAATGGCCGAGGTGAACACCAGCAGGCTCTGCGGGTTGCCGTTCTCATCCGGATCAAACACGAAGGAGGTACCGGACGGGTCGGCAGGGTCAACACCCACCAGCAGCACGGACGCCGGGGACACCAGCGAGCCGAGCAGCATCTGCATGTTGTCCTGCACCAGCGCCATTTTCGCGCCATCATTGCGGGGAGAAGTGATAATCCACTGCACCTGAGCGCGCTCAATGTAGCACTCGTGGTCGGTGCCGGGGTCAACCACAATCAGGTCCAGCGCCTCGTTGCCGAGGAAATCGATAAAGACCTTCATCGCCGGTTCGCGCAGAATCAGCTCGTCGCCCTCGGACTCCTGACGCACGTAGCTCTTGCCAATGTGCTCGGAGGAGGAGAACACGCACAGCGCCTGCATACCGGTCTCGGGCATGCGAATAACCTGGTGGGTCAGCACCGACTCGGGGCCCATCAGGTCGGTTTCAGAAGGAATCAGCAGGGAGCCGGTCGCATCGAGCAGAACGTCGCCACCGAGCATCGTGCGGACCACGTTAATGAGGGTTCGCTCCTGCACATCGTTACGGAAGGTCTCCAAGGCAGCAACCAGGTACGGGTTCGGAATCTCATGCTCGCTCGAAGACAGTGACTCTGCGGCAGAATGGCGTGCACGGCCCTCCATACGCTCACGAGCCCACTGAGGGATACGCGAAGCATCACGAGGGAACTCAGCCAGGTGCTCACGCACGTCAGTTGCGGTCAGGGTGCCTTCATTCTTCCAGCTGGCGGGCTCATCGTCACGGTTATAGGAGGCACCCACGCTGAACTGCGGGTTCGGCCAGCCGGTTGCCGCCACCACGATGGAGGCGGTGAACCAGGTGCCGCGGTTACCGTCGTAGGCGGCACGCTGCAACTTGCGGACCTCCGCGATAATGGGCGAGCCGTCCTTGAGCGGGCCGATAGTGCCGATGACCTCTTCACCGTCGCGGAATTCACGCACACGCACGAAAATCTGACCTGCCAGAGGCTTGACGTCCAGCACCATTTCGCTCCAGCCGGGGTCAACACTAACGACGTCCAGCAGCCAGCTTCCAATGTTGTTCAGCGCATCCTGGATGCGCGCGGCACGGCTACTCGTCTCGGCAAGGCGGGGTTCAGTCATAGTTCATACATCCTTGAGTGTGAATACGGCGCGGCTGGAGGCATCCGTGTTCGGTCGTAGTGTCGGCTTACAGGGTGCCGGAAGAAGCCGTCTCTTCGATTCTAACGAACACGGGCACTCAACGCAGATAGTTTACGCCGAAAGATATATGCTCTACCTCTCCCCTGTACCTCTCTAGACGGCCCATTCGACCCTCTTAACGTCCAATACGCCTAAAGCGCACCCCAAAACCGGGGATACACGGCATAGTGAACGCTAAAAGGTTGATAATCTTGAAGCATGACGAATTCTCTGCAGGACCTTATCGACGCATCGATTTTTATCTCCACCGAGTACCAGGCTCGACTCGCTGAGCTCGTGGGTACCTCCGAGTGGAACGTGGATTTCACCTCCCAGTCTCTGGATTTTGAGACCACTCCCCCGCTTTCGCTCAAGCCGCACCTGCTGGGCACCGAATCCGAGAACCGCGGTACTTGGATTTGGTCTTGGCAGCAGCTGGGCTACTTCCCCGACTCCGTTGTTTCCGCTGCTATTCAGGCGCGCGAAACCGGTGAGCGTGACGGCCTGGCCGAACTGACCACCGACGAGCTGCCCCTCTCCGAGTCCCTGGCACGCCGCCTGACCCTGGCAACCAAGACCATCAGCGGCCTGTACGCACACTACCCGCTGCCCGCGGGCGCTGGCGTGCGCGCATGGACCCTGCTGGAGGGTGCCGAGCTGACCCTCGAGGCCCCGACCTACAAGGGTATCGGTCGCGTAATCGCGAAGACCCTGCAGAGCGAAGAAATCCACAACCAGGTTCTGGCGGTGGACTCCTACGCTCAGCAGCGCGGCTTCCACATCGCCTGGGACACCGAGGCAACCGCCGTGCTGACCGCAACCGACGGTGCCCTGCGCCTGTGGTTCGACGAGGGTCGCATCAGCGGCATCGAGCAGGCTGAGCCCCAGGTTGGCCCCGAGGTTCTGGAGCAGTGCGCAGCCGCTGCCGCACAGCGTCGCGAATCCCTCGCCGCACTGCGCGCCGAGATTGAGCGCGTGGCAGCCGCAGAGGCAGCCGCTCAGAACGCACAGCGCGAGCAGGAGGCAGCAGAACGCGCCGCCGCACGTGCCGAGGCCGAAGCTGAGCGCGCGGTCGAGATCGCCGAGCACGCACCGGTCGCAGAGACCGAGGTACCCGGCGTCGAGAGCACCGAGAACCTCTACCCCGCCGACGAGGCTCCCTTCGATCAGGAGCCGGCAGAGTACGCAGAGCCCGGCTTGGTCACCGTGGAGACCCTGCCCGGCGAGTACGAGGCAGAGGAGACCGAGCAGGCTCGCGTCTACACTGACGAGTCCATCGGCGCCGAGCAGCCCGAGTACGAGACCGTTGAGGCTTCCGCAGAGTACGCTGAGGAGCCGGTCGCCGTTGAGACTGTAGCTGAGCAGCCCGCAGAGGCCGAGCAGCCCGCAGCAGAATACGAAGAGCAGCACGTGGAGCCCATCCGCAACGCTGGCGCAGCTCCCGACCTGCAGGCAGAGCACGAAGAGGCAGCCCGCCGCGAGCAGGAAGAAGCCGCACGCCGCGAGGCAGAGCAGCCCAAGAAGAAGGGCTTCTTCTCCCGCTTCTTCGGCCTCTAAACCGAATACGCAGCATTCCTCAGGCGCGGTATCCTCGTGGTACCGCGCCTGCGGCGTCCCTAGCGTATGCTGCACCCCGTATCGGGTACAGTAGTGTGCGCGCATCGAAACCTGTGTGGGTACCCAGCCGGCGCATCCCGATGAATAGCTTAGAAGAACGTAACCGAAGAATCAGGTCAGACGAAACCATGTCAGAAACGCAGAAGCACACCACCCGTAACGGGTTTATCACCATCATCGGCACCTACATCATTTGGGGTCTGCTCCCCCTGTATTTTGTGCTGATGGCGCCGGCAGGCCCGATTGAGATTGTGGTGGCGCGAGTGGTCTTCTCCCTCATTTTCTGCGCCCTGCTACTACCGATTGTGCGGGCAACCGCGGACTTCCGCCGCGCACTCAAGGACCGCCGCATCATGCTGGTGCTGACGGCGGCATCGTTCCTCATCTGCGCGAACTGGCTTATCTACGTGATGGCAACAACCAGCGGTCACACGATTGATGCGTCCCTGGGATATTTCATTAACCCGCTGGTCTCCGTGGTGCTGGGCGTGATTTTCCTGCAGGAGCGCCTGCGCACCGCGCAGTGGGTATCCGTCGCAATTTCATGTATCGCGGTGCTGATGATGAGCCTCATCTACGGTCAGGTGCCCTGGACGGGTCTGGGCCTGGCGTTCTCCTTCGGCATCTACGGCCTGCTCAAGGCACGCGTAGCCCACGACGTGAGCCCCATCGTTTCACTCTCTCTCGAAACTCTGATTCTGGCGCCCTTCGGCATTGCCACCCTCTTTGTGCTCAATGCTCAGGGACAAATGACCCTCTTCAGCGAAGGTGCCGGGCACTTCTGGCTTCTCGCATCCACCGGTGTGGTTACCGTTGTTCCGCTGATGCTCTTTGCGGCGGCTACCAAGGCTCTACCGCTATCAGTCATTGGCATGGTGCAGTACCTGGGCCCGACCATCCAGTTTGTTCTGGCGCTGACCGTTCTGCACGAGCAGATGAGCGCCGATAAGGTGCTGGGTCTGAGCCTCATCTGGATTGCGCTCATCATTTTCACCGTGGATGCGGTGCGTGCCTCCCGCTCCTACCGCGCCTCCGCGCTGTCCAACCCGGAAACCGGCATGATCCCGCTCGTAAAAGCTGAAGACGTACAGAGCAAGTAGCTCTCCCCAACCCGGATAAAACACAGCCCCGCACAAAACACAGTGATGCCCCGCCAGCTAACGCCAGCGGGGCATCACTTTATGTCGCGTTCACACTCTAAAGCTCAGAACCCTGAGCTTCAGCAGCATCGTCGAGAGCATCCAAATCCGGATGACGGTGCAGGTTCAGCAGAGCCAAACCCAGGCCACCCCAAATGATCAGGACTGCCACAACGAGCATCACAATTGCGGAGATAGACATGAGGGCTCCTAACGGGTAATGGTCGAATCAACGTGGCCGTGCTCCACCTGACCGGAAATCACCGGAGGTGCCGGAGGCTCTTCAGCCGCACGAGACTTCTTCGACCAGGGCAGAAGAGAAACAACAATTGCGCCAACCAGAAGCAGTGCGCTCATACCCCAACCGAAAATCGCCAGCAGGTCCGCAGGGTAACCCTCATACGGGGTTGCAATCAGCTTGATAACGCTCTGAATCAGAGAGTAACCCAGAACCAGCGGAGTCACGACAGCCAGCAGACCCATCCAGATCTTGCCGACCTTGATGGAGGAGTAGCGGTTCAGGTGCTCAGCCAGAGCGGGCAGAGCACGCACCACGTATGCAACCACGATAATGGCGCACAGGCCGGCAGCCAGAATACCGAAGAGGTTCACGAAGTTATCGAGAATATCCAGCACGTACAGGCCGGTAGTGGTCGGCATCAGCAGCAGCGAAATCAGAGCCATCGGAACAATCACCAGAATGGTAGACGCCAGACGGGACGTCGCGAACTTATCCTGAATACCGGCGATAATCACCTCAAGAATCGAAATGAGGGAGGTGAAACCAGCAAAAAGCAGGGAACCGAAGAAGAGGATACCAATCAGCACGCCGCCGGGCGCCTGAGAAATAATGGTCGGGAACGCGATGAACGCCAGACCAATACCGCTGGTCGCAACCTCGCTCACCTGGGTGCCAGCAGCCTGAGCCATGAAGCCCAGAGCCGCAAACACACCAATACCAGCAAGAAGCTCGAAGCCGGAGTTCGCGAAACCAACCACAGCACCAGAACCGGTCAGGTCAGTCTTAGGCTTCAGGTAGGAAGAATAGGTGACCATAATGCCGAAGCCAATGGACAGCGAGAAGAAAATCTGGCCGTAAGCAGCAACCCACACGTCCGGGTTAGCCAGGGAGTCCCAGCTGGGGGTGAACAGAGCGTTCAGACCGTCCACAGCGCCGGGCAGGGTCAGCGAGTAAATCACCAAACCAACAAACATGACCAGCAGCAGCGGGATGAAGATAATGTTGGCTGCGCCCACGCCCTTCTGAACGCCCAGAGCCATCACAGCAAGCAGAACGCCCCACACCAGAACCATGGGAATCAGGATGTTCATGTTGAAGTCCAAGGAGACGCCGGGATCCTTTGCGACCTTCAAGAACTCGCCCTGGAAGAACGCCTTCGGGTTATCGCCCCACTCATTCGTGAAAGAGAAAACCATGTAACGCAGAGCCCACGCCACAATAGCGGCGTAGTAGATAGCAATCACGAAGTTGATACCCATGTGCCACCAGCCGATGAACTCGGTCTTACGGTTCAGACGGCGGAAAGCCAGCGGGGACGACGCACGCGCGCGGTGACCGATCGCGTAGTCAAAGAACAGGAAGGTCAGACCGGCGGTCAGCAGGGCGACAATATAGGGAATCATGAAGGCGCCGCCGCCGTTATCAAATGCGATGTAGGGGAAACGCCAAATATTGCCCAGACCAACAGCAGAACCGATGGCGGCAAAGATAAAGACGCGACGGCTAGAGAAGCCTTCGCGCTTCGTGGGCGCCTTAGGGGTAGATGCTCCCATAGTTGTAAACCTCGAATGTGTGGGGACGCGGATGGTTGGTGCGAGAATAACCCGTCGGGGTGTTTGGGCTCTGCTCGCGTCCAGAAATAGTAAACGGCTCTCCAACACGGGGTGGGCGTGGGAGCCGTCAAACGTCTGAAGAGTGGATGTGCGCCTCAGGCATGCCTATAAGGATTACCTTAAAGGCATATAGCGGTCAAGGAGACCCCAGCATACGGAACTATGCGGGACAGGGCACTCGCTCACACCCACCCTGAAAAACGGCGTTGACTAGCCATAATGCATAAAAACCCCCGCTGAATCCAGTCAGATTCAGCGGGGGTTTGAAGTATGAGACGCATCAGCGCTTACGCCAGCGCACACGCTACGTGGTGAGGTATTTTAGCCCTCGCGGTGAACCACAGCGTGAGCGAAGGACTCCAGCGCAGCCTTCGCGGTGGACTCGGGCAACGGAGCAATCGCGGCGATTGCGCGGTCCGCCCAGTCGTAGGCGATCTGCCATGCTTCCTGGGTGACCGGGTGGGCGGCGAGCGCCTCCACAGCGGCTTCCAGTGCCTCGTCGGAGCTGAGGTCGGCATCCAGCAGTGCACGAACCTTGATAGCAGATTCGTCGCCGGCGGCTACCGCGCGGTCCAGCAGGATGGTCGGCAGGGTGGGCACGCCCTCGCGCAGGTCGGTGCCGCGGGTCTTACCACTGGTCTTGCCGTCGCTCACAATGTCAATCACGTCGTCAGCGAGCTGGAATGCCACGCCGACCAGCTCGCCGTACGCCTTGACCATGGAGATAACGTCTTCGGAAGCGCCCGAAAGCAGGGAGCCGTACTCGCCGGCTGCGGCAATCAGGGAGCCGGTCTTACCCTCAATGACCGCGATGTAGTGGTCGAGCAGGTCCTGACCCTCGCGGGGGCCGGTGGTCTCAAAGAGCTGACCGAGCACCAGACGTTCGAAGGTCTGGGACTGAATCTTCATGGGGCGGGTGCCTAGCTCGGAGACCAGCAGGGATGCGCGGGAGAAGATCAGGTCGCCGGTCAGAATTGCGACGGAGTTGCCCCAAATCATCTGGGCGCTGTCCACGCCGCGGCGCTTGGGGGCGTCATCCATAACATCGTCATGGTAGAGGGTTGCCAGGTGGGTCAGCTCAACGACCACGGCGGCTTCGATAACCTCGTCGTTGATTTCGCCGTCTACGGCTGCGCAGAGCAGAGCCAGCAGGGGGCGCACGCGCTTGCCGCCCGCGGAGAGCAGGTGACGGGATGCTACGTCCGCCAGGTGGTCGGTCTGGGCGATTGCTTCTGCCAGGCGCTCCTCAATACGCGCGAGGGAGGAAAGAATCTGCGGACCCAGCTTGGGGTCTGCGGCAATGAGTTCGAAGCCTGCGGGAAGCTTCAGGTCGAGATCTCCCAGCAGGTCGGTTGCGGCAATGGGCTGCTCTGCGTTGCTCACGGTGTCTTCTATCTTCTTGGTGTTGGTGTCTTCGGTGGTGTGTGAACGCGGTATCTATGCGTTGTGTGCTTCAGGCTTGAAACCGCGGTGAATGGCGACGATGCCGCCGGTGAGGTTGCGGTACTGTACGGAGGTGAAGCCCGCCTCCTTGAACTTCTGCGCCAGTTCCTGCTGGTTGGGCCAGGTGATGATGGACTCGGCAAGGTATTCGTAGGATTCGGGGTTGGAGGAGATTGCGCGGGCAATCGGCGGGATCGCCTTCATGATGTAGTTCTTGTAGACCGCGCCGAAGGGGGCGAAGGTCGGGGTGGAGAACTCGAGGATGACGATGCGTCCGCCGGGCTTGAGCACGCGGTAGATTTCGCTCAGTGCCTTGGGGTAGTTTGCGACGTTGCGCAGACCGTAGGACATGGTCACTGCGTCGAAGGTTTCGTCGTCGAAGGGTAGGGCGGTGACGTCTGCCTGCACGAAGGTCATGTCGGGGCGACGGCGGCGGCCCACGTCGAGCATGCCTTCGGAGAGGTCTGCTGCGATGACATCCACGCCGGCGTCGGCGAAGGGTTCGGAGGAGACGCCTGTACCTGCGGCTACGTCCAGCACTTTCTGGCCGGGGTGCGCGTCTACGGCTGCGACTGCCTGCTTGCGCCAGTAGATGTGCTGGCCGAGGGAGAGGATGCCGTTCATGAGGTCGTAGCGTTCGGCGACGGTATCGAACATGGCGGCGATGTCGCTGGTTTTCTTGTCTAGGGTTGCGCGGGTTGCGCGGGTGTTCTTCTCTGCGTTCACGCTCTCAATTGTGGCATGGAGGTTACTAGATTCGATAGTTGGGTAAACCGTAGTAGTGTCGCACGGTGCGTTAAGGTGCGTTCCGGAGTGGTTTTCGAGTTGCTAATTCGGGGTTTTATTCAGTTTTTGGGGGTGTGAATTATGCATATTCAGCAAAAATTTATGAATATTTATGTGTATGCTTGCATTTTTTAACATAGGCGCGCACAATAGACCATAGATTTCATAGAGCACACCCCACACAGGAGCATCCCAATGAACACCGCATCCCTCAAGAAGGCATCCCTCAAGCCCCTCGCACTGCTGGCAGTACTACCCCTGGCACTGACCGGCTGCGTCTCCACCGCCAACGAGAACTCCGACGCCAACGGCGAGGTCAGCCTCGTCAAGTCCGGCACCCTCAGCGTCTGCACCAACACCCCCTACAAGCCCTTCGAATACGAAGAAAACGGCACCATCGTCGGCCTGGACGCAGACATCGCCAACGCTATCGCCTCCGACCTGGGCGTGAAGGCTCAGCTGACCTCCATCAGCTTCGAGGGTCTGGACTCCGGTACCGGTCTTGCCACCGGTCAGTGCGATATCGCCCTGGCGGGTATCGGCGTGACCGATGAACGTAAGAGCAAGATGGAATTCACCACCGTCTACTTCGACGACAACCTGGCAATCCTGGTCCCCAAGGGTTCCTCCATCACCTCCGCCGCAGACCTGAAGGGCGTGAGCGTTGGTGCGCAGCAGGCAACCAGCGGTGAAACCTACGCCAAGGAAAACGGTGCAGAGGTCATCCAGTACGAAGACACCTCCCTCATGTTCTCCGCTCTGAAGACCGGTCAGGTCAAGGCAGTCGCAGCGAACCTCTCCGTGGTGTCCGAGGCGCTGACCAACGACCCGGACTCCTTCAAGATTGCCTACCAGGATTCCGAGAACACCGAGCAGATTGCCGCAGCAGTTTCCTCCAACAACAAGGCACTGCTGACCAAGGCAAACGCCACCATCGCCAAGCTCAAGGAAAACGGCGAACTCGACAAGATTAAGGCAAAGTGGGTTGGTGCCACTTCCTCCACCTCCGCGAGCGCCTCTTCCTCCGCTTCCTAAGCATCTAGCCGGTTAGTCTCTCCCCCAATTCAGGAGTACCCTTATTACTTTTGGGTTGGGGGATTCTCCGGCCTTCACCCTTGTGAGCGTGTAGAACGCTCTTGACCGAACAGCACACGGATAAACAGCACACGGATAAGAAAGCGCATGTCCTCTAAACTCTCACCCCGTCAGAAGCAGAAGCTCTTCCGCTACGCACAGTACGCCCTTCTGGCAGTTATCGCCCTGGCAGCCATTCTTCTGGCTGACTGGAAGACCCTCAGCCAGCAGGTATTCAACCTGGACGTTGCGGCTCAGCAGTTCCCTGACGTCATCACCGTGGCGTTGAAGAACACCCTGCTGTACACCACCTTGGGCTTCATCGTGGGCCTCTCCGGCGGTCTGCTGCTGGCGCTGATGCGTATTTCCTCTATCGCTCCCTACCGTTGGATTGCGACCCTGTACGTGGAGCTTTTCCGCGGCATCCCGGCGCTGCTGGTTTTCTTCGCGTTCGGTTACGGTATTCCCCTGGCGTTCAAGATCCGCTTCGTGGATAACCTGATTCCGGTGACCCTGTCCCTGGGTATGGTTTCGGCTGCTTACATTAGTGAGGTTCTGCGTGCGGGCCTGCAGGCGATCCCGAAGGGCCAGATGGAGGCGGCACGCTCCCTGGGTATGTCCCACACTCGTGCGATGATTTCGATCATTATTCCCCAGGCGTTCCGAGTGGTTCTACCCCCGCTGACCAACGAGGTTATCCTGCTGACCAAGGACTCCTCCCTCGTGTACCTGCTGGGCGTGACGGTTTCTCAGTACGAGCTGGCGAAGTTCGGCCGTGAGGGCCTGACCGCCGCTAACGCGGGCCTGACTCCCCTGGTGGTTGCGGGTCTGTGCTACCTGATTATCACTGTTCCGCTGGGCCAGCTCTCCGCATACTTTGAGCGCCGCACCCAGCTTGCGGGCCGCAAGTAAGCGCAACGACAAATACGGATTACGGAAGATACTATGACTGCTTCAACTTCATCCATGGCCGCCTCCTCGGTGCGCATTTCTAACCTGCACAAGTCTTACGGCAAGGTTCAGGTTCTCAAGGGCATTGACATGCAGGTCGAGCCGGGCGAGGTCGTGTGCCTTATCGGTCCTTCGGGTTCCGGTAAGTCCACCCTGCTGCGTTGCGTGAACCTGCTGGAGGAGCCGAATGACGGCACCATCATGGTGGGCGATACCGAGGTCACCGACCCGGATGTAGACATTAACCGCGTGCGTACCCACATGGGTATGGTGTTCCAGCAGTTCAACCTGTTCGGCCACCTGAACATTCTGGATAACTGCACGATCGCTCAGATTAAGGTTCTGGGCCGTTCCAAGGCTGAGGCGGAGGCGGTTGCCCTCGAGCAGCTCGCCAAGGTTGGTCTGGAAGGCAAGGAAGACCGCTTCCCGGCTCAGCTGTCCGGTGGTCAGCAGCAGCGTGTGGCTATTGCGCGTGCGCTGTCTATGAACCCGGACCTGATGCTCTTCGATGAGCCGACCAGTGCACTCGACCCGGAGATGGTCGGCGAGGTTCTGAGCATTATGCGCAACCTTGCTGACGAGGGCATGACCATGATCGTGGTAACTCACGAGATGGCGTTCGCCCGCGAGGTCGCCGATAAGGTCGTCTTCATGGCCGATGGCGTGGTCGTGGAGGAGGGCCCCGCCGATCAGGTGATTGGCAACCCCCAGCACGAACGTACTCGGGCTTTCTTGGCGCGCGTGCTCGATCCGACCCACGCCGTAGTAGACTAGTACTAGCTCTTGAAAAACGTAGCGGGCGGTGCTGTACGAAACATTCTGTTTCGCGCAGCACCGCCCGCTTTTGAATGCTCTAGTTCGCCGCTATTTCGGTTCTAGAAGATACGGCGCGCCACCTTGTCAAAGAGATGGTCCGGTAGCACGGTATGCAGGAACACGGAGGGCTTAGCACCGAAACCTACCAGGTAGCGGGTCTTGGGGCGGCGCGCCTCCAGGGCTCGCAGAATAGCGTTAGAGATAACCTTGGGCTCCGAGAGATTGGATGAAGGAGAGTAGAGCCTACGCATATTTGCCGCAACCCGCTGCGCCTGAGCCGCGTAGACGCCGTTTCGGGAGGATTCCTCGAGGTGGTCTGCCGCGATGAGTCCCCAGGGGGTTTTGATGCCGCCGGGCTCGATAATGACCACGTCAATACCGAACTCTTCAACTTCCATGCGCAGTGCATCGCTGAACGCCTCGAGGGCGTACTTGGTGGCGTGGTACCAGGCACCCAGGGGCGAGGTAATACGCCCCGCCATCGAGGAGATGTTCAGGATGCGCCCGCTGCCCCGTGCGCGCATATGCGGCAGCACCAGCTGGGTGAGGCGCGCCAGGCCGAAGAGGTTCACCTCGAACTGGCGGCGTGCCTCGTCGATGGGGACGTCTTCAATGGCGCCGTAGGATCCGTAGCCTGCATTGTTGATGAGCACGTCAATGCGGCCTTCTGCGTCAATAATCTGCTGCACGGCGGCTTCCATGGACGCCTCATCGGTAACGTCCAGGCTGAGCGCTTTCACGCCCTCGGAGGCGAGCTCTTCAATCTTCTCAACGCGGCGGGCGGCACCGTAGACGGTGTATCCGTAGCGCACCAGTAGCGGCGCCACGTCGTAGCCGATACCGGAGCTGGCGCCGGTGAGAAGAACGACCGGGCGTTGCAGTGACTTGGGCATTGCGTATCCTTTCGGGTTGCTCCCTGTGATGTTAGCGGGAGTGTACTTCTCAGGGTACGCCCGCGCGGGGGTGTACGAGCGTGCAGAAAGCTCAGGGCGTAGCCTGAGGGTATTCTCGCCGGCATATGTGAGGGCAGGAGGACAGAGAAAAAGCTCGCCGCGGCATCCTGCGCAGATGCGGCGGCGAGCTAATGTTTTGAGGTCGGGGGTTTTGGGGTCAGGGGTTTAGAGGCCGGGGATTAGACCTCTTCGACGTCAATATTGACCTTGGGTTCGGGGTGCGATTCGCCGGTCAGCATGGTCACCAGCAAGGTGGAGTCCTTCACGGCGCGCAGGGAGTGCAGCAGCTTGGCGGTCACGTGAATCGGCTTGCCGGGTACCAGGGTAATATCGCGGTCCTTCACGTGGAAAATCACCTCGCCCTTGAGCACCTGCACGAAGACGGGGTGCACGCTGTGGTGCTCGTGCCAAGACTGGCCTGCAGCCAGTTCCATGAGGGTCAGGTTGCCGCCGTCGGCATCAACAATCTTGCGGGCCTGGGGCTTATCTTCAAAGGGGGTCAGCGCTTCGGTGAGCTGGGGGAATACGAGGACGCGGCCTTCATGGGTACCTGCCATGGTATGCACCTTTCTCTTCAGGGGTGAGTGAAAGGGGGTGCGCAACCCCCTCCCTATTATTGGTATTTAAAATACTAAATTACTTATATTGTATTCCCCTCCCCGCACCCGGACAATACCTCAACTCACACCGAGCTGAAACACCCCGAGCAGGGAGGGGAACAACGTCTACTGATAACTCCACACCTTCGAATAGGCGGAGCGATTACTATTACGCGGACGCAACAGGTTCACCATCAACGCCGTCATACCAAAGCTCACCGCAATAATCATGCAGGTCGCCGCGGTAAACGCACCACCGGGAATCGGCGCAAAAATCGCAATCAGATACAGGATCACCGCGCAGAACGACAGGAACAGCGTTGCAATCGTCATCAACGGCACCAGCACCAAACCACCGCGCGCCGGCACCGCAAAATCTGCCGGACGCACATAACGCAACACGCCCATACCCACGACCGTCCAGATGGCGGTGACCAGAATAGCGGTCACCACATCCGCCGGGCGATGCCAACCGTTAATAATCGTGGAGGCACCCGTCAGGCAGGTTGCCAACGCCGCGCAGAGAGCCACCGTGGGCCGCAAAAAACGAGGCGCCGCCAGGAAGAGCGCCGCGCCAGCCGCCGCCGCGAAGGTCGTGTGGCCACTGGGCGCCGAGTTGCTCAGCGCCTCCTGAACACCCAGGTCGGGCTTCACGATCAGGTAGTGCTTGAGCAGGTACGTGCTCGTCACCGCCGCAGCCCCAACTAGCACGCCAATCAGCGAGGGCAGGAACCGGTGCTTCCAAATCAGCACCGCAATCAGACCCAGCACCGCAATCACACCAACAATCGTGGGTAAAGAATCCAGCGCAGTCAGGGTCGGACCGCGGTAACTCTTGAACTGATGCGCATACTCGGTGTACGCCTGCTCATCAACCTGCTGGCCGGTCGCCGTGTAAATGAAGAACACAAACGCACCGTAGAGAGACAGACCCAAGAACAGCAACGCCATCACGTGACGCATCAAAATACCGGTACTCGGAAGATGATGCCCCTGCTCTTCGCCGGGACGATTCACCGGGCGGCCCGAAGCATCCACGGGAACCTGACCGGTCTGAACATACGCACCGTTCGGGTAGGCGGCGGCAGGATACGCCTCGGGAGGATAAGCCACCGGCTGCGGAGGCATCGCACGCGTGGGAAGAGGCTGTTGAGCACCCATCTGAGGCGCACCCATCTGATTATTCAGCGGGAAACCGCTCACCGGAGGCTTCGGCGGATCGAGACGGCGCGTAGCCTGCATCGGTTCATCCGCACTGTAGTTACCCTGCGAGGCGCGTTCCTGCGGCGAGGGAATCGTCTCAGGAATCTTAATGGGGGCACGGTAAGCGCGCGGCAAAGGACGAGTCGCGCCAATAACCTCTGAGGTGTCGGGATGCGAAGAAATAACTTCGGTATTCGCCGATTCAGCGTTCACGGAACCTGCGTTCGCAGAAGCCGCGTTTGCAGAACCTACAGGCGCAGCTTCGTTAGCCGGCGATGAACCGTAATCCGTCAGGACTTTCGTACGGTCATCACTCTGTGCAGCGGCATGGGTAGCCGTTTCGTGGGAGGTGAGCACCTGGGTAGCGTCCTGATAATCGGAGAGAACCGCAGTCGGATCCTGATAATCAGAAAGCGCCTGAGTCGGGTCCTGATAATCAGAGAGCACCGCAGTCTCATCAGAGGAAAACACCGTAGTGGGCGCATTGTCAGCAGCGGCCGCATGCACATCAGCGGGGTGAAGCACACTGGTAGCATCGAGGTTTTCGGAGCTCTCCCAACCGGAGTTTTCCGAACCCGATGTATTTGCCGGTGTTTTCTTCTTCATAACCCTTTGTACCTTCTCGCCCTCATGTCTGTTAGTGATACCCGAGCCCGCCGATGCCAGCCCCTCAAAACGGTAGCCCCCAAGCTGCCGGTTTATGCGAAGCACCGTCCGAGTTCTCGGGCGAATAACTACCTACTATCCCAGGTTAAGCTATGAAAAACTAAAGTTTTTTCGACCATAACCTGAGAGTTTCCAGAGAATGCGTGACAGGGTGCGAGCGCACCCACCCGCCCCCAGAATGTTATGGTGAGCTCATAGCGCATCAAAGAAGGGCAGATACCTTGAACACCAGTATGAGCGTGCCGCCTCTCGGCTACGGTTTTCACCTCACGAACACTCCCCTGCCGCCGCTACAGGAGGTTCTGGAGAACCTGTTCACGGTCGAAATTCCGATGACGGTCACCTTCCGCGGGGTCAACAGCCGCCAGAGCGCGCTGATTCGCGGCCCGTACGGCTGGGGCGAGTTCGCGCCCTTCCTCGAGTACGGTGCGCAGGAGTCTGCCGCGTGGCTTGCCTGCGCGCTAGAGGCGGCGTGGCTGCCCACCCCGGAGCCGGTGCGTACGCGCATCCCGCTGAACGCGACCCTGCCCGCGGTACCCGCCGAGCGTGTGCCGGAGGTGCTCACCAAGTACGAGGGTGAGATTCAGGAACTCAAAATCAAGGTGGCTGAGAAGGGTCAGAGCCTCGCCGACGATATTGCCCGCGTGGCGGCTGCACGAGATGCCCTCCCGAATGCGCGCCTGAAGGTGGACGCGAACATGGGCTACACCCTTGCCGGTGCCCTTGATGCGCTGCGCAAGCTCTGCGAGTACGGCATTATCTACGCAGAGCAGCCCGTGGCATCCATTGAGGATATGACTGCGCTCCGCTTTGCCATTGCCAAGGAGGGGCTGCCCGCCCGCATTGCCGCCGACGAGTCGATTCGTAAGGCGGAAGACCCGCTGAAGGTGGCGCGCGCGAACGCCGCGGACCTCATGGTTATTAAGGCGGCGCCGCTGGGCGGTGTACGCCGTGCGCTCGCGCTGGTGGAGCAGGCGCAGCTTCCGGCGGTGGTGTCTTCTGCGCTGGAGTCTTCGGTGGGCATTGCCACCGGTGCCTCCCTGGCGGCCTCCCTACCGACCTTGAGGTACGGGTGCGGTCTGGGCACGGTCTCCCTCATGGCTGAGGACGTCACCGACGAGCCGCTCATCGCCCGCGACGGGTTCATGGACCTGCGCACCATCACCCCCAGCCCGCAGCGCCTGGAGCGTCTTGCCACCGACAAGCAGACCCGCCAGTGGTGGGTGGAGCGCGTCACCGCCTGCTACCGGGTTCTGGAACGCGCCTGCGGACTGTGAAGACTGCAGTTATCAAGGTCGCGCCCGTGAAGGGTAACCATAACTGAATGAAAAACCTTACGGCATTAGAATGGTACGGTGACTGAAAACCGCTCAACCCCCGCCATGCTCACCGCAGTATCCGTGCTCGATTCGCTGATTCGTGCCGGTATGCGGCATGTTGTCGTGTCTCCGGGATCCCGTAGCGCACCTCTTGCGTACGCTATTGCCGCCGCCGCTGAAGCCGGCGCCCTCATTGCGCACGTGCGCGTGGACGAGCGAAGTGCAGCCTTTACCGCCCTGGGTATTGCCAAGGCGTCCGGTCAGCCCGTGGGCCTGGTGTGCACCTCCGGTACGGCACTGGGCGAGTACGTGCCCGCCGTCATGGAGGCGTACCACGCTGGCGTGCCCCTGGCGGTGCTGAGCGCTGACCGCCCGGAGCGTCTACGCGGTAGCGGCGTGAATCAGACGACCCGCCAGGCGAGTTTCTTCCATCCTTTTGTGCGTGCTGAAGCCGATTTGACCTCCTACCCCGAGCAAGTGGAGGGCGAGCAGACTCAGGCTTTTGCGGCGTGCTTGAACGCGCTGACCGGTCGTAGCGCCGAGCATTGGCGCAAGCAGTCTGCCGAGCCTATTGGCCCGGTGCACCTGAACATTTGTTTCGATACGCCGCTGACCCCTTCTGGCCGTTTTGCGCAGATGCTGCCGCAGTGGGCGCAGAGCCTGCTGGAGGATTACGACCCGCAGGCTGAGGGCCGCGCCCGCACCGCCCGCGCTGAAGGTTCGGGGCTCTCCAGCGCTGAGCAGCGTTGGCTTCTGGATTCTTTGGAGGCCCAGGCTGACCTGTCGGAGTTCACCCCGGCGCACCGCACCGTGGTGGTTGCTGCTGACGGCGCCGGCGAGTTCGCGGCTGAGTTCGCGCGCGTGCTGAACCTGCCACTCTTTGCTGAGCCCTCCTCCGAGGCGCGCCACGGCGCAACCTCCATTCCTCACTACCCACAGCTGCTCGGCGATGAGTCTTTCGTGCCCGCCGCGCAGATTGAGCGTGTGGTGCTCTTTGGTCATCCGACGCTTTCACGCCCGATTACGGCGCTACTGGCTCGCGAAAATATTCAGTGCGCGTTCTACGCCCCGCGCCGCGCCAGCTGGTATGAGCCGGGCGCCCGCTCCTTCGTGGAGCTGTCGACCCCGCACGAGCTCGCCGAGTTTGCGTGCGCATCCTCTGCTGCCGCTGATGAGCTGGTGGACGAGCTGAGCTGGATAGAGCAGTGGGTTGAGCCCGCCCGCGAGCTGCAGGATGAGTGCCTGCGCGCCATTGCCGCCTACGAACACCCCGGTGCTGAGAGTTCAGTAGGCAGCGCTGAGAGCTCGGTTGACTACACCGATTACCGCAACCGCACCGCCGGTCGTTCCTACGCGCGCCGCGTCTGGCAGGATGCGGTGGCTCAGCGCCGCCTCATGGTGCTGGGCTCCTCAAACCTGGTGCGTGATTTGGATGCGGCAGCTCCCTCCCTGGGCGAGCCCGCCCCCGCGCGCGTGTTTGCTAATCGCGGTCTTGCCGGTATTGACGGCACGATTGCAACCGCTATTGGTGTGTCGCTGTCTGGCTACTACCCTGCCGGTGTGGATGAGAACTCCCGCCCGGTCATTGGTGGTGCCGCCCTGCCGGTGACCCTGCTGTGCGGTGACTTGACCTTCCAGCACGATGTGTCCTCGCTGAATCTGCCGAATACTGAGCTTCTGCCCGAACTGCGCGTTGAGGTCTTTGACGATGCCGGCGGCGGTATTTTCACGACCCTTGAACACGGTGATATGGCTCGTCAGGAGCAGTTCACTGCGGCTGTGGATCATTTCTTCACGGTGGCTGCCGCCCCGAATACTGATTTGGCGCGCATGGCTGCCGGGTTTGGCACCGAATCGGGCGTTGAGGTGCGCATTCACACACCCTAAAGCTGTTTCTAAAGGCTGCAGGCTAAGCCCCGTGCGCAGGGTTGACCGATATACTGAAAACTACCTGTGCCATAGCCTTCCGTGGCTGAACGCTAGCCGGTCGTAGCGGTTTCACTCGCCGCTGCATTCGCGTTTTTTGCGCGCCTGCTGACGTAAGGCACCCTATCTATCATTTATTGACATTCACGCTCTTGCCGCTGATGCACACCGCCCGCGACCCGAGGTTTTACCCCGGTGAGCCCGGTGCATGCGGCGGACGTTGCCCCCAAGGATTCTCATGAGCTCACTCGATATTATTGTTGCTGTCCCCTCCGGAGCCGGTTGGGTTCCCGTACACGCCATGGCGGAGCTTCTCGCCCGCTACACCGGCGGCACCGTGCACACCGTGGATGTGGGCGCATCCCTCAGCAAGGAAACCAAGCTTCTGGCGCGTCTGCCCCGCCTCAAGGGCGGCTCGAAGCGTTGCCTGGTGATTGCTTCTGATCCCGGTCAGCTGTACGCCATTTCGCAGCGTTCCTTCGCGTTCCGCCGCTACGGCGCGGTCTACGGCTGGGTGATTGATAGCTTCTGGGATGACCGTATTCCTGCGGTGGCTAAGTCCTCCACCTACGACCGTATTTTCGTTGCGGATGTTGACGACGTTCAGCCCTGGACTGCCGCGGGCGTGAAGAACCCCGGCGTTCTGCCCTGGGGTGCGGATGTTTGGAGCAAGTTCAGCGACCGTCTGGCTACTCTGGGCTCAAAGAGCACCGACCTGCTGCGCGTGGGCCGTCAGCCCGCCGCCTACGAAGATGACGAGGCGACCGCCGCCCTCGCCGCTGAGCTGGGTCTGAGCTTTGAGGGCCGCCCGCCCTTCGGTGCAAATGACCGCGAGTCGGCTCAGCATCTGCAGGATTCGCTGAACCGCGCGAAGTTCCTGCTGGCGTTCTCCACTTCGGTCAGCCCGGCGCCGTACACTCACCCGACCAAGGAGTACATCACCGGTCGTTGGACCGATGCCCTGGCTTCGGGCGTGACCGTGGTCGGCAAGGTTCCGAACACCACCACCGTACGTGAAATCCTTTGGGATGGCGCGACCATCGACATTGATCATGCGGATGCACGCGCGGGCCTCGCGCAGGTTGCCGATGCGGTCTCCCGTTGGACCCCCGCGCAGGGTGAGCAGCAGATTCGTCAGGCGCTGCAGCACCTGGATTGGCGTCACCGTTTCGTGCAGCTTTGCGAGGCAATGGGTGAAGTCCCGGCTTCTTTGCAGGCTGATTGCGAGGCAATGCGCGCCCAGTACGTTCAGCGCTAAATACGTGCCCTAAGGTTATGGGTATATAAAAGGTGAGGGCTGGTTTCTATCATAGAAACCAGCCCTCACCTGTATTTATGCCCCATGAGGCATATTGCATACGGGGTTTTAGTACGAAGCCTGACCCAGAGTAATCGGACCCGTGAAACCACTGGTATCCGGGTGATCCGCTTCGAGGTACGCCGCTACCGGTGCGCCTTCAAGCTGAGCCAAACGATCCAGCAGGAAGCGAGTAGCACCCGGTGCATACGGCAACTTATACATTGCCGCGGTCGTCGCCTCGTCATCACGATTTAAAGTGGAGGAACGAATCGACTCAATAGCGGTCACCATGGTGTTGCGTTCACGCTCCACGAAGGTGCGGTCTACCGGCTCACCGTTACCGGGCACAAACACGCGGTAACGATCAAATTCGAGCACGGCACCGAGAGTATCAATCCAACGGTCGGGGAAAGAATCCTCAAAGTAGGGGTCGGTACCCTCTTCAATCAGACCGCCCATGAACAGCACATCCTCTACACCGACCATAATGTCACCGTCGGTGTGGCCGGGTCCCATGTACATGAGGGTTGCGCTACGCTCACCCAGGTCGATGGGGGTGAAAGTGATGCCGTCGCCCCTATTGGCGACCAGGCGGTTGGGAACGACAATATTGGTGGCGGCACCCTGATTGTGTGCCATTTCCGGTTCCAGCGTCTCGACGTAGGGACGCTGCGCCTCACCGTATTTACGGATTGCACGCGCGGCGCGAGGATGCGCCCAGAATTCTTCGGTACCCATTGCCGCGAAAACATCGTTGCCGAAGAAACGCTCATAGTGTCCGTGAGTGTTTACAACGGTAATAGGAAGGCGCGTGAGACGGCGAACCTCATCATAAATTTCGGTTGCCTGACGGGGACCTGCGCCGGTATCTACGACTAGTGCACGCTCCAGTCCGAGGACCAGTCCGGTGTTCAGTCGGTAGTTGTCGGTCGCAATGCGGTACACGCCGTCTGCGAGTTCAATAGTACGAGCCATAGATACAACCCTACTGTAATTTTTGGTACTTGCGGGGCTATTCGGGCTTCCAGAGAACAGAAATTTACTGTTCGGTAACAATTCAAGGCAATGAAAGTGAATTATTTTGCACAAAATTATCTCTAGTGATAAGAAAGTGGTGAGCCTTATCAACCTCTCCGGATTGTTTGAACAGCACATCATCACCAAAGGAGCCCCTCGAAAAGCCCGGCGCGCATCCGTAGAAGCAATATTTATGCCACGATGCCACTCAACCTAGAGTCGTGCGCACGGTTACCCCGCATCTAACGCCCCTATAGGATAGGAGTATGACTTCTTCCCCTACCCCTCCCTCAGCTCAGCCTTTCCCCAGCGGTACCGGACGCTACGCCCCCTCCCCCTCGGGGGATTTGCATCTGGGTAATTTGCGTACCGCTATTTTGGCGTGGGCGATGGCGCGCCGCGGCGGCAAGCCCTTCTACCTGCGTGTGGAGGATCTGGATCGCGTGCGCCAGGGTGCTGCAGAGCGTCAGATTGCCGATTTGGCGGCGCTGGGCCTGGATTGGGACGCGAGCCCCGGCGCCCCGACAGAGCGCGTTGAGGGAGCCGAGATCAAAGAGGCGGGCGTACTGTATCAGAGCACGCGCCTTGCCGCCTACGAGCAGGCGGTTGCGCAGCTGCGCGAGGCGAACCTCGTCTATGAGTGCTTCTGTACCCGCCGCGAAATTCAGGAGGCTTCTAGCGCCCCGCACGGTGCGCCGGGCGCATACCCGGGCACCTGCCGTGAGCTGAGCAAGGCGCAACGGGAGGAGCGCCGTGCTCAGCGTCCGCCGGCTCTGCGCCTGCGTGCCGAGTGCACGAGCTACACGGTGCAGGATGATCTTTACGGCACCTACACGGGGCTGGTGGATGATTTTGTGTTGGTGCGCAATGATGGCACCTACGCCTATAACCTGACCTCCGTGGTGGACGATGCGTTTGTGGGGGTTGAGCAGATTGTGCGCGGTGATGATCTGCTCCCTTCGGCGCCTCGCCAGTCGTATTTGGCGCAACTTTTGGGTTTGACGCAGCCGCGTTACGCTCACGTGCCGCTGGCGCTCAATGAGGAGGGTAAGCGCCTGGCGAAGCGCGATGGGGCGGTAACCCTGCCGCAGCTGCATGAGGCCGGCGTTGAAATCCCGACGATTTTGGGTTGGATTGCCGCGTCTATTCCGGTGTATAACGCTGATGGATCCGCCCATTCCGCGGATGTTCCGGTGCCTAATGCGGCGGCGATTTTGGAGCGTTTTGACCCGGCTCGTATGGCTTCTGAGCCGTGGGTTGTGAGGGATCTCTAAGCCTCTGTGACATTGTTGTGTAACAGTTCAACACTCCGAACGGCTTTTAAATTTTTCGTTTAATTCGTTTTAGATGCATATGCCACTGAGCGTTTGCGTTGCTTTTCAACTACATATCTTTCACTCAAGTGCCCGAAACCCTGAAATCCAGGGATTTTTCGGGCACTTTTTCGCACACGCTCCCACAGCACCCCACCTGTACGACCATAGAACTTACACAGAAAATACATATTTATTCCATGGCCTCTCATTCCCAGGCGTCAAATAGACTTTATTTTCAGCCCCTAAAAGCCTAGACTGTATCCTATGCCACTCATAAAGTTATGGGGTAGCGCATAAATACACACAGGCGCACACTATCACCAGGAGAGAAGGAACATTATGGCCGCGAGTACATACCAGGTCATCGCGCTGGCGATTTATTTTGTTGCCATGATCGCAATCGGCCTATGGGCAAATAGCAAAAACAACAGTCTTGACGACTATGTGCTGGGCGGGCGACAGCTCTCCCCCACCGTCGCCGCACTCTCGGCTGGCGCATCCGACATGTCCGGTTGGCTCCTCATGGGTCTGCCCGGCGCCGTCTACCTCAGCGGCCTCTCCCAGGCGTGGCTCGCCGTCGGTCTGACCATCGGCGCATGGTGCAACTGGAAGTTCGTGGCACCGCGACTGCGTAGCTACACCGAAGTAGCAGGTGACGCCGTGACCGTCCCCGTCTTCCTGAGCAACCGCCTCCATGACACCAAGCGCGTGCTGCGCATCGTCTCCGGCGTCGTGATTCTGGTGTTCTTCACCTTCTACGTCTCCTCCGGCATGGTGTCCGGCGGCCTGTTCTTCAAGTCCTCCTTCGGACAGGAATACCACACCGGTATGCTCCTGCTGGCAGGCATCACCGTGTTCTACACCTTCTTCGGCGGCTTCATGGGCGCATCCTACACCGACATGGTTCAGGGCCTGCTCATGCTCGCAGCACTCATTGCCGTTCCCGTCGTCACTATTATTAACCTCGGCGGCGTGGGCCCCGTGGTTGAGTCCATCAGCCAGGTACGCCCCGACGCGCTGAGCATCTTCGCAGGCACCACCTTCGCCGGTATCGTTTCGTCCCTCGCATGGGGTCTGGGCTACTTCGGCCAGCCGCACATTATCGTGCGATTCATGGCAATGCGCACCCCCGCGGACGCTAAGTCCGGCCGCCGCATCGGCATCAGCTGGATGGTCCTGACCGTGTTCGGTGCACTGAGCGGCGCGTTCATGGGTATCGCATACTTTGCACGCCACCCCGAGGCGTCCCTCACCAACCCCGAAACCGCTGAGTCGGTCTTCCTGGACCTCGCCCAGATTCTGTTCCACCCCCTCGTTGCGGGCCTGATTCTGGCTGCGGTTCTGGCGGCAATTATGTCCACCCTCTCCTCACAGCTGATCGTGTGCTCCTCCGCTCTGGTGGAAGACCTCTACGGCATCTTCTCCTCGAAGAAGCTCAGCGCGGGCAAGTCCCTGTGGCTCGGCCGTGCAGGCGTGGCAATCGTGGCGCTGGTCGCCGGTGCCCTGGCGTGGAACCCCAACAGCTCCATTCTGCAGCTGGTCGCATTCGCTTGGGCTGGCTTCGGTTCGGCATTCGGCCCGACCGTTCTGCTCTCCCTCTACTGGCGTAAGCTGACCACCCAGGGTGCACTCGCCTCCATGATTACCGGTGCCGTTGTGGCATTCGCATGGGGCCAGAGCCCGATGAAGTCCGTGCTCTACGAAATGGTTCCCGGCTTCGCCTCGGCAATGCTGGTCGCAATCATCGTCTCCCTGGTCACCTACAAGAAGAACCCGGTCATTGACGAAGAGTTCGACCGCGCGGTAGAGCTCGCAAAGGTCAAGTAGCCTACAAATAACCAAGACCGGGTAAGCTTCCTTACCCAACTTCTAAGGCCCGGGCCGCACACACGCGGTCCGGGCCTTCTTATATGCTCGGCAACCTGATTCGCTATACCGGGCAACCAGGTTCGCTATACCGGGCAACCAGGTTCACAGCCTCAGACAGCGCCCGGGCAACGTAGAATAGGGTCTATGACTGCACAACTTCCCGAAAAGGTCTCGGACATCTTCAACCCCGCCGACTGGCGCGTCGTCGAAGGCTTCGAAGACTTCACCGACATCACCTACCATCGCCAGGTTCAGCGCAACGAAAACGGCGAAATCCTACGCGATCTGCCCACCGTGCGCATCGCATTCGACCGCCCCGAGGTCCGCAACGCATTCCGCCCGCACACCGTGGACGAACTCTACCGTGCCCTCAACCACGCCCGCATGACCTCCGACGTAGGTACCGTACTGCTCACCGGCAACGGCCCCTCCGCCAAGGACGGCGGCTGGGCGTTCTGCTCCGGCGGCGACCAGCGCATCCGCGGCCGCGACGGCTACCACTACGCCAGCGGCGACACCGCAGAAAGCATCGACCCGGCACGCGCAGGCCGACTGCACATCCTGGAAGTGCAGCGCCTCATCCGCACCATGCCCAAGGTCGTTATCGCCCTCGTCTCCGGCTGGGCTGCAGGCGGCGGCCACTCCCTGCACGTAGTTGCTGACCTGACCATCGCCTCCGAAGAGTACGGCAAGTTCAAGCAGACCGACGCAACCGTCGGCTCCTTCGACGCAGGCTACGGTTCGGCGCTGCTCGCACGCCAGGTGGGTCAGAAGTTCGCCCGCGAAATCTTCTTCCTCGCCAAGGAATACGACGCACAGCGCATGTACGAAATGGGCGCAGTCAACGACGTAGTCCCCCACGCAGAACTCGAGAACAAGGGCCTGGAATACGCGGCGCACATTGCCCGCCAGTCCCCGCAGGCAATCCGCATGCTCAAGTACGCCTTCAACCTGCCCGACGACGGCATGCTCGGCCAGCAGGTCTTCGCTGGTGAGGCAACCCGCATGGCATACATGACCGACGAGGCCGTGGAGGGCCGCGACGCGTTCTTGCAGAAGCGTGACCCGGACTGGTCCAACTACCCCTACTACTTCTAAGAGACAGCCCTTCTACAGAAGTAGTTTCAGATGCATAGGCTCGGAGCCGGATTCAACCCTGAGAACCTCAGCTAAGAATCCGGCTCCGGCGCATTTGATGCCGCACCGGCATATGACACCGGCGCATGACAGCACGCAGCCGCTACAAACAGCCGCTAAGGATTTAGCCATGATGAACACCCCCGTACCCGGGCTCGCGCCCTCCCCCGCCCCGCAGGAGGCTGCCCTGCACCCGCAGGCGGTACAGGTGCGCGCCGATCAGCCCGCCGACCCTCACGCCATGCTGAATGCCTTTGAGCAGCTACTGGGCGAGTACACGGCGGATGCGGGCGCGGCTGCGGAGCCTATTGCCCTGGTGGTGGGCACCTCCGGATCCACCGGAACCCCCAAACGCACCGCACTGACCGCGCGAGCTCTTGCCGCCAGTGCCGCAGCCACCGAACGCTTCTTCGGCTCAAACTCCGATACGGCATCGCAGTGGCTCCTGGCTCTTCCCGCGCACTATATTGCCGGTGCGCAGGTGCTCGCCCGATCCGTGCTCGCCGGTACCGCCCCGGTCATTGCCCGCTCCGTCATTGAGCCCGTGCACTTTAGCCCCGAGGTGTTCCTGCAGACGGTTGAGCGCATGAGCTCGGCACGCCGGTTTATCTCCCTGGTACCCACCCAGCTCCATAAACTGCTCGAAAGCGCGGACGCCGATCCGCACCTGGGCGCTGAAATTCACGAGGCGCTCGGATCCTTCACCGGCATCCTGCTTGGAGGCGCCCCCGCCAGCGCCGACCTGCTCGCCGCCGCTACTGCCCTGGGGCTGAACACGGTGACCACCTACGGCAGTGCCGAAACCGCCGGCGGATGCGTCTACTCCGGCTCCGTACTGCCCGGCGTGCGGGTGGAGCTCGTACCGGAAGAAGGCATGCCCGCCGTACCGGATATTGAGGGGAAGCCGGCGAATGAAGAGTCTGTGCAGGTGGGCCGTATTTGGATCAGCGGCGCGCACCTCGCCAGCGGCTACATTGGCGACGCCACCCGCACCGCCGAGCACTTCTTCACCGCCGCCGACGGCACCCGCTGGTACCGCACCGACGACTACGGGCTGCTGAGCTCTGTAGCAGCTCCCGAAAGCAACGAGAACTGTAGCGGGCAGCGCCTGCAGGTACTCGGCCGCAGCGACGACGTGCTCATCAGCGGCGGCGTGAAAATCTCCGCCCGCGCCGTGGCGACCGTGCTCGAAGAGCACCCCGCCGTGCGTGAAGCCTGCGTAGTCGGCCTGCCCGATGCCCGCTGGGGCACCGCCATTGCCGCCGCGGTCACGCTCGTACCCCCTGCGATAAGCGACAGTGCCAGTACTGTTCTGAACGAAGAACTCTGCGCCCTGCTCCGTGCCCGTTGCACCGAAAATCTCGGCGCGCCCGCCGCCCCCAAGCAGCTGAGCATCCTGCCGGATTTCCCGCTCACCAGCACCGGCAAACCGGACCGCGCAGAAATATACAGTATCCTGGACAGAGACTACCGTCAGGGCTAAAGCAGGCCCATCCGCGGGGTTCACCCCGCGCACGCAGCCGCCCACACGCCCTGGCCCTCGCATCACAGCACCCACGCATCATACGCACTTAGACCCGGAAGGAACCCCCGTGGCAACTGCCGCCCAATGGATTGAAGGCGCTCGCCTGCGCACCCTGCCGCTCGCCGTCGCCCCCATTATTGCCGGCTCAGCTGCCGCCTACGAGATCAACGAATTCAAGCCGCTCTACGCGTTCTTGGCGTTCCTCGTCGCGTTCTTCCTGCAGGTGGGCGTGAACTACGCCAACGACTACTCCGACGGCATCAAAGGCACCGACGAAGACCGCGTGGGCCCGCTGCGCCTCGTCGGTTCCGGTGTGGCAAGCCCCCGCTCCGTCAAGTACGCCGCCTTCGGCTGCTTCGGCCTGGCGATGCTCGCCGGCCTTGCCCTGGTGGCACTGGCGAATCAGTGGTGGTTCCTGGCGATTGGCGCCTCCAGCGTCTTCGCGGCGTGGGGCTACACCGGCGGCAAGCACCCCTACGGTTACATGGGCCTGGGTGATGTGTTCGTCTTCGTCTACTTTGGTCTGGTCGCGACCCTGGGCACCCTCTACACGCAGGCGCACACCCTGACTCTGCTCGGCTGGGTGGGTGCTATCGGCATTGGTCTGATTTCGTGCGCGCTGCTCATGGCGAATAACGTGCGTGACATCCCCACCGACATTGAGGCGGGCAAACTGACCATGGCGGTGCGCCTGGGTGAACGCTGGTCGCGCATCACCTACATTGTGGAGATGGCTCTGGCGCTGGGTCTGGGCGTGCTCCTGCTCGATGAAAACCCCTGGTTCCTGCTCATCTTCCTGCTGGTGGGCCCGACCATCCACTCCTGCGTGACCGTGTGGACGCGCGGCGGCCGCGAGCTGATTCCCGTGCTCAAGCAGGCGGGTATTGTGGCGCTCGTGTACTCGGTTATTCTTGCCCTCGCCGTGTGGCTGGGTTCGCTGGATATTATTAGCCACGAAGTTCAGGTGTTTACCGGCTACTAAGACCGGCTACTAAGCCGACGTACAAATCTGCACCGGATTGCCGCGCCATTACGCCGTTGGCGGGCACCCGGTTCACAGTTCCGCAATAACGCGGCGGTGTGTCATAGTAGTGCTTATGATTCGAGCCATGCTGATTATTGGCGGCGCAGCCCTCATCGTGGGTCTGACCCTCTACACCCTCTTGGACGCCGTCCGCACCCCCGCACACGAGGCGCGAACCCTGCCCAAGTGGCTGTGGGTTCTCGTCACCCTGCTCTTCCCCGTGGTAGGCCCCATCATGTGGCTTATCCTGGGCCGCCCCAAGGCACAGCCCGCGGCAGGCACTCGCCCCGGATTCGGTCAGCGACGCAGCGCCCCCGCCCCCTCGGTCTCTTCCCCCGATGACGATGAAGAATACCTGCGCTGGCTCAAAGCAAAGGCAGAACGCGAACGCCGCAGCCGTGAGGCAGAATCGAACAACAAGCAGGACCCCGAAGAGGACACCCCGAATCAGGGCAACGGGCAGAACTAGTCAGGGTAGCTAGGCTCGCACCCCTAAAGGTTTACAGAAAGAGGCTGTGAGCGCATCCGCAACGGATGGGCTCACAGCCTCTTACTATGCTCAAAAACAGCTTCAGGAACTAGCTACCGGATGTTTCAGCTACCGGGCAGCTGAATCACGCCACCGTACAGCGGCGCAGCAGGCTCCGAATACCCCACAAAATGCGGCATCTCATGCTCAAAATCAGTGGTGCTAAACGCCAGAGTCGTAATCGACGCCAGGTTGCACTCACGGGCACGCGGGTCATGCTGTAGCATGCGACCCTCAATGCCCAGGCGAGTAATCCAAATCGGCAGCTGGTGCGACACAATAATCGCCTCCGCACCCTCACCGCCGCGCTCGTAGGCGGTACGCGCCGCATCCTGAACAGCCGCTGCCATACGGCGAATCTGATCCAGGTACGACTCACCCCAGGAGGGGCGCGCCGGGTTGTACAGCTTCGTCCAGTGACGCGGGTTCCTCAGCAGCTCCTGCGCGTTCACGTGCAGACCCTCAAAGTAGTTATCCGCCTCAATGACGCGCTCATCCGGCTGCGCGGTCAGACCCAGCAGCTCCTCAACCGGGGCGGCAGACTCACGGGTACGCTGCAACGGCGAGCAGACCAGATGCACGAAACGGGCGCCTCGCTCAGCACGAGCCGCGAACTCCTCAGCGCTCAGACGCACCATCTGCTGGCCCTTATCGGACAGACGGTAGCCGGGCAGACGGCCGTACACAATGCGCTCGGGGTTGTGCACCTCGCCGTGACGCATGAGGTGAACTTTAATGGTGGAAGTTTCAGTCATAATCCCAGTCTCTCAGATAGCGCGCCGCACCCCAAACAGGTAACCCGCACATACCCTCTACAAATACAAAACCTGGCGTACAAAACCCAGCCCGCGAAAACTGCAGGAACGCAAAAACCCCGCCTCTCCATACGGAGGGCGGGGCGAAAGAAGTCTATTTACTTCTTGTTGCGGCGCTGGTGGCGGGTCTTACGAAGCAGCTTGCGGTGCTTCTTCTTGGACATACGCTTGCGGCGCTTCTTGATAACGGAACCCATAGGATTTCCTCACTTTACTCGTACCCGGCCGAGCCATTCGACTCGGTAGCTACCCGGGGATATTTATACCGGTATAACCGATCCAAAACGCATTTTAGGCACAGAAATACCCTTGCGTTTTAGAGCGCTACCTACCTAGAGTACTAGGTTTACCCCCATTTTCACCATTCGAGAGCGGCTTTTCAGGAGTTTTTCCCTGAATTTCCGCTTTTCCCGCGGGTATATCGAGGATATCTCGGGGCAAAAACGGGGATTCGGTAGCCCTAACGACGCTTCTTCTTCGACTTCTTCGAGCCCTTACCGCGGCCATGAGACAGCACCGAACCGGAAGAAGCTACAGCACCCTCAGCAGTGCTCTCATCAGCGTCAGAGGCGGCCTCTACCGATTCCGCAACCGATTCCTGGGCGGGATTAGAAGCCTCAGCGGGTTCTTCAAGCGGCTCTTCTACCGAAACCTCTTCAGCGGCGCTTTCCTCAGCCGCCTCTTCTTCAGCCGCCGCATGCAACGCCTTCAAACGCTCAGCACGCTCAGCCTCGGCACGAGCCAGCGCCTCCTCATCAATGACGGGCCGGGACTCGGGCTTCGTTTCAGCCTTCAGAACCTGCTCCTTCTCAGTGCCCTCCTGAGCTTCGTCATGCTCAGGCTCGTACACATCCACGCCAAAGAAACGCTTCATCTTCGAGAAGATGCCGCCGCGCTCCTGCACCGGCTCATCATGCGGAAGCTTCTCGTAGGTGTCGTGGATGGTCGCTGCCGCCTCAAGGCGGGTAGGCTCAGCAGGCTGAACGGCGGGCACCTCCTGGCGTGCAGGGGCACGCAGAACCTTCTCAGCCGACTCAGACTCCGCAGGCGCCGCGGCAGTCACAACAGCCGCAGGACGGGCGGTACGGGCAGGCGCAGTCAGCACCTTGCTACGATCCACCGGCTTAATGATGGTCGCACGCACCGGAGAAATAATCTGACCGCTACGACGACGCGGAGCCGCCGTGGAGGCGCGCAGAACCTTCGCGGGACCCTCAGCCTCTTCCTGCGCGTACGCGGCAGGGACGCTCGGCAGCTGGCCGCTGGGGGCCTGGGAGCTGAGCGTCTGCGAGCTGAGAGTCTGGGAGGCCGGCGCCTGGACACCAGATACCGGAGCCGCAGAAGCAGCGGGGGCAGCCTGCGCTACCGGGGTGCTGCGGCGCGGGGTGCCGAAGCTCAGCGGCACATCCGCGCTCACCGTATGAGCGGTAGGCTGCGCGGGAGTAGCAGGTGCGGGCTGAGCAACAGCGGGAATGGAACGTTCTACCTTGTCAGAACCAGAAGCGTTAGAGCTAGAAAGAACCTCAGCAGGCTCATCAACCCGCTCCACAGGAGTCTCAGCAGCAGTCTCCTCAATGTAGACAATATCGCCCTCAGGCACCGTGTACTCCACGACAGAAGACGGAGCAGAAGCCTGAACAGGCTCAGCCGCAGGCTCCACAGAAGCGGGTGCCGCAACGGGTGCATCTGCGGCGGGCAGAGCCTCCGCATCAGCGAAAGACGGGTCATCCTGCATCAAATCATCAAAGTCATCAGCGGCAAACTCATCCACATCAACCGGCGCAAACTCAGAAGCAATCGGCTCACCCGGCAGACCATTCGCAGAGGTCGCCTCCTGCTCCAGGTCAATACCGGCATCGGAATACATGCCGCGCAGCTGACCAATCACCATGGCACGCGCAGTCGCAGCGTCGCCAGCCTTCAGAGCCTCCGCAATAGCGCGACTCTCAGCACGCAAACGCTCCACAGCGCTACTCCACAGCGGCATACGGCCCACCAGCGACAGCATCGACTCAAAGCTCGGCTGACGCACCGACGCGAGCAGACCCATCAGCAGCTCATTACCCGCACAACGCATCACCTGGTGGTGGAACGTCAACAGAAGCTCCAGGAAGTCACGAATCGACAGATCGAAATCTTCCATCTGCTCCAGGACCTCATCCATCTCCGCGAAGGAGGCGGTCTTCGGGTCAATACGCGCAATCGCCCAGCTTTCCAGCAGAATACGGGTCTGCACTAGGTCACGAGTCGGGTAACGCGAGCTGGACATGTGCAGGCGCAGAGCGGCACTCGCCGCGGAAGCCGGCTCATCGCTCAGGTGCACCAGCATTTCCTTGCCGCGGCCGTTGTACAGCTGCACCAGATCCATATCTTCCAGGGTGCGCAGAGCCTCGCGGGTGCGGGAACGACTCACACCAATAGCGCGCGCAATTTCGCTATCGCTGGGCAGGTCCTGGCCAAGCTGAATGTTGCCCTCGAACAGTTCGTTCTCGAGCCAGCGCAGAATTTTACGATGAATAGCCACGTGAATGCGTCTTTCGGTCAAAAAGTGAGTGAGAGTGTGTGTTTTACAGAGAGTTAATGCCGGAAGTGATCGGCAGGGCAGACCCTAGCCACCCGTCTTAGCGGCGGCGGCCACGCAGGAAGCCGAAGAGACCACCGCGGTGGTTATCCTTCGCCTCAGCGCTGTTCGTCTCAGTGCTGGGGCGGTACACCGAATCGTAGGAGGGCATGGTCTGGTACTCGGGCTCCTCAGCGGAGGTTTCAGCCTTAGCAGGCTCACCCTCGACAGGCTCATCTTTGGTGAGCTCATCATTGGCAGGCTCGCCCTCACCGAGTTCAGCCATCTCAGTAGCTTCTGCGGGCGAAGCTGCTTCCTCAACAGACTCAGCCTCAACAGACTCAGCCTCAACAGATTCAGCCTTCACGGGCTCTTCTGCCGCGGCTTCATCCACTACGTTCTTCTCAATCACAGACTTTTCAGCGGCAGAATCCTCAGCTGCAAATTCCTTGCGGGTTGCTTCTTCCTTGACGGATTCAGCGGGTGCAACAGGCTTCTCAGCTGCACCCTTTTCGTCGGTAGCCTTTTCCTCGGCAATCTTTTCAAGCACAACAGCCTCGGGGATCACAGGGATAGGCTGAATCGAGCCACCCACAACCGCAGCGGGGTCGATGCCATAAGGCACCACAGCCGCAGGCTGAGGGAATACCACCGGCTTCTGCGCTACAACAGGCTTAGCCTCAGCAGGTGCCGCAGGGGTAGCGGCCTGAGCGGGGGTTGCCGACGCCGCGGGGGTCACCCCAGCGTCGTAACCGTAGGCTGCGGGAGTGAAGGGACGCATCGGGGTGCTATCCACTGCCTCTTCCTGCGGGGTAGGCTCAGTAGCTCCTGCCTTCTCAGCAACAGCTTCGGAAGCGGCACTCTCACCAGCCTGCTCCGCAGGGCGCGAGTAGATGCGCGCGCTGGGGGTCAGGTACTGTGCGCGGGCGCGCTGAATGCGAGCCTGCTCGATTTCCTCGGAGGTGGGTGCCTCAACGGTGAGAGTTTCGGAGTCGGTCGCCTCGGGCTTCGGAGCACTCTTTTCGGAGGTCTTCTCGACCGGCTTCTCAGCTGCCGTCTTGTCGGAGGCAGATGCAGTCACGCCACCGGGCAGTGCCACGGGTGCGTGCGCCTCATTGGACTGGCGTGCGATCTGAACGGTCTCGTTAATCCACTCGGTCACAGTGGCGAATACATCCGGGTTCAGGGAGTAGAGGCGACGCTGCCCCTCCACGGTCACGGAGACCACATCTGCATCGCGAAGGACTTTCAGGTGCTTCGAAATGGTCGGCTGGCTCATGCCCAGCTTTTCAACCACTGCACCCACCGTGTGGGTTTGCTCAGCGAGAATACGCACAATTCGGCGGCGAGTCGGATCCGCGATGACAGAAAAAACATCAGAATGCATATAGCGATTATGACATATAAAGTGACGCCTCAAGCTTAGAATGAGGCTGATACGGAAATTACCTTCAAAAATTCTGAAAGACCGCTGAATGCTACCTCAATATGAAGCACTGAAGGGGAGAAAAGCATGAAGTGCCTATCACATCTCGTGGAGATTTCCTGTATCTCATCCTAGGCATATGCGAGCCACCCAGACCCTCAATACTTATATAGCTAATTCAGAATATATAGTTTTCGTGGTTCCACCCACAAAACCAACCGCACGCCTTCTCCAAGCTCACATATTTACCCCCAAACCACCAGAGCCTCAACCCCCTCCGCACACCTTAGGCGCGATACACTAGAAGGCGTCAAAACAGGCACATATCCGCCACCCAACACACCAACACCCAGACCAGCTGAAGGAGGCGCATGGGACGCATCATCCGCCGCACCCGGCGCCGACACCACCACCCCCAGGGCCAGCTCAACCGCCGCTGGGACACCCTCAGCGGTGCCACCTCCGAACCCCAAAAGCAACAAGTCCGCCGTAGTCGCCGCGACCGCCTCGAAGCCGAAAACCTTAGCATCCTCACGAGCGTGCCCGGTATTGACCTCGATCGTCTGCTCGCCCTACGCGACCACGTGAGCGAAACCTCCGAGGTTCAGCGTAAGCGCGCCCCCATGGGGTTCAATCTGCAGACCCTCGAACGGTTCCGTGACTTTATTGACGTGACCGTTCTTGCCTCGCCTTCTCGCACCGCAATCACTGCGTTTCTGTTGGTCATCATCTTCTTTACGCTCACCTTGCTACTGCCCATCTCCTCCAATGATGGGCAGCCCGCGCCTTTCCACCACGCATTTTTTACCTCTACCAGCGCGGTGACCGTGACCGGCCTGACTACCGTCTCCACCGCCGAGCAGTGGTCCACCTTCGGTCAGGCAATGATTCTTGTGGCTTGTCAGGTCGGTGGTTTGGGTACTCTGACCATTACCTCCCTGCTGGCGCTGGCTATCGGCCGTAAGATGGGTCTGCGCACCAAACTCATCGCACAGGAAGACCTGAACATCAGCCGTCTTGGCGAGGTCGGTGGCATCATCAAGAGCGTCTCCTATGCTTCATTCTCCATCGAGGCAATCATTGCGCTTGTGCTGATTCCTCGTTTCCTGACCCTCGGCGAAGACCCGTTCCAGGCGATCTGGCACAGCATTTTCTATTCCATCTCAGCCTTCAATAATGCTGGCTTTACTCCACATTCCGACGGCATCGTGCCTTACGGTCATGACCTTTTCCTGCTCGTGCCCATCTGCATTGCCGTGTTCTTGGGCTCGCTCGGTTTCCCTGTTTTCATTGCGATTCAGCATCATCCTTTCCGCCCCCGCCACTGGTCGCTCACCGCGAAGCTGACCACCGTGACGACCCTGTTTTTCTTTGCTTTTGGCGCGTTCTTCTGGGGTCTCTTCGAGTGGAACAACCCCGCCACCATCGGCGACTACTCCGCAGGCGACAAGGTTCTGAACGCCATTTTTGCTTCTGTAATGATGCGTTCGGGCGGCTTCAATCTGGTCGACATGAGCAGCATTACCCCCGTCTCCACGCTCCTGACGGACATGCTCATGTTCATTGGCGGTGGCTCCGGCTCGACCGCGGGTGGCGTGAAGGTCACGACCATCGCCGTGATTGCCCTGTCTATCCTTGCTGAGGCGCGAGGCGATCAGAAGGTTGTCGCGTTCAACCGCACCATCCCCGAGTCCTCCCTGCGTATTGCTATCTCCGTGATTGTTATGGGTGCTACCGTGGTAGGTGTCGGCGCCGCGTCGATTCTGATTATTAGCGGTGCGGATCTCAAGGAAGTCATTTTCGAGGTCATCTCCGCCTTCGCTACCTGCGGCCTCTCGAATGGTCTCTCCTCCAGCCTGCCGCCGGCGGGTATCTACGTGCTCAGCGGCCTGATGCTCATTGGCCGTGTGGGCACCACGACCGCCGCGACCGGCCTGGCGCTGCGTTCACGCCGCCGCCTCTACAAGTTCCCCGAAGAAAGGCCCACCATTGGCTAGTGCACATAACGCCCCCGTCCTCGTGATTGGTCTGGGACGCTTCGGCTCCGCGGTGGCGGCCCAGCTGCGCCTGCAGAACAAGGAGGTCCTTGCTATTGAGAAGGACCCCGAGCTGGTGCAGAAGTGGTCCGGCGTGCTGACGCACGTGGTCTCCGCCGATGCGACCGATATCGACACCCTGCACCAGTTGGGTGCGGACGATTTCGGTTCCGCCGTGGTGGGTGTGGGTACCTCCGTGGAGGCGTCCGTGCTGATTACCGCGAACCTCGTGGACATTGGTGTGGAGCGTATTTGGGCAAAGGCTATTACCCCCGCGCACGGCAAGATTCTGGAGCGTATTGGCGCGCACCACGTGGTCTACCCGGAGGCGGACGCCGGCCGCCGCGCCGCGCACCTGGTCTCGGGTCGTCTGCTGGATTACATTGAGTTTGATGACGACTTCGCGATTGCGAAGATGCGCCCGCCGAAGGAAACCCACGGCTTTACCCTCGCCGAGTCGGATATCCGCTCCAAGTACGGTGTGTCCGTGGTCGGTATTAAGTCGCCCGGTGAGGACTTCACCTACGCGGACGCCACCACCCGCATTCACTCGCGTGACATTCTGATTGTGTCCGGTCAGGTGGATTTGATCGAGCGCTTCGCGGCTCGACCCTAAGCGCGTTTTTCCTCGCTGCGGCGGTTATCTTCCCCAGCTCTGCTGGTTTTGAGGAACCTGCGTTTGAGGAGCCCGTGATTAGACATAGAAAAGCAAATAGACATAGAAAAACAGCCTCTTCCCGTTCTGCCGGGAGGAGGCTGTTTTTCTATAGTTTCACCTAGTCAGGGGGATGCTACCGGACGGTATTAGTCTCCACTGGTTAGTTCCCGCTGATTAGTCCTCGTCAGCAGTGTACAGCTGGCTCATTTCCGCCGAACGTGCCGCACAGGCGCGCATCGCGTCCTCGGTCAGCTGGAAGAGGCCACCGTCCACGAAGGTGTTCAGTGCACGCTCGGTGGTGCCGTTCGGGCTGGTCACGGCGCGGCGCAGGGCGGGCGCATCCGGGTTGGTGTCGAGCAGGAAGCCCGCGCCGGCAACGGTTGCGCTGGCCAGCTTGAGGGCAGTGTCTGCGTCCAGACCGAGCTTCTCGCCGGCGGCTGCCATCGCCTCCGCAAGCAGGAACGCGTATGCCGGGCCGGAACCGGAGACGGCGGTGACCGCATCCATCTGGTCTTCGCGGACCTCAACGACCAGGCCGACGGTGCCCAGGACCTCTTCGACAAGCTTCTTCTGCTCGTCCTTCACGGTGTCGGTGGTGGAGATGGCGAGCACGCCCTTGCCCACGGAGGAGGGGGTGTTCGGCATGCAGCGAACAATGGGCTGACCTGCGGGAAGGCACTCGGCGAGGGTTTCGAGGGTCACGCCAGCAGCAACTGACACCACAACAGCGTTCGGCGCGAGGGCGGGTGCAATGTCGCGGGCAAGCTCAACGATGCCGTAGGGCTTCACGCCGAGCAGCACGACGTCTGCGTGGGCGGTTGCCCTATGGTTGCCGTCAGCTTCGCCGCCGGTGGTGATGATTTCTACCTTGTCGCCGAGGCGCTGGGCGAGGGCGGCGCGAGATTCTTCGCTACGCACGGTAGCGCGGATGTGGGCGGGGTCGTGGCCTGCAGCGAGCAGACCTGCGGCGATGGAGCCGTTCATGGAGCCGGTGCCGAGAAAAGCGATAGTTGCGGTCATCGTTGATCCTTCCTAATGGGGTGCCTGCGCCGGGTGCCGGCAGGCGTGCCGCCGGTGTGTTCCGGGGGCTACTGTTCGGTGCGCGGCGGGCGCGTGGAGGCGTACCCTTCCAGCATAGCGGGTGCGGCTACGGGCATGTGACCTGGCTCGTGTTTCTTCCGCGTTTTCTGGGCGGCGGCTTCACCTCATGCTCCACGACCCAATGCGCGGGGCTCCGCTTCTCACGTTCTGGCATGCCGGGGAGGGCGTAATTCTGCGGGCGTAGAATGAAAACAGCTCCACCCACGGCAGTTTGTGCCGGGCATGAAGCCTTCAAACCACACAGCACGCAACACGCAAACCCCTTTTTTCTATGTCTTCTCATACCGGTTCTTCCTCGAGTTCTTCCCCGAATAGCCCGCAGAATCCTGCGGGTTTCCGTTCTTTTTCGTTTCGCCTCCTGCTGGGGCTGACCCTTGCCGCACTGGTCACGGGCGTGTTCAGCGGCTTGGGTGCGATTGCCTTGCATTATGTTCTGGACTTTATGCAGGAGCTAACTTTCGGTCAGGCTGAGGGGCATCACCCGATGGTGACTGACGGTGCTGATCCGGCACGTCGTGCCCTGGTTTTGGCGGCGCTGGGCCCGTTTGTGGCGTTGGTCTGGTACTACCTGCAGTCTGGTGGGCGTCGTGTGGTCGGCGTGAAGTCGCAGATTGCCGGTGCTACAGAGGAGGACCGCACCCCGTCGCTGTGGCGGCAGATTTCGCATTCGCTGGTTCAGATTGTTGCGGTGGGTGCGGGCTCTCCTGTGGGTAAGGAGGTCGCGCCTCGTGAGCTGGGTGCTTTGGCGGCTGGCCGTACCTCGAATCTGCTGGAGCGTCTTGGTTTTGTGGGCGCTGATGGTGCCCCGCTGTTGGGTGTTCGTGAGCGCAGTCTGCTGGTGGCAGCGGGTGCGGCGTCTGGTTTGGCGGCGGTGTATCAGGTGCCGATTGGTGGCCTGGTGTACCTTGTGGAGGCGATGGCTGTTGGTTTGAGCTTGCGGTCGCTGTATGTGGGTGCGGTGACGGTGTGGACGGCGACGGTCATGGCGAATCTGGTGATTGTCAATGAGCCGACGTACCCGGTGCCGCAGCTTCCGTTGGATGCGACGACGCTGACTGTGGCGGCGCTGACGGGTGTGGTGTTGACTCCGTTGGCGTTGGGTTTTAGGGCGTTGTCGCAGCGTGCGGAGAAGTTGAAGGCGAAGGATCGTTCTCTTCTGTGGCGTATTCCTGTGGCGTTTGCGCTGGTCGCGGTGGTTTCGTTGTGGCTTCCGGAGATTTTGGGTAATGGTCGTCTGCTGACTCAGCACACGTTTAATGTGTCGTTGGATGCGGCGGCGGGCGGTTTGACCGCGGCAGCGGTGGGGTACGTGTTGGCGTTGGCTGTTGCGAAGGCTGCCGTGGTGGTGTTGAGTCTGCGTTTCGGTTCTTATGGCGGTACGTTGACGCCGGGTTTGGCGTTGGGTGCGGCAGCTGCGTTTTGTGTGGCGGCGCTGGTGCTGTGGGCGTTCCCGGGTTTGGGCGGGGTGCCGGGTGGTGCGTCGATGGTGTTGTATGCGGCGGCGTTGACGGGTACGGCGGCGTTTTTGGGTATTTCGATGAATGCGCCGCTATCTGCGTTGACGTTGTTGATTGGTTTTACGGGTCAGGGTGCGAGTGCGTGGTTGCCGATGGCGGTTGCGGTGGGTACGGCGGTGCTGACCCGCTGGGCGTGGACGCGGGCGTTCGGTTCTAAGAAGTAGCTTTCAGAAATAGGGGCGGCCCCGGATGCGTGTGCGTCCGGGGCCGCCCTGATTTGTTGTGCCGAAGAACTGCCTTAAATTTGCTTTGACGGCTTTGAAAGGAATAGCAGATAGACTCCGAAGATGATCTTAATCGCCGCGTCGATATATGCGATTACTTCTAACGGAATGTTGGTAAAAATATATCCTGCAAACACGTTGATGGCACAGATAAGACCCAGATATATCATTGACTTTCCATGCACAAAATAGTATGGGAAGAAATGCAGCGCGGTTGCCATCAGCGCTCCCAGCCAAATCAGTCTCCAATTTTCAGTTGCAAAGAATGGGCCGCCCAGCAAAACCATCAAGACAAACAATAGAATAACGGCACGTGAAGATACTTTCTTTTGAAATTCGCTCGAAGGGCCATCGGCTAGTCTATTCAGCACCTTCTTGTTCATGTTGATCGAGAAAAAGCTAATAACGTAGCCAATGCTGAATACTTGCATATTTATTATTTGTTTTCCTCCGGTCATGGTGGCTATTGCTATAACTGCCGCTACCACAATTAGCCACAGACCGCATGCCCTCTTATAGTTAAATTCCAACTTTTCATCTTTGTTATAGTTTAGAAAAGTCATCGATACCTCCAATAGCCTCTCATAGAGTCACTTCTCTTGTTACGTCACTAAATTTTAATATGAAAAAATTCTGCAATATATCAATATTGCCCAGTCCTTCTGGCTATTAATTACATCTCCTATGATTATATCAAAATAGCAATAGAGAATTCGTCAAAAAAGCGAAGGAGACAGTCCCGGATGCGTGTGTGTGTCCGGGGCCGCTCTGTTTCGTTTGGGTTGCTCGGTGCGGGGCGGAAATTTGGTAATGACTTAGCAATTTCAGTCATGACTTAGCGTCTTTGGTAATGGTTAAAACCCCAGCCCGAAGTCACTAACCCATTACCGAAAAAGCTAAACCATGGCACAAATTCTGCGGGGGGTACAGCTCCCTCATAGCGAAAAGCCACATATGTTTCGAGAAGCCACTTATGATGTGGCTGTTCGAAACACATGTGACTTCTCAATGTGACTTCTCAACGTTTATCTTTGGACAAACTACTTGTGACTGGAGCTTTTAAATGTCTTATAGATAGTCGGTCTGGAATACCTACTTCTAATCAATTCAGATTGGTTCGGCGATAGGTCAGCATGCCCCACTTCAGCTTTATAATCCATATAGTATTTATTCACTCCAAGCATTAAACAATAGATATAAGCAACCATCAAAAAGTCGATTTTCCCCCTATCCTCTTCCGAAAATTCAGAATATTTTATATTTTTCTCCAGAGCAACAGTAGAGTACTCTCCTATAATCCGCCTCATTGACAGATAGACAAACTTTTCCACAACATAAACAATAACAACTGTCAATCCTACGGAAACCACCAAAAAAACTATAATAAAAAGTACAGATGCCTCATCATTCGAAAGGCCAAGAATTTCAAATATATCAGCCATCTCGCCCTGATATTCAGTCAACAGAAATATAAATATAATACCACTAGATATATAAGCAGCAACCCTATTGATCCAGTTTTTCCAATAGAACGAAACATATTCAAGAACCCTGCGATACCCCTTATCCAACCGCATAACATTTAATTTATATATATCCGAGTCAAGATTAACACTAGACTGGATAACCATAAATAAATACATACCATAAAAAACACTTCCGATGACTACAGAAATAAAACCATTAATCCCCATAGTAATTATCGCCAGCGCGCTCACTGCAGCCCATAAAATAGAAATCTTCAGGAATTGCCAATGCAAAATATAAGACTTCATACTTACATTAACACCAAATCCCACATATCTTGCACCGGAGTAGAACATTCCAGAGTAGGTACCTTCCCTACCCCGAAGAGATCCACCGGGGAGAGCTAGAACATTCTTCCCCGTTTGTTTTCCAAAAAATTCTTCTTCGAACTCATATTTCGCTATGTCGTATTCTTTAGAATATGACATGCTTCCGCTTCCATTCGCATTCTTTAACCTATCAAGATAAATTGAGCTTCTAACCAATATATCTTTTTCGCTATAAGTAAGCATTCGAGAAGAGACCATGGTAAACCAGGCAAAAAATAACAGAACCCATAAAGGAATTTCTTGATAGCGAGCAAGATTGATATGCTCGGAAACAATGAGTTTGCCCCACCCTGGACCAACACTCCAGGATCCAAATATTTGAGGGACAAGAGACGTACCTTGAAGATACCCAGCAATAAGCCCATACCAAAAATTAATTACAAACACCACAAAGACAATTTCACCAACAATGCGTGCAAACTTTCTATACGTGGCTCGGCGCGCATCACCACTAACTCCTTCTACCCCATCAGCAAATTTACCCACACTCACATATAAGCTCAATAGAATACTGGCAAGTGAAACAATAATTCCAGCCCTTATATCCAGCAAATAATATGGTATATTAATCCAAAATTGAGCCAGAGGCAGTGGAAGATTGTCAGTTTTTTCAGGCGAAATAAATAAAGCAGGAAGTAGAATAATTAATGGTGATAAATAAACTAAAGTCCACAGAAAAAATTCCCCACATGGGATACGGACAAGGTTATCCCAAAATATCTTTTTTCGTTTTTCTTCGTGCTCTTCACCCCAGGCTTCATTGACCTCGTCAATAATGTCTTGGATTTTCATCGGTGATTGTTCCTTTCCTACATCTTTGTCGGCGGGTTATATACAAAAGAAATGCGGTGACCCCGCAGGCGGGTGCCCATTACGCACCAGCCTGCGGGGTTCATCATCATGGTCTACTCGCCCAGGAGGGTCTTCGGGTTGACCGGAGTACCCGTACCCTCCGCCAGGTGCTCAATACGCTTCAAGATCAGGCCCTCACGCAGCGCCCACGGGCACACGCGCATCGTCTCAACCCCAAACGCCTCCATCGCCGCCTCCGCAGCGATAGCGCCCGCCAGCATCTGCTCCGCACGAGCCTTCGAAACACCCGGCAGGTCAGCACGCTCAGACACCGTCATCGCCTCCATACGACGAGTCCACAATCGCAAATCCTGCAAATGCATCTCACGCTTCACATGCGGGCCCGCCGAATACGGCGCCGCACCACAAATACGCGCCAACGAACGGAACGTCTTCGACGTACCCACCGTCATATCCGGCGCACCATAACGCAGCAAATTCTCCGCCACCGGGGCGATCTGCTCACGCACATACTTACGCAGACGCTTCACCTGTTTCGGCTTCGGCGGCTGCTCATCAAAAAACTCACGCGTCAGACGGCCCGCGCCCAGCGGCACACTCATCGCCGCATCCGGCAACGCATTCGTACCCGTCGAAAACTCAAACGAGCCGCCACCAATATCAAAATCAAGGATGCGGCCCGCACCCCAGCCCTGCCAGCGGCGCACCGCAAAGTACGTAATCGCCGCCTCCTGGTCGCCCGAAATACCGTTCAGGCTCACGCCGGTCTGCTCACGCACCTGCTGCAGCACCGCCGCGCCATTACCCGCCTCGCGGATAGCGCTCGTGGAGAACGCCAGCAGGTCCTCCGCCTCATTCTCGATAGCGAAGTCGCGGGCGCTGGTCACGAAGCGGGTCAGCGCGTCCGCGCCCTCCTGTGAGATATTGCCCTCGGCGTCGAGGTACTGCACGAGCTGTAGCGGAATCTTATGGGACGCGTACGGTTCGGGGCGCGCTCCAGGGCTGCCGTCGATCAGTAGCAGGTGGACCGTATTCGACCCGACATCCAGAACTCCCAGGCGCACGATGCGCTCCCCTCCCCCGCCCCGCGGCGGGATATTGTCTGTGTGCGGTACCGCAGGTGCGGCGCCTCTTCCAGTCTGTCAGAGGCGCGGCTCACTCCGCAAACAATCCGGACGGATGCCCAACATCAGCACAGCGCAAGCCTAAGACACACAGCGCGGGCACAAAAATCGTGCCGAACCTCCGAACGCGCCGGGCACGCAAAAGCCCGGGCACGCAAAAGGCGCAGGAGGCGCCCCACCCCACTAAGGGGTTCGGGACGCATCCTACGCCTTCAAGTAGAAACGCTACTCGGCTGACAACGCGGCAGATTACTCGGCGGTCTTCTTCGCCGCGGTCTTACGAGTGGTCGTCTTCTTCGCGGTAGTAGACTTCGCCGCAGTCTTGCGGGTAGTCGTCTTCTTAGCGGTAGTGGTCTTCTTCGCGGCGGTCTTACGCTTGACCGGGCCCTTCGCGCGCTTGTCAGCAAGCAGCTGCACCGCACGCTCGTGGGTCAGCGACTCGACCGACTCCGCACGCGGAACCGTAATGTTCGTAATACCGTCGGTGATGTACGGGCCAAAGCGTCCATCCTTCACCACGATCTTCTTCTCGCTGACCGGGTCCACGCCCAGTTCAGCCAGCGGAGGCTTAGCCGCCGCACGACCGCGCTGCTTCGGCTGGGAGTAAATCTCCAGCGCCTGCTCCAGCGTAATCGTGAAGATCTCGTCTTCGCTGCCAATCGAGCGGGAGTCCGTGCCCTTCTTCAGGTACGGGCCAAAGCGGCCGTTCTGCACGGTAATCTCCACGCCCTCAGCGTCGGTACCAAGCACGCGCGGCAGGCTCATCAGCTGCAGTGCCTGCTCCAGGGTCACGGTCGCCAGGTCCATGGACTTGAACAGGGACGCGGTACGCGGCTTGGCGGGCTTGGGCTTCTTCTTCGGCTTGGGCTTGCCGTTCTTGTAGTATTCGGTCGGCTGCGCGTCCAGGTACGCCTGGATCTGCTCCTCGGTCATCTCTTCGATGACTTCGGTGACGTAGGGTCCGTAGCGGCCGTCGCGTGCCACGATCTGGTTGCCGGAGACCGGGTCAACGCCGAGCACGCGACCGTCGGACTTGCCCTGTTCGAGCAGTTCGCGTGCCTTCTCTTCGGTCAGTTCGTCCGGTGCCAGGTCGGCGGGTACGTTCGCGCGGATCGGTTCGGTCAGTTCGCCGGTCTCGGTGTCGAGGGTGCCTTCGGCTTCCAGGTAGGGGCCGAACTTGCCCACGCGCAGCACAATACCGTCCGCGATCGGGATGGAGTTGATGCTGCGGGCGTCAATCTCGCCGAGGTTGTCCACGATGGGCTTCAGACCGCGCTTGGAGCCGCCGCCGAAGTAGAACTCGCCCAGCCATTCGACGCGGGATTCTTCGCCGCGTGCGATGCGGTCGAGGTCTTCTTCCATCTGCGCGGTGAACTCGTAGTTCACGTAGGGGCCGAAGCTGGATTCGAGCAGGCGCACCACGGAGAACGCAATCCAGGACGGGATCAGTGAACCAGAACGAACGTTCACGTATCCGCGGTCCATGATGGTCGAAATAACTGCCGCGTAGGTGGACGGGCGGCCAATGCCCAGCTCGTCCAGGGTCTTCACGAGGGATGCCTCGGTGTAGCGCGGAGGCGGCAGGGTCTCGTGGCCGGCGGGTTCAATCGCCTCGGCGGTCAGTGCCTCGCCGGTGGTCAGGTTCGGCAGGCGCTTCTCAGCGTCCTTCGCCTCACGCTCAGCCACGCGGGATGCGTCAACGCCCTCCTCGTAGGCGGCGAGGAAGCCGCGGAAGGTGATGACGGTACCGGATGCAGCAAACTCGGCGTCCTGGCCGTTAGATGCCACGGCGCCCAGGCGCACGGAGGCGGTGGAACCGGTCGCGTCAGCCATCTGGGAGGCGACGGTACGCTTCCAGATCAGCTCGTAGAGGCGGAACTCGTCGTTGGACAGGGAGCCACGCACAGCGTCCGGGGTGCGGAAGGTGTCACCCGCGGGGCGGATTGCTTCGTGGGCTTCCTGCGCGTTCTTGCTCTTGGAGGTGTACACGCGCGGTGCGGAGGGCACGAACTCTGCGCCGTACAGCTCGGATGCCTGGCGGCGTGCGGCGGAGATCGCCTGCTCGCTCAGCGCCACCGAGTCGGTACGCATGTAGGTGATGTAACCGTTTTCGTAGAGGCGCTGCGCCACCTGCATGGTCACGCGGGAGGAGAAACGTAGCTTACGTGCGGCTTCCTGCTGCAGGGTGGAGGTGGTGAACGGCGCTGCGGGGCGGCGCTTGTACGGCTTGGTCTCAACGGAGCGTACGGAGAACGCGGCGGACTGCAGGGCTGCAGCGAGCGCGCGGGCGGCTTCCTCGTTCAGGTGGGTGACCTTGGAGGTGTTGAGGGTGCCGTTGTCAGCGAAGTCCTTGCCGGTGGCGATGCGGTTGCCGTCTACGGCGACCAGCTTGGCGTCGAAGCCTTCGGAGGCTGCGGTCAGGAAGCGTCCGGTCAGGTCCCAGTAGTTGGCGGCGACGAATGCCATGCGTTCGCGTTCGCGCTCAACCACGAGGCGGGTTGCGACGGACTGCACGCGACCTGCGGAGAGGCCGCGGCCGACCTTGCGCCAGAGTACGGGGGAAATTTCGTAACCGTAGATGCGGTCGAGGATACGGCGGGTTTCCTGCGCGTCGACCAGGTGCAGGTCGATGTCGCGCAGTTCGCCGAAGGCACGCTGAATGGCTTCCCGGGTGATTTCGGGGAAGGTCATGCGGTAGACGGGTACCTTGGGCTTGAGGACTTCCTTCAGGTGCCATGCGATGGCTTCACCTTCGCGGTCACCATCGGTTGCCAGGTAGAGCGCGTCTACTTCTTTGAGCTTGCGCTTGAGTTCGGCGACCTTTTTCTTTTTGTCGGGGTTGACCACGTAGTAGGGTTCGAAGTTCTCTTCAACGTTGACAGCGAACTTGCCGACGGGGCTCTTTTTGAGGTTTTCGGGCAGTTCGGAGGGCTGCGGAAGGTCGCGGATATGGCCCATGGACGAGTCGACAAGGTAGTCCTCGCCGAGGTAGCTGCTAATGGTTTTGACCTTGGAGGGAGACTCCACAATCAGCAGGGCTTTTCCGGTCTTTGCCTGAGCGGGCACGGCACTCCTCTATCTGTGTGTTGAAAAGCTACGTATTCAACCATAACCTACGCTGGCGCTTGTGGGCGCCGGCGGGGTGTGGTGTACGTGGGGTGAGGTGATCGGTGGGGGTGTAGTTTATGTTGGGTTGATGTGGTGCGCTCTGTGCGTTTCATGCGGCGAGCGCGCGGTGGCCCGGCACCGGGCGAGCTGGCCCGGTTCTGGTTGATGAGGACCGGGCGTGTTGAGCTTGCATAAGTGCGCAGGGTACTCGGTACATCATACGGTACCGGAGCGGTGGTGTGTGCACGGTGGTGTGTGTGCGGAACTCATGCAGGGTATAGCGCTGGGGCGCACCGCACCCGCTCACCTGCGTTTCTAGCTGGTGAGGGTGTCAGAGTCGGGGTGGGTGCCATCCAGGTATGCGGGCAGCAGCGGGTATTCGCGGCCGTACACGGTCTGCGGCGCAATGCGCACCCACTGCATTTCGTGGGTTTCGGAATCGGGCAGGTCGAAGGTGCGCACAATCTGCGGGGTCATTTCCGGCGGCAGCCAGTGGGCGATACCGACCACGATGACGGAGCGGATGCCGTCTTCGAGGGTTTCGTCGATTTCGAAGGCGACGCGGCGGCTGACCACCACGGAGGAGAACTTGTTGCCGCGGGTGGTGCGGATGTAGATTTCCTGCTTGTCGTCTTGGCTGGCGACGGCGTAGAGCACGGGCAGCACATCAACGTGCTGTCCGTCAGTGAGGATGAGGCGGCCGAGAGTGTTTGCGTGCAGACGCTCCCAGCACTTGTCGACGCTGATACTTTCATCGGGGTACAGGTTACTCATGGTTTCAGTGTATGCGATGGGGTGGGCGCTCTTGCGCAGATGACGGTTTTGGTCAGTGGGTGGGTCGGGGCTGTGTCATTGCACTGCCGCCTATACGCGGTGGGCGCGCCCGGGCAGATGCGGCGGATGCGTAGAATGGTGTGCATGACTATTTCTGCCGCCTCTTTCGCTCCCGAGTACGCCGCCGTTGCGGATGCTCCCCGCAGCGATGATTACGCCCGCCTGACCCGCATCCGTGAACGCCTGTTGGCATTGAACTACAGTTATGACGCTGTGCAGGAGCTGCTCGGTGTTGAGGCGGCTGAGGCGATGGCTCGCGACCAGGTGGTTCCGGGCCTGTGGCGTGTGGAGCACATTCTGCGCGGCGGTTACAGTGTGGGTGAGAAGAACCTGGCGCGTCTGCTGGCGTTTTTCCTGCTGGCTCGCCCGCTCACTGAGGCGGAGGCAGCCGAGGTTTTCGGCAATACCCTGGTTGATTTTGAGAATGCCGCGCTGATTGAGTGCGATTCGGCGGATTCTACCCGCTGGTCCGCGAGCGTTGATTTGCGCCCGCACGCCGCCGATGACGGCACCGAAATCTTTGTTGCCGCCGACCTGGGTGCGCATCAGCGCCCCGGCGTGCTGCGTAAGGATCACGTGCTCGGCATTGGTCACGCTTCCCTGACTCTGGCGCAGATTACCGAGCGCACCCCCGTCAAGCGTGCCCTGGATGTGGGTACCGGCTGCGGTATTCAGACCTTCCACCTGCTTGCCCACGCTGAGCACGTGACCGCCACCGATATTTCGGAGCGTGCCCTGGCGTTCACCCGTTTTAACCTGCTGCTGAACGCGCAGGCACTCAATATTGATCCGCAGAACCCGCAGGCGCGCGTGAGCCTGCGTGAGGGTTCCCTGCTGGAGCCGGTCGCCGGTGAGCTTTTCGACCTGGTGGTTTCGAACCCGCCGTTCGTGATTACCCCGCGCGTTGCCGGTGAGAGCGCCGAGGAGCAGTTCACCTACCGCGACGGCGGCCTGCCCGGTGACGAAATTGTGAGCACGATGGTGCGTCAGCTGCCGTCGGTGCTGGTGCCCGGTGGCCGCGCGCAGATGCTGGGCAACTGGGAAATTATTCGCGATTCGGCGGATCCGGAAGCACCGCGTCCGTGGGATGAGCGCCCGCGCGCCTGGGTTGCCGACGGCGGCGCGGAGGCGTGGTTTATTCAGCGTGAGGCGCTGACCCCCGCCTCCTACGCGGAGACCTGGTTGAAGGACGCGAGCGAGAACCGCGACCGCAGCCACTACGAACAGACCTACGTGGCGTACCTGAACGACTTCGCTTCCCGGAACGTTCATTCTATTGGTTTCGGCATGATTTGGCTGCGCCGCCCGACCGAGGCGACCGCGGCAGGCGTGACCGAGCCCCTGCAGCGTTTCGAGGAGATCACCTACCCGATTCAGCAGCCCATCGCCCGCGCCCTCACCGAGTCCGTGCGCCGCTACGACCGCCTCGCCGCCATGGACGATGAGGCGTTGCTTGCCGCGCATCTGGAGGTCGCCGAGGATGTCACCGAGGAGCGCCACGGCCGCCCCGGCGCCGAGCATCCCAGCGTCATTTTGTTGCGTGCTGGTTCGGGTCTGTGCCGCACCCAGCTGCTCTCCACCGAGACGGCTGGTTTTGCGTCGGCGAGCGATGGCGAGCTTGCCGTGGGTCAGATTGTGGCGGCTCTTGCCATGCTGCTGTCCTGGCCCGAATACGACGGGGCGGCCGCCGCGGCACGCGGTACGCAGGAGCAGCATCCGCGCGACACCCTGCTGCATGCGGTGCGTGAGCTGGTCCTCAAGAGCTTCCTGCACTTTAGCGACGAGCACGCGGGCGCAGAATCGGCTGGCGAAAACACTGCAGAAGCGTAGGGCTAGGCGTGCGCATTTGGTCCCTTCACCCCTGTCTGCTCGATCGGCGCGCCCTGGTCGCCTGCTGGCGTGAAACTCTGCTGGCGCAGAAGGTGCTGCGGGGTCTGACTCGCGGGTACACGAATCATCCGCAGCTGATTCGTTTTCGCGCGCATCCGCAGCCGCTGGAGGCGGTTGCCGCCTACCTGTCCGGGCTGGCGGATGAGGCGGATGCCCGCGGCTACTCGTTCAACCGCGCACTGATTGGCGCGGGCGAAGATGATGCGGGCGAAAATAGCGCAGGTAAAAACGGTGCCGACAAGGCGGAAGACCCGTACGCTTCGGTCGCGCGTATTCCCGTTCCTTTGGGTCAGTTGGAGTACGAGCTCGCCTTTCTGCGGCACAAGGTGGCTGGGCGCGACCCCGAGTGGGAGCACCGGTTGAACGAGCGCCTGGCGGCACGCGGCGAGCTGGCGGCGTGTGCACATCCGCTGTTTGAGGCGGTTCCGGGCGCTATTGAGCCCTGGGAAAAGACGAAAGACTTTTAGACAGAAGGATTTCTAAGAACGTGAGCATAGTAATGCCCCGGCGGAACCCTTGCGGGTGCCTGCCGGGGCATCGCTGTATGTATGGCTCAAGCTCATCTCAGCGCATTACAGAGCGCTGGAAACAGCATGGCACGGGGTCTTTACCTCAGGGTCTTTACCCCAGGACCTTCACTTGGTGGTCGGGGCGGGCTTAATTTCCTTCACGATTGCGTCAAGCATCTTCAGGTTGAAGTCCACACCCAGCTGCAGTCGACCCGCCGCAATGAGATCGGCCATGGCGGCAAGTTCAGCCATGTAGAGCGGGTTTTCGTAGCGCATGTCTGGGTTGCAGCACTGGCTCTTCATCGTCGGGTGACGGGTCAGTCGTCTTCGAGGTCCTCTAGCACTTCGAACGGCGACTCGACGTCGCCGCGCCAGGCCTCCAGGCCTTCGCGCACCGCGAGCACCGCCACGACCAGCGCCGCGACCGAGTCAGCCCACCACCAGCCGAACAGGCTGTCGAGGACGAGGCCGATGAACACTGCACCGGAGAGGTAGATGCACAGGATGAGCTGCTTGGCGTCGGCCATCACGCTCTTGGAGCCCAGCTCCCGCCCGGTGCGGACCTCAATCCACGCCAGCAGAGGCATGACGACCAGGCTCAGCGCGGTGATACCGAGACCCAGCGGGCTGTGGTCGGGGCCCTCCTGGCCGACCAGGGCCAGCACCGCGTCGGTCGAGACGTAGGCCGCCAGCGCGAAGAACGCGATGCCGATGGCCTTGACGGTGACCGTTTCCCACCGCTCAGGGTCCTTGCGGGTGAACTGCCAGGTGACGGCCGCGGCCGAGAGTACCTCGACAACCGAGTCGAGCCCGAAGCCAATGAGCGCCGCGGACGAGGCGAGGACGCCTGCCCAGACTGCGACGATTGCCTCGATTACGTTGTACGTGATCGTGAAGCCGATGATGAAGCGGACGCGCCGGTGCAGCATCGCGCGGCGCGCGGTGGTCAGGGTCTCGCTCATGCTCCCGCCGCCGTTCCACAGCAGCCCGACGCCGAGCATGCCGGGTCGATGCACGGCGCGGCCTCGTCCACCGCGAGCGTGACGTCGATCAGGGACGTCAGCGCCGCGGCGAGGTGCGGGTCGGCGATCTCGTAGCGCGTCTGGCGGCCCTCGGGCTCGGCGACGACGATTCCACAATCGCGCAGGCAGGTCAGGTGGTTGGACACGTTCGAGCGGGTCAGCTCCAGCTCGCGCGAGAGCACGGCTGGATAGCTCGGGCCGCCGAGGAGGGTCATCAGAATCCGGGAACGTGTCGGGTCGGCCATGGCGCGGCCGAGCCGGTTCATGACGTCGAGGTGTGAAGCAATAGTCAGCATACGATGACTATACAGTGATAACTGACCAATTGTCCACTTGTGCTGGCTGCCGCACGTGCTCCGCGCCCTTGCCCTCAGGAGGCGGCAGAGTTCGCGCTCATCAGCGACCACCGCCCATCACGGAAGCGACGGCGGCACGCTGGCGCGAAACCCAGCTGGCACAGAAGGTGCTACGGGGTCTTTACCCCAGGACCTTTACTTGGTGGTCAGCGCGGGCTTGATCTCCTTCACGATTGCCTCAAGCATCTTCAGATTGAAGTCCACACCCAGCTGGTTCGGGATAGTCAGCAGCACGGTGTCCGCCGCCTGGACCGCCTCATCACGGGCGAGCTCTTCGGCAATATCCGCCGGATCGCCAATGTAGCTGCGACCAAAGCGGGAGAAGCTGTTGTCAATAATGCCGGTGTAATCCTGCGAGTCCTCCGCGGCGCGGCGACCGAAGTAGCGTGCCGAGGTTTCGTCGATAACGGGCAGCACCGAGCGGGACACCGAAACACGCGGAACACCCGAATTGCCCGCCTTCACCCACTCGGAGCGGAAGAGGCGAATCTGCTGCGCCTGCTGCTGATCGAACGGAATGCCCTTATCTTCCAGCATCAGGGTTGAAGACATGAGGTTCAGGCCCTTCTGCGCGGTCCACACGGCGGTGCTATCAGTGCCCGCGCCCCACCAGATGCGCTCACGCAGACCCGGCGACTGCGGCTGAACAGGGGCATACTTGCCCGCCACGCGAGCGCTGGGCGCCATGCCCTCACCCTCAATTGCCTTGAGGAAAATGTCGAGGTGGCGGCGCGCCATGTCGCCCTCGTTTTCACCCTCTGCCGGGTAGTAGCCGAAGCTCTCAAAGCCGCGGATAACGGATTCGGGCGAGCCTCGGGAGACACCGAGCTGCAGTCGGCCCGCCGCAATGAGGTCTGCCATGGCGGCAAGTTCTGCCATGTAGAGCGGGTTTTCGTAGCGCATGTCAATCACGCCGGTGCCGAGCTCGATGCGTTCGGTCTTGGCGGCGATTGCGGAGAGTAGCGGGTAGGGGGTCGCCTGCTGCTGGTCGAAGTGGTGCACGCGGAAGAACGCGCCGTCCAGTCCGATGTCTTCGGCACCTACGGCAAGGTCGATTGCCTGGTGTAGAGATTCTGCAGCGTTCGGTACGCGGGAACCGGGAACCTCAGCCCAGTGGCCGAAGGAGAGGAAGCCGAGCTTCTTCTCGTCGCCGCGCATGGGTTCGAGGTGGCTGATGCGGATGGATTCGTCGAGCTGCGGATCGAATTGCGGAGTGCCGGGGTTGGTGGGGGTGGTGGGGGTTCTCATGGTTTTTCCTTAGCGAGTTGCGCTCGGGCTTGTGTAGTGCCGGGCTGGTGGTTTAAATCTAAACCCAGATACTTTACATGTCAAGTATTTTGTTTCGGGGTATCACACAGAGCACCACTCCCCCCACTTTCGCCGCACACACCGCCCGCACGCCCCACCCACCCAGCGCACACATACCGCCACAAAATGCTGGCGCAAAATATAGCCGAAAAGGGCACAGAAAAGCCCGGCGGTACGAACGCATCGCACCACCGGACCCTTCTATTCAACAGCTAAAACTGCAACTAAAACTACAGAAACAAGCTGCCCTAGGAACGCTTCACCAGCGGAACCCACAGCTCCATACGGTAATCAGCCGCCTGCATATCGCCGCGACCGTACACCTCAAGGCCACCCACCGGGCGATACTGCGGATTCTTCGCGAAGAACGCCTCCTCAAAGCTCGCAAAGCCAGCCGGAATAGACTCCGAAATCGGGCCAGTCACCTCAACCACCGCGTAGATGCTCGCAGGCAACTCCAGCACACCCAGACCAAGCTTCGCCGCGCTCGCCGGCTCCGACACCAGGAAGCCCGCCGTGTAGCGGACCTGACCCTTCGGGTTCGGCTGAGTGCACACACCCAGATACTGGGTCACGTTCAGAACATCCAGCATCGCCGGGGACGCCTTCTGATTCAGCTCATCCCACAGCGAGGAGAAGTCGCCATCCAGGGGGAACACCTGCGAAACGCCGGCAACGACCATCGCCGGGTGCTCCTCAATGCGAGGTTCAGAGATCTGAACCGCGCCGCCCTTAGCGGCTGCCATTAGGCGTTCGCCTCAGCTGCTTCGCGGTCCACCGAGCACTCGGGCACGCAATGACGCTTCGCGTCATCAGCTGCGCACTCGGGGCAGAGCAGAACCAGCTCACGGCAGTTCTCGTTAGAGCAGTTCTCGAACTTGTTCGAGGGGGCGCCGCACTGTTCGCACTTGCCGATGGTGACGGTGTCCGGGGTGAACTCCATGTGCATGCGCTTGTCAAAGACGTAGAGCGAGCCTTCCCAGAGTTCCTTATCGCCGTACTTCTCGCCGTAGCGCACGATGCCGCCGTCGATCTGGTAGATCTCCTTGAAGCCGCGGTTCTTCATGAGCGCGGAGAGAATCTCGCAGCGAATACCACCGGTGCAGTAGGTGACGACCGGCTTGTCCTTAATGTGATCGTACTTGCCGGACTCAATCTCGCGAATGAAGTCGTGGGTGGTGCGCACGTCGGGAACGATAGCGTTCTTGAACTTGCCAATCTTCGCCTCGAATGCGTTACGGCCGTCGAAGAAGACCACTTCGTCGCCGCGCTCTTCAACAAGCTTGTTAACCTCTTCAGGCTTCAGGTGCACGCCGCCGCCAACGACGCCGTTCTCGTCCACCTGTAGCTCGTCGGGAGCACCGAAAGCCACAATCTCGTCGCGTGCCTTCACGGACAGACGGGGGAAGTCCTCCGCGCCACCCTCGGACCACTTGAACTCCATGTTCTTGAAGCCGGGGTACTTGCGGGTTTCCTTGGTGTACGCCTTGACCGCGTTGATTTCGCCGCCGAGGGTGCCGTTAATGCCGTGCTTGGAAATGAGGATGCGCCCGCGCAGGCCGAGCTTCTCGCAGAGGGCACGCTGCCAGAGCATGACCGCCTGCGGATCGGCGATGGGGGCGAACTGGTAATACAGAATAATCTTATTTTGAGCCACGAAACTATTTTATCGTCATATACGCCTAAAGCATGCAGATTTTTTGATATGTGCGCGCTGACTACGGGGTCGGCAGCACAAAAGCGGTGCCGAGGCGGGGTTCAGACAGGCACGGGGCACAGATTCAGGACGGCACATGACCGGCGGCAGGTCGGGGTGTTGTAGCCCGCCGCTCTACAATGGAACCCATGCCGCACAGCACCCCTTCGCAGAACGCCAACCAGCACCCCGAACAGCAGTCCACACACCAGCCCGAACAGCCGCAGGGACAGTCTGCAGCGCACCCAAAAACGCTACGCTACCGCGAGCTGCCCGCGAGCGCACAGCAGGTGCTGGCATCCCTGTTGCCGGAGGCGGAACGCACCGGAAGCCTGCCCGAGCAGGTGACCCATATTCACACCATTGCCGCCAGAGAGGCGAGCTACGCGCCGTGGCCGCAGTGGTTGCATCCGCGTGTGGTGGAGGCCTTCGAATCGCTCGGTATTGCCGAGCCCTACGCCCACCAGGTGCAGGCGGCAGACGCCGCCCATGCGGGTCTTGATGCGGCGCTGGCGGCGAGTGCGGCACGCTACGGCTGGCAGGCGGGGCGGATTGAGGCTGAGCGGGTTGAAGCACCGACTCCCGCGCACGCCGAAGACGTAAAGAGCACCGGCAGCGGCGGGCACGTGATTGTGGCGACGGGTACCGCCTCGGGCAAGACCCTGAGCTATCTGATGCCTACCCTGGATGCGATTTATCGTGCATCGTGCGGTGATCTGGTGAGCTCAACTTCCGCGTATTCCGGGGCTGAAAACCTTAATAATAGAGCGAACGTTCTCTACATTTCACCGGCGAAGGCACTCTCCGCCGACCAGCTCACCGCCCTCACCTCCTACAACCTGCCGGGGCTCCACGCGGCAAGCTACGACGGCGACACCCCCACCGGCGAACGCCGCTGGATCCGCGAACACGCCAACTTTATCCTCACCACCCCGGACATGCTCAACTACTCAATCCTGAGCAACCACCGGCAGTGGGCATCCTTCCTGCGCGGGCTGCGCTACGTGGTGCTCGACGAAGCACACAGCTACCGCGGCGTTTTCGGTGCGCATATCGCCAACCTGCTGCGCCGCCTGCGCCGCGTCTGCGCGCTCTACCGCACCGTGCCCGTGTTCTACGGTGCCTCCGCGACCAGTTCCAACCCGGTCGAGTCTTTCTCCAAGCTCATTGGCGTGCCGCAGCAGGCGGTCACCGCCATTACCGAGTCCACTTCCGCGCGCGGTGAAACCACCGTCGCGCTCTGGGAGCCCGAATTCATGCCGCCCAAGGCGCACGATCAGCTCACTAAGGGCGCCCGCAGCACCCAGCAGCAGGCAGTCCAGTCGAAGGCTGAGCAGGAGGCGCCGCGCCGCGTCTCCCCCGTGGAGCAGGGCGCGCAAATGCTCACCGACCTGGTGCTTTCCCGCACCCGCTCCCTGGTTTTCGCCGGTTCGCGCCGCAGCGTAGAAATCCTCTCGCAGAAGACCCAACGCTACCTCGACGAGGTGGAGGAGGGCCTCTCCCACCGCGTCGCCGCATACCGCGCCGGGTACACCCCCGAAGAGCGCCGCGAACTCGAACGCAAACTCCGCAACGGCGAACTGCTCGGCTTGGCGAGCACCTCCGCGCTGGAGCTGGGCATCGACATCTCCGGACTGGACGCCGTACTCGTGGCGGGCTGGCCGGGTACCCGCGCCTCCTTCATGCAGCGCGTGGGCCGCGCAGGTCGAAGCGGTCAGGACGCGCTCGCCGTGCTCATTGCCGACGACAACCCACTCGACACCTACCTGGTGCACCACCCGGAGGCGATTTTCGGGCAGGAGGTTGAGGCAACCGTATTCGACCCGACGAACCCGTATGTGCTCTCACCGCAGCTGTGCGCCGCCGCGCAGGAGGCACCCATCCGCACCGAAGAGCTGAGCCTCTTCGGGCCGCATACCGCCGCACTGCTGGATCGACTGGTGCAGCAGGGGTACCTGCGTCGCCGCCCGGACGGCTGGTACTGGACGCACGCCGAATCAGCCGCCGACCTGGTCGATATCCGCGGTACCGGTGGCGGCCCCTACCAGCTCATCGACGCCGAAGACGGCACCCTGGTTGGCACCATGGACGCCGCGCACGCCATGAGCCAGGGGCACCCGGGCGCAATCTATATTCATCAGAGCGCGCAGTACGTGGTCGAGTCCCTCAGCGAGGGCGAGCGCGTGATTCTGCTCAGCCGCGTCTACCCGGACTACTACACGCGCGCCGTTGAGAGCACCGAGGTGCGTATTCTGGCGGAGCGTGCGCGGGTTAGTTACGGTGCGCAAAACGCTGTTGGGGAAGCAGTTTCCGGCGAACATATTCCCGCCGAGTCTGCTCCTGGCGAGCCTGTTCCCGGAATCTCTATCCCCGAAACCGACGCGCAGCAGCTTGCCCCGCTCACCATGCACCGCGGGCAGGTTCAGGTCACCGACCAGGTCACCGGGTACCGGCGATTCTCCGTCTACGGCGGCGAATACCTGGGCGAAGAGGCACAACCCATGCCGCCGGAAGTGCTCATGACCGAGGCGGTCTGGTTCACCTTCGAGCCCAGCTACCTGTTCGGCGCGGGCGTGACCGAAGAGGACGGCCCCGGCACCCTGCACGCCGCCGAGCACGCCGCCATCGGACTGCTGCCGCTCATCGCCACCAGCGACCGCTGGGACTTGGGCGGGCTCTCCACGCTGCTTCACGTGGATACCGGCAGGCCAACCATTTTCGTCTACGACGCCGCCCCCGGCGGCGCGGGCATTAGCGAGCGCGGCTTCAACGCGGTTACGCAGTGGCTGAGCGCCACCCTCGAAGCAATCGAAAGCTGCGGATGCGAAAACGGCTGCCCCTCCTGCGTGCACTCACCCAAGTGCGGCAACCGCAACGAGCCGCTCAGCAAGCACG
>NZ_KV818667.1:237810-383475 GCF_001814995.1 Rothia sp. HMSC066H02 | reverse complement strand
GCAACCGCAACGAGCCGCTCAGCAAGCACGGCGCACGGGCGCTACTGCAGGCGATGCTGCGGAGCATAGCTGAGGCGTAGGTTACTGCAGGAGGCGCGGGGCAAACTGGGATGACAACTCCCGATGAGCGCAGATAGCCTAGTCGGCTGGGTTTTCTGGTGCAGGCGGGTTTTCTGACACAGGTGGATTCTCTGATTCTGCGGAGCTTTCTGGCTCGGCTGGGCTTTCTGATTCGGGAAGCTCGGGCACCGAGTCCCGCCCGACTCCCAGCTCTTCCTCCAGCTCGGCTACCTCACCTCCTACAACCTGCCCAGACTCCACGCAGCAAGCTACGACGGCGACACCCCCACCGGCGAACGCCGCTGAATCCGCGAACACGCCAACTTCATCCTCACCACCCCGGACATGCTCAACATGCGATATGAATACATTCTTTACTAACAGTTCCACGTCTTAATGACAGATAGGTTCCATCAAGGAATAAAACAGAGTAGCTAGCTTCTAAGATTCACTCATAAAAAGTAGCGACATTCTCCTGATTTGCTTTTGATATATTATAAATATAAGCCCTTTTCTACGCTTTTCTTAACCAGCTCTTCAGCCAGTTTCCATAACTCTTTAGATTCACCTTTTATAAATTTTTTCTTTTCTAATACCATATCTGAACTAATATTATCTGGATTATAATTTAATTCTGACACTTCTAAGTGATTTATTAGAGGTACCAATGCGTCAATGACTCTTGCATATCTTGCCTCAGCACTCTGCCCTTTTTCAAATTCCAACCAGGAATTTTTCATATTCAAATATTTTTCTTCTGGGAGGATGCTCATTGTCTTTTTTATAGATTCTAGCTCTCTATCATGAGAGTGAATCTTTCCTTTATCATCAAAAACCCAAGTATCTCCAGCATAAATCTCACCTAGATCATGAATCAGTAACATAGAAATGACCTTTTCCATATTCAATTTTTCAGGATAATAATCTTGAAGAACGATTGAAGCTATTGCGCACTGCCAAGAATGCTCGGCACTATTTTCAAATCTTCCATCAAGGGTTCTATTAAATCTTGTTACTGACTTTAATTTCTCTATTTCTTTAACAAAATTAACCGTATTATTCAAATTACCCATTGCTACTGCAACCTCCCTAATATTCGATTAATGTATTTAATAAATTGTGTTTACGCAACTTATTGCACACTACCTAAATACTTCTTTATCAAGAAATATATTTCTACCTTTTGCTCATCAGTTAATTCCACTTTTCTAAGTAAATCTACAATATCAAACAATCCGTCATTAGGCAGACATTCCCCTGCATTCTCAACCCCGGTACTAAATCCACCGCTAAGCCCGCCACTGAACCCGGCGCTAAAACCACCCAGGGCGATAGGCTCATCTGCGGCAACCGCAACGAGCCGCTCAGCAAGCACGGCGCCCGGGCGCTACTGCAGGCGATGCCACGGAGCATGGCGGAGGCGTAGGTTACTGCAGGAGGCGTAGGGCGAGCTGGGATGACAACTCCCGATAAGCGTAAATAGCCTAGTCAGTTAGGTTTTCTGGCTCGGCTGGGTTTTCTGATTCTGCGGAGCTTTCTGGTTCGGTTGGATTTTCTGGCTCAGGCGGGTTTTCTGGCTCAGGCGGGTTTTCTGATTCGGGAGAATCAAGCGCCGAGTCTTGCTCAGCTTCCAGCTCTTCCTCCAGCTCGGCTACCTCCGCCGGGCTCAGCTCCTCCGCGTCACCCACAGCGTGTTCTTCTTCGGGGTGCCCTCCTTCGGGATACTCAGCCCCGGCGCGGGCACGCACCCTCGCCGGGCCCAGCACACCCATGGGTCCTGCGACGGGGACGGCGACCGTCACATCCACCGTTTCGGGGCGGTCCGGGAACGTGCAGGATTCCAGCTGCGCGCCGTGACGTTCGGCAAGATCCGCCGCAACCGCGCACGGGTCGCCCCCGGTGAGCCCGCGGTAGGCATCCGCCGCCGCGAGCGCACTCAAATCGGCGGCTGCGGAAGCCCTGCGATTCGCAGAAACCACCCCGATGAGCCCGGCAATCACCACGGTCAGCACCAGCAGCGCGGCAATAATGGTGAGGGCGAGGACGGTGCCGCTACCCTCCTCGGGTTGCTCTTCCGCGGGACAGGCAATAACCACGCTTTTATTCACCATCATTGCCGGTGCTTTCTTCACTGTCAGCGCTTTCTTCACTGTCGGTGTTTTCTTGAGTGCCACCGCCGCCTTCAATACGGGCGTGAGCATCCGCCCGCAGTACCCAGCCGGTCGCCGAGCCAATCACACCGGGGGCGGGGCGGCTCACCCGCACGTACACCTGCCGGGCACGCCCCTCCCCCGCATCAACTGCGCTATCAGGAGAAACGGAAATCTGCACGCTCTGTGCCGGGTCGATGCGGTTGACGGCGGAGCGAATCTGCGCCTCGGAGTCCCCGCGGGCGGCGGCACGAGCTGCCGTTCGCGCGGACTCCTCCACCTTGAGCTGTGCAACCCCCGTGGAGGCGGCACCCAGGCAGAGGGCGAGCATCACCGTCACGGCGGGTAGGGCGACCGCAAATTCGGCGGTGATGACCCCCTCTTCTGCGGGGCTCTTATGCGGGGTTGAGAGTGCCGATTCCGTCCCGGTTTTCCCTGCGGGCCGAGCACGCCACCAAGCACCCAAATTCGCATGAGCGTTCATTCTTTATTCCTCCTTTCTGACCTGATTTTCTAGGGCTTACAACACCCAGAGTCAAACCCTATAGCGGGCTTTCCAAAGGCGCTAGAGTAGCCCCGTATTGCCCGCAATTGACAGGGCGTTACGCACAATATCCAGGAGCATGGAACGCACCTCATCGGACTTGAGAATCAGCACCAGCAGGCCCGCAAAACCGACCGCCGCAAGCATCACAATGCCGTACTCCGCGGTGGAGGCACCCTCCTCCGGATCACCCGCGGGGGCGTACTCAGCGGGTGCCTTTTCATCGCCTTCAGCGGGCACATATTCGGCGCAGCCGGGCGCGTGCTCACCCAGGCTGCGGCAGGTGGCGCCGCATTCGTCCAGGGTGCAACCCTCGGCGAGCGCGCGGGCAATGGTCAGCGCCTGCTCCGGGCTCAGGCGGTCCGTGTTCATATCAATCTCCATTTCGTGAGGGTCAATCCTGGGGCCGGCGTGCTTCTGCTCAGCGCCGGGGGAAAGTTCAGCGTCGCTGAAGAACTCGGTATCAGTGAAGAGCTCGGGGCATTCTTCACGCAGCTGCTTCATGGTGGTTGCGATGGCAACGGACAGCGGCACGGGGCCCAGAATGGTCTGCGCTTCTGCACCGGGTGCGGCGGGCTGAATTTTGTTCGGAATGCCACCCGGAGCACCGACCGGGGCATTGACCGGAGCGCCGACCGAAATATCGGCAGTGTGCAGGTCGTGGCGGATTGCTTCGCAGAGGGTGTTCGTCATTGGTTTTCCTTTCGTTGTGCCCTGAACATTCGGGGCGGGGTGGGTGCTCATCCGCGTTCGTTGCAGATGGGCGAGGGTCTAAAGCGAAGGTTTAAACTTTTCAGCATTTCAGCTAGTCGACAGCGCTTATGGGCACGGTTCTTTAGCCGGTCAGCGTGGGTAGTAGCGAAATGAGGATGGGCACAATGCCCAGGCAGATAAAGGCGGGCAGCGAGCATAGCCCGAGGGGCACCACGAGCGCTACGGAGAGCTTTCCGGCGGCGCGTTCTGCCGCGCGGCGTTCGCTGAGGCGGTGCGCGTCGGCTAGGGAGAGCAGCAGTGCAGTGCTGGGTGCGCCGCCCGTGTAGGCGGGGGCGAGTGCATCCCGCAACTCACCGAAGGTTCCCGCCGCGGAGCCCGACCAGGCGCTCCCCCAGCCGCTGCCCATCTGCAGGCGCTGGCAGACCGTGTGTAGCGGTCGACTATTGAGCGCCTCGGCGAGGGTGCCCAGTGCGGCGAGCGGTGCGAGCCCGGCGCGTAGTTGCGCGGCGAGCAGTTCCAGCACGAGGGCAGTATCAACAGGCGGCACGTTCGAGGCTTGTTCGACTCCATTACTTGCCGCGCTCTCTACCTCAGCCCGATGCACGAGCGCGGCGGTCCAGCGGCGCCCGGCGAAGGCGAGCCCCAGTCCGAGCAAACCGGTGAGCGCCCCGAGAATGGAGCCGGTCAGCACGCCCACGGGGTCGCTTCCCATGAGCACCCCCAAGCCGAGGCCGAGCAACGGTAGCCAGGAGAGAATCCTGCCGGTGGCGCGCGGTGCGGCGAGGGCGCTCTGCCTACCCAGGAGCGCGTCGATGCGTTCTTCGGCGTGTTCGGCGGCGCGTTCCAGGCTCGTGGCGAGCGGCGCACCGGCGCTCTCGCTCATGCGCAGGCTCAGCTGCAGGTCGTGCAGGCGCTCGCGGCTGTGCGGGCGCATCCGGGTGCTATTTTCGAGCAGTTGGGCGCAGGCGAGGTGCGCGGGGGCACCCCAGGAGGTGACCGTGGCGAGCGCCTGCGTGAAGCGGCGGATATCTTCGGCGCACCGCTTGTGCCCGTAGTCTTCGGAAAGGGGCGAGAGGCCTCGTGTACGTAGAGCCCGGGCGTTTTTCCTGGCGCTTTTCCGAGAGCTATTCTTCACGCGCGTTTTCCCCGTACCCGGCACCGGCTCGCCCTCCCCGAACTGCCCGGAGCCCGGGTCGGTGTGCACCGCCTCCTGCAGGGGAATGCCGGCGCGTAGATTCAGGGCAAGAGTGCGTAGCATGAGTGGCCACATGCGCATTTCCTCGGCACTGGCTGCTCCGGCAATGCGCCCAGCTAGGCGCTCAGCCCAGCATTCAGTCCAGCGTTCGTGAAGGCTTCCGTTGCTCTTCTCGTTCTGCTTCATTGCTTCCTCCTTTCACGTTTTCTGATTCCCCCATTTCGGGGGCTAGTACCCAACTTCAGAGCCAGTAGAGATACGCCTGACCTGCAGGTACTCTTCGCTCCCCTCAACTGCGGGGTGCAGGCTGTAAATACCCTCGATGCGGCGGCGACCATCCCGGTGTTCCAGGTGGATAATGCGTTCAAAAGCCGTCGCCGTATGTAGAGCGACCGTTCTACTATCCAGTCCGGCGAGCGCACCCAGGGCGCACAAACGCAGGGGCACCGCCTGCGCGCTATTGGCGTGCAGGGTCGTTCCAGCACCGCGGTGACCGGTGTTCATGGCGGTCAGCAGGTGCACCACCTCCGCGCCGCGGCACTCACCGACCACGAGCCGATCCGGGCCCATGCGTAGCGCCTGCACAATGAGCTCACCCAACCCGATTTCGCCGGCCCCCTCGGAGTTGGCGGCGCGGGTTTTGAGGGCAATAACCTGCTCATGCTGCGGCGCAAGTTCCGGGGTGTCTTCGAGCAAAATGAGGCGCTCCTGCGGCGTGCACAGCCCCAGCAGGGCATTGAGCAGGGTGGTTTTGCCAGTGCCGGTGCCCCCGCTAATGAGGAATCCGCGGCGTTCGGCAATCATGCGGCGCAGGTAGGCGGCGGTCGCCTCATCGCACAGCCCCGCGGCCTGCAGCTGCGCCAGGGTGGGGCGCTCGCGGGCGGGTAGGCGCACGGAGAGCCGGGTGCGTTCGCTCAGCGGCGGGATAATCGCGTGGATGCGCTTGCCGTGCTCGTCGCTGATGTCAGCCGCCGGATGCGCGGCATCCAGCTGCCCGCCGTGCCTGCGGATGAGCCGCTCGGCAAGGTCACGCACGCGCCGCTCATTGCCGAGGCTCAGCGCCACGGGGCGGGCGGTTCCGTTGATGCCCACCCAGATATCGCAGGGCGAGTTCACGTAGATATCGGTGATGGTTCCGGCGCGTTGCCCCTCGTCAAGGAGCAGGTCGAGGGCGCCGAGGCCGTAGAGTTCCGCGGCGAGGTAGCGCAGCGCGGTCTGCCGGTTGACGGGCACGTATTCCACGCTGGGGTAGCTCCAGGAGGCGGGCGCGGAGTGCACCGTTTTGGCGCGAAATTTTCGGGGCTTCATCACATTAGTTCCGTCTGCGCCCGTTCCTTCTGCATTCGTGTTCCCCAGGTGTCCGCCGTCGATGGTGCAGATTGCCTCGTCCACGGCGTTTTCGAGAATCTCGCGGAGAGGCTGGGATTCTTGGAGTAACCCACCGCCCGCGGCACTCGCAGCGTTTGCACTGCCCGCGGCAACCACGCCCTCTGCGGGCGGCCGCTCCCCTGCCTTCTCGACCGTCTTCTCAACCCCGGCGCTGAATCCAGCACTGAAACCGCCGCTAAAACCACCCAGGGCGATAGCACTCATCTGCGGCGAGCGCAGAATCAGTTCGCGGGCGTGCAGGGCGACGGCACGGGCGCGATAGTCTTCGGGGATGAGCAGGGCGGGTAGCGAGTGCGTGCGGGTGTTCTGGACACCCGTATTCTGTGCGCCCGGCTGATTCGCGCCCTGTGCGGCACGCGGCGAGCAACCGTTGGGGCCGCCGGGATTGTCGGCAGGGTGCCCGGCAGGATTGCTGGAGGGATTCATAGCGGGGTTCATGACTCTAGGAGAGCATTGCGCCCGCCCTAAATTTTTAAGAGAATGAGCGTTCTGTGGATAACTCCTCGCGTACCCCGAAATATCCGCGATGCACGCACTTCAAACGAACAAAACGCACGCATCCGGCGCTTTTATGACAAACCGGGGCGCATTCAGCCCTCCCCTGCCTCTTCCGCAAACCGCCCGCCCGCGACCACAAACCACGCGCCTTCGCACCCGGTCACCGATAATGGAAGAATGTACGTTCTGCTCAGTCCTGCCACCGGCGCGGGTATTACCGCCCAGACCGGCACCTCCGCGCACCCGGTCACCTCGGCTATTGCCGCGGGTGCGTCCCCGCGCGGTGCTCAACCGGTGACCTCGTGGGGTGCTTTTCATTTTTCGGCGCCGACCGCTGAACAGTTGCAGGACCCGACCTTTATTCCGCGGATTACGCGGGCGGATCGGGTGAGTGCGGCGAATCTTCCGGCGTATGTGCGAGAGGTGGAGCGGCAGGCGGCAGATTCGGCGCAGGCGCGTTTTCCCCGCTGGATTTGGGCTGATACCCGCCACGTTGACCCGCTGCTTCTGCGCCGCGGGGTGCGGGTGCATCTGTGCCATGATTTGCGTCTGGTGCAGCGAATTTTGACGACTGCCGCTACGCATCCGAGCGGTTTTGTGGAGTACAGCCCGGTGCTGGATCTTTCTGATGTGCGTGAGGCGGCCGAGCCTCAGGGGTATCTGCCGGTGGCGCGGCAGGTTCAGGGTCAGGAGGAGCTGTTCGGCACTGATTTTTTGAGTGCCCCCGCCACCTCTTCCGCTACACATGCCGGTTCTCCTGCTGATTCCTCCCCCGATTTCCTTGAGGCGGCGCCTCATGAGCCTTTTGCCCCGCAGTTGGCGGCGGGCCCGGTGACTCTGCTGCCGGAGCATCCGGTGGTGCGCGTGCTGATGCGTGAATGGCTGGCGCAGGCGCGCGCTATTAGCGAGTCAAGGCACCCGGAGCGGCTGCGTCTTTTGGCGGCGGCTGAGTCTGCCGGTGCGTTGGTGGCGGCTGAGATTGGTTATTACGGCATCCCGTTTAATGTGCAGGCGCATCATGAGCATCTGTGCGAGTTGTTGGGTCCGCGTCCGGTGCCCGGGGAGCGTCCACAGAAGATGCAGGAGTTGGCGGAGCAGATTCAGCGCATGCTGTTTATGCCGTCGTTGAACCCGGATTCGCCGCAAGATCTTTTGCGTGCTCTGCAGTCTGCGGGGGTTTCGGTGAAGTCTACGCGTTCGTGGGAGTTGAAGAGTTGGGCGGAAGCGATTCCGGCTCAGCGGCAGAAGCGTTGGGCGCTGATTGACCCGATTTTGCGCTATAAGAAGCTGTACCGTATTTGGACTGCTAACGGCTGGACGTGGGCTGATACGTGGGTTTCTGAGGGCGCATTCCGCCCGCATCTTGAGGTGGGTGGCGCCGCGACGGGGCGCTGGGGTGCTTCCGGCGGTGGTGCGTTGCAACTGCCTGCGGAGATTCGTCAGGCGGTGCAGGCGCCGGAGGGTCAGGTGCTGACGGTGACGGACGGCTCGCAGATTGAACCGCGTATTCTGGCGGCGTTGAGCCGTGATGAGGCGCTCGCTTCGGCGGGTCGTGGCGCTGACCTGTATGCGGGTATTGCCGAGCTGGCGCGCATGAAGGGTGTGGGTTTGACGGAGCGTTCCCACGCGAAGGTGGGCATGCTGGCGATTATGTATGGCGGCCGCAGCGGTGAGATTGGCGCCCTGTTGCCGCATGTGGCGGCGCTTTTTCCGCAGGCGATGGACTTTACGGAGCGTGCCGCGCGCATTGGTGAGGCGGGCGGTCAGGTGACGACTTTTTTGGGTCGTACCTCCCCGCCGGTGGATGAGCGTTTCCGTGAGATTGTGGCCGATCGGTCGTCGCCGGCGGCTGAGTCGCGTGCCGTATCGACGGCGCGTGCGCACGGCCGCATGACCCGCAATTTTATTGTTCAGGGTACGGCTGCGGAGTGGGCTCTGTGTTGGATGGGCGCGGTGCGTTCTCGTCTGCTGTCTGAGCGGATTTTTGGTATGCCGATGCGCACCCGCATTGTGTATTTTTTGCACGATGAGCTTCTGCTGTGCGGTCCTGAGCTGGAGGCGGATCGCGTGGAGCGTATTGTACGTGAGGGTGCTGCGGAGGCGGCGCGTCTGCTCTTCGGTCGGGTGCCGGTTGATTTTCCGGTGTCGGTGGCGCGGGTGCACAACTACGCAGACGGTAAATAATCTGCGGGCGAATAAAGGCAAAAATAGGGGCGGCGGGTAGCTTCGTTCAAGCTACCTGCCGCCCCTATCTACACCTCGTATCTGCAAGTCAGGGACTTATTCCGCAAGAGTCTTTATTCTTCGTAGCCGGGTGCCGGGCGCATCTTTTTCTTGTCCCAGGGCACGGTCCAGCCGAGCGAGTCAAAGATTCGGTCGAGCAGAATCGCGGTGAACCCCCAGACGGTGAATTCTTCGCCGCCGGGCATGCGTACCTCGAAGGCGGGGGTGCGGTGTGAGGTGCGGCCGCGTTTGACGTAGGCGGTGTGCCGGTTGGCGGGGTTGAGCAGGTCGCGCACGGGTACGCGGGCGATGAGCGCGGACTCGTTGTGGTCGACGACTTCGACGGGCACGGGGCTGTTCCACCAGCCGATGACGGGGGTGACCATGAAGTTACTGATGGGTAGCGGCAGGGTGTGCAGCTGGCCGAGGATCTGCACGCCGGCGGGGTCGAGCCCGGTTTCTTCGACCGCCTCACGCAGGGCGGCGATGTGGGCGACGGGTTCGCCGGTGGTTTCGGCAAGCGCGTAGTCTTCGGGGTCGATTTTGCCGCCGGGAAAGGCGGGCTGACCGGCGTGTGAGCGCAGGGTTGCGGCACGTACGAGGAGCAGTACATCCAGGTCGGCGCTGACGTTGTCGGGGCAGCCGTCAAATTCGCCGGTGGAGGGCGAGTTATCGAGCACGCCGAAGAGAATCAGCACGGCGGCTTCTTTGCTCAGGGGGCTGGCGGGTGCGCTGCGCAGCAGGGCTTGGACGTCGAATTCCACGCCGCCCTCTGCGAGAGCCGCCAGTGCCTGCTGGGCGGGGTGCTGTGCATCCAGCCCTGCCTGTTCGGGTTGTAGCGACTGCTCGGGTGCGCTCATCTGTGTACCTCTCTTCTGCGCGGCCGCATTCCGGTTCAGGTGCCGTTAGGCGCTGAGCGGGTAGCCTTCTGCCATGAGTTCGCGGCGGGTTGCGCCCTGCAGGAATCGCAGGTGCAGGTCTTCTCGGCCGGGTGCCATTTCGTATTTCATGAGTTTACGTGCTGCTTGTTCGTTCGTCTCCCCGGCGCCATAGGACGGGCAGAGGTCGGCGACGGGGCATACGCCGCAGGCGGGCTTTTTGGCGTGGCAGATGCGGCGGCCGTGGTAGACCATGCGGTGTGAGAAGAGCGTCCAGTCTTTGCGTTCGATGAGTTCGGCGACGTCTTTTTCGACCGTCTCGGGGGCGTCTGCGGTGGTGAATCCCATGCGGCGGGCGAGGCGGCCGAAGTGGGTGTCTACGGTCAGTCCGGGCACGTCAAAGGCGTTTCCGAGGACCACGTTCGCGGTTTTGCGACCGACACCGGCGAGTTCTACGAGCTCTTCGAGGGTTGAGGGAACCTGCCCGTTGTGGCGTTCTACGAGCTGCTGGGAGAGGGTGACGATGGAGCGTGCCTTGGCGCGGTAGAAGCCGAGGGACTGAATGTAGGGTTCGACCTCTTCGGTACGTGCGGAGGCGAGCGCGGCGGCGTCCGGGTAGCGTGCGAAGAGTGCACCGGTGACGGAGTTGACGCGCACGTCAGTGGTTTGTGCCGAGAGCACGGTGGCGATGAGTAGCTCGAAGGGGTTGTCAAAGTCGAGTTCTGCAACGGCGTAGGGGTAGGTTTCGCCGAGGATGCGGTTAATCTTTCGGGCGCGGCGCACGGTGGCGAGGTGGCTTTCGGGTGCACGTGCGTTGAGGCGGCGTGCGGCGGCTGCAGCTTTGAATTCGGGGACGAATCGGATTTGTAGGAGCGCTTCGGTGTTCTCTGCCGCAGTGTTCTCAGCCGTGCTGTTTTCTGCCGCGGTGTTCTCTACTTCGGTGCGGGTGGCGTTCTCGGTCATAGCGCGAGGGTACCGGGCTTGGGTGTGTGGGCGGTAGCGAGGTTCACCGTACTTGGCTCGCTTCTCATCATTTTCTGTGTCTCATCTTTTTTGGGCAGTTCGCGCCAGCTAGCGCTCAGCGGGCGCTCACTGTGCCACACTGGTTTTATGTCAGATACGATTTTTGTGCTTAATGGACCGAATTTGAACCTGCTTGGGCAGCGCCGCCCCGAGGTGTACGGCTACACCACTCTGCACGATATTGAGCGTATGGTGCGTGAGCGCGCGGCGGATCATGGTTTTGATGTTGAGTTTATGCAGTCGAATCATGAGGGTGCACTGGTGGATGAGATTCAGCGTGCTCGTACTCGTGGCGCGGCGATTATTATCAACCCGGCGGCGTACACCCACACGTCGGTGGCGCTGCATGATGCACTGGAGGCGGCTGAGCTTCCGGTGGTTGAGGTGCATCTGTCGAATGTGCATCGTCGTGAGCAGTTCCGTCATCATTCGTTTGTGTCGCCGCAGGCTACCGCGGTGATTGCCGGTGCGGGTGCGTACGGCTATGTCATGGCGGTTGATTTCCTGGCACAGCACCTGGCGGAATAACAGCGCAGCATCTCGCTGAATAGCGCAGCCCAGCGCCTGGCGGAATAGCCCAGCACTGCCTCCGTTCGTTAAATAGTTCAGGCTCCCGTTCCTCATGTGAGGGGGGGGAGCCTGAACTTTTATCGCTATTTAGCGGCTAGTTACTTGCGGCAGGTGCCGGTGGAGACTGCGGCGGTGTTGTCGCCGCCTTCGGCCAGTGCCTGCTTGAGGGTGCTTGCGGTGATGGCGTAGCCGGTCTGGCCGGTGGTTGCCCTACCGAAGATCACGCCGACCACGTTGCCGTTTTCGTCGAGGACGGGGCCGCCGGAGTTGCCGTGCTGCACGTCGGCTGCCAGTTGGTAGACCTGGCGCATGGCGTTGGCGCGGCCGGTGTCGGCATCGATGGTTTGGGTGTTGCCGATGCCCTGCACGGTGGCGGGCAGTGCCTTGAACGGGCCGCCCTTGGGGTAGCCCATGAAGGTTACAAGGCTACCTGCGGTGGCGTTGGTGCCGATGGTCAGCGGTTCGAGCGGCAGCTTGGGAACGCTGATGAAGGCGAGGTCCTGTTCGGTGTCCATGTAGACGACGGTGCCGGGCCAGGTGCGGCCGCGGGAGTCCTGTACGACCGGGGAGGTCACGCCGGCGACCACGTGGGCGTTGGTGACGACCAGGCCGTTGTCCGCTACGAAGCCGGAGCCGGTGGAGGTGTAGCCGCACTGCTCTGCGGCGCCCAGAATCTCAACCACGGAGGCTGCCGCTTGGTCCAGTGCCGCGGATTCTACCGTCTCGGTGGGGGCGCTGGTTTCGGGGGCGATGAGCTGGCTGACTTCCGGAATGGTTCCGAAGGCGAGCACGTCATTGCGTACCGTGTTGATGCGGTCCTTGACGACCTCGGGGGTGGAGGCGACCATCCAGGAGAGGGTCTTGGAGTCGCTGAGCGCAGTGTTGAGCTGCGGGATGGGTACGGTGCGCATGGAGATGGTCAGCACGACCATGACCAGGGCGCAGGCGGCGAGGTTCAGCACGCCGCCGAAGAAGCGTTCTACGCCCTTGAGCGGGGTGATGTCGGTGACGCGGCGGATGGTGCGTCCAGCAACGAGGCCGAGCCACTGTCCGATGGTCAGGCAGATGACGAGCACACCGACGGCGGTAATGAGGCTCCACTGGGTTCCTACGGATGCCACGGCAAGGGGTACGAGCCAGGCTGCGGCGCAGACGCCCAGACCCAGGCCGAGGAAGGTTCCGAGGGTGGTGAAGAATCCGCTGCGGACTCCGGCGAGGAAGTAGAGCAGCAGAATGATGGGGATAGCAATATCAAGCAGGTTGATGCCAGTCGTCACGACTAATTGCCTCCTTGGTGGGTAGAAATGGTCACGGTGTGCCCATGTGGTTGGTGCGGGCTGTGCCCGGTGAGTGTGGCGGCGCGTTAACACCCAGTGGTGGGTGCGGCGGGCTTGTGTTCCCGGGGTTTTTGGGCTCGGGTTTCTGCCTCGTCGCATCGTACCGTGTGTGGAGGCGGTGCGCCTCCTGGCCATGAGGGTGTCTGCGTGCTTGGTACCGAAAAAAGTACACACCTGAATGCCTGATATTAGGTGGTGAACCTGTGGGGAAGCTTTGAATTTTCTCGGAAGAAATAACTTTTGCTGTAAAGCTCGCCCTATCGGAATGCACAAACAGCTTTTTTAGGGTACGCTCATATCAGTTGAATATGTCACACTAGCTTGAGCCTTCTCACATTTCAGATGTTGAGACACATGGCACCGGTTCGGGCTCACTCACTGAACATTTACGAGTTTCGGCTCATCACCTCATATCTAGGAGAACTTTATGGATCTCGAGATCCTCCGTCGTACCCCTCTCTTTGCTAACCTCGACGACGCAGCTTTCGCTCTGCTGACCGATGACATTCAGGAGATTGACCTCTCCCGCAACGCTGTCCTTTTCTACGAGGGTGACCAGGACGACCAGCTCTTCGCTGTGCTCTCCGGTAAGGTCAAGCTGGGTCGTACCGCCGCTGACGGCCGCGAGAACATGGTCGCGATTATGGGTCCCGGTGATGTTTTCGGCGAGATGGCTCTCTTCGACCCCTCGCCCCGTTCGACCAACGCTGTGGCTGTTTCTGAGACCCGCTTGGCTGCCATCAAGCACGAGTCCTTCAAGCGCGCACAGCAGCTGGATCCCTCGATTTCCGATCAGGTCATTAAGACTCTGGCTCGCCGCCTGCGCCACGCTAACGAGGCACTGGCTGACCTGGTCTTCTCCGACGTTCCCGGCCGCCTCGCTAAGGCACTGCTGGACCTGGCTGACCGCTTCGGCCGCCCCGCAACCGACGGCGTGCTCGTTGCTCACGAGCTGACTCAGGAAGAGCTGGCACAGCTGGTTGGCGCATCCCGCGAGACCGTGAACAAGGCTCTTGCCGAGTTCGTTTCTCGCGGCTGGATCCGCCTGGAGGCACGCGCAGTTGTCATTCTGGACCTGCCCCGCCTGCGCCAGCGTTCCCGCTAAGGTCTCTTTGAGTTAGGGCATTCTAGGATGCCCTCGCTAAAAGACGCACGACTTAAATAAATCAGGAGCCATTTCCCTCTGCATGGGGAAATGGCTCCTGATTTCTTTAACGCTTCATCTCGAAAGCAAGTGTAGGCGGCAGCTCGCTAGAGCACGCCCGTTGCGCCGGTGTAGATGGAACCGGTGGTAGCCGGAACCACCTCGGTGAAGGAGAGCATGCACGCACCGTTGTGGGTCACGAGCACGGGCTTCTTCACCTCAATATTGCGGCGCTTGGACAGCCAGGCCACGGAAGTCTGTGCCTTTGCCAGGGATTCGAGCATGCACATCACGCCGGGGGTAATGAGCTGGTCGAGGGTACGGCCCACCGTGTTGGGCTGGCCGATGCGGTCACCGAGTTCGCTGGTGTCCTTAGCTTCGAGCAGTTCACGCACGTTCAGCCAGTCGCCCCACACGCCCTTACCGAGCAGCAGCTTCGGGTCCTGACCCACAGGCAGAGCCGTGGTGAAGTAGGCGATATCGTAGCGCTTGAGGAAGAAGTCCGGGGACTGCCAACGCGCGACCGGGCGCAGCAGGTCGGCGCGCACGCTCAAACCGCTGGAGGTCAAGAAGTTAGAGAAGCTCTTGTCCTGCTCAGCAACCGCTTCACGCCACGCCATGAGCTCGGGGGTGCTGGAGCGCTCCACCACGTCCTGATCATCCTCGCCAGCGAGCAGAATGCCGGTCTCTTCAAAGGATTCACGCACGGCAGCCATGACGCTGCGGCGTGCCTGAGCAATATCGGAGAAGTGGAACTGCTCTTCCCAGTATTCGGCACCGGGGCCGATCCAGGATGCAGACTCATCATCACCGGGAAGAGCCGTGCCGCCGGGGAATGCGACCACGCCCAGAGGAGAGGTGCCGGGGCGGTAGGTCAGAATCGTTTCGAGGCCGTTGTCGCCGTCGCGCACAAAAATGACGGATGCCGCCTGGCGCATCGTGCAGCCGGTCGCACCTTCGTTACCGCCTTCACGCCAACTTTCGGCTGCGGTGCGCATGAACTCGGGAATCGTGTAGAGACGCTGGATGCAGGAGGTTCGCGGGTTAGCCGCAGACTGGCGGCCGGTAAACATGCGGGGGCGTTCCACGCCTTCAGCCGGGGTGGGGGTGCCGAAGCGGCGTTCCTGCACCGGCTGGGGTAGAGTCTTGATATCCTGCGATTCGCCGGATCCGTGACCGTCGATACCGTTCACCGTCTTTTGGGTGCCACTTTGTGCTGCCCGCTGAGCCTGGGCAGCACGAATAGCAGACAGCGGCAGCGCGCCGGTGTACAGATTAGACATATTCAACAATGATCTCGACCTCTACGGGCGAGTCCAGGGGAAGAACGGGAACACCCACGGCGGAGCGGGCATGCTGGCCTGCCTCGCCGAAGATTTCGCCGAGCAGTTCGGAGGCGCCGTTAATGACGGCGGGCTGAGCGGTGAAGTTCACCTCGGATGCCACGAAGCCAACAACCTTCACCACGCGCTGCACGCGGTCCAGGTCGCCAATAACGGACTTGACTGCTGCCAGAGCATTGAGCAGGCAGATACCCGCGTACTTCTTCGCGTCCTCGGGGGTCACGAAGCCTTCAGCGCCGGAGTCGGAAACCTTACCGGTTTCGGGCAGGGCACCGTCGACGAAGGGCAGCTGACCGGAGGTGTACACGTAGGAGCCGGAAGTAACAGCCGGAACGTAGGCTGCAACGGGGGCGGGTGCTACGGGCAGTTCGTAACCGAGTTCGCGGATACGTGCTTCAATACGGGATTCAGTCATGATTACTCCAGAAGGATGGCGGGTGCTGGCACCCAAACGGTGATAGGGGAAATGCCGTAAACCTAAACGCTACTGATATTCAGGCAGCTGTTAAATGGCTAACCGGCGGTCTTCCTCATCTATTCCCGCGCTCCCCTAGTTATAGGAGGGCCGGGATAGCGAGGTGACCGCCGGGTACGTTGCTCTTAGTCAGCCTTCTCGCGCTTAAAGTAGGCGATGGGGTTGCCCTGAGTCGGAGCGACCATGTTCGACGCGGGGGTTGCACCAGCAGGTGCGGATGCGCCGGGCAGAACAGTTACGAGCTCCCAGCCGTCTTCACCCCAGTTATCGAGGATTGCCTTGGTCGTGTGAATCATTAGCGGTACAGTTGCGTATTCCCATTTCTTCATACCCTCTAGCCTAGCTTTCAGGGTCGAATAAGTAAAAGGGATTTACTATGGTTTCGGTCAATGTCCGGCGCTTTTGGGGGCTTTATTCTCAGCGCTGAGGCGCCCACCTCCCTGTGGGGTGCCGAACCGGACTTCCTCTCACAGCTTCATGGGATAAACTGAATGAATGGCTTCATCTAAGAAAACCCGTGCGCGTCGCCGCCCGGGAGATTTTTTGCAGTTCCTCGCGTTCAGCGTGATTGCCGGTTTCCTTGCGGCAATTATTGTCGTACCCCCTGCCGTGAGCTTGGGTATGGTCACGAACGCGTCGATGTCATGGTTCCAGGACCTTCCTGACGACATTGCCGATGGCATCTCCTCCCGTCCTTCTACTATTTACGCTGCTGACGGCAAGACCGAAATCGCGACCTTCTTCGAAGAGAACCGTGAACCGGTCAAGCTGGATCAGATTTCTCAGCACATGAAGAACGCTATCGTCTCGGTGGAGGACCGTGACTTCTACAATCACGGTGCTGTCTCCGCTATCGGTATTGGTCGTGCGTTTCTGAACAACATCATTAACTCCAACAGCGGTCGCCGCCAGGGTGCATCTACCCTGACCCAGCAGTACGTTAACAACCTCATTGTTGACTCCGCTGTGGCTCGCGGTGAGGACGCTACCGCAACCCTGAACGGTAACAAGACCTACGCCGCAAAGATTCGCGAGATGAAGCTTGCGATCTCTATGGAGCAGAACAAGTCCAAGGACGAGATCCTTGAAGGCTACCTGAACATCGTGAACCTGGGTGGTTCGAACTACGGTGTTGAGGCTGCTGCACAGTACTACTGGGGTATTTCCGCTAAGGACCTGAACGTGGCTCAGTCCGCGCTTCTGGCCGGTCTGGTGCAGGCACCGAACGTGTACGATCCGACCGTGAACCCCGAGCTCGCCCGTGAACGCCGCGACATCGTTCTGGGCACTATGCTCCGCGACGGCAAGATTTCCGACAAGGAATACAGCGACGCCATCGCCAGCGACATTAAGCTCAACGTCCACACCAAGTCCCAGGGTTGCTCCCTGGCAGGCGACAAGGCGTTCTTCTGCCGTTATGTGGTCAACTACCTGCTGCAGGATGAGTCCCTCGGCGCAACCGCTGAGCTGCGTAACACCGCCATCAAGCGTGGCGGCCTGAAGGTGATCACCACCCTGAACCCCGAGGCTCAGACCGCGGCAAAGCAGGCTGTGGACTCCACCCAGCCGGCAGCAACCAACTGGAACGACGTGAACTCCGCGCTGACCAGTGTTGAGCCCGGCACCGGCCGCGTCATCGCGATGGCACAGAACACCGAGCTCGGCACCCCGGCTGACGCAAACGACCACTCCAAGACCGAGTACAACTACAACGTTGATAGCGCCTACGGTGGTACCCGCGGCTTCCAGCCCGGTTCGACGTTCAAACCGATTATTCTGGCTCAGTGGCTCATCAGCGGCCGCGGCGCTAACGCTACCGTGAACGGTACCCAGCTGTTCTGGCCCACCAGCTTCGGTTGGAAAGCCAAGTGCTACGACGGCGGTAAGTACTACTACACCGGTCAGCCGAACGGCTGGTCCTACAAGAACGCAGTCAACGGCGGCCTAGGCTACAACACCGCGGCGTATGGTATTCGCAAGTCGTTTAACTCGTACCTGTTCGGCATGCTCTCCCAGATTGACCTGTGCGATGTGCACGACCTGTCCATCAAGATGCACGCCCTGGACGGTACCGGCGAACCGCTGCACAGCATCCCCAACCTGAGTACCAACATTGGTGGTACCAAGTACGGTATCTCCCCGCTGACCAGCGCATCCATGTACGCTATCTTCGCTTCCGAGGGTAAGTACTGCACCCCGCGCCCGATTGAGAAGATCACCAAGACTGACGGCGAGACTCTCAAGGAATACCAGAACCAGTGTGAGCAGGTTCTGGATCCGGACATCGCGAACGGTGTCAGCTGGGTTCTGAAGGGTGTTATCCAGCCCGGCGGTTCCGCTTCTCAGCGCGGTATTGGTCTGCCGAACGGTTCGGCTGCGAAGACCGGTACGAACGATAACTCCTCCCAGACCTGGCAGGTTGGCTACACTCGTGGCCTGTCCACCGCGTCTTGGGTTGGTTCTAACAACCTCGGCTTCCGTTCCCTGAACGGTTTGGGTATTAACGGTCGAGTCCTCGAGTACGTCGATGGTGGAAACTACGCGGGTGAACAGTGGCAGTCGTTCATGAAGACGATCGCACCGAAGTACAACACGAAGGACTTCACCACCCCCAGCGATAAGATTCTGTCGTACAGCTAGAATCACAGCTCATCAGCTGAAGCCTGAAAGGCGATTGATAATGTGTGAAAACGCAGTCAACGCCCGCGTCCCCGTGGCGGTCCCCGGCGCACGCGGCTCCTCCCCGCTCCTGAAGAAGGTAGCGGGGGCGGTAGCCGCCACTGCAGCTTTGGGGGCCGCCACGGCGGCGTATGGGCACTTTATTGAGCTGAACAATTTTCAGCTCCGCACCGAGTCCCTGCCGGTGTTGCCCGCCGGGAGCCCCGACTTTAGGATTCTGCATATTTCGGATATGCACATGATTCCGGGCCAGCAGAAGAAGATTGATTTCATGCACTCGCTGGCTGCCCTGGAGCCGGATTTGGTGATGAACACGGGCGATAACCTCTCCCACGTGGACGGTATGGGTCCGCTGCTGGAGGCGCTCGACCCGCTCATGGACTTCCCCGGCGTGTTTGTGCCCGGCTCAAATTGCTATTTCGCGCCGGTTTTCAAGAACCCGGCACGTTACCTGTGGCAGCCTCGCACCCCGCAGATGATTGAGGAAGGCTCGCGTGTAGCTCTGCCCATTGAGCGGATGCACGACGCCTTCGAGTCGCGCGGCTGGACGGGCCTGATCAACCGCTACGACACGCTGAACCTCAAGGGTCTGCGCCTGGAATTCTCCGGTGTGGATGACCCGCACCTGCGTTACGATGAGCACCCCGGCTTCGCCCCCGGCGCCTTCGATGAGGGGCAGGAGCCGAGCGTCCGTATCGGCGTGGCGCACGCCCCCTATATGCGTACCCTGTACCGCTTCGTGCAGGACGGTGCGCAGGCTATTTTTGCCGGTCATACGCACGGCGGTCAGGTCTGTCTGCCCGGCGGTCATGCCCTGGTCAGCAATTGCGATTTGCCGCCTTCGCGTGCGAAGGGTGTCAGTGAGCAGTCCGGTATTCCGGTTCAGGTTTCTGCCGGTTTGGGCACCTCTCGTTTTGCGCCGGTCCGTCTGTTCTGCCCGCCGGAGGCAATCCTGGTGACCCTCACGGCTCGCGATAAGGGTGAAGCCGACGCTTCGAAAGGTGCCGCCGCTAATGTCTGAGGCTTCTACAGCACACACGGCTAAGCGCCGCCGCAATCCTTTCCTGGAGACGGCGAGCGAACCGACCCCCGACCCGATCGACTACGCGCACGGTCAGCGTGCCCCGCGCACCCTCGCCGCGTATGCGCGTCCGATTCGTGTGCGCTGGGGCGTGGGCCTGCTCGTGGCGTTCGGTGCCGGTGCCCTTGAGATTTCCATCCCGCAGATGTTGCAGATTATTGTGGATCATCTCTCGCAGAGCACCACTGAGAGCGCCATCTGGATTGCCGGCGGCCTGGTGCTTCTGCTGGGTATTGCGCACGCCTCCTTCATGTATTGGAGGCGCTGGCTGATTGTGGACCCGACCTCCACGATTGAGCTGTCCATGCGCATGAACTTCTTTGACCGTCTGCTCAGCGCCCCGCTTTCTCTGCTGGATCGTTGGTCCTCCGGTCAGTTGCTGACCCGTTCTATGAGCGATTTGGGGACGATTCGCCGTTGGTTGTCCTTCGGTATTGTTCAGATGCTGACTGTTGCGGTGATGTTCCTGGTCGGTGGCTTCTTCATGCTGCGTTCTTCGCCGTCGCTGGCGCTGGTGTTCGTGGTGACCGTGCCTATTCTGGTGCTGTCGCTGGTGAACTTCACCCGCAAGTACTACCGCGCTTCACATGAGATTCAGCAGATGACGGGCGACCTCTCCACCCGCATTGAGGAGTCGGTGCGCGGCATCCGCGTGATTAAGGCGCTGGGTCGCTCCCCCGAGCAGATTCAGGAATATTCCGAGTCGGTGGACGCCCTGCAGGTGCGCGAGTACGGCAGGTCGATGCTGGTGGCTCGTGTTGCCCTGTACCAGGGCCTGATTGTGGGTGTCTCCACGGCGGTGGCGCTGGCTGTAGGCGCTTCGCAGGTTGCGGCGGGCACCTTGAGCCTGGGCGCGATGACCGCCTACTTTGCGGTGCAGACGACCGTGCTCAGCCACGTGACGCGCTCGACCGCGCTGATGTCTGCCTATTTGAGCTATAAGGTGGCATTGGAACGCCACAACGAGGTCATGGACGAGCCTGGCTTTGAGGCGGTGCCGCTGGTTCGTGGCTCCGCGGCTGTGTCTGCGCCCGAGCATCCGCAGGGTGCTTCTGATTCGTCAACAGTAGCTGGAGTGTCTGCCGAGGGCGGCTCCGGGAAGGAAACTATGCAGTACCCCAGCGGTGGCGCAGTATCTGTCACTTTCGATCACGTTCAGTTCAGCTACGACGCTGCCGAAGCATCTGTTTCAGCTGAGGATACCGGTGCAAACTCTGAGGTGAAGGCACCCGAGGTTTCCGTGCTGAAGGACGTAAACTTCAAGGTCTTCCCGGGTGAGATTCTGGCGCTGGTGGGTGCAACCGGTAGCGGCAAGTCGACCGTGCTGTCGCTGGTTCCGCGTTTCTACGAGCCGACCTCCGGCTCCCTGCGTTTTGGCACCCGAGACACCGCCGACATGTCTATTGAGGAGGTGCGCGCCCAGACCGCGTTCGTCTTTGAGGAGGCGGTGCTCTTCTCCGGCACGGTCCGCGAGAACGTACTGATGGGCGTTGCCGAGCAGTACGAGCACGGCACCGAGGATGAAGACTACCCCGCCGCAGAAGAGCTGGAGGCGACCCTCCAGACCGCGCTGCAGCTGGCTGCGTGCGATTTCGTGGCGGAGCTTCCGCAGGGTCTGGATACCGTCATTGGTGAGGAGGGTCTGAGCCTTTCGGGTGGTCAGCGTCAGCGTCTGTCGTTGGCGCGCGCTTTGGCGAAGCGCCCCTCCGTGCTACTGCTGGATGACCCGTTCTCGGCGCTGGATGTGAACACCGAGGAGCGTATTATTACCGGCCTGCGTGAGGGTCTGGAGGGCCTGGGTGGCGCTACTACCCTGTTGACGGCGCACCGCCCCTCCACGGTAGCTCTGGCTGACCGCGTGCTGCTGATGGTTGATGGTACCGTGGTCGCTGAGGGCACTCACGCTGAGCTGATGGACTCTTCGGAGCAGTACCGTCAGCTGATGACGATGGAGGAGGAGGCCTAATGGCCCATCATCGTCCGGCGGAGCCGCGGGAGCAGATGAGCCCGCAGGAGCGCGCGGAGACCCGTGAACGCTCGATGGCGCTGCTACGCCAGATGTTGCGCCCGCACCGTGGGGCGTTGGCTCTGTCGATTATTTCGGTGCTTTTGGTCTCGGGTTCCTCGGCGATTGCGCCGATTCTGATTGCCCGCGTTTTGGATAGTTCCATTGAACCGCTCAAGCAGGGTGACGTTTCTCCCCTGCTGACCCTGCTGGCGTTCTTTGTGGCGGCTACCGCGGTGACCGCGATTTTCTCGTGGGTCAACGTGGCGTACACGGTGCGTGTGTCGCTGGGTGTGGTGGTGTACCTGCGTAAGCGGGTATTCCGTCACGCGCAGTCGCTGAGCGTGTCGTTCCATGAGCGGTACACCTCGGGCAAGGTCATTTCGCGTTTGACCAGCGATATTGATACGGTCCGCAGCTTCTTGGACAGCGGCATCAGCCAGTTGGCAATTACCTTGCTGTCCATGGTGATTTCTGCGGTCGCTATTTTCCTTCTGGATTGGCGTATTGGTCTGTTCATGCTGGTCATGGGCGTGCCGATTTACTTCTTGACGCGCTGGTTCCAGAAGGCTGCGGTGCCGGTTTTCCGTACGATGCGTACCGAGTCTGCGCATTTGACGAGCCGTTTTGTGGAGACTTTTACGGGTATCCGCGCGGTGAAGGCGTTTGGTGCGGAGGCGCAGATGCGTTATGAGTACGCTCAGGCGTCGGAGCGTTACCGCCTTGCGGTGATGGATTCCATTAAGATTTTCGGCGTCTACTCGCCCGTGCTGATGCTTTTGGGCAATGTGTTTATTGCCGGTGCGTTGGTGCTGGGTGGTTATGCGGTGCTGGGCGGCACCATGCAGATCGGTACCCTGCTGGCGCTGGTGATTTACGCGAACCGTGTGTTTGAGCCGGTTATGCAGCTCTCTGAGTTCTACAACATGTTCCAGTCGGCGATGTCCGCGCTGGAGAAGCTGTCGTCGTTCTTGGCTGAGGAGCCGGAGGTTGCTGAGCCGGAGCATCCGCATGAGCGCGCTGTAGAGTCTGCCGCCGAGTCTGCATCTAAGTCTAGTGCTGCTGAGGGCGCGTCCGGCACGGTTCAGGGCGCTCTGGTGGAGCTGGATTCGGCGGTCTTTGGGTACACGTCGGATCGTCACGCGTTGAAGGAGACGAGCCTGCGCATTGAGCCGGGTACGACCGTGGCGCTGGTGGGTGCTACGGGTGCCGGTAAGTCGACAATCGCTAAGCTGGTGGCTCGTTTCTACGATGTTTCAGCCGGTCAGGTGCGTATTGACGGCGTGGATGTCCGCCAGTTGGCGGATGCGCAGCTGCGCCGTGAGGTGCTCATGCTGACCCAGGAGGTGTTCCTGTTCTCCGCGTCGATTCTGGAGAATATCCGCATGGGTAACCCGCAGGCGTCCGATGAGCAGGTGAAGGCTGCCGCAAAGGCGGTGGGTGCTGACGCGTTCATTGAGCGTCTGCGTGACGGCTACGAGTCACAGCTGGGCCGTGGCGGTATTACCCTGTCGGCGGGTCAGCGTCAGCTGGTGTCGTTTGCTCGTGTGTTCTTGGCGAATCCGCGGGTGCTAATTCTGGATGAGGCGACGGCTTCGCTGGATATTCCGAGTGAGCGTGCGGTGCAGGCGGCGCTACGAACCGTGTTGGCGGGGCGTACGGCGCTGGTGATTGCGCATCGTCTCTCGACGGTTCTGGGCGCTGATCGTGTGCTGGTGATTCATGAGGGCTCCGTGGTGGAGGATGGCTCCCCGCAGCAGCTGATTGCCTCCGGTGGTCGTTTTGCGGCGATGTACGCCTCCTGGGATGAGCTGAATCAGGTTCAGGAGGCTGAAGCGTAGGACCTTTATGTGCCTCTCCCCGACCGGTGGTGTGCCGCTGTGTTGCGTTCTGAATTTTTTTGGGTTATCCTAGGTGAGTTGCCTACGGTATTCGCTGATAGGTCAACATCGGGATGTGGCGCAGCTTGGTAGCGCGCGTCGTTCGGGACGACGAGGTCGCAGGTTCAAATCCTGTCATCCCGACAGCTAGCCCCGGTCCACTGGACCGGGGCTTTGTCGTATCCACAGTATTTCTGTGGCAGATTCCTAGGCAGACTCTGGCGCAGATTCTGCTGCAGATGTTGAGTATATAAAAGCGACCCCCTACCCGTGCAGGAACGCAGGGAGGGGGTCGCTTTCGTATTGAGCTCAGATTGCGTCAGCCGCGCCCGGAGATGAGGGCGAGAATCGCCTCCAGGGGGCCGCGTCCGGCAATGGAGCGTGCCATGCGTAACCAGAGGGTGCAGAAGCCCAGGGCGATTGCGGCGCCGAGCAGCAGGAAGGCGCTCCAGTACACGGCGGTGCCCCAGCCTCCGGTGGCGATGTAGTGCTCACCCGCGGTAAGAGCCTTGACGGTGGGGCCGGCGTAAATAATGATTCCGCTCAGCACGATGGAGGCGCTCAGCGACATCTGGCCCAGGCGTGCGATGGGGGTGAGCATTCCCGCCTGTGCGGAGAGCAGGCGCGCGCATTCAGCCCAGAAGTAGAGGGTTGCCGCCAGGTTCAGGGTCAGTAGCACCTGCGGGCTGTTGAGGAAGCCCAGCTCGGTGTAGGGGTTGAAGGTGCGGTAGACGGCGAGCGCCAGCACGGCGAGCACTACGGGGATTGCGAGCTTTGCCTGCAGGTTGTCGTAGAGGCGAACGAGCACGATGCCCAGGCACATGACCCAGATGAGCTGGGCGCTTTGGGCGTGGTTGACGCCGTGGTTTGCCAGGAACGGCAGCTGGGTAGCGGTCCACTGGTCGGCCCGAGCGGCTACGTCCATGAGGAGGGTGTAGGTCCAGGTGATGAAGGGGCTGGTGATCACCGCCAGTACGGCGACCGCCCACAGGGGCAGGTGCACGATGAATAGGGTTAGCAGGGTGAGCAGCGCCAGGTGCACGAGCATGTCGAAGGGCAGCGTGTAGCTGAAGCCCTGCGCCGGTACGGTCACGCCGGCTTGCGGCAGGTAGGTGGCACCCTGCATGAGTGCCACGCCCAGCAGAAGTAGCGCGAGGAATCGCACGATGGTTCCGGCGAAGAGCTGCGGGAAGTTCGCGGTGCGAGCGTAACGCCAAGCGGCTGCACCCAGGATTGCGGCGAAGAGCGGCTCTGCCGGTACGAGGGTCTGCGGGATCCAGAACGTCCAGGACACCGGGATCAGTTGCAGCCAGTATCCGAAGGGGATGAGCAGGCTGAGCACGGCGAAGGCGCGGGCGAGGTCGAGCCCGAGGTCGCGTCGGGTGCCTCCGAGGGAGGCGGCGCGTGCCCCGCTGCTGACGGTGGGGATAGGTTGAGTGCGCCCTGCTGCCATGTCCTCACTCCTTGTAGTGCCGTGTTTGAGAGTCTGTGCGCCCTGCCAGGGTATCTGCCGCATCCGGTGGTGTGTGCCGGATGCTCTGGCATAGGTGTTAAGTGTAACGGTGGAAGCTGTGTCTGGTCCGGCGGTGGCGCGGAGGTTTTGCTCTCATGCCGCCTCTCTGTCGGCTGCTGGCTGGAGCTTCTTGCCCTATTGGTGAGTGCTGTTCAAGTGTTGTTGCACGAGGTTAGGTGTGTACCATTGGTACGTTCTTAAAGGTGGGGCAATCCCGCGGGAGCATGATTTCGCTCCTTTTACTGTCCTAAACGCGCCCCACCTGCACACACCACGTTGAGGTTTTATGTTTTCGACTTTTTCCCCGCTTTTCTTGACGGATTTGGGGGCTTCTGGTGCTCTTCTTGCTTCGGGTACGACTCTGTCGGATGGGTCGAGCCACGATAGCGGCCAGTTTGTGTCCATTTTCTGGATTACGTTGGTTGCGTTGCTGTCGCCGATTCTTTCGCGGCTGACGGGTAAGAAGATTCCTGATGTGGTTTTCCTGCTCCTTTTTGGTCTGCTGATTGGCCCCAATATGCTCAACCTTGCCAGCAGTGAGGGCGGTATCCCGCTGCTGAAGGAGCTGGGCTTGGGCATGCTCTTTTTGATTGCGGGCTTTGAGATTAACGTGTCGTCGTTGCGTAGCCGTCAGGGTTATAGCGCTATTGTCACGTGGGTGGCGTGCTTTGCTTTGGGTATGGCGGGTGCGGCGGTGATTACGTCGTTCTCGCATGAGCTGAATACGTATATTGCGGTGGGCGTGGCGTTGAGTTCCACGGCGTTGGGCACGCTGTTGCCGATGTTGAAGTCTCACGGTGCTGCCGGTACGCCGGTGGGTAATGCAGTGCTGGTGCACGGTGCAGTGGGTGAGCTTCTGCCGATTTTCGCTATTTCGCTGCTGTTGTCTTCGCGTTCGCCGGGCATGGCGATTGTGGTGTTGCTGGCGTTTATGGTGGTTGCGGTGATTACGGCGCTGATTCCGCATCGCCTGTTTGCGCATGTGCCGGGTCTGCGTCAGATTATGGCTGCGGAGGCGAATACGACCGGTCAGACGGTTCTGCGTCTTGCGATGTTCCTGCTGGCGACCCTGATTATGTGCACTGCCCTTTTTGATTTGGATGCGGTGCTCGGTTCCTTTGCGGCGGGCTTGATTCTGCGTACTCTGACCCCTCCGGCGGCTTTGCATATGATGACTCGCCGCCTTGAGGTGGTTGGTTTTACGTTCATGATTCCGCTGTTCTTTGTGGTCAGCGGTATGGGCATTGATGTTTCTGCTGTGGTGGCTAAGCCTTTGGGTCTGCTTGCCGTGGTGGTGGGTATTCTTCTGTGCCGCGGCGTTCCGGTTCTTTTGGCGGAGCATTTCTTCGATACCCGTTCGGGGTTGACTACTCGCGCGCAGAAGGCGCAGTTGGCGTTGTATTCTGCTGCGGGTCTGCCGATTATTGTGGCGGTGACAGAGGTTGCGACCAGTTCGGATCTTTTGGAGGAGTCCACGGCGTCACTTCTGGTTGCCGGTGGCGCGCTGACGGTTCTGCTGTTCCCGCTGTGGGCGTTGGGTATTCGTCAGGCGTTTGGCTCTGGTCAGCCGGTTCAGCAGGAGCCGAGCCGTAAGGAGCAGATGAACGCGTTGAAGGCTCAGCGTAATGCTCAGACGAAGTTGACCACGGGCATGATTCCGGTGGTTCGTTTGAAGTCCCAGTCTGACGCTGAGACCCCGTCTGACGCTGAGGCCCCGGCTGATGCTCAGCCCGGTTCTGCGAAGACTACGAGCTCTGCTAAGACTGCGGGTTCTGCAGAGAAGTAGCCTCGGCTACACTGTGGTTGCGCTTCGGTCTTTCAAGATTGGGTTGATGAACCGGTTTGAGCGGGGGACCCGCTTACAGTCACCCCAACCTTATGTGGGATTGAATTTATAAAACCACACAATACCAGGCAGTTAAAGCCCTGCAAACCAACATGCATCCCACATATAGAATCAAAACCCACCGCATCCCCTCTTGAGGCTGCGGTGGGTTTTTTGCACCCGAAAGACCCTATAAACCGCGGAAAGATGAGAATCTTCCTTAAATTCGGATTTTTTATGCAAATATTACAGAACATGACGTGTCTTAGCTTTCACGACTGACACTTTGTCCTATAAAATTGAAAGCGGACAGGGAATTTCCCTAAAACACACATAAACCAACATACATACACAGAGTCGCTTCCGCCCCAGCGGGAGCTGGCGCACCTCCCATCTCACACACGGGAGGCGCCCCTTTCGGGAGTATCCGCGACGATACCCCCGGCGGCTCCCAACCATGGAGGAGGATCATATGGTTCAGAAAGGTAACTATTTCTAACTTCGCATCTCAAGGCCTCGCACTGAATCCTAACGATTGTCTGCACACACAGTCATTTCCGAAGGAAATATCATGCACCAACTACTCCTCACCGCGAGCACTGGTGGCGTAGAGCTGGACTTCCCGGCCTGGCTCCGAATTACGCACTTCATCAACTTCATTATGATGGGCTTCCTGATTCGTTCAGGTTGGGAAGTTCTCGCCTCTCACCCCCGCCTGTACTGGAACAACCACTGCACCCCGGGTTCTGAGTGGATTAAGTTCACCAAGGACAAGGTCCCTACCACCCCCGGCGCATTTACTGCGCGCGATGACCAGCGCACCCTGTCTCCCCTGATTTCTCTGCCCGGTAAGGCTCAGATTGGTCTGGGTCGCGCATGGCACGCGCTGGTGACCGTCATCTGGATTGTTAACGGTCTGGTATATGTCTCCCTGCTGTTCCTGACCGGTCAGTGGCGCCGCATCGTCCCGACCAGCTGGGACATCATCCCGCAGGCGTGGGAATCCATCCAGATTTACGCTGGCTTCCAGATTCCCTCGATTGAGCATTTCCAGCCGTACGACGCTCTGCAGCAGATCATGTACTTCACCGTGGTGTTCATCGTGGCACCGCTGATGATTGCAACCGGCCCGATTATGAGCCCGGCATTCTGCGGCCGCTTCCCCGGCTACGTGCGCCTCTTCCGTAACCGCCAGACCGCGCGTTCCATCCACTTCCTGGGTATGGCGTTCTACTGCGTCTTCACCGTCATTCACGTGGCGCTGGTGTTCGTGGTTCACCCCCAGTACAACATCGCCCACATGATGCTGAACAAGCCCTACAACGAGGTGGACGCAGCACAGTTCGCTCAGGCAGTCACCATGCTCATTGGCGGCATTGTCTTCGCTGTGGCTCTGTGGATTTTCGCTTCGTACTGGTCCCTGCGCGACCTGCGATTCACCCAGACCTTCATTTGGGGTCTGACCCAGCCGATTCGTAACGTCCTGCTGGACCGTATCACCTCCCGTCAGGTGCAGAAGAAGACCTTCACCGATGCCGACATCTCGCCCTTCCACTGGGTTAACACTCGCCCGCCGACAGAGCGTGAGAGCACCGAGTGGAACCGCCTGAAGGAGCACGAGTTCGTTGACTACCGCCTCGAGCTGGGCGGCCTGGTGAAGGAATCCAAGTCCCTGAGCATTGACGAGCTCAAGCAGCTGGGCAAGGAAGTCAACATCACCATGCACACCTGCATGCAGGGTTGGACCGGCATCGCCAAGTGGGAGGGCGTGCGCCTGCGCGACGTTCTCGCACTGGTCGAGAAGACCGACGAGGCACGCTACGTTATGGTGACCTCCTTCGGCCACGTGGGCCACACCTACGACGGCCGCCCGACCGAACCCTACTACGAGTGCCTGGACATCTCCATGGCAATGGAAGATGAGACTATCCTGGCGTGGGGCATGAACGACAAGCCCCTGCCGGATGTGTACGGTGGCCCGCTCCGTCTGCGTGCGGACTCCATGCACGGCTACAAGATGGTCAAGTGGGTTCAGAAGATCGAGTGGATCAAGGACTACCACGATGTTGGCGATGGCCAGGGCGGTAGCCGTGAGGACTCCGGTCTGCAGCACTTCGACGCACGCGCCTAAGCACCCTCACGGGGCGCTACAACGCTAACCGTCGATACACCACCCTATAAAGCACAGAACGGTGGCGGGAAACATGGGCCCGCCACCGTTCGCTTGTCTTCTCCGCCGCTCTTACTGCTCTGAAAGATGCAGAAGCCGAGAGGGCATAAAGAAACCGCCCGGGAGCCTTAGCTCTCGGGCGGTTTCTTTAGAGGTTTACCTTCTGGCGCTTTACCTTAGGCGTCGTAGATGATGACGTCCAGGGTACGGGGGCCGTGCACGCCCTCCACGCGGATCAGCTCGATATCACTGGTTGCCGACGGACCGGAAATCATGGTCACGGGGCGGGTGTAGGTGATACGCTCGATCGACTCGGGAACCAGCTCCACCACGGTGGAACGGGGCACCACGCAGATGTGGTGGTCGGGCACCAGGGTGATGGCGCGGCGACCCTCATCGGGGTTGGTGTTCAAGAAGATCGTGCCGGTCTCTGCGCAGGAGACGGTCGAACCGGTCACCACAGCGTCAACTGCGTCCAGTTCCTTCAGGGACAGGCATCCGGGCTTGAGGGTGCTACCGGAGTCGGTAACGCGCTTGCGGTCAGCGGTGTCAGCCGGCAACCACTCCATGTTCAGGCCCTCGGGAACCACGTAGGTGGACTTTTCACCCAGGCGTTCTGCGATGATCTCGGAGATGTTCTCCTTGTTCGCGTGGAACACGTTTGCCTTGTAGTCAATGAGGCGGTCGACGAGCATCTCAATGGTCTGCTCTTCGGTCAGCTCGCTGACGCGGCGGTAGTTACGTACGGGCTCGGGGGCGACGGGTGCGTCAGCCAGGGACGAGCGGATACGTGCGAGGATATCTTCCTTAGCAGAGGACATTAGTTGTTCTCCTTAGCTTCACGGGCTTCCTGAGCAGCCTTAGCGTTTGCAGCCGCTTCAGCTGCCTTACCCTTGTTAGCCTCGATGAGGGCCTGAATGTCAACGCGCTGAGCGTTATCGCGTGCCGGAGCCTGACCCTTCTCCTTCTTCCACCAGTTGCGGAAGGATTCCTTGGGAGGCTCGGGGATGTCGCGGTAAGCGGTCCAGCCGCCGACGATACCGGGAACAGCGGTGATCCTGTGCTTGCGGCCGCTGATGAGGCGGGACATGGGCAGACCACGCTCTGCAATCGACATCATCTTGCCGGAGGTGAAGAGCTTCTTCGCACCGAGCATCATGCCGTCCATCTGCGAGAAGGGAGCCTTCTTGTTACCCTCGAACTCGCGGATAGCGTGCTTGGACTCGACGTCCTTAGCGCGCAGGTGCACGAGGACCTCGGGGAAGTTAATCTTCACGGGGCAGACCTCGTAGCATGCGCCGCAGAGGGAGGATGCGTACGGCAGGGAGTTGTTCTCTGCTGCCTCGATACCGGAGAGCTGCGGGGACAGAATCGCGCCGATGGGGCCCGGGTAGGTGGAGCCGTAGGCGTGACCACCTGCGCGCTCGTACACGGGGCACACGTTCATGCAAGCGGAGCAGCGGATGCAACGCAGTGCCTGGCGACCCAGCTCGTCGGACAGAACGGCGGTACGGCCGTTGTCGATGAGGATGACGTGCATATTCTGCGGGCCGTCACCGGGGGTCACACCGGTCCACATGGAGGTGTAGGGGTTCATACGCTCACCGGTGGAGGAACGGGGCAGCAGCTGCAGGAATGCCTCGTAGTCCTGGAAGGTGGGCAGAATCTTCTCAATACCCATGAAGGTAATGAGGGTGTCGGGCAGGGTCAGGCACATACGGCCGTTACCTTCGGACTCCACGATGGTCAGGGTACCGGTCTCAGCAATACCGAAGTTGGTGCCGGAGACTGCCACGGTGGTGTTCAGGAACTTGTTGCGCAGACGGTTACGCGATGCCTCTGCCAGTTCTGCCGGCTCATCGGTGATGTCCGGGTTGATACCCTCAATTTCGCGCAGGAAGATGTCGCGGATTTCGCGGCGGTTGCGGTGAATTGCGGGCACCAGAATGTGGGAGGGGCGGTCGTGGCCGAGCTGGACGATTTCTTCCGCGAGGTCGGTCTCGATAGCGTTGATACCGTTTTCCTCGAGGAATTCGTTCAGGCCGGTCTCTGCGGTTGCCATGGACTTAATCTTGATGATTTCGTCCACGCCCTGCTCACGAATCAGTTCCAGAGCGATCTGGTTTGCCTCGGTGGCGTTGCGTGCCCAGTGCACGTGGCCGCCTGCGGCGGTGAAGTTACGCTCGAACTGCTCGAGCAGCTCGGGGAGGTTTGCCAGAACGTAGTTCTTGACGGACTCACCGGTGTCACGCAGGTCCTGCCAGTCGGGCACCTCAGCGGTGACCTTGGCGCGCTTGTTACGGATCGCGTGGGTCACGAAGCGCAGGTTGGCGCGTAGCTGCTCGTTCTTGAGCTCTTCCTTCGCGTACTTGGGGAAGGGGGTTTCTTCGAAAATGTTGCCCTCGCCGTAGTGAACGACCTTGGGCATACCAAGCTGAATAGCGGTCATGAGGTCTTATCTTTCCTTAGCCGATCGAGAGCTCAACACGCTCGGAGTTGATCTTGAGCGGGTTTTCCTTGGTGGATGCGAGGATCTCAGCGAAGTGGATGGTCTGAACGTCCGAGCCGCGACGCATCAGCGCACCGCCGATGTTCATCAGGCAGGAGCAGTCGCCACCGCTGCAGACGGAGGCACCGGTTGCTTCAACGTTGTCTGCCTTGTCGTTGACCATTGCGCCGGAGACGTCAGCGTTCTTGAAGGAGAAGGTACCACCGAAGCCGCAGCACTGGTCCATGCCCTCGAGCTGGGTGTACTTGATGCCTTCGACGGTACGGACCAGGTCCTGCTGGCGGGTGCCCAGGCCGAGCATACGCATACCGTGGCAGGAGCTGTGGTAGGTGACGTGCTCGGGGAAGTAGGAGCCGAGCTGCTCAGCTGCGTTGGTGATGCCGAGGATGTCGATCAGCAGCTGGGAGAGCTCGAAGGTGCGGGAAGCAATCTGCTCTGCCTTCAGAGCCAGCGCTTCGTCGCCGCGGCTACGTGCGACCATTGCCTGCTGGTGACGCAGGGAAGCAACGCAGGAGCCGGAGGGTGCAACAGCTACGTCCCAGTCCCAGGAGTCGAAAGCTTCAACGTGGTTCTTGATGACTTCGTAACCGTCATCGAAGTAGCCGGAGTTGACGTGCATCTGAGAGCAGCAGGTCTGGTTCGGGGGGAAGACAACCTCGTGGCCCAGGCGCTCAAGAATTTCGACGGTGGCGCGTGCTACGCGGGGGTACATGCCGTCAACGATGCACGTGGAGAAGAGTGCAATGCGCATGACTTGTCCGTCCTTTCCTCTGTGTTCAGAGTTTCTCGGTCTCACCGCCTGCGTCTGGGGCAGGCGGGGCACAGTCCGAACAAGTTCGGTCTTCCAAAGAAGCGACTCAGATGTATTGAGTCGGGGAAGCTGGGCCGGATGGTTCCGGCTAATGTGCGCGCCCCAAGTGGAGGTGGGATGCGGTGGGATCAGAAACCGTGGTGATGTCTTTTATCTTTCTAGCCATTTAACACCGTTGGGCGGCTTTTCTCTAGTTGGAATAGCACATACTTTCCTTGTTAAATAACCGGTTAGGTCAACCTGACCTTAAGGTATATTTCCCTACCTTCCGGTACATGTGACCTCATCTAGTTTTCAGCCTCACCCCACCCCCTATACCTCTTTATTTATTGAACGTTTATCAAACGCACATCTTCGGCGGCTAAACCCCCTAGAAATCCGCCTTTCTGAAGCATTAATGATTGTTTTGTGGGGCGACCCCTCTTTAACGCAACATTCTTTTCAAGAATGTGCCCACAGTTGAAGGTTCCTTAACGAATAAACCAGCCACTCATACACCCAATTCTTTACGCCTTCAGAAATATTCGAGTTTCAGAACCTGGCATTAACTGTCAGAGCCGCAATATTTCGGTAAATTCACAGGGCCCAACCCCACCAAGCACCCCTTAGCTGCGAAAATGAGTCAGATCACTTTTGGTGAATCACCACACTATCCGGTACTCTTCTAAACATGCGATCAATGGTCTGACCACATCCCCGCATGGGAAACAACGACTCGTTCCCCGGCGGGATTATCTATGGTCTGACCACACACAAGACACACCCTGAACCAAAGGAGTTCCAGTGGAAACTTATACCGCTGTAACCAATGCAGTGGGAGGTAGCCTCGGCCTCAGCGCACTCGTGGCAACCATTCCCCTCCTCACCTTCTTTGTGATGCTACTGGGCGTTAAGGCACGCGCTCACTGGTCCGCACTCGTGGCACTGGCAGCATCCATCCTCGTAGCAATCCTGGGCTTCCACATGCCCGCTGACCTCGCCGGTCTGGGCGCCGTCCGCGGTGGCATCTACGGCCTGGTCATCTGCTGGGTTATCCTCGGTGCAATCTGGTTCTACCAGCTCACCGTCCTCTCCGGCCGCTTTGAAGATCTGCGCCGCGTCTTCGACCGCCTCGGCGGCGGCGACCTGCGCATCCAGGCTATCCTCATCGCATTCTGCTTCGGCGGTCTGCTCGAGGCACTGGCTGGCTTCGGCGCTCCCGTTGCAATTACCGCAACCATGATTCTCGCCCTGGGCGTTAAGCCCCTCAAGGCTGCTATTACCGTTCTGCTCGCTAACACCGCCCCCGTGGCATTCGGCGCGGTTGCTGTCCCGATTACCACCGCAGCTGACGTTGGCGGCAAGGACGCACACGTTATCGCAACCATCGTTGGTCACCAGGCTCCGTTCCTGGCAATGCTCGTTCCGCTCATCCTGCTCGTCATCCTTGACGGTATGAAGGGTCTGAAGGACGCTTGGCTGCCCGCACTGGTCATCGGTGTCTCCTTCGCAATTGCACAGTGGGTCACCGCTGCTACCCCCGCATTCAACCTGACCGACGTTGTTGCTTGCATCGTCTCCATGGGTGTTGCTGTTGTCTTCCTGCAGTTCTGGAAGCCGCGCGGCGTCGCAGGCGTTCGTGAACGCTACGGTCTGCCCGCACAGGCTGAGGAAAAGGAAGCTCTGCCCGCCGTTCGCGTCTGGATGGCACTGCTGCCCTACGTCATCGTCGTTGCAATCTTCGGTGTTGCTAACCTGCACGCTGGCCTGAAGGCATGGCTGAAGAGCTTCGTCATCAAGATTGATATCCAGGCTCTGAGCTCCCGCCTCGTCACCGCTGACGGCAAGCCCGTCAAGGACGCTGTCTACAGCTTCGCGTGGATGTCCAACCCCGGCACCCTGCTGATCATCTCCGGTCTGGTTGTTGCTGTCGTCTACTTCTTCTTCAACGAGAAGGGCCGCTACGCCTTCAAGTTCCCGGCAATCTTCACCGAGTTCGGTTCCGTTGTCTACCGCATGCGTTGGTCCATCCTGACCATTGCTTCGGTTCTGGCACTGGCATACGTCATGAACTTCTCCGGTCAGACCATTGCCATGGGTACCTTCCTGGCAGGCCTGGGCACCGTCTACGCGTTCCTCGCACCGGCTCTGGGCTGGATTGGTACCGCTGTGACCGGTTCGGACACCAGCGCGAACGCACTGTTCTCCAAGCTGCAGGTGTCTGCTGCTGAGAACCTGCAGCACGCAGGTATCCACGGCGCAACCCCCGAGCTCATGCTGGCTGCTAACACCACCGGTGGTGTGGTCGGTAAGATGATCTCCCCGCAGTCGCTGGCTATTGCTGCTACCTCCGTGGACATGGAAGGCAAGGAATCCGACATCCTCAAGGCTGTCCTCCCCTGGTCCTTCGCTATGCTCGTGGTCGTCTGCGTCCTGGTCTTCCTGCAGACCAACGTTCTGTCCTTCCTGGTTCCCTAATCTGAGGCTCACCCCTTAGAGAGTTCTTGAGGTGAAAGCCTCAAGGACCATAGGACATTCGCCCCGGTATTTTCCGGTGGCCACGGCGGGGCGGCGAACCTTCTCGGTTCTGCCGCCCCGCTTTTTATGCCCCTTATGACTCGATAGGTTGCCCCAATAGTTTGGGGGAACATGCTGAGTCGAGACTTCTTTTCGTTATCCGCCTCGTTATCAGGAGAGAGTATGCCTCGTTCTTTTGACGACACCCAGCCTGCAGAGGCGCCCCCTGTGGTTGAGCGCCAGCCGATTCTGGCGGACCGTAGCTACAGCATCATTCTGGAGACCTTTGAGCGGCGCCTGCGCCTGGGTGAGTTGCGTGTGGGCGATAAGCTCCCCTCCGAGCGTGAGCTGGCGGCACGGCACGGCATTTCCCGCCCCTCGGTCCGTGAGGGGTTGAGGGTTCTGAACGCGCTGGGTCTGATTCGTTCCAGCACCGGTTCGGGGCCGAAGTCGGGCGCGATTATCATTTCGGAGCCGTCGGATGCGCTCAGCTGGGCGCTACGCATGCACATTGCGACCCGTAGCCTGCCGGTGAAGGACGTTGTCTCAACCCGCCTGCTGCTGGAGGGTCCTGCGGCGCGTGCGGCGGCTGCCGCGCCGGACACCCCGGAGCGTGCGGCAGCGCTGGAGCGTGCGCGTGTGCATCTGGCGGAGATGGATGAGCAGATCAGCGATGAGCGCTTCCATTTCTGCGATACGCGTTTTCACTATGAGCTGTCGAAGCTCGGCGGCAATATTGTGCTTGATACGGTGATTGACTCTCTGCACATGGCGACGATGAGTTATGTGCAGGAGGCGGTTCCTTTCCTAAAGGATTGGGAGGCGGTCAAGCGCACGTTGCAGCAGCAGCATTACGGCATTATTGAGGCGATTGCCTCTCACGATGAGCAGACAGCCTATGAGCGGGTGTGCGAGCACATTACGTGGTTTTATTCGCTGTCTGACCGTGCTGCGGAGGAGCGGGCGCAGCAGCATCCGGCGCGGGATATTCTGCACGAGGATTTGTGCCATGAGAACGTACACGATGAAGACGTTCACGCCGGCTAGGCTTCGCCCCTCAACCTCATAAACCCACATAGCTAAAGGGCGGTGCCCCGGAAGAATGACCTTCCGGGGCACCGCCCTTATGCGCCGAACAATTATTTCAGCGGGGCAGTTATTGTAGCAGCTCAAGCGGCTGAACCTTCGTTGCCGCGTAGGCGGGCAATGCGCCCGCTACGATACCCACAACCAAGCCGAGGAAAGGAATCCCGAGGATAAGGGGTGGTAGAGATAGCGCCCATCCGTTGAGAAGGCACACAACCCAGGAACCGAGAACACCGAGGATGAAGCCTCCAAGAGCGCCCAGGGCCCCGAGGAGAGCCGCCTCTGCCAGGAAGCTCACCGCCACATCTCGCCGTCCCAACCCTAGCGCACGGTTAATGCCGATTTCCCTGCGGCGTTCCCAGACCGAAATCTGCATGGTCATCACAATGCCGAAGCTTGTCGAGACGATAAGAACCACCAGAATAATGGTCGTAAGAGCTCGGCTATCCTTCGTCAAGGAAGCACGAAGAGTCACCGGTGAAGGCGGAATCTCAATGTTTGTATCAACGGGGGCGCGCTGCGGATCGAGTACCTGCTTGAGCTGTTCCGCGACCGTATCTGCACTTCCTGGATTCACGATAACGTCCATACCGCGTTGCAGGGTGTGGGCTTGCGGCAAGAAAGTGGAGGTGGTCGGCAGGATAAGAGCGCTACTGAGAGCAGCGTTTTTGCCGCCGTCACGGATAATGCCGAGCACGTAAGCTCGCATTCCGTTGACCTCAATCATGTTCCGCCCGGGCTCAGTACTGACCCCTAGCTCTTTCGCGAGGGCAACACCCAGATAGACGGTAGGCTCACCGGGGCGTTCGCGGGCAGGCTCCGAAAAGTGCCCTTCGACAATGTGCGCGCCTCGTGCTTTCAAACCTGCTTCTGAAACAATTGCGAGGGGTGTCTGTTGGCCCTCATACCCCGGCCTGTTGACCTGCGGACGCGTTGTCTGCGTATCGATGGTGACTGTACCGGCAGCTTTGACCTCTGGAACTTGGTTAACGCGCCAGAGCAGTTCATCCTCCGGTATATCCCAGGTCTGCGGCTGGAGGCGCACACCGAGCCGGGTGGAATCGTAACTGGCCAGCTGCGAGCTCGTATTGAGCGCTGACGACTCGCTGACGCCCACCAGCATAATGATGGTGGTTGTTCCCGCGAGCATCGCCAATACCGTGAGCAGGTTGCGGCGCCAACGGCGAACAACTGCAAGGAGAGCGTAGTGAAGGTTGTTCCTTAGCATCTATCCTCCCCTGACAACGGGTTCTTTGAGCGATTGATGAGCCGGTTCTTCGGGACGAGTGAGTTCGGGGCTAACGAGCATCCCATCGACCATGTGTAACTGCCGGTCGCAGCGAGCCGCGATATCGGGTTCATGGGTGATGATGACCAGGCTTTGCTTCTCCGCACGGCCGGCGAGGAGCAGATCCAACACCTTGTGAGAGTTTTCAGTGTCGAGGTTTCCTGTAGGCTCATCGCACAGTAGGATGCGCGGGGCGCAGGCTAACGCGCGTGCGACCGCGACTCGTTGCTGTTCACCACCGGACATATTGCGTGGAAGAACCTCCAGACGGTGCCCCAAACCCACCTGTTCGAGTGCCTGCAACGCACGCTGATGTGCCTGACGGCCCGGTACGCCGCGCATCCGGAGGGTATGGGCAATGTTCTCGGTGGCGTTCAGGTGAGCAATGAGGTGGTACGCCTGAAAGACAAAAGCGATGTGCTCACGGCGTGCTACAGTTCGCTCGGCGTCGCTGGCGGTGCCCATGTTTTGTCCCAATATTTTCAGCTCACCTTCGGAGGGCTGATCGAGTAGCCCGATGATAGAGAGAAGCGTAGATTTTCCGCTTCCGGAGGCGCCGGTAATGGCCACTGATTCGCCTTCATGAATGCTGAGGGTTGCGTTTTTTAGCGCCCAGGTGGAGGGCGGGAAGAAACGCGCAATATTGTGGCACTCGATATTAGGTTTTGTGGCGGTAGCGCTCGCGGGGAGGGCACGTTCTGTCTCGTGATGAGGCATTTTAGCGCTCCTTCAGCTTCACGACGGTACCTGCCTTGAGTTCTGCAGCGGGGTTGACGAGCTCGCAGATTCCGGCGGAGCACACGCCAAGGGTGACGGGGACGTTCTGACCGTTATCCAGGGTGATGGAGTGCGTTCCGTTTTCTTCGGTTTTGACGGCTGCTTCGAGCACCGCGAGGGCGTTTTCAGCGCCTCGGTTGAGAGTGACGGTTGCTTGAAAACGTGTTGATGCCGTCGTGTTTTCCGGCAAGTCGATTGTGATGGGGTAGCGTTTCCGCGCAGTAGCTCCCGGTGCGGAGGTATCGCTGTTAGGTCGCGCGCTGTTCTGCGCACCGTTGGAGGCACCTGCGTTAGCGCCGCCGTCAGCGTTAGTTGAGCCTTCGGGTGTGAGGGCCGCGCCCAGAGTGCCTTCGAGCGGACCTCCGTTATCGGTAAGAATCTGGACTTTCTGTCCTTCAGCGAGTTCATTGCTGAGAGCGCTACCGTCCGCGGAGAGTACCAGACGGTACCCACCCGCGGATAGGGTGCACAGCGCCGGAGTTGAGGTTTGGCCTTTGGTGCCGCAGCTGTTGTCTACGGTGTATTCATTGCCGTCAGCGAAGAGGTATTCAGAGAGCGGCAGGGCGGTGTTGTAGCGTCCTTCTTCGGTTCGGTCAGTATCCCCGGGAGGGTAGTAGCCACGGTCCAGGTAGAAACGGTAGACAGCGTTGGCGGTTGCTTCACCGTAGTTTCCTTCCTCATCCCAGATACTGTAGCCGAGTGATTCCAGAGCTTCTTGGAGCTGTTTAACATCATCGCCGCGAGCGCCTACGGCAAGGTCGCGGTAGGCGGGAATACTACCCTTGAACGCAATGATGGGACGCTCGTTGATAGTAGTGATAATTGAGCCGTTACTCAGCTGGGTACCCGCCTTGGCGCCGTCCCTGGTCACCACTCCTTGAGGGGTTCCTACGGTGTAGCTTCGAGCGGGTGACACGCTGACTTCTCCCGAGTAGGTGCGGGTAACAGTCTGCGTGCTGATTCGGGTTGTTAGTTGCGCGGCGCGGGACGGCTGCGCATTGGATTCAACATTGGTGCGTAGCCCCGTGTTGAGCGCGTAGATGGAGAACCCGCCGGTGATGACGAGCAGAATGACGAGCACCGGAGCCAGGTAGGCGCGTATGGTTGCCGTCGTAGCGGCGCGGCGGGGGTTTTCTGAACTCTGCTGCGTGTTCATGGGTTCACCTTTCTGCGGTGAAATATGGGGCGGGACTAGAGGTAATTGCTGAGGGAAACAACGTGGCGGGGACTGAATAAAGGGCTGTATCCTCTGCCCTCATCCGCTGGTGAAAGCGGTTGAGAGCAGAGGATCGGTAGAAAAATCTCGCTAGAAAATGTCCAACGAGGAATCAGCGTTTACTATTTGCCGTCGGCTAGTTGCCCTTGGCTAGTTGCCGTTGAGTAGAGCTGCGGCACGCTCCTGGGCCTGACGTTCGATATCGCGTACTTCAAGGATGAGCGGCTCATGCTCATTGAGCCAGGTCGCAGCCTTTTCGTAGTAGATATTCTGTGCCTTAGTCAGGATTCCAGTGGACTTTTGGCAGTTGTAGTCGGCGTGAGCTAGGGACTGCTCTTCCGCATTGGCGGCTACATTGGCTGCCTTGTACTTACCCCAGGTTTTCTCTGCGTAGCTGGGAGCATCTCCGAAGTGCTGGATATCGGCGTATCCGCTTTCTTTCATGCATGCACCGTAGGTGGTGTCATTACGGTAGTATTTCCCCATTTCTTCTACCGCGTTGTTTTTGGATCCGCCCGTGTTGAGTTCGTTAACGAAGTTGGTGTATTTGAGGTAGTTTTCTGCTGAGCCGAAGACAGCTTCTGCCGCACGTCCGAGGCATGAATCTGTTGCCATGCCGAACTGAGCGCCGTTACTCATCGTGATGGTGACAGTTTTGCTGTCTGGGGCTTGAGGGTCGCCTAGGAACGCCTTCCGATATGCCGGGTTTTCCATCGCGGGTGCATTGCTGGAGCTAGCGTTGCCCTGCCGGGTGGACCAGTATCCCTGGGTGGCCGCTTCTTCGTTGGCGAAGTGGGCGCCACTCATCGCAAGTTCATGAACGGAGGAGCCGTCAATAATGTTCTGGCTACCGGAGTAGGTGAAGGACTTCTCGCTCATACACTTTTTGACCTCGTTGACGAGGGCCACGTTAATATCCGGGGAGGGATTCTCGTAGCTTGCCAGGACATTGCGAATGTCTTGCTTAACTTCAACGGTGGTGGAGCAACTCGATACGCCCAGGCAGCAGGCAATACCGATAAGGACGAGGGGTGTGAAGGGCTTCTTTGCCATGGACTTCACCTTTCTCAAGCATCATTGATGGGCGAGAACCGGCAGTGATACGAGCGTATCATGAGCCGATTACTAAGTATGATAGAGGACAACCCCCCCCCGTACAATAGACACACAAGATGTATTTATGACGTATAGCACCTATAAGAATGCAGGTAAAAGAGCTTATGGATTAAAGGGCGGTGCCCCGGAAGAATGACCTTCCGGGGCACCGCCCTTTAGCTATCGCAAAGACTTATTTCAGCCGAAATATTGAGTTTAGAACTTCGTGCCGGTCAGACGCTCATACGCCTCAACGTAACGGGCACGAGTCTTCTCCACAACCTCCTCAGGCAGGTGCGGCACGTTATCCGAACCGTCCCAACCCGCCTCCGGGGAACGCAGCCAGTCACGCACATACTGCTTATCAAAGCTCGGCTGCGCACGACCCGGCTCGTACTGCTGAGCGTCCCAGAAACGCGAAGAATCCGGGGTCAGAACCTCATCACCCAGAGTGATCTCGCCGCGGTACGAATCAGTACCGAACTCCATTTTGGTATCCGCCAGAATAATGCCCTGCTCACGAGCAATCTTCTCCGCAGTGGTGTACAGGCTCAGGCTCAGCTCCTCCAGGCGCTCACCCACCGGCTGACCAACCTCAGCGTACAGCTCCTCACGGGTCACCAGCTCATCATGCTCACCCACCTCAGCCTTACCGGTCGGAGTGAAAATCGGGGTCTCCAGGCGGGAACCATCCACCAGACCCGCAGGCAACTTCACGCCAGCAATCTCACCAGTCTCGTTGTACACAGCCAAACCCGAACCGGTCAGGTAACCGCGCACAATGCATTCCACCGGGAACATGTTCAGGGAGCGGCAAATCATCGCGCGACCAGCCACAACATCCGGAACGTCAGTGGACAGCACGTGGTTCGGAACCTGCTTAAGCTGCTCAAACCACCACAGGGACATCTGAGTCAGAATCTTGCCCTTATCCGGGATCTCGGTGGGCAGAATACGGTCAAACGCGCTAATACGGTCCGAGGCAACAACCATAACCGAACCGGCACGCAGCTCAGCGTCATCATTGACGGTCAAGCCGGTAGCGTCAAAACGTTCCTCATTCGGAACGTACAGGTCGCGGACCTTACCGGAATAAATGTGAGTCCAGCCCGGGATTTCCACGGGGTTAGAACGAGAAGTCATGAGAATTTCTCCTGATGAGGTGGTGTGATGTGGATGCAAAAAGTCTGTGTAATTACAATACCGCGACAGGCATGGCTACCGATAGTGCCATCAGTCATCAATACGGCACAATCTTGAGAGCCCAACCTACCCCGGTCGCCGCCGCCAGCACCCCGAGCCGAGGAAATGAACCTGGGAAAAGCTGAGGCGGCGAGGAATAAAGAAGCGAGTGGCAAAGAAGCGACCGGCTCCCCCACCCTCAAGCGGGGAAGCCGGTCACCTTAGGTTTTAGCCGCGCGGAGCGGGAATGTGGATGCGGTTCTCCACAGCCTTCAGCGCAATATCGGTGCGGTACTGCGCGCCAGCCCAGGAGATAGCGCGAACACCCTCGTAGGCGGCGTCGCGGGCGGCGCCCAGGTTCTCACCGAGCGCCACGACGGCCAGCACGCGGCCGCCGGCGGTGTGGATTTCCTCGCCGGAAACCACGGTGCCCGCGTGAATCACGTGCACACCCTCCAGGGCGTTCGCCTCATCCAGACCGGAGATGACGTCACCCTTGCGGGGAGTGCCCGGGTAGTTCTCAGCAGCCATAACCACGTCAACCGCGGTGCGGGGATCCCAATCCAGCTCGGTACCCTCAGAAATTTCACCGCGAGCAGCCGCACGCAACAGCTGACCCAGCGGGGTGCGCAGACGCGCCAGAACCGCCTGAGTTTCCGGGTCGCCAAAGCGTGCGTTGAACTCGATAACGCGCACGCCGCGGCTGGTCACAGCCAGACCGCAGAAAAGCACGCCCACGAACGGGGTGCCGCGCTCAGCCATACGAGCCACGGTCGGGCGGGCAACCTTCTCCACGACCTCCTGTACGAAGCCCTCGGGCAGCCAGGGAAGCGGGGTGTAGGCGCCCATACCGCCGGTGTTCGGGCCCTCGTCGTTGTCGAAAATGCGCTTGAAGTCCTGAGCCGGGGACAGCGGCAGAACGTTCTTGCCGTCAGAGATGACGAAAAGGGACACCTCGGGACCATCCAGGAACTCTTCGATGACCACGGTGCCGCCAGCGTTGAAGCAAGCCTGAGCGTGCTCCAGTGCCGCGGCGCGGTCCTCAGTCACCACAACGCCCTTACCCGCAGCCAGGCCGTCGTCCTTCACCACGTAGGGTGCACCGAACTCGTCCAGCGCCGCCTGCGCCTCAGCGGCGTTCGATGCCACGTAGGCGCGGGCAGTCGGTACAGAAGCCTCTTCCATGACCTGCTTAGCGAAGGCCTTGGAACCTTCCAGCTGTGCGGCAGCTGCGGAGGGGCCGAAAACGTCAAAGCCCGCCTCACGCAGTGCATCGGAGACACCTGCGACCAGGGGCGCCTCCGGGCCAATAACGACCAGGTCGGCGTTCAGTTCGCGTGCCAGGGCGGTTGCCTGGGCGGGGTCATTCGCATCAATTGCGTGGACGGGAACATCCTGGGCAATGCCGGCGTTGCCGGGGGCGCTGTGCACCTCGGTTACCTCAGGGTCGCGCAGAAGCGCTCGAATAATTGCGTGTTCGCGGCCGCCGGGGCCCAGTACCAAAACCTTCATAGTATTTAGGGTACCCGGTACCCTCTCAAAAATGTGAGCTGAGCACACTAAAAATGCGGCCCTTCTCATGTAGCGGCACATTCGCAAGAATGCACGCTAGAGAAGAGCCGCACAGCGCGGTAACCGAAGCTACCGAATCAAGCTAAACCTTAGATGAGGGCGGTAATAGCAGCCACACCACCGAAGACAATACCCGGGAGGTTCGCGATGATAATCGGAACATCCTTCTTGGGGCGCCACAGTCCGTACAGAACCCACAGGGTGCAGTTCACAGCAGCAACCAGAGGCTGGATCCAGTCGCCCTTGTGACCGTTCAGGTTACCGATAATCTGCGGGAAGTAGAAGACGTACATGAGCACTGCAGTCACAGAAGCAACGCGAGCCAGGATGGGGAAAAACTTTGCGTGGAATTCAGAATCCACGCCCACGCCACCCTTGGGGGAGACGTTCTGTGCGGAGGTGTTTGCGGAGGTGTTGTTCTGCTCTGCCATGGATGTACTCCTTTACATGGTTTGCCGCTCACCAATCAAGAGTGAGTTGAGGGGTAAGGGGCATTAAGCGATGCATACTCGTACCGGGTCACGTCTAACTAGTTTTGCTTAGATATAGGACCCCGGGGCCGCATCATTTTCCTAACTGGATACATACGCCCGTTCTCAGACTGCATATTGGGGCATGTCAGAGATGATGAACCGTGGATACACTCATAGCTCATCGATTGACGGGGTGGGGTTTTGCTCATCTGCCGCTGCCTTGGTCATCGCCGTATTCATGAGGCGGTACGTCGAGGCGCCGGAATGGTTCGTCGGGCGTCGATCGTGGTCGGTCCTATGCGGTGCTGGGTTTTTCGGTTCGTGCGGGCTGTGCCTCGCTCACTTACCTTAGTCTTACCCGTTGCGCTTGAGCACACTTCAATTATAAAAATGAGTTACTCATAACTTCAACCCGTAGTGGGCGTGAATCTCTTCACAGGGCTCTCCCTCGACCGCGCCAGCTTATCCTAGTTCCGCGCCGCTGAGCACGAATAGGGTCAAGCCGCACGCCCCGTTTAAACTAGAAGAATGACCAACAGCACCACCCCACAGGCAACCACTCACACCACCGACCACAGCAGCGCCTTCGACGTAGAACTCGCGCAGCTCACCCGCAACAACTTCATTGAGGCACGCCACCGCGGCCGCCTCATCCTGCTGGGCCCCGACGGCGAAATTCAGCTTGCCCTCGGCAATATTCACGAGCCCTTCTACCTGCGCTCCGCCGCCAAACCGCTGCAGGCTATCGGATCCATGAAGGCGGGCGCTCCCCTGCGCGGCTCCCAGGTCGCCATCGCCTGCGGCTCGCACCGCGGCACCTTCGAGCAAATGCGCGCCGTGCAGGACGTACTCACCCAGGGCAGCACCGAAACCAACCCGCTCACCCCGGCAAACCTGGCGCTCAAGCCCACGCTCCCCTCCGACAAGCAGGCACGCCAGGCAATGGTTCAGTCGAACCTTGCCGCTACTACTCTGGCGCATCCCTGCTCCGGCAAGCACGCCGCATTCCTGTGGGCGTGCACCGCCAAGCTTGAGCGCGGCGATCTCGAAGAGGGCTCGCAAAACTGGACCCTGCACAACTACCTCAACCCCGCACACCCGCTGCAGCAGGTCATCACCGAAGAAATTGAGGCGTTCACCGGCGAGCCCGTAGCCGCTATCGGCGTTGACGGCTGCGGTGCGCCCGTGCACGCCGTCTCCCTTGCCGGTGCCGCACGCGCCTACTCGACCCTCGGCGCGGCAATCCGCAACCTCGGCGCGGATGCGCGCGCCTCCACGGTCGCGACCGCCATGGTGGACTACCCCGAGCTGATTCAGGCACCCGGCTCCCCCGACACCGTGCTCAGCGAAGAACTGGACGCAATCATCAAGGGTGGCGCGGAGGGCGTGCTCTGCATTGGTCTGCGTTCGGGTGCATCCGTGGTGGTGAAGATGAGCGACGGCTCGCACCGCGCCATGTACGCCGTGGCACTGCGCGCTCTCGCCGCTGGCGGCTACCTGAGCACTGAAGAATGCGAGCGCCTACTCGCGCTGGTAGTTCACCCGGTGACCGGCGGCTACGTGGACGGCAAGCCGGCTGAGGTGGGCGAGCTGCGCGTGCATGAGGAGCTTTTCACCCGCGAAAACCCGACTCCCGGCACCCCGGAAGAGGACTAGTCGTGGCGATTCGACGTAAAACTTCCGAAGCAGACGGCATGGCGGCGGTACGCGAAGTGTGTGCTTTCTTTGAGGAACAGCGTGCGGCAGCAAGCGAGCCTGTGGATTCGCACGCCCGAGGCGAGTACCTGCTGAACAGCTACTTGCTGAATAGCCCGGAGGTGGAGCAGGCGTTTGCCGCGCTCCCCCGTTCGGTGCGTGCGACCTTCGTTCGCTTCACCCTTGAAGAGCTGGCGACCCTCGCCCCCGGAAATAGTGTGGAGGTGCGTGTGCCCCCGCTGGGCGTGACCCAGTGTGTGGCGGGTCCTCGCCATACGCGCGGCACCCCGCCGTCCGTGGTGGAGGCGCGCCCGCTCGTGTGGGCGGCGCTGGTGTTGGGTGCGTGTTCGTGGGAGCAGGCGGTTGCCGCTGGGGTGCTTGACGCTTCAGGGGAGCGCAGTGACCTTTCGGGCTTGTTGCCGCTCTTCTAGAACTTGCTATGAGCCCGCAGGTCCACGCAGTTTTCGCGATTTGGCGTGTTTGTTGCCTGTTCTAGTGGTCCATACTGAGGTATTTAGCGTATCCGTCACCACGTCTACGTTGAAACCCGGTACACTTTTAAGGGTCTGGTGTAGGCTATGGCACACACAGGCAGGTGCGAGTACAGAAACACACATCCGTCTCGCGCCCGCGCAGACGCATCCGCAGTCCCAACGTCGAAAAGAAGTGAATTGATTCGCCCCGACGGAAAACTCACTCACGACCTCGATCCGATTGACCACGGCCCCAAGGACGCCTGCGGCGTCTTCGGTGTCTGGGCACCCGGCGAGGACGTGGCAAAGCTAACCTACTACGGCCTGTACGCGCTCCAGCACCGCGGCCAGGAATCGGCAGGTATCGCAACCAGCAACGGCAAACGCATCCACGTGTACAAGGACATGGGACTCGTCTCCCAGGTCTTTGACGAAGCCACCCTCAGCTCCATGCCCGGCGACCACGCTATCGGCCACGCCCGATACTCCACCACCGGCGCATCCCACTGGGCTAACGCACAGCCGACTCTCGGTACCACCCCGCACGGCACGCTCTGCCTGGCGCACAACGGTAACCTCACCAACTCGGCTGATCTCTACGACCGAGTCATCGCTAAGAATGGCGGCAAGCCCCCCAAGCACGGCGAACTCGCACAGGGCAACACCACCGACACCGCACTCGTCACCGCCCTGCTGGCGGAGCACGACTTCGACTCCCTCGAAGAAGCAGCACTCGACCTGCTGCCGACCCTGCGCGGTGCCTTCTGCCTCACCTTCATGGACGAGAACACCCTCTACGCCGCACGCGATCCGCAGGGTGTACGCCCCCTCGTACTCGGTCGCCTGGAGCGCGGCTGGGTTGTCGCATCCGAAACCGCGGCACTTGATATTGTCGGCGCGTCCTTCGTGCGTGAAGTTGAGCCCGGCGAATTCCTCACCATTGACGAGAACGGCCTGCGTTCCCAGCGCTTCGCTGAGGCTAAGCCCGCCGGTTGTGTCTTCGAGTACGTTTACCTCGCTCGCCCGGATACCACCATCTCCGGCCGTAGCGTCTACGAATCCCGCGTAGAAATGGGCCGTCAGCTCGCCCGCGAACACGCCGTCGAAGCTGACCTGGTCATGCCCACCCCCGAATCCGGTGTTCCGGCTGCTATCGGTTACGCCGAAGAGTCCGGCATTCCTTACGGTAACGGTCTGGTCAAGAACGCTTACGTGGGTCGAACCTTCATTCAGCCCTCGCAGACCATCCGCCAGCTCGGTATCCGTCTGAAGCTGAACCCGCTCAAGTCCGTGGTTGCTGGCAAGCGCCTTGTCGTTATTGACGACTCCATTGTTCGCGGTAACACCCAGCGCGCCCTGGTGCGCATGCTCCGTGAGGCCGGCGCGAAGGAAGTGCACGTTCGTATTTCCTCCCCGCCCGTGAAGTGGCCCTGCTTCTACGGTATTGACTTCGCATCCCGCGCAGAGCTGATTGCGAACGGCCTGTCCGTGGACGAAATCGCTTCCTCCCTGGGTGCCGATTCCCTCGGCTTCATCTCCCAGGACGGCATGATGGCAGCTACCGAGCAGCCCGCCGAAAACATGTGTACCGCATGCTTCACCGGCGAATACCCGATTGAGCTGCCCAGCGAGGAACGACGCGGCAAGTCCCTCTTCGACTCCGAAGAGAAGGGCAAGGGCGGCCCCCTCGCCGGTAAGGCGGCAGAGGTGACCGTGGAACGCCCCGTCCCCTCCAAGCCCGAGCACGCCGAGGCTGTCTCCATCGAAACCCGCGAAGGCACCGAAACTCTCGAGACGAAGTTCGACGCCTCCGCAGTACAGGTTGCCGCAGACGATGCCGGTATGGGCATGTGCAACCCCGGCCCCGACGCCGACCTCGAGGCACTGCTCACCGAGCAGGACCGCACCCCCGCAAACTCCTCCGCTACCACTACCCCGAAGGAATCCTAAATGAGCGAGAACACCACCACCGTAACCTACGCGAGCGCAGGTGTTGACGTAGAGGCTGGCGATCGCGCCGTTGAGCTGATGAAGGGCGCTATCAAGGCGACCCACAACTCCTCCGTCGTTGGTGGCGTGGGCGGCTTCGCGGGCCTGTACGACGTCTCCGAGCTGGTCAAGTACCGCAAGCCCTACCTTGCCACCTCCACTGACGGTGTGGGCACCAAGGTCGCTATTGCGCAGGCACTCGATATTCACGACACCATCGGTTACGACCTGGTCGGCATGGTCGTGGACGACATCGTCGTGTGCGGCGCTAAGCCGCTGTTCATGACCGACTACATTGCCACCGGCAAGGTCGTGCCCGAGCGTATCGCTGACATTGTGCGCGGTATCGCTGGCGCATGTGCTCAGGCTGGCACCGCCCTGGTTGGCGGCGAAACCGCTGAGCACCCCGGCCTGCTCGCAGAAGACGAGTACGATGTTGCGGGCGCGGCAACCGGTCTGGTTGAGGCTGACGAGCTGCTCGGCCCGGACCGCGTGCGTGAGGGCGACGTGCTGATTGCTATGGCATCCTCCGGTATTCACTCCAACGGCTACTCCCTGGTCCGCAAGGTTCTGAACGTTGCCGGCTGGGGTCTGGAGCGCCAGGTGGACGAGCTGGGCCGCACCATCGGTGAAGAACTGCTCGAACCCACCCGCGTGTACGCTGCAGACTGCCTGGACCTGGCGGCAGCATTCCCCGTCAACGGCGAAGACGGCACCACCGGCAGCGGTGTACGCGGCTTCTCGCACGTGACCGGCGGCGGCCTGGCTGCTAACCTGGCTCGCGTTCTGCCCCAGGGCCTGGAGGGTCGCGTGGACCGCTCCACCTGGCAGATTCCCGCCATCTTCTCCCTGATTGGTTCGCTGGGCAACGTGCCCCTTGCCGACCTGGAGCGCACCCTGAACCTGGGCGTGGGCATGATCGCTATCGTTGACCCCTCCGTGGCTGAGGCTGCTACCAAGCGTCTGAACGACCGCGGTATCCCCTCCTGGATTATGGGTGACGTTGTTGCCGCCGGTGAGCCCGAGGCTAACAACCCCGATTACGTGCAGGGCGCTAAGGGCGTGGACGGCGGCGCGGTTCGCCTGCTGGGCTCCTACGCTTCCTAAGGACGCTTTCTCCAGTAGGTAGCGAGCGCCAGCTTGCTGGTGCTGATGATTCTATAGACCGGGGCGGTCACCCATGCGGTGGCCGCCCCGGTCTTTGTGTGTCTACCGGCGGGGCGTGCTGTCCCGTGTGTTTGATGCCAGCTTTTTATTTATTTTCACGCGTATTTTGGGCTATTTTTATTTTTTGCTATCAACTGCATTTTTAATGCATTCTAGTGCTTACACCATAGTGTTAAAACATTTATTTTTCTCCCCTGTCAGCAAGAGGTGCCGCATATCCTACCTCGCATATTCCAACCCTCAAGCTTTACTTACATAAACTCTCAATCATTGGGCGCTATTCAGCCTCCAGAGGTTGATTTTCTGCACATTAACCCGTGAAAAGCACCTCAAAAATCCCTCAAGTTCACCTTGAAGTGATACCTTAGAAATGTACGTTGCACACCGTCCAAAAAGGGTTCTTTCGGTACGAAAAAGGGTCTACAAAACACTATTCCCTCACCCCATTCATTACTTCAGCGCGCCCAAAAACAGGCCCCTTTGCCGCCCCGCAAAAACCCTATGCGCACCTCGTGCACCTACAGACGGAAACACCAGTACACATCACACAGTTCGCATACCACCTACATCAGGAGAACCAGATGAGGCTTCCATACATCGGTGCGCAGCGCACCGAAACACCTCCTCGCCCCCGCATCGATAACCACTGCATCGATAACCGCCGCCGCAAGCGCCCCGCACGCGCAGCACTGAGCCTGCTCGCCGCCGGCGCACTCCTCTTCGGAGGCGACCTACCCGCCGTCCTCGCGCAGGCACCCAGCGACGAAGCCATCCTGGCAGCAGCTCAGGCAGCGCCCCAGATTGAAGGCCCCGTCAGCCCCCTCACCCTCACACGCAACGGCGTAGCACGCCCCACCACCCCCACCGCGGCAGCCCCCGGCACGCTTCCCCAGCAGAACTTCGACCGATTCATCGTCACCTACACCGACGAAGCCAAGCAGCGTAAGCAGCAGAACGAAGGCAATCGGGATGCAATCCAAGACATTGCTAATGACGTTAAAGACACCGTTGATGTTGCCAGTGAATCTCTGAACGTTGACACTCAAATCCTGCGCAGTACCTCCACCGATGACGCCGTCATCCAGACCTCCAAAACCCTCAACAAAAACGAGGCGAAGGAGTTCATGGCGAAGGTCGCCTCCGACCCGGACGTAGCCTCCGTCGAACCCGACTACATCAACTACCCCGCCGCAGAAGGCGACATCACCTTCCAGTACAACGACCCGCAGTACAGCAAGCAGTGGAACCTCACCAACCCCACCACCGGCGTTCAGAACACCGGTAACGCACGCCTGCGCCGCGGCGCATACGTGAAGGTCGCCGTACTCGACACCGGCTACGTACCGCACCCCGACCTGGTCACCGGCATGGCGAACGGCTACGACTTCGTCAGCGACCCCCTCAGCGCCCGCGACGGCGACGGCCGCGACCCCAACCCCAAGGATGAAGGCGACTACGCGCCCTACAACCTCTGCAAGGATCAAGCGAACGCCCACACCTCCACCTGGCACGGCACCAGCGTTGCCGGCATTATCGGCGCCCGCGGCAACAACGGCATGGGCATGGTTGGTACCGCCGACCTCGCCCGTGTGCAGCCCGTGCGCGTGCTGGGCCGATGCGGTGGCCGCACCTCAGACATTGCCGACGCCATCATCTGGGCAGCCGGCGGACACGTCGACGGGGTGCCTGATAACACCTACCCCGCCAAGATTATCAACATGTCCATCGGCACCGTAACCCAGTGCCCCGCCGCTTACCAGCGCGCCATCAACATTGCACGCTCCAAGGGCGCAATCGTGGTCGCAGCAGCGGGTAACGGCAACACGGAGGCCTCCAAGTACGCGCCCGCCAACTGCATGGGCGTCATCACGGTTGGCGCAACCACTAAGGCTGGCACGCGAGCATCATTCTCGAACTACGGCACGAGGGTTAACATCTTGGCACCGGGTGAAAACATCCTCACCCTGTCCATGAACAGCCTCGACCGCCCTGATAATACTAAGTTCAGCTACGACTATGAGAGCGGCACCTCCATGTCGGCACCGCACGTCTCCGCTCTGCTGGCGCAGCAGCTGGTCAACGGCACCTCCATGACCACTAAGCAGGTCGAGGAGGCGTTTACTCTCATGGGGACGAACCGCATCAAATGCGATAAGTACTTCTGTGGACGAGGCATTATCAACAGCTTCAAACTGGCTAAACAGGCTGGAAACCTGGACGCGAACGGTAGGGTGACCTACCTACGACCGCGCAAGACGATCAAGGTGATCTCTAAGGGACTGAGCGCAGGCGCGTCTAACACCAAGATTGCCGATAGAGCCGCCGCCGCCGAGGCAGCCAAAGCAACCACAGAAGCTCTCACGGCAGGAGCCAACGGCGAGAGCCTCACCGGTGACTACGACCGGATTCCCGGCGCTCCCGCCATGGCAATCCCCGAAGATGCCCAGGTTTACGACCTGAACGGTGACGCCGAGCCCATCACCCAGGACGAACCGCTGGTCACCAACCCCGCCCAGAAGCCCCGCGAGGTCAATGAACAATAAGCTATCCGCTACCGGCTTCGCACCAGGCCCAGTCGACAGCGCATAGTAAAAGCCCCCGATGAGAGAACTCATCGGGGGCTTTTCGTATCTAAAATCAGTTTTGACTAGCGGTGATTACCGGTCGCGAAGCCCAAGTAACCATTGTTCAGGTAGCCATTGTTCGGGTAAGTACTGCTCGGGTAGGTGTTCGCAGATGCACCACCGTACCAGGAGCGGTAACGCGGGGTGTGGCCGTGACGCGGACGCGACGGGTAGGAGGGGCGAGTCACCGGGCGGGACGGGCGGGTCCTGGCCTTCGGAGCCGGGGTCACCTTCGGTGCAGGGGTTACCTTCGGTGCAGGGGTTACCTTCGGTGCAGGGGCCTGCTGACGCTTAGCGTCCTCTTCAGCCTTCTTGCGTGCCGCCTCTTCAGCCGCCTTCTTACGTGCGGCCTCCTCCTCAGCCTTCTTGCGTGCTGCCTCAGCCGCGGCAGCATCCGCAGCCTCGCGGTCGGAGCGGACCTGCTGAACCGCGCGCGCCGCATTCACAATGCCGGAACCGCACGCGGACTGGTCGCACTCAACGCTCTGAGAGGTGGACTGCAGGGCCTTCTTCGCCTGGGCGTACGTCAGCTTCGGGTCGACCGCCTTCATGAGCGCCACAATACCGGCAACATGCGGTGCCGCCATGGAAGTGCCCTGGTACTCGGCGTAGTCAGCCTTACCGGGAGCAGTCTTACCGGCGTTCAGGGTGGAGAGAATACCGCCGCCCCAGTAGCGGCGGTCGCCACCGGGTGCGCTCACGTCCACACGGGAGCCGTAGTTGGAGAAGTAGGAGCGCTTGCCGTTCTTATCGGTTGCGCCCACGTTGATGACGTCCTCGCAGTTGCCGGGGCTGGACTTCGAGGCATCAAAGTTGTTGTTACCCGCTGCGACGACCACAATGGAGCCGCGCTTGTTCGCCTGAGCAATCGCCTGACGGTACGGGGTGGTGCAGGTGCCCTCACTACCGATGGACATGTTAATAACCTGGGCGGGGTTCTGGTTTGCCGGAACGCCGCGCACGCTACCGCCGGCAGCCCAAATAATACCGTCGGTGATGTCCGAGTCGAAGCCGCCGCAGGCGCCCAGAACGCGCACGGGCACAATCTTCGCCTCGGGTGCCACACCGGCAATGCCCTCGTTATTGTTGGCGATAGCAGCAATGGTGCCCGCCACGTGGGTGCCATGCCAGTCGGAGGCGGTCGCCTTCGAACCGGTGAAGCACTGGTTGTCTACGGTCCAGTTGCCGGCATCGGTCGGGTCGGAGTCGCGGCCGTTACCGTCGTTGGAGAACGCCGACTCGGCAATGAAGTCGTAGCCGGGCAGCACGTTAGCGTCCAGGTCCGGGTGGGCGGTAATGCCGGAGTCTAGCACCGCCACGGTCACACCCTTGCCACGGGTGGTGCCCCACGCCTCCAACGCGGAGACGCCCTTCTCACCGGTGAGGGACCACATGCGGTTCATCTTCGGGTCGTTGATCTTGACGGTCTCCGAGGTGTTATCCACGGTGGCGTAGCGGCGCATATCTGGCGACACGGAGGCGACCTTGGAGTTCGCGCTCAGGGCGTCCATGTACTGCTGGGCCTGAGCGGGGGTGAGCTCCGCGGAGGTGGTGACCACGCTGGCATCCAGCGCGGTGGAGCGGACGTAGCTGGTCTTAATGTTCAGCAGCTCGTCAATGCTCTGCACCTCGGAGGTGATACCCGCGTAGAGTGCGTCGTTCCAGGTTGCCTGCTGGGTGCCGGCGGCCGCGGACCAGTCAATCTGATCTGCGGTGGCGTCAGCGGAGGCGGCGTTCTTCGCCTCATCGGTGTAAGTGATGATGAAGCGGTTGTATGCCACGGGCGCGGACTGGGTGGTGTTAGAAGCCTGTGTCGCCACAGAAGCCTGGGTTGCGTGGGTAGCCTGCGCGGTGGGTGCCGCCACGGCGGGGATCACGCTTGCCGAGAGCAGGCAGGTTGCGGTGACGAAGCTCAGCAGGGAACGCTGTGAGGAGCGTGCCTGCGAGGGGCGAGCAATGCGAAGCATGGACGTCCTTGAGGTGAGTGGTACCGGGTGCGCACGATGCGGCGTAGCGTTGCCGTCTCGCGTTGAGGGCGTGTGCTCGGTACGAGTGAATACGGAAGAGTGAGGTGTTGGTGCATATTGTGTGCGGTGAAGTGGTTCCACAATGTGCGTGCACGGGTACGCACCGTGAGATACTCTAGCACCCTTTTTCAGTTACTTTATGAATAAAATAACCTTTGTGATGCAGGTCATTTTATGCATAGATGAGCAAAACTTAAATCACTACTTTAAGTCGCGAGAGTATTCCGACTAGGCATTTCTTTATCTGCATTTACATGAAAGAAAAATCTCATTATTTACGCCACACTATCGAGTTTTAGCCCCGCCAAACATAGAAAAAGGTGCTAGGATAGCGATATCTCACCACATAAACTACTTCCGATGAACTCCCGCACGGGGGTTTAGAGAAAAATACACATCAATGCAGTGATGTGCATTTTCTTTTTCCATTCGCTCTCACAAGCAAATATGCAAAAGAATGTAAATATTTTCTCAAAAGTGCATTTATGTGGGTGGATGACCAACCCACTTGCCGCTTCCGGCACTCACATACGCAAAGGACCCCGATGTCTTTTACCACTCACCCCTCAGCGCGCGGCGTCGCACGCACCGCGCTGAGCCTGGGCACCGCCGCAGCACTCGTCGCAACCCTGGGCACCCCTGCATCCTTCGCGGCCCCCGCCAAGGCTAACGGAGCCGAGCGCGCCAAGGCGCACACCACCATTTCCTCCCTCAGCTCCGAGCAGCAGAAGGCAGGCTTCAACCGATTCGTTATCACCTACACCGATAGCGCTCTGAACGCCGGCGGCATTAACTGGGCAAGCCCCGCAGGCACCCAGGTCGCCACCTGGAACGACGCCCTCTACCAGGGTCTCACCTCCGAGGTGAAGAGCGTCGATGACCTCTTCAAAATCAAGACCAACTACGTACGCACCACCGCCCAGAAGGCAACCGTGGTGACCCTCTCCTCCAAGCTCACCGCAGAGCAGGCAGAGAAGTACATGGCAGCGCTGAGCTCTAACCCCTCCGTCGCATCGGTTGAGCCCGACCTGCTGCGCCGCTCCAACGCACGCACCCGTACCGCCGCGACCTCCAAGGTTGCTCAGGTAGCTCAGGCTGCTCAGGCATCGAACCAGGTTGTGGCGCCGAACGACACCCTCTACCCGCAGCAGTGGAACCTGCACGGCACCAAGGGTCTGGCCGCGCCCGAGGCATGGAAGACCACCCAGGGTGCCGGCGTGACCGTTGCTGTGATTGACTCCGGCATCGTCAAGCACCCCGACCTGGACGCTAACGTCCTGCCCGGCTACGACTTCATCACCGAGCCCTCCATTGCCCGTGACGGCAACGGCCGCGACTCCGACCCGACCGACCAGGGCAATTGGGAAGAAGCGGGCGTCTGCGATGCTGACTCTGAGGCAAGCGAGTCGAACTGGCACGGCACCCACGTTGCCGGCTCCATCGCGGCGATCATGAACAATAAGCGCGGTATCGTCGGCGTGGCGCCCTCCACCAAGATTCTGCCCGTGCGTGCCCTGGGCATGTGCGGTGGCTACGACTCCGACATTGCGGATGCAATGGTTTGGGCAGCCGGCGGCACCGTTGAGGGCGTTCCTGCGAACTCCAACCCCGCCAAAATCATTAACCTCTCCCTCGGTGGCGAGGGCACCTGCCCTGCAACCTACTCCAAGGCTATTGCTGAGGTGAACAAGCGCGGCGCGATTCTCGTTGTCGCAGCTGGTAACGACGGTCAGGACGCTTCCAAGGTTGCTCCGGCTAACTGCGGCGGTTCGATCGTGGTGGGCGCTACCGACCAGGAGGGTAAGCGCAGCGACTTCTCCAACTACGGCAAGATTGTTGATGTGAGCGCCCCCGGCAGCAACATCATGTCCACCGTGGACCTGGGTACCACCGTGTCCACCGGCGCAGGCTACACCGAGTACGACGGCACCTCCATGGCGGCACCCCAGGTTGCTGGCGTGATTGCTCTAATGAAGTCCGTGGATCCCTCGCTGAACGCTGAGCGTGCAAAGCAGATTCTGAAGCAGAGCTCCAAGCCGCTCACCTGCGATGTGAACGGTTGCGGTTCCGGCATTGTGAACGCCGCGAGCGCACTGGCTATGGTGCAGGGCAAGAAGGACCCGAACCCGCAGGCAAAGCCCTGGCCGAAGCGTGCACCCAAGCACCCGACCCGTGCGGCTCGTGTTGGTTACGTAACTAACCCGGCTGTTAACCACAACCCGCCGTTCCTGATTACTGCTCACGGCCTGATTCCCGGTCAGTAATCGGCATGTTGCCAGCTCGGAAGCCGGTGAGCCAATAGGCTTCTGAAAGGCCGATATATACAAAAAGCCCCCGTTGAGTTTTCAGCGGGGGTTTTTCGTGAACAGAATGCTGCGGCTTTTGGGGCTGCAGCTTGCTTCTCCCACCCACCCTCACGACTGACAGGTGGGAGAAATCTTGGGGTACGCCCCGAGCCTGTTGGACGCTAGGGTAGACGAGCTAGGGGCGTACCTGGGAGGCACGCACGCCGGTACGGATACCGGCAGCCTCCATGCGAGTGGACTCGTAGCTCACCGCGCGCAAGCCGGAAGAGGCGGCGATTGCCTGAGTCTTTTCTCGCGTATTTTCCTGACGCTGGGTGGGTAGAAAAACCCAGCGGCGCTGGACCGCGAAGCTGATCGGGATCAGAATCAGTTCGGTCAGGATCTTGGCGACCAGCAGGGACGCGCCCAGGCCGGTCAAAGCTTCCATCAGAGCCGCGTTGGCTGCGAGGATGCCCACCGCCAGCACGGTGTACCGTACCAGCGAGGAGGATGCCGAGGGGCGTGCGCCTCCGTCGTGCATGAGCATTCGGTTGACGGTGAAGTTCGTCAGCGCCGAGATGATGCGGGCACCGACCACGGCTGCCAGTAGCGGAGCGCCCATGCCCACCAGGACGAAGAGGGCGATAGCATCCACGAGGAAGCCGGTCAGGAAAGACGATGCCAAGAAGGCAAGCAGCGGTGCGTAAATGAGCGCCGAATCCTGCAGAGGCCTAAAGTGGCTGGTCGGGTTGCCGGGCTCGTAGACCTTCACGATGGGCACCTGCACCAGTTCCACGTCTGCGCGGGTTGCGCGTAGCAGCATGGAGAACTCGTACTCGTACTTATCGCCGGGAATCTGCAACAGCCAGTCCAGGATCTGCGGGGTGAAGCCGCGCAGACCGGTCTGGGTATCTGCCACGCGAGCGCCGGTCGCCAGGGCGAAGAAGCCTACGGTTGTGCTGTTGCCAATCTTGGAGCGCAGCGGCACCTTGGTGCCTTCTTCGCCGGCGTTTGGGTCGGGCTTGGTACGCACGCCGAGGATGATGCTCCGCTGACCTGCCACCGCGGCGGTTTCGGTGCGCACGCCCACACGGAAGATGTCCCGAGGTAGGTGCTGGCCGTCCGCGTCGGCGGTGACGATGACCTCGCCGGGGCGGTTTGCTTTCGCCCAGGCGATGCCGGTGCGCAGTGCCGCACCCTTGCCCCTGTTGGCGGGGTGGGTCTGCACGGTCACGCCGTCGATGCGCAGTTCGGTAAAGATGGGTGCGTAGGCGCTGCCGGATCCGTCGTCAATCACGAGGATTTCGGCATGCGGGTCCTGTTCGCGCAGGGCCCGGGCAAGGCGGACCAGTGATTGGTCCGGCTTATAGGCTGGTATCAGGATAATCACGATGCGCTCCCTGCAATGTAGAGAATGTCGCTGGTGCCACGTTCCTTGGTGCCACCCTGCGGGCGGTTGACCAGCTTGTTGTTGAAGACCATGGCGGAGGAGCCACCACCGTCCAGGTTGTAGGCGCTCACGCAGCCGAGGTCCTTGAACATCTGAGCGAACTCGGGCATGGTCACGCCGCGCGAGTAGTTGGTGGAGCGGCCGTCGACCACGATGAAGACCAGGTGGTTGGTGCCGAGCACGCCCACACCGGTTCGCGGCTGGTAGCCCTGGATGGAGTGGTTACCGAAGTTGGTGTCCACTTCGACGCTGTCGATGCCGTCGACAACCGCGGAGTCCTTGACCAGTGCGGGGCCGAAGGAGAGGGTGTTCCATACGCCTTCGTTGACGAGGGTCTGGGCGTTGGTTGCGGTTTCGTCGTAGAGCTTGACGGAGCCGTCGCGGTAGAAGGCCAAACCCTCGCGAGCGCCGGAGTCACGGTAGACAACACCGTTTCGGATCACGATGCCGGTGGTACGGAAGCCGTAGTAGTCGCCGTTGATCGCCCAGATGCCGTTGTGTTCGGAGGCAATGTTCGAGGGGGTGTCGATGATGTTCTGGCCGAACTTGTTGTTGGCGAAGGCGCTTCGCAGCAGGGTTGCGTTGTCGAGCTTGATGTCTGCTACGAAGGAGACGACCGCATCCGAGCCGCTGCCGGTGGTGTTGGAGGTGATGGTGATCGAGCCTTCGTTAGCGGTGAGGCTCTGGCCGTTGACCTTCACTCCGGTCAGTTCGGTGGGGTCTGCGGTGGCGGAGCCGGAGGCGCTTGCGTTTGCCTGAGCTGCTGCCGCCTCGTAGGCGGTGGTGTCTTCGATTTCGGTGTGCTCTGCCAGGTAGCGGTTGTATGCCCAGCCTGCGCCGCCGCCGACTACTGCGAGTGCGCCGAGGCCGCCGCCGATGAAAATTCGACGGGTGAGCTTCTTCTTGGCTAGCTTCTGCTCTGCAGCGGTTTGCGCTGCGTTAGCTTGTTCTGCTGCGGTCTGGGAGGCCTGGTCAATGTTCTGAGTCATGTTCTGTTCGTTGTTCATGTCTCTAGAATGCCGGGCTATTCTCTGCGCCAGGCATGACTAAGCTGTGCAGAAGCTATGTATGCTTATTCATTTCAAACTTTTTTATTACTGCCCATGCTTTATTACCAGAAGATGCTATGCACACCCATGTATAAACATGTTTATTGGCTTTGTGTACCAAGCATTTGAGGGCGCCAGATACCCCGGCCCACAGACACCTCTGAAGGCACGAAAAAACCGGCTGAGCACCCCGTGCGGGGCCTCAAGCCGGTTCATCATCTATCGAATACGTTCGGTCGATATGCACCGAATCATTCCGCGTATTCCTATGCCTCATCCTCGTAGGACGCGTACTTTTCTGCGTATGCCGAGTAGTCGTCCTCGTCGTCATAGCGACGGCGGGACGAATCGGAGGACTTAGTTTTCTTCGCGCTGCTGAGCTCGCGCTCGAGTGCGCTGTAGTCGGTCTCGGGGCTGAAGTACTTCATCTCCCGAGCCTGCCTTGTTGCTTTAGCCTTCTGACGGCCGCGCCCCATGGCGTGACCCCCTCTTTCATCCTGTCCGAGGCGAACAGCACGCGCGGCGCATCGCTCTCGGATCGTTCAACAGTCTTTACTACACTATAGAGTACCCTGTTTCAGCCCTGAATGTCTCGCTCAGCGGCACCTATTTTACGTATCAGAGCACTTCTTCGCACCGGAACAACCGTTTTATTTTGCACCGGTAGCCTTTTATACCCCAGACGCCTACTCCCTAGATAATAACTCCCTAGATAACACGTAGCCCCGCACCGGACGTATCGCTACATCCAATGCGGGGCGAGTGTCTCTCCTACCGGCTCACTCACAAGACCGGGTTCGGAGAGGGTACCGTGCAGGTCATGACATCCCGCACGGAGCTTAGGGAGGGCCGCTCCTACCGCTTAGCTTGCGGCAAGGGAACTACTAGCTTGCAGTGAAGGAGCTGCTAGCTTGCGGTGAAAGAACCGAGCGAGGTGGCGTTAGAAGCCAGGGTGGTGCTGGAGGCATCCACGCTATCGGTGGTGGTGTACACGGTGTAGCTCTGGCCCTTGGTGATCTTGGAGCTGGAGACCAGGATCAACGCGGTGCTGGAGTTCGTCACCTTGTAGTTCGCCACCACGGTACCGGAGGAGTCGGTCACCTGTACGGTGGTGCCGGCGCTCAGGTTCGATACGTTGCTAATCTTCACGTAGCCGCTGGTGGAGGAGGTTGCGGGCGCCTCGAACATGTCACCGGAGTTCGCCACGCTCACGGTCGTGCCGTTGAGCAGCAGGTCACCGTTGGTGTCCAGGGAGGTGTTACCACCGGTGAAGGGGCCGTTCACGACCAGGGTGCCGCCCGAGAGGGCTGCCGTACCGTTGGAGTCGATGCCGTCGCCGTTCGCGTTCACGGTGACGGTACCGCCGGTGATGTTGATGGTTGCGTCGACGACCTCGAAGGTGCCGCCGCCACCGCCCGCACCGCCGCCTGCGCCACCGCCAGCCGGGGGCTGACCCATGGTACCGGAGGGTGCCTGGCCGCCCGAGGGAGCCTGACCAGCCTGGCCGCCCTGTGCAGCGTTACCCTGTGCAGTCTGGTTGGTCTGCGCAGTCTGGGTGGTCTGCGTGGTGGAGGTCGAAGTCGACTCGGTACCGGTCGAGCTAGTGCTGGTGGTGCTGTACGAGGCGTTGATACCGTCATCCGAGCTGGTCACGTTCACGGTGCCGTCCAGGATGTTGATGTACTGCGCCTCAATACCCTCATTCGACTGGGTAATGTTCAGGGTACCGCCCGAAATCTCAAGCACGCGCTCGGCCTTGAAACCGTCGTCACCTGCGGAGATGTTTACGGTACCGCCGCTCAGGCGTACCCAGCCGCGGTTGCCGTCGGTGTCATTGGTTGCCTTGATGCCGTCCTTGGTGGCGGTCACGGTGATGGTGCCGTCCAGGATATCAACGTAGTCCTTACCCTTGATGCCGGTGTTTGCCGCGTTCACCTCCAGGGTGCCGGAGGCAATGACCAGGCCGTCCGTGGTGTGGATACCCTCTTCGTACTTACCTTCAACCTTCAGGGTGCCCTCGCCGGCAAGGGTCAGGTCACTCTTGGAGTAGATGGCTGCGTCGGGGCTGCCGCTGGCGGTATCCGAGTAGGAGGAGCCGTCAGAGACGGTGTTGGTGGTACCCGAGGCGGTGTAGATAACGACCTCATCAGCCTCAACCACGTTGATTGCCGCGCCGGTGGAGTTGGTGATCGTCGCGTTGTCCAGGATCAGGCGGACCATGTCGCTGTCGGCGGCCTCAACCTTAATCTGGCCCTCGTAGGTGCCGGTGAGCTTGTAGTTGCCCGCCTTGGTGATGGTGATGACGCCATCGCTGACGGTCACGCCGTCAGTCGCGGTCGGGTTAGAAAGATCGATAGTAACTTCGCTGGAGGAATCCCAGGTGACGTCCTTTGCGGAGTAGTGGGTGTCCTCGGCGAGCTTCGCGCCGCTCTTCACGTCGGTGGAGAAGGAGTCTGCCACCTTCGACGTGGTGCCCGAAGTGCTCGAAGCGGAGGTACTGGTTGCGCTCGATGCGCTGGCATTCGATGCCGAGGTTGCCGAGCAGCCGGTCAACGCCAAGGCTGCCAGGAGGGTAATGGAGGTTGCGCTCTTAATCATATTGCTCTTTTTCACGGGTTTTCCTTTGTGTTTGGGTGACTACTCGCGTAGAGCCAGCGCCACAGGGGTAAGTCGTATGTGAAATGTGAATATGTGCGAGAGCGGTTATTGCCTGTGTGGGGCGAATAAAGCCGATGTTGTGCTTGGTTCGGGGGATATAGATGAGGGGCTGGGGGTGCGGGTAAGGTAGGTGCACTACCCTACCCGCGCATCCCAGGTTGCCGTTTAGGCGGGTTGCCGTTTTAGGCGGCTGCGAAATGCTCGGTCAGCAGCTTCTGGTAATCCTCTTCGGTCATGTCATCCACGTTCAGGCGGGTGCCGTCGACCGGTTCCAGGTGCATCCAGTTCTTCAGGGTTTCTTCCCACTTGTTGCTTGCCAGCTGCGGGTTCAACGCCGCCATACCGGTTGCAAACTTGGAAATCTTCGCGGGGGTGATGCCCGCATCCCAGAGGTGCTGGTCTGCCACGGAGGGCTCTACGCCGGACTTGGTTTCGATGATGACCGCGTTCGGCAGGCCGTAGGTGGTGCCGACCAGGTTGCCGTGGAAGTTGCGGTAGTTCACGCCCGCCATGAGGATGTTCTCGGACAGAGGAGTCCAGGTCAGGGCGTTATCTACGGTCATACGGGAGGCGACCGGGTTCTTCTCGCTCTGCGGCAGGAAGACCGTGGTACGGCGGTAGCCGGTGGTCAGAACCGCCTCCAGCTTGTGCACGGGGCCGGCGAGGATATCGCCGAGTGCTGCGGTGATGTACTCGTGGCCTTCCGCGGTGAGCGTATCGCGCTTCTCGAAGGTGTACGGGATACGCTTCTTGACGGTCATATCCTGCTCACCGTCGGTCTTGACCTCCAGGAAGGTCAGTTCCGAGTCCAGGTAGCTACGGGTACGGATCTTGAAGGTGTCGTCGCGGCTGTAGGCTGCCGAGTGGTAGCTCTGCATCTGCGGGGTGTCGAAGTAGACCGAGTCGTAGGCGAAGTCGCGCTGGCCCTTGATTTCCATGACGGAGGCGTCTGCGTCGAGCGTGGAGAGTACCTTGGCGGCGGTTTCTGCGTCGACAATGTACTTGCGGTCCACGCGGGTCTGCATGGCTGCCTTCTCGTTCATGGCTTCGAGGCTGATGCTCTTCCACTCTGCGGGGATGATGTTTGCGGCTGCGTTCGTCATGGGTCTTCGTCCTTCTGGGGTGCCGTCCCTGCGTGCTGTGCGTTGGGGGCGGCGTGTCGTGGGTATCGGAGATGTTTGTGCAGTTGGAGTGAATCGGAGGCTTTTATACCGACTGGTCTTACTTGCCCACCAGGGTGCGCTGGAGCGGAACCATCCGGGTGTCCAGCGTGGCGTGTGCCTCGGCGGTGGGTGCTACAGGCTGGCGGGTTGCGGTCATCTGCGGTGCTACTGGCTGAGCGGCTACAGGCTGTGCCCCCTCCACTGCCGCGGGGGTGCCGCCCTCGGTGGGTTCCTTGGGCTGGTAGGTGACGGTGGCGCGGGTCAGGTTGTTCACCATGTCCAGCTCGGTAACGCTGACCGAGGTGACGGTGTAACCCAGGCGAGCGCTCAGGTATGCCTTGAGCTCTTCCTCGTCGCTGATCGCACGATTGGCGGTAACGGTCTGAGTCTGATCGGTAGAGACCGGGGCGCTACGCGAGTCGAGGACCGCGATCAGGGCGACCAGGGTAGCCATGAGGCCGAAGGCGATGTACGCCGGGCTAATGTTCACACCTGCGATCATGCCGACCGAGAGAGCCACGAAGTAGTAACCCACCTCGCGCTGGCTCAAGGCGGTGGAACGCAATCGGATAATCGACAGGACACCGAAGAGGCCCATACCCATAGCGGATGCGTTCGATCCGGCGGATACCAGCGCCACCGAGACGGTGAAGATGCCGGCGTTGATGACCGCGTAGGAAATCATCAGTTCGCGGTTGCGGTGCCGCACCATGTAGAGGGCGCAGAGAGCTGCGATGGCTATAGCGTCGGCGAGTGCCATGGTCAGAATAGTCATTGGGTGCTCCAGGTATCGTGTCGTGATGTTCGCGGTGCTCTTTGCTGTCTGTTCTTCAGCTTCGGGCTGTGCGTTCTTTGTAGTATCTAGATTCCCGTGCAAGCCTGTGTTTACCCTGTGCTCGCCTTAACTTATAGATAAGTGTTATATGTCTCTAATAAATACCCTTATCGTGGCGCTATTCAATCGTAATTTTTCTCTTTTCTCGCGTCCTTGACGGAGCATCCCACAGCCTCAAAAAGCACAAAAAATGGGCCCCCTCCGATATGGAGGGAGCCCATAAAAGTAGCTAATAGCTTAGCGACTAGGCGTTATTAAGCCTTCTTGCGCATACGGGTTGCCACGATGGTCGCGCCACCTGCACCCAGAGCAATCAGACCCAGGCCAGCAGCAGTCATTGCACCGGATGCACCGGTCTTAGCCAGGGAAGAAGAGCTCTTGGAGGATGCGTTCGAGGAACCGGAGCCCAGGTTGTCGCCGGAACCCAGGTTGTCATTCGAGCCGGAGCTCAGCGAAACGCTGTCAGACTTCTTGGAGTTCTCGTAGTCAACGGGCTGCTCGCAACCGATGCCGTCACCGTCAGCGTCGAACTTCGGGCGGAAGTCCGGGTGATCCTTGTGAATCGGTGCCAGGCCTGCAGCCTCAACGTCGGCGCAGTTCTGGAAACGGAAGTGCTGCTCGCTGTCAGACTTCTGCTCATCGGACTTCTGATCCTCAGACTTCTGCTCTTCGGCAGGCTTCTGGTCCTCTGCGGGCTTGGTTTCCTTAGCGTCCTCAACTGCGGGAGCGGAGGTCTCGTCAGCAGGCTTGGGAGCCTCGGTGGTCGGCTCAGTGGTTGCGTCCTTGGACGGCTCGGGAGTGGGATCCTGGGTGGGTTCCGGAGTCGGGTCCTGAGAAGGAGCGGGGGTGGGGTCTTCCGAAGGAGCCGGTGCGGGCTGCTCTGCGACCTTAATGGTCACGGTAGCTGCCTTACCGCCACGGGGAACGTCACCATCCTTGAGGGAGCCGGACAGCAGGTAAATGTCAACGGAAACGCTACCGTGCAGCTCTGCCTGCCAGGGGATAGCGACGGAGAAGTTGCCGGCCTCGTCAGCGCGGATTTCCAGGTAGTCCTGACCGTTAATCTTAACGGCGCCCTTGTTCAGCTTCAGTGCCAGAACGGAACCGGAGGTGCCGTCAGCGGTCTTGAAGCCCTCACCAGCAATGTTCAGTTCCTGACCCTCAACCCATACGTCGGGGGCAAGGAACTGCGCAGAGTCTGCGTAGGTGTGAACGGTCTGAGCCGCGCCTTCAACAGCGAAGGTCGCGGGGACGGAAGTAGCAACGAGGCCACAGCCAATGAGGGCGGTGGCACCAATGCGTGCGATGTTGTTTCGAATGTTCATGCCCCCCATTCTAACGAGCGAAGCTTGGGATACCGGCTCCCAAGACGCCAATTTGCCATGACCTGACTCACAAACCGGGGTTTCCTTGAAGGTTTATTGAAGGCGTGGTTGAACTATAGAGACCTTTTACACCGCAGTGCACCCCTAAAGTCTCAATTGAGACTTGAATAAACCAGCAAGTACACGCACCATCCTACCGACACAACACGCCAACAAAAACCACCCCCTTAAACGCAAGAATCCCCTCCGCCCAAACGCTCAAAAGCGTTCAGAAGAGGGGACTCTCACGCACCGCACCGGGCGGTGACGATAGTTTTAGGAGTTCTTGCGGTTACGCACAGCGGTCACGCCAGCAACACCCAGGCCCAGAGCCACCAGGCCCATACCAGCAACGGTGAAGGCGTTAGAAGCACCGGTGTTAGCCAGGGAAGAGCGCTGAGCACGGCTCGAAGTGTAGCTGCTCGAAGAGGAGGAGTCGCCGCCCAGGTTATCCAGACCACCAGAGTTGCGGGACGAAGAACCCGAGGAGCTGTTGGAGGAGGAACCGTCGGTTACCTCGCTGTTAATAACCTCGCAGCCCCAATCATTCTTGTCGTTGTCGAACTTCTGGCGGAAGTCCGGGTGGCTCTTGTGAATGGGTGCCAGGCCGGCAGCCGCGACCTCTGCGCAGTTCGCAAAGCGCGTGCTCTCAGCAGAAGCGGTCACCTGCTCGGTAGCGGAGCTGGAATCACCCAGCTGATCCTTCGCCTCGTTCGCAACGGCTGCGTTCTGATCAGCAGCAGCCGAAACCGATGCGCTCGCAGAAGCAGTTGCCGAAGCGGAGGGGGTAGCCACCACAGAAGCGGAAGCCGATGCGGTAGCCGAGGGGCTCACCGAAGCGGTAGCCTTCTCATCGGCGCGGTCCTTAATCTTTGCATCCACGGAGGCAACAACCTCATCAGCGGCAGTAGCCGAAGCAGAAGGAGTAGCGGAGGGGGTAGCAGACGCAGAAGGAGAAGCCGTCACGGACGCCGAAGCGCTCGCAGTTGCAGAAGCGGTTGCAGTAGCGGAGGGGGTTGCTTCCTGAACGGAACGAGCCTCAATCTTCACAGTTGCAGCCTTACCGCCGCGGGAGGTGTCGTTGTCCTTCAGGGAGCCGGAGAGCAGGTAGACGTCCACGGAGATGCGCTCGTCCAGGTCGCTCTGCCAGGGAATGGAGACGGAGAAGTTGCCCTTCTCATCAGCCTGAACTTCCAGGTAGTCCTTGCCGTCAATCTTGACGGAGCCCTTGTTCAGCTTAATGGCGATAACGGAACCGGAGGTGCCGTCCTGAGTCAGGAAGCCCTCACCGGTAATCTTCAGGGTTTCGCCCTTGTACCAGACCTCAGAAATGTGGGAAGCAGCCTTGTCAGAGTAGACGTGGGTGACGGACTCTTCACCGTTCTGAGCGAAAGTTGCGGGGATTGCGGTGACCGCCAGACCGCAACCAATCAGGGCGGTGGCACCGAAGCGAGTGATAGTGTGTCGAATGTCCATCCCATCATTTTATCCCCGCGTGGTGGGCGTATCCGCCTGTCCAGGGGCTATTTGCAATGACTTGCAACACAAAATAGCACTTTCGTGCAGTTAACAGCGGGTCATCTACAGGTCAGTGCACGCGCGGCAAAATTCGCCGGGCGCTAGCGCTACCTAGTCGTCAATCTCGTCGAGCATGAGTTCCAGTGCCTCACCCACGCCACTGCGCCACAGGTAGGTTGCCTTCGCATCGGCACGACCCGGACCACCGTTAATGACGGCGACCGGCTTGCCGGCGCGCAGAGCCTCCAGCACAATCTTGTAGCTGCTCATGACCGCCACCGAGGAACCCACCACCAGTAGCGCCGAGCACTCGGCGAGCATGGCGTCCTTGCGTGCTTTGCGTTCGGCGGGCACGGACTCGCCAAAGTACACCACATCCGGCTTGAGGCGGGTCGAACCGCAGGCAATGCAGGGCACCATCTGAAAATCGCGGATATAGCGCTCGTCCAGCTCCACGTCACCGTCAGGGTTCACGCGCAGGTCTTCGTCTTCAAGGCGCGCCAGGTAGCCGGGGTTCGCCGCGTCCAGGCGCGCATCCAGGCTTTCGCGGCCCTCATCCTGCCCGCAGTCCAGGCACACAATACAGGAGAGGTCACCGTGCAGCGCCAGCAGGCGGGAGCTTCCAGCGCGGGCGTGCAGCCCATCCACGTTCTGCGTAATCACGCCGCTCACGGCGCCCAGCTGCTCCAGCTCGGCGAGCGCATAGTGGGCGCGGTTCGGTTCGGCGCGGCGCATGCGGCGCCAACCCACGTAGGAGCGCGCCCAGTAGCGTTGGCGGGCGGCGTCATCGTAGCGGAATTCCTGGTAGGTCATGGGGCGGTGGTCGTGCAGGGATCCGCCGGGTCCGCGGTAGTCGGGGATGCCGGATTCGGTGCTCACTCCCGCGCCGGTGAGCACGAGAACCTTACCGGCCTTGAGCAGCTCGGCAACACCCGCGGAGGCGTATTCTTCGTCGTGCGGGATGGTGTTCTCAGAGACAACGCGCTGAATCGAGCGGATTGCGGCACGGTGCACGGAGGCGATTTCTTCGCGCTGCTCACCGGCGGCGGCGAAGTTCTGGTGGTCAGTCCAGCGGTCCATTCTTCTCCTCAATGCTCTGTGTACTAGTGCCGTTCAGCGCGGTTCTAACGCGTTAAACGGCTGTGGGGCACCCCCTTTCGAGGGTACCCCACAGCCTATTTCTTATGGTTTCGAATGTGCAAACTCAGCCACAGGCTAAGTCCGCCCAGCCGGTTGAGTTTAGTTCTCAGCCTTCTGCTCACGTTCGGAGGTCACCGACAGGCCGTCGCTAGCAACGTCCGGGTTCACGTCCACGGTCACGGTGTCACCGTCGTGGATAGCACCGGAGAGGATGCCGCGAGCCAGACGGTCGCCAATCTCGCGCTGAACCAGGCGGCGCAGCGGGCGGGCACCGAATGCCGGGTCGTAGCCGGTCTTGCCCAGCCACTCGAGGGCTGCCTCAGTCACGTTCAGGGTGAGGCGGCGGTCCTCCAGGCGCTTAGCCATGCTCTTGATCTGCAGGCCCACAATCTGGCCCAGGTTCTCAGCCGACAGGGGCTGGAACATGATGATGTCGTCCAGTCGGTTGAGGAACTCGGGGCGGAATGCCTGGTGCACAACCTCCAGTGCCTTCTCGGAGCGCTCCTCGAAGGGCAGGTCCTGGTTGACCAGGTACTGCGAACCGAGGTTCGAGGTCAGAATCAGGATGACGTTGCGGAAGTCCACGGTGCGGCCCTGGCCGTCGGTCAGGCGGCCGTCATCGAGTACCTGCAGCAGGATGTCGAAGACCTCGGGGTGTGCTTTCTCAACCTCGTCGAGCAGGACCACCGAGTAGGGGCGACGGCGTACAGCCTCGGTCAGCTGACCACCCTCTTCGTGGCCGACGTATCCGGGAGGGGCACCGACCAGGCGGGAAACGGTGTGCTTCTCGGAGTATTCGCTCATGTCGATACGCACCAGGGCACGCTCGTCATCGAACTGGAACTCAGCCAGTGCCTTAGCCAGCTCGGTCTTACCAACACCGGTCGGGCCCAGGAACAGGAAGGAACCAATCGGGCGGTTCGGGTCGGAAATACCGGCGCGGGCGCGGCGCACAGCGTCAGAGACAGCGACCACTGCGGCTTCCTGACCAATCAGGCGGGCACCGATGCGCTTCTCCATTTCGAGCAGCTTCTCGGACTCACCCTGCATCATGCGACCTGCGGGAATGCCGGTCCAGGAGGAAATCACCTCGGCAATATCGTCCGCGGTGACCTCTTCGGAGACCATGGACTCGCTCTTGGCGGTGTCCTCGGCGCGCTGTGCTTCTTCCAGCTCAGCCTGCTTTGCGGGAATCTCACCGTACAGCAGGCGGGATGCCTCAGCGAGGTTACCCTCGCGCTGTGCAACCTCTGCGCGGGAACGCAGCTCGTCAATCTGGGTCTTGATGTCACCCACACGGTTCAGGCTAGCCTTCTCGGCCTCCCAACGAGCGTTGAGGGCGTCGAGCTGTTCCTTCTTGTCAGCCATGTCCTTGCGCAGCGCTTCCAGACGCTCCACGGATGCGGGGTCGGTCTCATCGGCAAGTGCCAGTTCCTCCATGGTGAGGCGGTCCACAGCGCGGCGCAACTGGTCGATTTCCTCCGGTGCGGAGTCAATTTCCATGCGCAGGCGGGATGCTGCCTCGTCAATCAGGTCAATTGCCTTGTCCGGCAGCTGACGGGAGGGAATGTAACGGTTAGACAGGGTTGCTGCGGCAACCAGCGCGGAGTCAGCGATCTGCACCTTGTGGTGTGCCTCGTAGCGTTCCTTCAGGCCACGCAGAATACCGATGGTGTCATCTACGCTGGGCTCACCCACGTACACCTGCTGGAAGCGGCGCTCCAGTGCGGGGTCCTTCTCGATATTCTCGCGGTACTCGTCGAGGGTGGTCGCGCCGATCAGGCGCAACTCGCCTCGGGCGAGCATGGGCTTGAGCATGTTGCCTGCGTCCATGGAGCCTTCGGATGCGCCAGCACCGACGACGGTGTGAATTTCGTCGATGAAGGTCACAATCTGACCCTCGGACTTCTTGATTTCTTCGAGGACTGCCTTCAGGCGCTCCTCGAATTCACCGCGGTACTTTGCGCCCGCGACCATGGAGCCCAGGTCCAGGCTAATCAGGGTCTTGCCGCGCAGGGATTCGGGCACGTCGCCGGAAACCATGCGCTGTGCCAGGCCTTCCACGACGGCGGTCTTACCGACGCCGGGCTCACCAATCAGAACGGGGTTGTTCTTGGTTCGGCGGGAGAGCACCTGCACGACGCGGCGAATCTCAGAGTCACGGCCGATGACCGGGTCGAGCTTGCCTGCGCGAGCAATAGCGGTCAGGTCGGTACCGTACTTTTCGAGTGCCTGGAAGGTGCCTTCGGGGTCGGGGGTGTCCACGGTGCGGTCTCCTCGGACGTTGGGAATGGTCTGTGCGATGAGCTCTGCGGTAGCGCCGAGCTTGTGCATTGCGGTTGCGGTGCTATCGGTTCCGCTGGCAATGCCCAGCAGAATCATTTCGGTAGAAACGTAGGTATCTCCGAAGCCCTGGGCGCGGGTCTGCGCTGCCTGCAGAGCGGAAAGCGCGGCACGGCTGAGGGAAGCGTTCTGCACGGAGGCACCGGATGCCTTCGGCAACTTCTTGATTTCAGCGGATGCCGCCTCGGAGATAGCGTCCACATCCAGGCCTGCAGCCTTGAGGACTGCTACGGCGACGCCTTCGCGCTGGTCCATGAGGGCCTTGAGGATGTGCGCGGTTTCAATAGTGGGGTTGCCGGCGGTTTGAGCGTTAGTATTTGCCGCCGAGATGACTTCTTGACTCTTGGTGGTGAACTTGTTGTCCATGGTGTTCCTTTCGTATTTCGAGGGGCTTATCCTATGCGCCCCTGCATTACATAACTTGAGTCTACTACACTCAATTATTCTACACAAGAGGTTAACCAAGGTTTTTTTGAGATTAAAATTTCCGCAACAGCTAAGGGTTCTTCGCACGAATAAAGCGGCGAAAGCACCAACTCCAGCCAAAAACTCCACCCAAAAGCCCTATTGTTATAGTGACCACGCTGGGTACATGTAAGGCTGGGCGCTTGCGAGTTCCCACAACAATCACAGTCACAAATGGGGACCCACATGAAAATACTGGCTCTAGGCGCAACCGGCCGCACCGGTTACCTCTTCACCCGCAAAGCCCTAGAGGAGGGGCACACCGTCACCGCCTACGTGCGCAACCCCGACAAGGCGCTAACACTTTTGGGGGCGCACCAAAATCTCACTATCGTTCCGGGAGCCCTGGACGATGCCGAGCGACTCGCCGAAGCTTCTTCCGGGCAGGACGTCATGGTGAGCATCCTGGGACAGAAAGCCACGGTGCGAGAATTTCTCTCCTCCACGTTCATGCAGGAGCGCCTACCCCTCATCATGGAGGCGGTCACGGGCGCAGGCGTGAAGCATTGCGTTCTGATGAGCGCCTACGGTGTGGGCGATACGGTACGGACCGCGTCCCTGCCCATGCGCCTGGTATGCAAGGTCATCATGCGCGGCATTTTTACCGACAAGGTTAAGGCAGACGCCCTGGTTGCCGAATATCAGCCGTATATTTCGCGTGCACATCCGGGCAGGCTGACCGATAAGCCAGGTAAGGGCGGGGTGAAGGTGTTTGATATGGCGAGTGTCGAGCGAACTCCGGGCATTCCGACGATTGCCCGTGAAGACGTTGCCGATGCGCTGCTTACTATCGCCAAGAACCCCCAGAACGCGGGCACAGATTTTTTGGTGACGATTGGGGACGTTGCCCTACGCTCGCGCCAGAAATAAACCGGTAGGCTTAATGACATGACGACTACGAACACCTTCCCCGCCGCCATTCTCTTCGACCACGACGGAACCCTCGTCGACACCGAACCCGTATGGGCTGCCGCAAAGGTTGCTCTCACCGCAGAATTTGGCGGCACCTGGACTGAGCAGGACACCCTCGATTGCCTAGGCCTGTCCATGCAGTTCACCTTGGATCGCCTACGCGAGCGCGGCGTGAACCTGCCGGACGAGGAGATTAACGATCGACTGGTGGCGAAGGTGCGCGAGGCCCTGGCACAACAGCCAGTCGAATTCCTGCCCGGCATTGAGCGCTTCCTCTCGGAGGTTCACGATGCGCAGATTCCGGCCGCCATCGTCACGAACGCCACCACCTCCGTGGCTCGCCGCACCGCGAACGCGGCACCCGAGGGCACATTCTCAGTGGTTATTGGCAACGATGAGACCACCAACCCCAAGCCGGACCCACAGCCTTATCTTTTGGCGGCAGAGCGTCTGGGTGTTGACCCGACTCAGTGCGTGGCTCTCGAGGATTCCCCTTCAGGCGTGCGCAGTGCGACCGCGGCGGGTATGCGCGTGATTGTTGTGCCGGGCGAGCTGGACGTTCCGGCGGAGCTGGGTACCGTGCGCCTCAAGCATGAGGAGCTGACCCTGGAGGCGGTTCGCGCGCTGGCGTAGCCGCGTAGTTTGCAGACTGAAAGCTCTACAGAAAACTGAATACACTTCACCGTAAAGGGTGGGATGCACAAGATGAGATATCGCGCATCCCACCCTTTGTGCGCGCCTGGGCGGTGAGCCACGCGGGCATTTGGGGCTGGCACGTTTGGGCAGAAGCTTTTAAGTGCGGCGCGACACGCAGATGACAATTTATTACGAATTACTCAAAATAACCTTGACAGCGGTTCCTTAAAATGATTTACTCATAATAACGATTCGGCGGGGCGACAAACCCCACCGAACCACAAGCATCACAGCATCATGAAGGAGACCATCATGGCATTCGCAAACTACACCGCACCCGGCCTGACCCTCGAAGAAGGCAAGGGCATTTCCGAGGTTCTCCAGGCACGTCTGCACGACCTGAACGACCTGCACCTGCTGCTGAAGCACGCTCACTGGAACGTGACCGGCCCCGGCTTCATCGCCGTTCACGAGATGATTGACCCCCAGGTCGACACCGTCCGCGAGTTCGTCGACGCCATCGCAGAGCGCATGGCAACCCTGGGCGCAACCCCCAACGGTCTGGCTGGCGCACTGGTCGCACAGCGCACCGTCGAGGACTACGCAGTTGGCCGCGCACCCGTCGCCGCTCACCTGCGTGCCCTGAACGACGTCTACACCCGCGTGATTGAGGCCCACCGCAAGGCTATTGCTTTTGCCGGTGAGTCCGACCCCGTCACCGAGGACCTGCTGATCGGTCAGACCGCTGAGCTGGAGAAGTTCCAGTGGTTCATCCGCGCGTTCCTGGAGAACGGCGAAGGCAACATCTAAGCCGCAACCATCTAAGTTGTAGCCTCTAAACTGCAGCCTACCTATGGCGGCAAGTTATATAGGCGTTAGCTTTTAGAGTCACAAGCCGGGCGGGTGCGCTCTCCTTATGGAGGGTGCACCCGCCCAGCTTTTTATGCTCGAAGCTGCCCTGCTTATTCCCAACCTCTTTTACCTTTCCCGGCACTTGAGTCCTCGTCCGTGCGGTATCACAAAGTACGTTGAGGCGAACATTAACACCGGGTTAGGCCGTCCTAGATTTTCTGTTCGGAGTGCTCTACAGTGGTTCACTGATCAACTCAGAACACACAGATTGAACGCATGATTGAGCGCCCGGGAGATACCCGGCGCGACCCGCATCCGGCGGAAAGAGAGATATGAGCACGCACGCCCCGAACGAGCACGGCGAAGACACGTACGGTGAGCAGACCGAGAAGCTTCAGGCTGACGCGGCCGAGGCTGAAAGGACCGCAGCTGAGGCGACCGAGCACAAGCCGACCCGCCACAGTGCGGTTACTTCCCCCTCCCCCGCGCAGATTAAGCGTTGGCGCCGCTACCTGGCCGACGAGGAGTCGGAGGCACGCATCTACCGTTACCTGGCTCGCCGCGCCGAGGGCACCGACCGCGAAATCTTGCTGCAGGTTGCCGAGGCGGAGAAGCGTCACCAGCAGCATTGGCGTGATATGCTCGGCGAACACGCGAATGTGCACGTGCGCCCGTCCATGCAGTCTCTGGTGCTGCAGTTCTTGGCGAAGAACTTCGGTTCGGTGTTTATTCTGGCGATGGCGCAGCGCGCTGAGTCCCGATCCCCCTACGCTGAGGATCCGGACGCCACCGAGGAAATGGCCGCTGACGAGGCAATTCACGAGGAAATTATCCGTGCCCTGGCGACCAGCGGCAGGGAGAAGCTATCGGGTAATTTCCGTGCGGCGGTCTTTGGCGCTAACGACGGTTTGGTGTCAAACCTGGCGTTGATTATGGGTATTACCGCCTCGGGCGCATCCAGCTCGATGGTTCTGCTCTCGGGTATTGCAGGTCTGCTGGCGGGTGCACTGTCGATGGCGGCGGGTGAGTTCGTGTCGGTGCGTTCTCAGCGTGAACTGCTGGATGCCTCCCAGCCGACCCAGGTGACCCTGCGTGTTGCACACGATTTGGATTTGGACTCGAACGAGCTGGAGCTCATTTACCGTGCCCGCGGCATGGAGCCGGACGCGGCGCATCACCGTGCGATGGAGCGCTTCGGCTACCTGGATTGTGACTGCGATCCGTCGCTGTCTCACCGCGAGGATGAGGATCGTGAGGAGAATGTGGCTTTGGGTACCGATATTGGTGCCGCCGCTGCGTCGTTCGCGTTCTTTGCTTCGGGTGCACTGGTTCCGATTCTGCCCTATATTTTCGGTTTTTCGGGCGTGTTCGCGATGGTGCTGTCCCTGCTGTTTGTGGGTGCGGCGCTGGGCTTCACCGGCGGCGTGGTGGGCCTGCTTTCGGGCGCTTCCCCGCTCAAGCGCGGTATTCGCCAGATTCTAATTGGTTTCGGCGCAGCGTTCGTAACCTACCTGCTGGGTCTGGCGTTCGGCACGACGGTCAGCTAATTCCAATTCCTGAATATGCTTTAGACAAGCCTATATAGCCATTACGGAATGCTCTTCACTCTCCTGTGGAGGTTGCTTCCTGGGCATAGAAAACCCCCGGCGGGTGAATCATCCGCTGGGGGTTTTCTATATGTTCTTACCCTGCATGAGGGGTTGCCCTATTACGGGTGAATCTCTGCGGTGGTGGCCTGACCGGAAACGCTCTCCGAACCGGTTGCGCCGTTGCCGGAGTAGGTCAGGTTTGCGACCTGCACGGTGGAGGTCTGCTTGTACGAGACCCAGCCGTTATCTGCCGGGAAGCGCAGCTGCGCCGGCATGAAGTTAGTCTGGCTGTAGTACTTGGTGCCGGACTGCTTCATGGTGTACGCCTTGCTGGTGGTGTAGACGATACGGCCCTTGAAGGTGTAGGTGCCGTCGGAGTTCTTGGTGACGGTCGGTACTTCTGCGGTCCAGGTGCCGGCGGTCTGTGCGACGGACAGGTACTTTGCCTGGCTTGCCGATGCGACAAGCTCGGTGGTCTTACCGGTCAGCTTGCGACCGGAGGGGGCCCATGCCTGGCCGTTGATCTTACCGAATTTGGTGAGCGACTGGGCGCTGGCGGAGACGGTGTACTCAACCTCGGTCACGAAGGTCGCACCCGCTGCGAGGGTGACGCTGCTACCGGGGATGTAGCCGGTGCCGGTTGCGGTGTCCTTGGTCGGTACGGACCACCAGAAGCCGCTGGAGGACATGTACGCGCCGTTTGCGCCGGTCTGGGAGTTGGTGACGGGGGTGAACTTACCTTCGCCGTTAACGTAGGTTGCGCTCTTGGGCTTGGAGGTTGCGTCGTCCCAGTTGATGTCGGAGTCGGGGGTGCCGGAGGCGGTGAAGTGTGCCTCGGGGCTTGCCGGGTTGATGGTGCCGGTGTTGTTGGAGGATGCGTAGCCGACGTAGCCGCCGTTGTTCTGCACGCTGACGTACACGCCGTACTGCACGCCGGGGGTTTCCTTGGATGCTGCGTAGGCGGGCACTGCTGCGGAGGCTGCGACGACGGGTGCGGACCAGACGCCTGCCTTGGCGATGGTGCGGCGAGAGATAGGCTGGGTCATGAGTGTAGTGATCTCCTGTGAGTGGTGGTGTTTCTTGAAACCTGGTTAGAGAATCATTCTGACTAGGCTCGATGTCCTCAAGTATACAAAGGTTATGGTCGTACTTACATCTTTTTGTGGCACTGTGTGCACAAGCTTACTTTCTAGTGCAATATTTGCGGGTGCCAGCGGGGGACGTTAAAAGCACAGATGCCGGCAGTCTTTCGACTACCGGCATCTGCCGCAATACTATGCTGTTTACTTCGCTGCGAAGATTTCGCGCATCAGGTTTGCAGCCTCGGAGGGGGTCTTACCGACCTTCACGCCTGCTGCTTCCAGAGCTTCCTTCTTCGCCTGAGCGGTACCGGAGGAACCGGAGACAATAGCGCCTGCGTGGCCCATGGTCTTACCCTCAGGAGCGGTGAAGCCTGCAATGTAACCAACGACGGGCTTGGTCACGTTTGCCTTGATGTACTCTGCAGCACGCTCCTCAGCGTCACCACCGATCTCACCAATCATGACGATTGCTTCGGTCTCGGGGTCAGCTTCGAAAGCTTCCAGAGCGTCGATGTGGGTGGTACCGATGATGGGGTCGCCACCAATACCGATAGCGGTGGTGAAACCAATGTCGGACAGTTCGTACATCAGCTGGTAGGTCAGGGTACCGGACTTGGAGACCAGACCGATCTTGCCCTTGCCGGTGATGTTCGCCGGGATAATACCAACCAGGCACTCCTCGGGGGAGATGATGCCGGGGCAGTTGGGGCCGATGATGCGGGTGATCTGCTTGCCGTTCTCGTCCACGGATGCCTTAGCAGCTGCCCAGAACTCTGCGGAGTCCTGAACCGGAACGCCCTCGGTGATGACGACGACGAGGCCGATCTTAGCCTCGATAGCCTCGAGAACTGCTGCCTTGGTGAAGGCCGGGGGAACGAAGACGATGGAGACGTTCGCGCCGGTCTTCTCCATAGCCTCAGCTACGGAACCGTACACGTTCAGCTCGATGTCGGAGCCGTCCTTCGCCTTGTGGGTGACGGTGGTGCCAGCCTTGCGAGCGTTCACGCCGCCCACAATGTTGGTGCCTGCTGCGAGCATGCGTGCGGTGTGCTTGGTACCCTCGCCACCGGTGATGCCCTGAACGATGACCTTGGAGTCCTTGTTCACAAAGATAGACATATTACTTCCTTGAAATCCTTTGCTGGCGATTACGCCTTGTGAGCGAGCTCTGCTGCCTTGTCAGCGCCGGAGTCCATGGTCTCAGCCAGAACAACCAGCGGGTGGTTCGCCTCGGAGAGGATGCGGCGGCCCTCAGCAACGTTGTTGCCGTCCAGGCGCACAACCAGGGGCTTGGTTGCTGCGTCGCCCAGAATCTCCAGAGCCTTCACAATACCGTCTGCCACTGCGTCACATGCGGTGATGCCGCCGAAGACGTTCACGAAAACGCTCTTGACCTGCTCGTCGCCCAGAATGATTTCCAGGCCGGCAGCCATAACCTCAGCGGACGCGCCGCCACCAATATCAAGGAAGTTTGCGGGCTTGACGTTGCCGTGGTTCTCACCAGCGTATGCAACGACGTCCAGGGTGGACATAACCAGACCTGCACCGTTACCAACGATGCCGACCTCGCCGTCCAGCTTCACGTAGTTCAGGTCGAACTGCTTTGCCTTAGCTTCCAGCGGGTTCTCAGCGGACTTGTCCACGAGAGCCTCGTGCTCGGGCTGGCGGAATTCTGCGTTGTCGTCCAGGGAGACCTTGCCGTCCAGGGCGAGGATGGTGCCCTCGGGGGTCAGAACGAGGGGGTTAACCTCAACCAGGGTTGCATCTTCCTTGGTGTAGACTTCGCCCAGCTTGACGAGAACGGGAACAACCTTCTCCTGCAGTTCTGCGGAGAAACCTGCTGCCTTAGCAATTTCCTCAGCCTTAGCCTGGTCCAGGCCGACCAGCGGGTCAACCTCGATCTTTGCCAGTGCCTCGGGGCGCTCAGCAGCGAGCTGCTCAATTTCCATACCGCCTTCTACCGAGCACATTGCCAGGTAGGAGCGGTTTGCGCGGTCCAGCAGGAGGGAGAAGTAGTATTCTTCGGCGATGTCTGCGCCGTCAGCGACCAGCACGCGGTGAACGGTGTGGCCCTTGATGTCCATGCCGAGAATTGCCTTAGCGTGCTCGTAAGCTTCTTCGGGGGACTTTGCGAGCTTAACGCCGCCAGCCTTACCGCGGCCGCCGGTCTTAACCTGAGCCTTAATGACGGTCAGGCCGCCAATTTCCTCAGCTGCTGCCTTTGCTTCTTCAGGGGTGGTCGCAACAATGCCCTTGAGCACGGGTACACCGTGCTTTGCGAAGAGCTCGCGCGCCTGGTATTCGAAAAGGTCCACAGGTGTCCTTCTTCTTCGAAGTGGTGCCGAGTACTGGTGCACTCGGCCTGGTCTCATTAGAGGAGGTTCCCCCGTGTGGTCAGTACGGTGCGATAGGGGTCTCTCGCACCCGGCGCACACGCATCATTGACGCGGGGAATTTCTCTCGTCTCTACTCTATCGGATTCGGCGTGAGCTCGCACTCACAGAGCCCCAAATCTGAGATTTTAGCGACTCAGCTCACAAATATTTTGGGTACATTCCACCCAAAGGCTGTGCACCGGGTAACTAACCCGAACTCACGCTCCCCGATCCGCCGCGAAATACCGGCGAAAATGCGGCGTTTACCGCCGTGCTCTGCAAAGCCCCGGCCACCTTCTCAGCAGGCGGACAACACGCCCGGTACAGCACATAAAAGAGGGGCGGGCACCCTCAGGTACCCGCCCCTCCATCGGCGTTGTTAGGTTCGCACGCCTGACGCGTTAGCTCACCTTCTCCAGCGGCGCGTAACGCAGCAGCAGGCGCTTCTCTTCCGAACCGAAACGGACCTTCGCCACGGTCTTATCGCCGCTACCCTCAACGGCGAGCACGCGCCCCTCACCGAACTTGGTATGGCGCACGGTATCGCCGACCGCCAGGGTCGGAATTTCCTTGCTCTGGTGCACACGGGAACGGTTCGTCACCTTCGAGGTGGCCGCCGCCAGCCCGTAGCTTGCCGAGCCGTTAATATCCGCGGTGGACGGCTCGGAGCGGCGTGCGAGGCGAGACTCGTAGGGGTCGTATGAGCCGCGCGAGCCACCGGAACTGTACCCGCTCGAGCCATAGCCGCCCGAGCTGTAACCACCCGAGTAGCCGCCGGAACCGTAGCCGGAACGAGAACCACCCGAATAGCCGCCACCGTACGAGTTACCGTAGGAGCTGCCGCCATAGGAACCTCCACCGCGAGCGCCATACGCACCCATACCGGAGGCACCAAAGCCCGAAAAACCGGCGGTGCGCTTCCACTCGATGAGCTCCTCCGGAATCTCATCCAGGAAGGGCGAGGGCGGGTTGAACTGGCTCTTACCCCACATGGTGCGGGTTTCCGAGCGGGTCAGGTACAGGCGCTCCATGGCGCGGGTCAGACCCACGTACGCCAGGCGGCGTTCCTCGCTCATTTCCTTCTCATCGGTCAGGGCACGCTGATGTGGGAACAGACCGTGCTCCATGCCGGTCAGGAACACCACGGGGAACTCCAGGCCCTTGGCGGTGTGCAGGGTCATGAGGGTGACCATGCCCTGCGCCTTCGCCTCGGCGGCTTCGGCGGCAATCTGTGCGGCGGAGGCGTTCTCGCCCTCCGCACTGGCGGGGCGGTTCGGGATTGAGTCGGCATCAGCGACCAGAGCCACGTGTTCGAGGAACTGCTCCAGGTCGGCGCCGGGGTTCTCGGTCTCGAACTCGACCATGGCGTCAAGTAGCTCGGAGAGGTTCTCCACGCGCGATTCATCCTGAATGTCCTTGGAAGCGCGCAGAGCCGCCAGGTACCCGGTCTGCTCCAGGACCGCTTCCAGGCAGGTTGCGGCGGGTTCGGTGCGGGCAATCTGCGCCAGGTCGTCCATGAGGCGTACGAACTCGGCGTACTTCTTGACCGCGGCGGCACCCAGGCCGGGGATGTCTGCTGCCTGGCGGGCGGCGGCGTAGAAGGAGATGCGGTTCGCACTCGCGTACTCCGCCACCACGGACTCAGATTTGGCGCCGATACCGCGTTTGGGTTCGTTGAGGATGCGGCGCACGTTCACGTCGTCATCGGGGTTGCTCAGGGCGCGCAGGTACGCCAGAGCGTCCTTGATTTCCTTACGCTCATAGAAGCGGGTGCCACCAACCACGCGGTAGGGCAGGCCGGCACGCATGAGCATGTCCTCAAGGGTTCGGGACTGCGCGTTGGTGCGGTAGAAGATTGCGACGTCACCGGGCTGCACGCCGTGCTCATCGGCAAGGTGGTCAATTTCGCGGGTGATGTAGCGTGCCTCGGCGTGCTCGGATTCGGCAACGTAACCGATAATCTTCGCACCCGCACCGGAGGCGGTCCACAGCTTCTTGGGGCGACGGTCGGGGTTACGTTCAATGACCGCATTCGCTGCGGAGAGGATGTTCTGCGTGGAACGGTAGTTCTGTTCCAGCAGGATCGTGTGGGCGTTCGGGTAGTCCTTCTCGAAGTCCGTAATATTGCGGATATCGGCGCCGCGGAAGGCGTAGATGGACTGGTCGGAGTCACCCACCACGGTCAGCTCGGCGGGGGGCACGGCGTCCGGGTAGGGGCCGCGGTCAGCCGGTGCCTTCGTGTGGGCGCCGACCAGTTCACGCACCAGCTGGTACTGGGCGTGGTTGGTGTCCTGGTACTCGTCCACGAGGATGTGGCGGAACTTGCGGCGGTAGTAGTTCGCGATTTCGGGGAACTTCTTGAGCAAGAAGACGGTGCGGCCAATCAGGTCGTCAAAGTCGAGGGAGTTGGCGGCGCGCAGACGCTGCGTGTAGACGGTGTAGATCTGCGAGATGGTCTTCTCGTACGGGTTATCGCTCGCCACGCGGGATGCGTACGCTTCGGCGCTGACCAGCTCGTTCTTCAGCGCGGAGATGCGGTTGCCCACGGCCTTGGCGGTGAACTTCTTGGTGTCCAGGTTGAGCTCTTTAATGATCAGGCTCAGCAGGCGCTGTGAGTCGGTCGAATCGTAGATGGTGAAGGTAGACTTCAGACCCAGCGCGGCGGCCTCACGGCGCAGCACGCGCACGCAGAAGCTGTGGAAAGTAGAAATCCACATGTGCTTGGCACGCGGACCGACCAGCGCCTCGATACGTTCACGCATTTCGGCGGCAGCCTTGTTGGTGAAGGTGATGGCGAGAATCTGGCCGGGGGTCGCGCGGTGGGTTGCGAGCAGGTAGGCGATGCGGTGGGTGAGCACGCGGGTCTTGCCGGAGCCGGCGCCCGCGACGATGAGCAGGGGCGAGCCGGAGTGCAGCACGGCTTCTTCCTGGCGTTCGTTGAGTCCGGCGGTGAGGGAGGCGGGGTCCACCGCGTTGAGGTTGTGGGCGCGTTCGCCGTAGGGGTCGGCGGGGTCGAAGTCCTCGCCGTAGCCGCCGACTCGGTAGGCGGGCGGCATGAAGTCGCCGAGCGGGTCTGCGGCGGTGAAGGCTGCGGGTGCGCCGGGTTCAGGAACGGGCGCGCTGGTAGCAGGGGCACCGTAGGCGGGCATACCGGTGGGCAGGACAGCGGGTACGTCCTGTGCGGGCGCCTCCATCACCGGAGCATCCATCACTGTGGCGTCCATAGGAGGGGCGTAGTAGTCGTCCTCGGCAGGGGGTACGTCGTAGTAGGGGTCGAAGGGCGGCTCATCATCCGCTACCGGTACTGCAGGGGTGACGAGTTCGGCGGCGAACAGGCCGTCCTGTTCGGTGAAGGGCTGCTTCTGCTGTTCGGGCTTGTCGCTCATCATCTACCTCGCTGCCTAGAATACACGTTCGATATTCCATGCTACCGCATTTACTCCGCGGCTCCCACCCGCTCGGTCATCCGCCGCACGTCCTATATCGGCAACGGCACACCGGTGGGACAGAATAGTCATGCTAGGATGACCGCATGACCCAGACCTTACCTCCGAGCCTCTCAATAGCCCTATGGTGCAATGGCTCAGCCGACGAAGCCGCACAGTTCTATACCAGGGTTTTTCGCGATGCTTCTATCGTTGAACAAGTACCCGGACTTACGACGGCTCTAAGCATCCATGGCTTCCAGCTCTCACTCATTAACGGTGATGACCGGTACGTCCCGAACCAGTCCATCAGTTGCATCCTAAACTTTGACCCGCTCCTCTTCGGTGGTGAGGCGCAAGCGCGAGCATACCTCGATGAACTCTACGAAGAGCTAAGTACCGGCGGTGTGCTGATGGAACTGGGTGAGTATCCTTTCTCCCCACGCTACGCCTGGGTGCGTGATCGTTTTGGTATGACCTGGCAGCTGATGCTTACCAATCCTGCAGGGGACCCGCGACCCTTCGTCGTGCCTTCTTTCATGTTTGGCGGCACGAATCACGGCAATGCAGAGGAAGCCACCAACGGCTGGATTTCCATGTTTGATGATGCCCGCCGCGGCACCCTGTACCACTATCCGGAAGGTAGCCCCTTTGAGGCAGATGCGGTCATGTTTACCGACTTCAACCTGCACGGCACCTGGATGGCGGTTGCTGATTCCGGCACTTTCCACGATTTCACATTCACGCCGGGGGTTTCGGTAGTTCTTTCGTGCCGTACTCAGGAGGAGATTGATTACTATTGGGAGCAGCTCTCGGCTATACCTGAGGCGGAGTGTTGCGGCTGGTGTGTAGATCGCTGGGGTATTTCTTGGCAGGTTGTCCCGCACAATATTGCTGAGCTGATGGCGGATAAGGCCGCTCGCGAGAAGATCCTGCTGATGGGCAAGATTGACCTGTCTCAGCTATAACAACGTGTTTTCTTGAGTACTCGTTACGTGCAGAAACAGAGAAACCGCCCGCGCCTGCTAATGCAAGCGACGGGCGGTTTTCTCGTACCGGCGTGACTACCGGTTCTGTGTGCCCCCGAGACGATTCGAACGTCCGACACCTTCTTTAGGAGAGAAGTGCTCTATCCCCTGAGCTACGAGGGCGTACCTATCCAGTATAAAGCACCCCGCACCGCGAGTCGGTACAGCCCGTGTTCACCGCCTGAGGACAACCGCACCCGGCGGCAGAACCGCTCCTACAATGTACGAATGAGCATCTACATTGACCCGCCCACCTGGCCCGCACACGGCACCGTCTTCTCGCACCTCATCTCCGATGCATCTCTGGCGGAACTGCACGAGTTCGCCGCAGCAGCGGGCATCAGTGAGCGCGCCTTCGACCGCGACCACTACGATGTTCCGGCGCACCTCTACGTGAATCTAGTACGGGCGGGCGCAAAGGAGCTCAGCGGTGCACAGCTGACTCGCACGCTCATTGCCAGCGGTCTGCGGATTCCCCTGAAGGAACGCCCCGAGAAGATCCGCCCGCGTCTGCTGCGCGCCTGGGAGGCGGCGTTTGCGCCCCGTCTCAATACACCCCGCCTCAAGCATGTGGAGGCTCCTGCCATGAGCCAAGCTCAACTCACGGCGCAGGTGGCGGAGCTGGGTGAGAGCCTGCTACAGGCGTGGGAGCAGCCGCACCGCGCCTACCACCACAGCGGGCACCTTTCGCAGATGCTTGCCAATCTAGACCGCCTCTACGCACACCGCACGCAGGGTTCCACTCCCCTGGCGTTGGTTCTGGCGGCGTGGTTCCACGACGCGGTCTATGAGGGCGCGCCGGGTGAGGATGAGCGCCGTAGCGAGCAGCTGGCGAACGCCTCCCTGGAGTCGCTGGTTACCGCGGGCCTGTTCGATGGTGACGAGCTGCAGATGGTGAGCCTTCTGGTGCGTGCCACGGCAACCCACGAGCTGCCCGAGTCTGCCGACCTACCGGCGGGCTATGAGCGGGCGGATATTCAGTTTTTCCTCGATGCCGATATGGCTATCCTGGCGGCTGATTCGACACGCTACCGCCGCTACCTGCGCGGGGTGCGTAGCGAGTATTCCCATTTTGACGATGAGGCGTTCCGCACCGGTCGTACGACCTTCCTGCGTTCGATCCTGGGGCGTGAGCGCATCTTCCTCTCCGAACAGGCTCTCAAGCTTTGGGAGGAGCCCGCGCGGGCTAATCTGCAGGCAGAGCTCAGCGAGTGGGCGCAGGACCCGCAGGGGCTTCTGCAGGCTCTCGCGTCCTAGCCGCATACACTTAAAACACATACCGCCGAGAATGCACCCGTACTAAGGCGCATTCTCGGCGGTATTTTCATAGAATCTCTCGGGTACGCAAAAAGCGCCCACCCCGTGTGGGGTAGGCGCCTTTTGAGAAGTATGTTGGGCTAGACCCAGCTCTTATGCGCTAAGGCTTAGAGAGCGGTGTAGTAGCCGTCAACGGACATCCAGGAGGTGGGGTGCACCAGGGTACCGTTGGTGGGGTTCAGAGCGGAGATCATCTTGCCGTCGCCCAGGTAGATACCAACGTGGCTGTAGCCGTTCTGGAAGACGATGTCGCCGGGCTGGGGGTTAGCGGTCGGGCGCAGCTCGTTCTTCATTGCGTAGGTGAAAGCGGTCAGCTTGATGCCGTGCTGAGCGAAAACCCAAGAGGTGAAGCCGGAGCAGTCCCATGCACCGAAGGTCTTGCCGCCCCAAACGTATGCGCCGCCCAGGCCGCTCATTGCGGTTGCAACGATTGCGTCGCGGGATGCGTTACCGGTGGAAGCGGAGGAAGCTGCGGGAGCAGCGGGTGCCGGAGCTGCAACGGGTGCAACGTAAGCCTGCTGTGCCTCAGCCTGGGGTGCTACGTAGGTGGTCTCAGCTGCGGGTGCCGGAGCTGCTGCGGGAGCAACGTAGGTCTGCTGTGCCTGAGCCTGGGGTGCAACGTAGGTGGTTGCGGGGGTGTTGTAGCTGGTGTAGTCGAACTCGTAGTTGGTGTAGTCGTAGGACAGATCAGCTGCAGCGGGGATCTGTGCAAATGCGTTCGCGGGAACGGTCGAGCCGAGCAGGATTGCGCCTGCTGCGAGGGTTGCACCTGCGGTACGTACGATCTTCTTAGCCATTGGTAATTCCTCCATTGCCTGACGAGGTGAGCTGTCGGGCTCGAGCATGGATTCGCTCGGCCACCGAAGTGACTTAGCCCCGAGGCCTCTCGATTGAGAAGCCGTATCCCAGCTTGGGGATTGGGTCCCCCGCTTCTGCCATATTGGGTAGACGTACATCGAAGCGTTGGCAGAACTCAGCGGAACCGCTTCGACGGTGCCCTCTTACGATTAGGATTTGGGCACAGAAACGAGAATACACAGAAAACTCCCAGTTGTCACTTCATTCGGGCTTAAATTTTGGACTTTCACCCTGGGGGGAAAACTTGGCACCCCAGGCATTTGACCCCCTCCCAACGAAATCCTTATCTACCTTTTAAGGCACTTGACTAGGCATTTCACAAGGATGCACATTCGCTTTTAATACGCCAGCACCCCTTAAGGACAGGGTTCAAAACTCTTAAAAATGACCCTTATCTCTTAAGTGTCCATTCTCAGAGATTGCTCAAACATCGGCGTTTCCCTCAGTTTCAACCTTAGATTTAAGCGAAAAACCCGAAAAATGCACTCAAGCGCAGTTGCTAAAACCCTGAGAGAGGAGTATATGCGCCCGCGCACATGACCAAACTCTGAAATACCCCACCCACTAGGCACCTCAGCTCCCCAAAACCTCCCCGCAAGACCGAGCAGCCCTAACACGCGCACAAAAACGGTGGCACCGCCTCCACCAAGGAAGGCGATACCACCGTTTAGAGCGTGAACTGGGTTAGCGGACTCTCAGAATGAGAGCTTAGAGGTTGCCGCCGCGCTTGACCACAATCGCGTTTGCCACGTCCATATCCAGGGAGAGGGTGTCCTCTTCACCGTCGGCGTGAACAATCACGTCATCGTTCTCACCGGCAACCACGGACACCGATGCGCCGTAGACAATACCTGCGTCAGCCAGCAACTTCAGCAACTCAACGTCAGTCTGAATGGACTCAGGGAAACGAGAAATGGTGAAACGGTCCTCGGGGCCGGAGTCGCGCGCAGCCAGAGACATGGGCACGGTGCGCTCGTCGTTCTTCTCACTGGTGTGGCCCAAATCCTCCAGGCCGGGGATAGCGTTGCCGTACGGGGAGAACTTGGGGTCCTTGAGCATCTCCAGGATGCGCTTCTCCACCTTGTCACTCATGACGTGCTCCCAGCGGCATGCTTCTTCGTGCACGTACTCAAGTTCCAGACCAATGATGTCGGAGAGCAGGCGCTCAGCCAGGCGGTGCTTACGCATTACCTCGACCGCCTTGTGGCGACCTTCCTCGGTCAGTTCGAGGTGGCGGTCCGGCTCAACGGTGAGCAGGCCGTGCTTCTCCATGCGTGCCACAGTCTGGGAAACGGTCGGGCCGGAGTGCTCGAGTCGTTCAGCGATGCGCGCACGCATGGGGACAATGCCCTCTTCCTCCAGTTCGAGGATGGTGCGCAAATACATCTCTGTGGTATCGATGAGGTCTGTCATATATCTCTCCCAGCTTTCACCGCAACAGTACTTAGATAGCACTGCCTAAGTCGTTACTTATTCAATAATCTATTATGTACTTTTTCAGCGGCTTTTGCCACGGCTTAAGTCATTGAGTCGCCCAATGAAAACTCATTGGACGACTCAAGACACCTTATATATACGCTTTTGCTAACCCACCCCTTATTAAGAGGAGTAGACGGTAGGCTTACTCTGCGGACTCAGCCTCAGCGGTTTCTTCCACGGCAGATTCGTTCTCTTCCGCTTTGTTCTCTGCAAGCTCAGCAGATTCCTCTGCCTCAGCGGTTTCAGCAGACTCTGCGTTCTCCTGCGCGGCATTCTCCTCCAGGTCTTCCGGGCGAACGCGGTCAGCCCACGGAACCCAATCCGGCGCGATGAGCGCATCGTCGCCGGGCAGCAGGCCCACCTCGCAGATCGTTGCCACGCGGGAGCGAGGCGCACGCGAGAGGGTCGCGAACCAGAACCAGCCGCGGTAACCGGGCAGGGTGCACTCGAAAAGGTGAGTGCTCAGACGCTCTTCCTCGGCGCGCACGTGGTGCACCAGGCCGATAGCGTGTGCCGGGGCGATTTCCTGAACGCCCTGCAAAGCCACATCCTTGGCGGCGGCAAGAATCTCATCCACCTTGGAGGTGCGGCGCAGCTTGTGCGGAACACCCAGGGAGGGGGCACCCACCTCTTCATCCAGCGGGGTGAAGGGGTCGGGGGTGGAGTCTTCGTTCTGTGCGGTTTCTTCGGCAGCAGATTCCCCGGCAGCAGATTCCTCAGCGGTAGATTCCTCAGCGGGCGTATCAGCCGCCTCAGTCTCCTTAGCGTTCACGGAGGGCTGAGTCTCAGCAGGTACAGCGCTACCCTCGTCGGTGCTCTCAGGCGCGGCAGAAGGCACAACGGACTCTGCGGGCGCATCAGTAGCGGGCGTAGTTTCGGGGAGCAGTTCAATAACCTGTTCAGACATACCCCTATTAAAGCATCTCGCGTGCGCAAACATTGCGGCGCCCGCCCCAAGCTTCGCATACGCTGTGAATTTGAGTCTCAAACCGCTAAATCTGGGGCTTCCCCCATTAACAGCTGTGTGTGAGCTGATACGGTTAAATTTATGAGTAATGAACCCGTACAGGACACGCGCAGTACCGCAGACCAGGCGCCCGCGCCCCTTCCCTATGCCGGAGCTATCCGTTGGCTCGGCGCGGCAGGTGCGCTTCTCGCCCTGATTTGCCTGCTCACCGGAGTCGCCATGCTCGTGATGAAGTGGGTTGGGGCAGCGCCGCCCGCCCTCATGAGCCAGATTCCGCTGGTCCTCCTCCCCGTCGCCTTTATCGCCCTCATGGCCGCACTCATCCTGTCGGTCATGCGCCGCAACAAGGCATAAAGATTTTGAGCCGCAAGCTCACACACATCATTCACTTATCAAGTACAGCCTGCCATTCAGAGAGAAAGATAGAGTATGTCTACTGAAGCAAAACTCCTAGTCGTCGATGACGAGTTCAACATTCTTGAACTGCTCGCCACCTCCCTGCGTTTCGCCGGTTTTGAAGTAGTTACCGCCGGCAACGGCCGCGAAGCCCTCGAAAAGGCGCACGCCGAAAACCCCGACCTCATTGTCCTGGACGTCATGATGCCCGGCATGGACGGCTTCGAGGTGACCCGCCGCCTGCGCGAAAACGGCACCACCACCCCCGTGCTCTTCCTGACCGCAAAGGACGCCACCGAAGACAAGGTGACTGGTCTGGGTGCCGGTGGTGACGACTACGTCACCAAGCCCTTCTCCCTCGACGAGGTGATCGCCCGCATCCGCGCCATTCTGCGCCGTAGCCGCAGCGTCCAGGAAGAGGACGACGCCGTACTGCGCGTTGACGCCCTCACCCTGAACGTGGACACCCACGAAGTGTTCCTCGGTGACGAAGAGATTGACCTCTCCCCCACCGAGTTCAACCTGCTGCACTACCTGATGCTCAACGCCAACCGTGTGCTGTCCAAGGCGCAGATTCTCGACCACGTGTGGGAGTACGACTTCAACGGCGACTCCTCCATCGTTGAGTCCTACATTTCGTACCTGCGCCGCAAGATCGACAACAACCGTGAAAACCACGAGCCGCTCATCCACACCAAGCGCGGTGTGGGCTACATGATTCGCGGTTCTCGAGGCTAACGTGGCGCTCAAACCCCTCGACCGGATCCCCCAGTCTCTTTCCCTTCGCACCCAGCTGGTGCTCATCACCTCCATGCTCATCGCCCTCTCCATTGCGGTGACGAGCCTGGTAGCGATTTCCGCTCTGCGCGCCCAGATGGTGCACCAGCTGGACGAAGAGATGAAGAACAGCGCCCCCTCACTCGTGCAGCTGGCGACCGTGCGCCCCTCCGGCAATCAGGAACAATCCCTGAGCACCTACCGCCTGTACCTGCTCGACAAGGACGGCAACGTACTGTACTCGCTCAAGTCCGAGGACAGCGAACAGTTCAGCGAGCCGGCACTGCAAGGCTGGACCGAAGAGAAGGTTCGCAAGCAAAACGAAGAGGCGGTCACCGTCAATTCGGTGGGCAGCTCCTCCGATTGGCGCGTGCTCGCCGTACCCATTGAATCGAAAGATTCTTCTGGGCTGACGGAGGCAGCATCCATGGTTATTGCCATGCCGCTGAAACAAACGAACCAGGTGGTCGCCCTCGTAGGTGTGCTGACCTTCGCGTTTGGTTTGGCGACCCTCGCCTCCGCGATTGCAATGACCTGGGTGATTGTGACCCGCACCTTCGAGCCGCTGGCTCGCGTGGAGCAGACCGCCGCCAAGATCGCTGCCGGTGACCTCTCTCAGCGTATTGAGGACTACAACCCCAGCAACGAGATCGGTAACCTCGCGGTTTCGCTGAACACGATGCTCACCCAGATTGAAATGCTCTTCAAAGCCCGCGAGAAGAGCGAGGCGAAAATGCGCCGCTTCGTGGGTGACGCTTCGCATGAGCTACGCACCCCGCTGGTCAGTATTCGAGGCTACTCGGAGCTGTACCGTCAGGGAGCGCTACCGACCGACGAGGCCGTCGCTACCGCGATGAGCCGCATCGAATCGGAGTCCAAGCGTATGGGTCAGCTCGTGGAAGACCTGCTGACCCTGGCGCGTATCGATGAGCGCCGCGAATCCAAGCTGGCACCCTTCGACCTGTTCAACCTCGCGGTGGACGCTAGCAACGACGCCTACGCTACGGCACCCGACCGTGCAGTATCCCTGGTGGGTCTGAACGAAGAGGTGGCGCCGACCTCCGCAACCGTGCTCGGCGACGAATCACGCCTGCGTCAGGTCGTGGCGAACCTGCTGACCAACGCCATGCGCTACACCCCCGACGGCTCTCCCCTGGAGATTGCGGTGGGCGTGCGCGAAGAGGTTCCCGGCTTCCCGCTGTCCGTGCTGGAGGTGCGCGACCACGGCCCCGGTATTCACGGCGAGGACCGCGAGCGCGTCTTCGAGCGTTTCTACCGCACCGACACCTCGCGTTCGCGTGAGACCGGCGGTACGGGTCTGGGTCTGTCCATTGTGGCTGCGATTATCGAGCAGCACGAGGGCAGGATTCACATTGAAGAGACCGAGGGTGGCGGCGCTACCTTCGTGATTTCTTTGCCGTTCTACCCGCCGCCCGTCTCGGACGATCAGCTGATGAAGTAGCGCTGATGCATAAACCCCCGGATTGTGGAACTTGAGTGTTCTACGGTTCGGGGGTTTTGCTGTGCGCCGGAAGCGGCATGATAACTCGCGGCGGCGCCAGTAACAAGAGCACGAGTGAGAAGAAGCTGCGAGGCTAAAGAACAGCGGGAGTAGCCGAGCGCGCGTCATGGCGGCGTCATTTTCGGGTGGGTTTTCGATTTTTTCGAGATGCTGGAGTGAATCTGGCGGGTTTATCCACAGATTTATTAAATCATTATTTTTCAGCCCATTTGATGCATTTTGAAATATATAGTGATAACAAGCTTCCGGTCAGGAACTCAACCCTTCCAGAGATCCAAACCCCAAGCGCCACCACGGGGCAACCGCCCCACCCCACCTAATCTCAAAGGAGAAAAACCATGGCACAGTTCAATGTCGATTCCGAAGTCATCGCAGCCAAGAGCGCACAGGCACGATCCTACGTCGCATCCATCACCGCAGACGTCAACGGTATGACCGCATCCCTGCACGATTTGCAGAGCTCCTGGACCGGCTCCGCATCCGCTAACTTCCAGGGCGTGCTGGACCAGTGGCACGCAACTCAGCGCCAGGTCGAAGCATCCATCACCCAGATCAACGAGGCGCTCACCCGCGCAGGCGTGAACTACGCAGACACCGAGCAGGCTAACGCCTCCATGTTCGTCGGCTAAGGGGTCAGGGCTACAGATTCTAAGGCCCACCCGCAGGCAGGCGGCAGACCGGGCAGCTAAAAGGTCCCGGCCGCACAGCACACCGCCCGCCAGATTTGCCAGAAGGCGGCGAACATCTATTGAGAAAACCCCCGCCGCATCCTCGAAAGTGAGGATGCGGCGGGGGTTTATTGCACGGAAATCTTTGCGCCCAAGAGCCCATTCCTTAGGAGCTGAGCTATAGGAGGCGGGCTTTAGGAAGCAGGGGTCTCCTGACGGAAACGCAGACGCCACAGGCCGCGCTCAGCGTCGTAATGCCAGATGCTCGAACGGCTCACGCGACCACGCGCGGTCGCAACCGCCGCCATAACCAGCACGCTGGAAGAATCCAGCACCTGCACACCCTGCTTGAGCGGGGCATCCTGCTGGGTGAAGGCGCGTTCGCGGTACTGCAGCACCGAGGAGCGGGACACCGACTTGCCGGTGGCGGTCACCCACACCAGACGCTCGTGCAACATGGACTCCAGCTGCGCCGCCTCCATTACGGAGCCGCGGCTTTCGAGTAGTTGTTCTGCGGCGGCGGCTTCCTCAGGATTCAGGACAACCGGGTTCGGGACAACGGGGTTCGGGGCAGGCGCGGCGGGAGCAACGGGCGCAGGCTCAGCGGGCTGGGAAGGAGCAGGCTGAGCGGGAGCATCCTGAACGGGCTCCGCGGCCGGATTTACCGTCTGCTCTTCTGCATGTTCTTCCGTCTCACCCAGCAGTTCCGCCGGGTCAACATCATTCGGGTCCATACCCGCGAACTCTTCCAGACCGGTCAGGTCATCCTCTTCTTCCGCCTGCGCGGCGTTGGATGCCTGCTGAGCGGTCTCCTGCTGGCGCGCCAGCGCCTTTGCGTCACGCTCGGCGGCACGCTCTGCCGCGAGCGCCAGCTGTTCCTTGCGGGTGCGAACCGCCTCCGGATCGGGGGCGTTCACCGCGGAGGCGGGGCGCAGCAGACCTGATAGGCGCAGGCTCTCCACGCCGCGCTGGGCGTTCTCAATCTCGGCTGCGGTGAATTCCTGTACGGGCAGGTGGGCGTCCGCGGAAGACTCGGAGGGCGCCGGCTCAGAGAGCGCAACCTCAGGGAGGGCAACGTCCAAGAGTGCAGGTTCTGCGGACGGAGCGTTCACAATCGGGGCTTCCACAACCGCAGGCTCCACAGCCGCAGTAGCGGGTTCAGCAGACGCGCCGAAGCCGGGGCCGTGCGCGGGTTCACGACCCTCCTGATAGGCGCGCGCAGCACCATTCGCCAGGGAGTCTGCCTTCTCGTTGAGCTCGTGACCGGCGTGGCCCTTCACCCAAATGAACTCGTAGTCGCGGCCGGTCAGCGCCTGATCCAGCGCCTCCAGAAGGTCGCGGTTGAGCACGGGCTTGCCATCGGATTTCTTCCAGCCCTTCTTCTTCCAGCCGGGCATCCACTTGGTCAGCGAGTTAATGACGTACTGGCTATCGCAGTACACGCGCAGCTTCGCCTCTGGGCGGGATGCGGTCGCCTCGAACAGGTCCAGGACAGCCTTGAGCTCACCCATATTGTTGGTGCCGTGCGCCCAGCCTCCGCTCGCCCAGTGGTCGTCGTCGATATACCATGCCCAGCCCGCCGGTCCGGGGTTGCCCAGCGCCGAGCCGTCTGCGGCGGCAATGATCTCTTGCGTGCTGTTCACGGTACCTTCTTTCTACGCCGCCGCTCTATTGTGCGGGCGGCAGTCCGTAATGATGTCTGTGATGACTTTACCGCACAGGCGGCGAGGGTGCGTAGCGCGCGGTCGCAGCTGTGGACAACCTCAAGCAGCCTCAGACGCGCCCATTGCCGTAATGCCGGGCGGGTACACTAAACCTATGAGCTATTCTGCCCCCGAAACACCCAGCGCACAGCGCCCGGAGCGCTCTACCGCCCGCCCGAGCGAGCGCGTGCAGATTTTCGCTCTTCCCACCCGCACGATGTACGGTTCCCTGCGTTTTAGCTGGTTGAGCTACCTGGGGCTTGCTGAGCAGCAGCATGCGGCGCAGTTGCCGACCTCCACGGCGGCGGTCAGCTACCTGAGCACTCAGGCGCTCATGCGTGCCATGGCGGCGGCGCGTCTGGATGTGCCGTCCAGTGCCGCTTCTGAGATTGAGGTGGATCGTTCCTGCACCCTGTGCACCAGCGGTAAGAAGCACGGCAAGCCGCGTATTGCGGGCGTAAATTTCAATATGTCGCAGGTGAATCCGCTGGTGGTGGGTGCGTTTAGTCGTAATTCCTCGGCGGTGCTCGGCGTGGATGTTGAAACCCTGGATGCGCGTCTGTTCTCCGGTTTTGCGCGCCTGGCGCTCTCCGATGAAGAACGCACGTTCTATGAGCGGGTGGCGCAGGAACGCCCCGCGCCCGTACTGCACCTGCTCTCTGTGGCGCTGTGGACCGCTAAGGAGGCGGTACTCAAGGCGACCGGCCACGGCCTGAGCGTAGTGCCGTCCCTGGTTCGGGTGCAGCTCACCGATGGCCTGCTGGATGCGCTCGAACTTGCCATGAACGAGGAGGTCCCGGGGGACCTTCTGGGCGGTGGCACCCCCGAGCCTGGCGCCCTGCGCGTACTGACTCAGGACAGCTTGACCGCGCGTGCTACCTTTAGCGCGCCCCATGTCGGTAATCAGGGCGGTAATCAGGGTGGCGAGGCTGCCGAGCGAAGCTTTAGCCTGCAGTGGGTACCCGTGGCGCTCCCCGATGCGGAGAACCCCGAGCACGCGCAGAAGATGCTCATCGCCCTGGCGGTGGAGAACCCTGCTGAGGGTGAGCCCGCGCAGGTTGAGGCTCAGCTTCTGCCGGTGGCTACTCCCCTGGAGCTCAAGCGCCTGCTCACCGATTAGCCGCGCTCAATCCCCGAACACCTGATACAACGACGGAACGCGCCCGCCATGCCAGCGAGCGCGTTCCGTCGTTTTATTCTGCCTCGTCAAGGCGTTCAAGATAGAAGCCTACGGGGTGTCTTCGCCCAGAGTATCGACGCCCAGGGCGCGGCCAAAGCTGCCGAGCTTCGTGCCGGTCTCCGTGTGCTCCAGCTCCGGGTCGGACTCAGCCACAATACCCGCGCCCGCGTACAGCACCGCCTCGTCCGGGCTGACCTGGGCGCAACGCAGCACCAGCGCCCACTCGCCGTTACCCTCGGCGTCCATGTAGCCGACCAGGCCGCCAAAGTAGCGGCGCTCGAAAGACTCCAGCTGGCGAATCAGCTCCAGCGCCTTCTCAGTGGGGGCACCGCAAATCGCGGGAGTCGGGTGGATCGCGCGGGCACCGTCCAGGCAGGTCAAACCCTCCTTCAGCACACCGTCGATGGGGGTCGCCAGGTGCCAAAGCTGCGGGGTCTGCAGCAGCGAGGGCACCTGCGGTACGTTCAGCTCCTCGGCGATGGGGGCCAGGCGCTTGGCAATATCGTTAATGACGTAGGCGTGCTCGTGGCGGTCCTTCGGCGAGGCGAACAGGCGGTCACGAATCGCCTCGTCCTCGGCGCTACCGGGCTCGGCAATGCGCGGGGCGCTACCGGCAAGCGGGTGGGTCTTGAAGGCGCGGCCCTCGGTGCGGAACACCAGCTCCGGGGAGGCGCCCATCAGGTAGCTTCCGTTCATGCCGCGCTCACCGTCGGGCAGGCGCACCGCAAAGTTGAACGCGGAACGCTGCTGGGCGCGCAGGTTGCTGTACAACGCATCGAGGTCCAGCGCGCCGGGGGCGTAGCGGGCGGTAAGCACGCGCGAGAGCACGATCTTGCTCAGCTCGCCGGCCTTCATGCGCTCCACGGCGGTGGCCACGGCGGTGCGGAACGAATCGTTCTGGCGGCCGGTCACCGACACGGGCTCGGCCAGCTTCACGGTGTGCTCGGGGACGGGCACCTCCTCTTCCTCGAAGCGTTCGGGGACGAAGAGGTAGGCGGGGGCCTCCGGGTCGAAGGGGATGAGGCCCACGACGGCGGTGCCGGCGCGCTTCGCCTCCTCCTGGGCGTTCTCGAAGGTTACGGGGGTCATGGAACCTGCGGCGCGGAGCACGCGGGTGCCGGTGGCAAAGATAAAGTCGGGAAGGTTCGTCATCGTACTTCTATCAGTGGTGTGGGGTTCGCGCCGGAAGCATTTAGAGTGCAGTGCGGGCGCGGGTATATTACAGGCGGGGTGCCATTAGAGGGTCGCACCGCCGTCGGCAACAATCTCCTGCATGGTGATGTGGCGTGCCGCCTCAGAAATGAGGAAAGCGTTGACCGCCGCAATATCCGCCGGGTCGGCAATACGGCGCAGCGGAATGCCCAGGCGGAACGTTTCCGGGTTACCGGCAACCGGCAGGGCGGAGCGGTCCTCCCCCTCCCAGGCATCGGTCACCATGGGGGTTCGGGTAGTGCCGGGGCAGACCGAATTCACGCGAATACCGTGCGCGGCAAGCTGCAGACCGAAGCTGGAACTCACGCGCGCCGCCGACGCCTTCGATGCACCGTAGGCACCAAACTCCGCGCGGGGCACACGTGCCGCGTTGGAGGCGACCGTCACCAGGGAGCGGCTGTTCGCCGGGTCGGACTCCTGCTGGTCAATCATGATGCGCGCGAATTCGCGCAGGCACAGGAACACGCCGTCGGAGTTGACCGCGTGCAGACGCTTCCATGTGGCGAAACTGGTTTCCAGTAGCGGCTGGCTGTGGGCGATGCCCGCGGCGAGCACCGCGCCGGTGATGGGTTCGTCGAGTGCCGCTACAGCGTTGGCGAGGGCGGTGACGGACTCTTCGCTGGTCACGTCTACGGCGCGGTAGCGGAAGATTGCGTCCCCGTAGGTGCCGAAGGAGGCAATGGGCTGCTCTGCAAGGTCAGCCGCAAACACCGAATAACCGTTCTTGATGAGCTGGTGGACGGTTGCCTCACCAATACCACCGTTCGCGCCGGTCACAATGACCCAGCTCATGCGCGCGCCTCCTCAGCAGTCTCAGCCTTCTCAGCACCTTCTGCGGACTGCAGGTCGGCGAGTACATCGGCGGTGTTCAGCACGCGGGCGCAACGACCCGAAGCGTACTCGCACGCTATGCGGTGCTCCTCCTCCGAGAAGTCGGCGAGCGCATCCGCAACCATAAACGGCTGAATGTCACGCATGAACGCTTCCAGGGCGGTGGTCAGGCAGCCAATGTGCGCGTACACGCCGCCGATAATGAGCTGGTCGCGACCGGACTCCTTGAGCAGGTCCTCGAAGGGGCTGCGCACGAACGCGGAGTAGCGCCACTTGGTCAGCACGGTGTCGCGGTCGGTGGGTGCCAGTTCGTCGAGCACGCGGGCGGACTCATCGTTCTGCAGGCCGTCGCCCCAGAAGTCGATGAGCAGGCGGCGATCTTCGGGGTTCTGGCGCGGCGGCTGCGCGGTGTAGTAGACCGGGATTCCGGCGGCGTGGGCGGCGTCAATGAGGCGGCGCAGGTTCCGAATGGCGATGTTAATCTGTGCGTCCGGGTTATCGTTACCCTCACCCAGGTTGGCGCCTTCGAAAGCCTGGACGAAGTGTACCTGCATGTCGTGCACGAGCAGTACAGCGCGGGAGGGGTCCACAGGCCAGCTCACGCGATTGCTGTGTTCACGGTCGACGTAGGTGTAGGGCTTAATTTTGGGCAGTGCCATGATTCTCCCGGTTCGTGCCTTTGGTTTTCGGTTGTATGCGCGGCGCAGGCGGTGCGCTGTGGTGGGTGTAGCCGCGAGTGGGTGTCTCCTCCGAGCCCTCTCGCGCTGACCACCCAACCGGTGAGCTTGCGCTTATCTCATAACCATCTTAGGGCATGCTTAGCGACTAGGTATATATGAGCCTTAACAAAAATGCTTCCCTGCCCGCACCCCCGTTGACAGCACAACGGGCGGAATGGGCAGGGAAGCACTCAGACAAGCAGAAACGCTATACGAACCGCGAATCCAGACGCGATTCTAGTTCAACTAGTTCACGGGCGCCGCGACGGCAAGAACCTCATTCAGGCCCTCAGTGATCGAGGGGTGAGTGTAAATCTCATCGCGTAGCTGCGAAGCAGTAATGCCGTGGCGCATCGCCAGAGCCACCAGGTTAATAACCTCCATGGACTCGATTACCAGCAGCTGGGCACCCAGAATCTGGTCGGTCTGCGCGTCAATCACGAACTTCATGATGCCGCGCGGGTTCTCCTGGGTCTTCGCACGCGGCATCGCGGCAACCGCGGCAACCGGCTTCGAAGCGACCTTCACCTTGTGGCCAGCCTCGATTGCCTCACGCTCGGTCAGGCCCACGGAAGACAGCGGCGGGTTCATGTAAATGGTCGAAGCCACTGCCTTGCGGTCCTTGGTGGAGCGGGAACCGTCACCGACCAGCTGGGAGAGCACCACACGGTAGTCATCCATGGAGATGTAGGTGAACTGCGGGCCGCCGTTCACGTCACCGAGCGCGAAGATGTTCGGCACGGTGCTGCGCAGGTGCTCATCCACGACAATTGCGCCGCGGTCGTTGGTTTCGATGCTGGTGTTCTCCAGGCCCAGACCCTCGGTGGCGGGCTTGCGGCCGGTCGCAACCATCACGTAGTCCACCTCCAGCTGCTGGGTAGCGCCCTCGGAGTCGAGGTAGGTCACGGTCACCGAGTCAGCGCCGTCCTTGAAGGACTGCACACGCACGCCGGTGTGAGCGGTAGTGTCCTGGTCTGCGATAATCTCGCGGGCAACCTGGGCAACATCCTCGTCGTAGCGGCCGAAGAGGGCGGGTGCGCCGTCCAGAATGGTCACCTCGGTACCGTAGGAGGAGAAAATACCGGCGAACTCAACACCGATGGGGCCGCCACCGATAATGCCCAGACGCTTGGGGCGCGGGGTGAGCTTCTGCAGCTCGGTGGAGGTGAGCACACGCTCAGATTCGCGGATGCCCTCAATCGGCGGGATAACCGACACGGCACCGGTGTTGATGATGAAGTAGTCGGCGGTAACGCGCAGGGTGTCCTCGCCCGCGGTGACCTCAACCTCGGTGTCGGAGATGAAACGTGCGTGACCGTCAATGAGCTTAGCGGTCTCGTTGGACAGCAGGATCTCGCGGTTCTTGGCGCGCATCATGCCGGTCAGCTTGTCACGGAAAACCACGGCGGATTCGTAGGCGGCGTTTGCCTCTTCAAGGGTGCGCTCGCCGCTGGCGCGGAACTCGTCGGCGCGGTGCACGAGCGCCTTGGTGGGTACGCAACCGATGTTGATGCAGGTGCCGCCGTACATGTTTGAGGACTGCTCGATGAGGGCAACGTTCTTGCCGGTCTTGGCGTATGCGCCAGCGAGGGTCTTGCCGCCCTTGCCGAAGCCAATGACGACCATGTCAAAGTGCAGCTGAGCGGGGGTGGTCATAATATTCTCCTGTGAATTTTAGATGATGATGTCTTCACAGAGTTCAACGGAAAGAAATGAGTATTATTCCCGTGCGCCACATTTTTTCTTTCAAACCGGCTCTTTCAAGGCGACTCTTTCAAGGCGGCGAACACGCGGGCGTAGACTGAAACTACCCGGCCCCTGCGAGGAGCCAGCATCTTCAGGAGGATTCCATGAAAACCCACGACATTCTGCGTGACGCCGCCAGCCGCCCCGGCATCGAAGCCGCCGTGGCAGTCAAGGGGCTGTCAGCCGAGGCTTTGAACGCGCATCCGGGCGGGCACCCGAACTCTATTGCGTGGCTGCTCTGGCACGCCGGACGGCAGATGGACATGCAGCTTTCTGCCCTGAGCGGTCAGCCGCAGGTCTGGGAGACTCAGGGGTTCAGGGAGCGTTTCAACCTGGGCGAGCTGGGCGACACCATGGGTTACGGCCACACCCCCGAGCAGGCACGCTCGATTGTGGTTGAGGATTCGGCTCTTCTAGTGGAGTACCTTGTGGCGACCGGCGAGGCGCTCGCGGACTACGCGGCGACGCTGAGTGAGGCTGATTTGAGTGAGATTATTGACCGCTCCTGGACTCCACCGGTGACCCGCGGTGTGCGCCTGGTCAGCATGATTGACGATGCGGCGCAGCACGTGGGTCAGGCGGCGTACGCGGCGGGTATTCTCGCGGCGCAGGGCTAAAATTTTGCGCTCATCAATAACGGCACAAAAAAGTGGTGGCGCCTCGGATGATTATTTCCGAGGCGCCACCGCTTTTTACGTAGTCTCTCCTAAGAGGCCAGTTTATATTCGCTTATGGACATGAATGACATTTTCCATCTGAGGTCAGGTGTCTCGCTACTTTTCCTTTTGAAGAACCCTTACAAGAACTTTCTCAGTCCTTGACGAGTAAAGGTACTTCCTAATGGCATCACTTCCACGCTTCAATACGTATATTCTTTTAAGGTTTGCATATATCTCCCGTGCTAAATCATCACGTGAATCTTTTCTTCTTGCATCTAATATTTCTTCCGTAGCTTCTTGCAAGAATCGGGATCTTCTGGACATATCATCAACCATTCCAGAACGCGTATAAAGTATACGATTAATAATCTTTGGATCGCCCAGGAGTATCAAATCAATATAAAAGCGCCAAATATCATGTTTTTGTACCGCAATCAACCAAGAATATTCAATTAATCTATCCTCCCGTAATCTATTAACAATTTGCGAAATGTCTTCCACTCCATCAATATCTTGAAATCCATAATTATCGATTCTAGAAATTCCATAAGAATAACCTTTTTTAACTGACGAGTAGTTTGAAAAAACCTTCTTCAATCTCAACTCAACTATATGCTCCTGATTCAAAATAGCACAGTTATAGTTTTCTGATATTCTATACAGGTTCTGATCAATCCACGCCATTAATTCTTCATACAGTAGAACAGATTCCTCAAGGCGCTTATTACCCTCCTTACTTACAATCTTCCGAATATCTCTTTTTTGACTATAGAAATAAAAGAAGAAAATAGTTGGTAGCAATGTGATTATAGTAAGTGCAAGGGGCAGACTCGAGAAAATCCCAGCCACATCCAGCTTAAGGTTCAGGAAATTTTCCACAATATCTTTACCTGTAATCTTAATTGGATTATTTACCCCCAGGGATAGATAGATATGAATCGAAAGTAAAAATATAGTCAAGACCAGCATATCTTTAACTATATTTCTTAACCATGAAGGAAGCACTTTTCCATGCAGGCCATTCCAAACTTCATTCCCACCTCCAGTAGCGATAGGCAACCACCACAGCCTCAAAAATCGATACAACTTATCCCAGCGATATGTAATTCTCACTCTCCACAGAGCAATTTCAGTACGACCTTTAAGAATCATCTTCCAGGAATTACTGTCAAAAATATAAAAAAACAATGTATCCAAACCAACTAGAATAAGTTCATACAATCCTAGAGATATAAATAAAATAGACAGGGGCTGCAATAGAGGTAGCATAAATTCAAATAAAGAGGAATTACTAGAATTCATTCCAAGACTGGATATAATATTAGACCAAGCTAATTCTACATTTCCCAAAAATAGACTTAAAACAAGCAATAATATACCCACAGGTATAGCCAGCCTAACAACTCTTGGAAATCTCATTTAGATTATTCATCCCCCGAACTTTATTATGATTACATTACTCGTCTATCAAAATTTTTTTAATATCATAGTTGCCGCTGCAGCAGCACCATGACCTCGTAGTGGTCCGTATGCGGGAACATGTCCAGCACGCGGCCCTGCACCGGCGCATACGAAGGCATGCGCTCCAGGTCCTTCGCCAAAGTCACCGCATTACAGCTCGAATACACCACACGGTCAATACCCGAACCCTCAATCCACGCGCACAAGCTCTCACCAATGCCGCGGCGCGGCGGATTCACCACCAGCATCTGCGGCACCGTGCCCGAAGACACCGCGAACTCCGGCGCATCCTGAGCCGAAAAGTCCACACCCTCCAGGCCGTACTCAGCCACCGTGCGCTGCGCCGAAGCGACTGCCTCCGCGCTAATCTCAATACCCGTCACCGAGCCGCCGCCCATCACCGAAGCGGCATGCAGAGCAAAACCACCCACACCGCAGTACAGGTCCCACAGCGAGCGCGGAGCCACCTCACGCACCCACTCGCGGCCCTGCGCGTACATCGCCTCAGCGACCTTCGTGTTCGTCTGGAAGAAGCTCTGCGGACGCAAATGCAGGGTCAGGTCATTCACCTGCATCGGCAGGGTCTGACGCTCCGAAAGGATAATCTCCTCATCACCCTCAACGCGCGCCACCGGCTCACGCAGCAGGTTCACCGACAGCACCGCCAGGTTCGGCAACCGCTCCTGTAGCCAGTCCATCTGGCGGCGAATCGGCACCAGCAGCTTCTTCGAACGCAGCACGAAACGCACCATCAGCTCACCCGCCGCCGAAGCAGTCACCAGAATATTCTTCAGCTCACCGCGACGATTCGGAATGTCATAAGGGGTCAGGTTCGCGCGCTGAATCAGCTCACGCAGCACCGGAATAGCCGCCTGAATCGGCTCCATATAGAGCGGGCATTCGCCAAGATCAGTGGAGGCGCCCGTACGGTAATCCACGATGCCGAGGGTCGGGTTCTTCGCCGAACCGCCCACCACGAGCTTCGCCTTGTTGCGGAAGCCGGCCTCCGCGCTGGTCACCGGGTCCAGCCACTGCAGCTGAGGGTGGGCGGCAAGCAGGGCGCGGGCATGCTCCTGCTTCGCCTGCACCTGCGCGGTGTAGGCGGTCTCAATGCTGGGGCAGGAGGAGCAGAGGTCATCACGAAAATAGGCGCATTCCATAAGGAGCCATTCTACCGCCTCCACCGGCGGGACAGGACGCGTGGGCACACAAAAGCGGGGGCAGCCACCCTTTGTGGGTAGCCGCCCCCGCCTCATACGGATGCGTGGACCTGCGCCGGTTTGGGTACCAGCGTTAGGTCACCACCGGGTCACGCTTCGCGTGCCACGGATTCCGTAGAAATTTACCCCATCAGGGATAAATTTCTACTACATCATGCCTGCCATGCCGTCCGCACCGGGAGCAGCCGCACCAGCGGGCTCCGGCTTGTTCGCAACAACAGCCTCAGTGGTCAGGAACAGACCAGCAATAGACGCAGCGTTCTGCAGAGCCGAACGGGTCACCTTCACCGGGTCAGCAATACCGGCAGCCATCAGGTCCTCGTACTCGCCGGTTGCAGCGTTCAGGCCGGTACCAGCAGGCAGGGAACGAACGCGATCAACCACAACGCCCGGCTCCAGGCCAGCGTTAGCAGCGATCTGCTTCAGCGGTGCGTCGATAGCCACGCGCACAATGTTCGCACCGGTAGCCTCGTCACCGGTCAGCTCCAGCTTGTCGAAGACCTTCACGCCAGCCTGAATCAGAGCAACGCCACCACCGGGGACGATACCCTCCTCAACAGCAGCCTTAGCGTTACGCACAGCATCCTCAATGCGGTGCTTACGTTCCTTCAGCTCAACCTCAGTTGCGGCACCAGCCTTCAGCACAGCAACGCCACCGGCGAGCTTAGCCAGGCGCTCCTGCAGCTTCTCACGGTCGTAGTCAGAGTCGGAGTTAGCGATCTCTGCGCGAATCTGAGCAACGCGACCCTCGATAGCCGCTGCGTCGCCTGCACCCTCGATGATGGTGGTCTCGTCCTTGGTCACAACGACCTTGCGGGCGGAACCGAGCATGTCCAGGGTTGCTGCGTCCAGGGACAGGCCAACCTCTTCGGTAATGACCTGGCCACCGGTCAGGATAGCGATATCAGCCATCTGAGCCTTACGGCGGTCACCGAAGCCCGGAGCCTTCACAGCAACAGACTTGATGGAGCCGCGCATCTTGTTCAGCACCAGCAGAGCCAGAGCCTCACCCTCAACGTCCTCAGCAACGATCAGCAGCGGCTTGCCGGACTGCATGACCTTCTCCAGGACGGGAACGAGGTCCTTAACGTTCGAAATCTTCTGGTTCACAACCAGGATGTAGGGGTCCTCCAGGACTGCTTCCTGACGCTCCGGGTCGGTCACAAAGTAACCCGACAGGAAGCCCTTGTCGAAGCGCATACCCTCAGTCAGTTCGAGGTGCAGACCGAAAGTGTTGGAGTCCTCAACGGTGATGACGCCTTCCTTGCCGACCTTCTCCATTGCCTCAGCAATGAGCTTGCCGATCTCAGCGTCGCCAGCGGAAATAGACGCGGTTGCAGCGATCTCTTCCTCGGTCTCAACTTCCTTCGCGGAGGAGAGCAGAGCCTCGGTCACAGCCTCAACAGCCTTCTCAATGCCGCGCTTGAGGCTCAGCGGGTCAGCGCCAGCAGCCACGTTGCGCAGGCCCTCGCGGACCAGTGCCTGAGCCAGAACGGTAGCGGTGGTGGTACCGTCACCTGCGATGTCGTCAGTCTTCTTAGCAACTTCCTTGACGAGCTCCGCACCAATCTTCTCGTACGGATCCTCCAGCTCGATTTCCTTCGCGATCGAGACACCGTCGTTGGTGATGGTGGGGGCGCCCCACGCCTTCTCCAGCACAACGTTGCGGCCGCGGGGGCCGAGGGTCACCTTCACTGCATCGGCGAGGGTGTTCAAACCGCGCTCAAGGCCGCGGCGTGCCTCTTCGTCAAAAGCAATGAGCTTTGCCATAAGTGTCCTCCTGGACGATCGGATTTTTTCCTTCACCCCTGCGGGTGCGGTACATCTAAAATCGGGTGGTTGCCCCTCCACAGCGCCCCCGTTACGGAGGCGCGGGCAGAGTAGGGCATAAAACACCCGAACGCTACATCAATTGTGGCACCCGCACCGGCATGGAGCAAACGTTTAAGCCCAAGGTTGAAGGGTTAATCGCCCAGTGCTTAATCTGCGCTCATCAACCCCGTCAAAAGGGGCGTTACCGGTGTGCCCGCCGGGAGTGCGGGAGGGGTGTTAAAAGCATCAACCCCACCCGGCGCATTAGTGGAATTGCGCGGATGGGGTTGAGTAGAAGTCACTATGGTTGAAACAGCTGGCGCGGGCTTAGACTCACCCCGGCAACCGCCTGAACCTATTCCGCGGCAGTAGCGGAGCCGGTGTAATCCGACGACAGAATCACGATAACCTCGTGGTTGCCCATCTCAACGTTGGCGGTCGCCTGACGCACCTGCGAAATGTCCAGCTTCGAGGCGATGCTCTGCGCCTGCGACTGGTAGCCCTCAGCGTAGTAGACCACGCTGGTTGCCGGTGCCGCACCCGTGTAGTTTGCCGTCTCGTTGATGGTGTAGCCGGTCAGCAGAGCCGCCGCACGAGATGCACTACCCGCCGGAGCCGCCGCATTGTAGACCGCCACAGAGATGGACTCAGCCAGACCGGTCTTCGTAGCACTTGCCGAGGCGGAAGCCTTAGCCGGCGCAGAGGACGCAGAGGCGCTTGCGGGGGCGGAGCTACTCTTCGCGGTGGACGCCGAATACTGCGGGGAGGCGGTGCGCGGCGCGTACACGTACATTGCGCCGCCGATGAGCAGACCAACTACGCCTGCAGCTACCAGGGGGATAGCGCCCTTGGGGCTCTTTGCCGGGTCAGCGTTGACCGCGCGGTAGGTTCCGCGGCGGGCGGTGTTTTCGTCTACCTCGTCAAATTCGTCGCGGGGGTAGCTCATTTATCCTCATTTCACGGGTCTCTGTTTACCGGCTGGTACCGTACCGCCCTACCGGGCGCGCGGGCGCGGCTGCGGAAGGTGCGGTCTTGGTGTTCTAGTACCTAGAGTACCGTCTCAACTAGCGAGAACCAACGTGAACGCCCCGCAACCGGCTGTGAAAGAGACGGACACCGCACAGTGTTCAATCTCTGGTTGAACTTGAGGTGCGCAGGGCTAAAAGCAGGAGTTGGAAAGCTCGCACGGCTCTCCCAGTTTGAGCCCCTAGTCAGTGTCTCGGCGGGCGCGCAGAACGTCGATTATCTGCGGCGCTGCGGCGCGTACCCGCTCATCGTCCAGCATCACGTTCAGGCGCTGGTAGTAGGCAATGGGCGTGAATCCGGCGGCGATAATCGCCTTCTCTTTGGAGCCCTGGTGCTTGAAGCGGCGGCGCTCCACCTCAAGGATGCGGCGCTCCACCGGGGTCAGGCCACCGGGTTGGCTCCCTACTTCCGGCTGGTTCTGTGCTTCCGGCTGGTTCTGTGCTTCCGGCTGGGTCTGCTGTTCCGGCTGGGTCTGCGCGGTTTCAGCTCGTTCCCGTTCTGACACGTTCCCTCCTGTCTGCAGCTCGCCTGCCGCGGCTGGCGTCTCCTAGCGCGTGTATCCGTCATCCCCTAGTCTAGAAGAGAAACTCAGTCTAGAGGAGAAACGTTCATCCCGCGCCCGGTTCCGTCACCGTCCGGGTCGCATCAGCATCAGGAGATTCCCGAGGAGATTCATGAACCAGCCCCTCAGCAGCATTATGAGCGAGGATTGGGCGGCAGCACTCGCCCCCGTCGAAGAGCAGATTCACGCCATGGGCGCTTTCCTGCGTGAAGAGCACGCGGCGGGGTACCGTACTTTCCCGCCTGCCGCCGATATTTTCAATGCGTTCCGCCGCCCGATGAGCCAGGTGAAGGTCCTCATTATTGGCCAGGACCCCTACCCTACTCCGGGCAATGCGATGGGTCTGTCGTTCTCGGTGCACCGCGGTATGCCGTTGCCTCGTTCACTGAACAATATTTACAAGGAGCTGCAGGACGATTTGGGTATCGCCCCGGCTGATCACGGCGACCTGTCCTGTTGGGCTGATGAGGGCGTCATGCTGCTCAACAGGGTTTTGACGGTGCGCGAGTCTGATGCGGGTTCGCACCGCGGCAAGGGTTGGGAGGAGATTACCGAGTGCGCTATCCGTGCACTGGTGGCGCGTAACCAGCCGCTGGTGGGTCTGCTGTGGGGTGCGGATGCGCGCAAGTGCGCACCCATGTTGCAGCCGTACCCGAGCGTGGAGTCGGCGCATCCTTCGCCGCTATCTGCTCGTCGTGGTTTCTTTGGGTCGCGCCCGTTTTCGACGGTGAATTCTTTGCTGGTACAGCAGGGCGCGGAGCCGGTGGATTGGACGGTTCGCTAGGACGGTCCGCTAGGCGCAACATAAGAGCCAGTATGAGAGCTGGCGCAATAGGCATAGTGAAGGGGCGGTAGCTTGTGAGTTCACCTCGCAGGCTACCGCCCCCTCCCAACATCCAATATATGCAATATCGGCTATATACCCTTGAAAAACGGCTAAGAATCAGCCGGTTCCACATTTCGCGGAGTCGTAAAACGCTGTAGCGCATACTGCATCGTGTAATTACCCAACGCAACACCCGAAGCCATCGCCACCACAATCGAAACCGCCGTAATCATATTCTGCATACCCAGAATCACGTCCGTCTCAACCGTCAACAAATACATGCCGCGGAAGAACGACAGACCCGGCAGCAAGAACGTAATCGCAGGAATCGAGAAAATAGCCTGGGGCACATGCAGACGGTACGCAAAATATGTGCTCAACGCACCAATCACAACCGCCGCACACGCCGTCGGACCGCGACCAGTACTCGGGCCAGCAAGCAGCTCATAACCGTAATACGCCGCCAGACCGCAGCCCGTAATGACCATCAGCCACCCGACCTTCACCAGCTTCGTCTGCAAGGTAATCGCAAAGGTCGCAATCGCCACCAGGAAGAAGAACGACGCCACCAGCGGGGTCGTCGGCTCAAAACGCAGCTGCTCAATATCCAGGGTCGGGCCGTTGAAAATATTGATCGCACTCACCGCGGTCGCAATACCAACCACCAGCCCCAAGAAGCTCATGCCCGTAGACACGAAACGACCCGCAGCCGTCACCGGGAAGCCATTAATCGCGTCCTGCACGGCACCCACCAGACGCGGCGTTGGCAAGAACATAATCATGCCCGCAGCCACCACCAGAGGCGCCGAAATCGCCTCCCCCTGACGCTGCAACACCGAAAGAATGGATCCCTCACCGCCCAGCCAAATCGCCAAGAAGGTCATCAGACCGGCACTAGCAGCCATACGGAAGAACGCCGGAATACCAATCGAACTCAACCACTGAATCAGCAGGTACACGGGAATAAAAATAATCGCCGCGCTCAACGCCGTCGCAAAGCTTGCACCCAGCGCCGCCGTCAGGGTTCCGGCACACGCCAGGTTCGCCAACCACACTACCAGAGGCGGGAACGGCTTGGGCCGGTGCGTAATCTGGTTCAGCTTCAAATCGGCGATTTCTAGAGTCATACCGCCCCGAGTGATCTTATAAATCAGGCCGTACACCTCAGAAAGCGCCTCGTAGTTCTCCGTAGAGGAACGCACCACACGCACCAGGGTATGGGTAAAGCGCTCGTCAGCGTTCGCATTGCGCTTGGCGATGCGGGATTCCATGTAAATATCGGGGTCCGACGTGTAGTTGATGGTCACCGACTGGTTCGTAATGTCGACTTCCACCGAGTCCAGCCCGTACGCCGAAGACACCGCAATAATCGCCGAGTCCACGTCCATTGCGTCCGCACCGTAGTGGAACATCGCCTCCGCCAGGCGCAGAGTGAAGTTCAGGGTATCGCGGGCGTACTCCTTCTCACGGCGGAACGCCTCACGGCGCTCATGCTCGTCAGACCGGATAGTCGGCACGAACTGGCGCTGCGCAATGCGCTGGGCACCGCGCGGGGCGGCGGGTGCCGCCTCCTCAGTGCGCACAAAGGAGCGGAAGCGACGCGAACCCCAGCGACCACCGCTACCGCGCCCAAATAAGCCGCGAGAGCCGCCCTCAACCAGCGGTACGGAGGTGGTGGGCATCGAGACAGGCCCGGTCTTCGGCATTGCGGTAGGATCCGCGCCGAAGCGGCGGGCTGCGTGAGAGTTGGGCACCTGCGGAATCATGCCGGTCATGGGCACCGGCTGGGAGGGGCGAGTCAGCGCCGCCTCAGTTACCAAGTTGCTGGATGTGACGGGGTTAGGGTCCTCACGGTACGCATCCAGGTCGTCATCAGGCACGAGGGAGGGGTCAATGACGGTACGCGCGCCGTGGCCGTTAGGGGTCAGTTCGGGGTCACTGGTGAGCTCAACTGGCTCCTGCGCGGTGATACCCATATCCACTGCGGCTTCCTGCAGTACATCACTGACAGCTTCTGCAGCGACGGTGCCCTCCTGGCTTGTCGCGGAGGCGGCATGCTGAGCCAGCACGCGGCGCAATTTCTCGTCGGTGACCTGGTCTAGTGAAACCAGGGGAAAACCGCGTTTACCGGCGATGTAGCCAGCGGTGGTATTCTGCTCGCTTCCTTCCGTTGCGGCAGTGTTTGCTTCGCCTGCATGCGAAGCTTCCCGCGATGTGGGGGTCGCGGGGGTGTTCCTCGATTCTGCCAATGTCCCTCCCAGATAGACAGTGCCTTTTTAGTCTAACAAGGGCACGATTCTGCGGTAGCACTGGAGAGCAGAAATATCACTTTTCTGCCCGGTGATTTTGTGAGCAAAAGCGCTCTGCGGAACTTACGGCAGTAAGGTTCATTGATATGAAGAGAAATCCAGGTCATTACTGCACAGAAGATATTTTGGGAGATATTTCTAGAGCTATTTTCGAGGAAAAATAAAGGTTATATATACATTAAGATTTGCAGAGAAATATCCCCCATCTACCCCCACTCACACCTCAATAAAAGATGAATTATTCATAACAAAAAAATATCCCGCCACCGAAGTGACGGGATATTCACGCTTTAAGGCTGTAGCCTTCACAGCATCCGAAGCGCACCGCTCGGGGTCACTTCAGAGGCGAAAGTCAATTACTCAGCGTCGTGGTCGGTCTCGAGGATCTTAACCAGCGAGTCCAGAGCCTCTTCAGCACCTTCACCCTCAGCGCGCAGGACAACAACGTCGCCGTGCTTTGCACCCAGGGACATCAGGGACAGAATCGATGCAGCGTCCATAGCCTCATCTGCGGGCTCACCCTTAGCAGCGATGGTCACCTCAACGGGGAGGTCGCCAGCTGCCTCAGCGAAGATAGCTGCCGGACGTGCGTGCAGGCCAACACGGCTTGCAATAGTGGCTTCGCGCTCTGCCATTATGTTTCTCCTTTGATCAAGGAACCGAAAATATATCAGTACCTATTCTAAATGAACGGGGCGCTTCAGGACCCGCCCTTACTCTATAAATTGTACCGTTCAGCCATACGCTAACAAGTACCAAAAATGCCGGATGCAGAAATAAAACTCTACACCCGGCATTTTTATGGACTCAGGCACCGCCCAGCACACCCCATCAAGGAGCGGCAGGCAACACCGAAATCGTTTTAAGGCTTAGAGGCCCAGCTCATCCAGAATCGGCAGAGCCTTGCGTGCGCTCTCCTTCGCCTCAGCAGAAGAAATCTGCTGCAGAGCGATAGCCGCAATCTGCTGTGCCTTCTCCTTGGTCACAGACTTCAGAACCGCAGCCACAGCGGGGATAGCGCCAGCGTTCATGGACAGGGTGTCAACACCCAGACCAATCAGAACAACAGCCAGAGCCGGGTCAGCCGCAGCCTCACCACAGACGCTCACGTACTTCTTCTTACCCGCGGTGACCGATGCACGCTGAGCACCCTCAACGGTCATCTTAATCATCTTCAGCACTGCAGGCTGCCAGGGGTTGTTCAGGTGTGCCAGGTCGCCCAGCAGACGGTCAGCCGCCATGGTGTACTGGGTCAGGTCGTTGGTACCAATGGACACGAAGTCGACCTCGCCCAGGATTGCCTCAGCGTTCATCACAGCTGCGGGGGTCTCAACCATCACACCGTGAACGGGCAGGCCGATCTCCTTGAGCATGTTCGCGAAGTTGCGTGCCTCGGAGGTGGTCGAAATCATCGGAGCCATAACCCAGATGTCAGCGTCGGAGTCCTCAGAAGCAGCCTTGATAGCCTCCAGCTGGCGGGTCAGAACGCCCGGAACGGTCCAGTCGGTACGGAAACCGCGAACACCCAGTGCGGGGTTCTCTTCGGGGTTCACGTTCAGGAACGGCAGGGGCTTGTCAGCGCCAGCGTCCAGGGTACGAACCACAATGTGCTTGCCGGGGAATGCGTCAAACACGGACTTGTAGGTCTTAGCCTGAGTCTCGATAGAAGGCTCAGAGTCGTGGCCCAGGAAGCCGAACTCGGTGCGCAGCAGGCCAACACCCTCAGCCTTCAGGCTTGCAGCCTTCTCAGCGGACTTGCCGTCACCAACGTTTGCGTACAGCTCAACGCGGGTGCCGTCAGCCAGCACACCCTGACCGTCGAAGTCAGCGACGGGCTTACGGTTTGCGTACTTGATTGCTGCCTCACGGTCAGCGTCAGTCGGCTCGGTATCAACGATGCCTTCGTTGGATTCCACGTAGACGACGGTGCCGTCAGCAATCTCGGTCACGCCCTTAGCCGCCACAATAGCGGGCAGGCCCAGGCCGCGAGCCAGAATAGCGGTGTGTGCCTGGGGGCCACCGTCAGAGGTGATCAGAGCGATAACCTTCTCGGGGTCCAGAGTCGCGGTATCAGCCGGTGCCAAGTCAATAGCAGCCAGGATGAACGGCTCATCAGAAACGGGGATGCCGGGAGCCTGCTGGCCGGTCAGCTCAGCAACGATGCGGGCACGCACGTCGTGGATGTCGGTGACGCGCTCAGCCATGTAGCCACCCAGGGCAGCCATCTGGTCAGCGAAGGAGGTTGCAGCCTCCCAGATTGCGCGCTCGGGCGCCATCTCCTGAGTCTCAACCAGCTTAATAGCGCTCTTAATCAGTGCACGGTCGGTAGCCATCTGAGAGGTAGACTTCAGAACAGCCTTGCCGTCACGGCTAGCGTGCTCTGCACGAGCGAGCAGGTCTTCCTTCACGCGGACCGAAGCGTCCTTGATGCGCTGCGCTGCAGCCTCAGCGGTCTCACCGCTCAGACGCAGACCATCCTTGGGTTCCTCGATGGGCTTAGGCATCTGAAGAACGGGGCCAATAACGCGGCCGGCGTATACGCCGACGCCCTTGTAGGTAGTCATAGAGTTCATGTCCTATCTGTGGTTTGTCTACAGTGTAACGTGTTTTTTCACGCTCATGCCTGCAAACAGACGATCAAATGAAGGTGAGGTTATACGGCCTTTACGCGGATGCCTTAGAGCGGGCACCCAGGGACTTCAGCACCACGTACAGCAGCGCCGAAACGACGGTACCGGCAACAACAGCCGCCAGGAACATCAGCGGGTTCTGTGCCAGACCAATAATCCAAATACCACCGTGCGGAGCCGGGGAAGCCACGTGCGCACCCATGGAGATTGCACCGGCGATAGCACCACCAACAATGGTCGAAGGAATCACGCGAACCGGGTCAGCCGAAGCGAAGGGAATAGCACCCTCAGAGATGAAGGATGCACCCAGCAGCCACGCAGCCTTACCGTTCTCACGCTCGTTCTCGTTGAACAGCTTGGGACGCAGGGTGGTTGCCAGAGCCATAGCCAGCGGCGGAACCATACCGGAAATAATGACGGCAGCCATGATTTCCTGGTTCACGGTCGCGCCCGAGGACAAGCCAGCGGTTGCGAAGAGGTAAGCAGCCTTGTTGATGGGGCCACCCAGGTCAGAAGCCATCATGGCACCCAGGATCAGGCCCAGCAGCAGAGCGGAGCCACCAGACATGGAGGTCAGCCAATCCTGCAGGGTGGTCATAACCCACGCCAGGGGCGCACCGAGCAGCAGGTACATTGCCAGGCCGGCAACCAGAGAAGTCACCAGCGGGGTGATGACCACGGGCATCATCGAGCCAAGCCAGCGGGGTAGCTTCAGGGTGCCCAGAGCGTACGCAATCAGACCGGCGAGAATACCGCCAACAATGCCGCCAAGGAAGCCCGCGTTCACCGCAAGAGCCACCGAACCGGCGATGAAGCCCGGAGCAATACCGGGACGCTGAGCCAAACCGTACGCAATGTACGCGGCAAGAGCCGGAACCATCAGGCTCAGACCGAAACCACCGATGGTCTGCAGAACAGCACCCAGGTACAGGGTCCAGTGCACATCACCGAGGTTGAACAGGGTTGCCGAGTCAAGAATCGCCTTGGTGTTCACATCACCAAGGTTCGGCACCGTAATTGCCTCGAAAACGAAGCCCAGGGCGACCAGAATACCGCCGGCAGCAACGAACGGAATCATGTAAGAGATACCGGTCATCACGGCCTTGTAGATGCGCGAGCCCCAAGCGCCTTCGGTAGCGCCTGCGCTATCCTCACCGCTGGATGCGGCAGCGGCAACGCGTGCACCGTTGGGGTTCTCAGCCTCAGCCAGAGCCTCCGCAATCATTTCCTTCGGCTCGTCAATACCGCGCTTGACGGGAGACTCAACGAAGGGCTTACCCGCGAAGCGGTTACGCTCACGCACGTTCACGGACACCGCGAAAATCACGGCGTCTGCGGCGTCAATATCAGCCTGAGTCAGCTTCTCATTACCCGAGGAGCCCTGAGTTTCAACCTTCAGGTCGTAGCCGAGCTCTTCAGCAGCGTACTTGAGGGCGTCCGCAGCCATGTAGGTGTGAGCGATGCCGGTGGGGCATGCGGTCACAGCAACAATCTTCTTCACCGGAGCGGCGGGGGTTTCCTGAGCGGAGGCGGCAGGTGCGGCGGCGGGCGCAGCCTCGGCGGGCTTAGCCTCTGCCTTCTTCTCGCCCACGCCGAGTGCACCGTTGACCAGCTCAACAATCTCTTCGGCCGAGGAGGCTTCGCGCAGGGACGCAGTGAAGCTCTTCTTCATCAGGGAGCGTGCCAGAGTGGACAGCAGCTTCAGGTGAGCCTGGTCAGCACCATCGGGTGCAGCGATGAAGAAAATCAGGTCGGCGGGGCCGTCCTTTGCACCGAAGGAAACTGCCGGGTTGGGGCGTGCCATTGCCAGGGTCGGCTCGGTGACGGCGGCGCTACGGCAGTGCGGAATCGCAATACCGCCGGGGATACCGGTGTCGGTCTTGGATTCGCGTGCCTCGGCAGCCGCGTAGAGCTGCTCGAAGTCGGTAGCGCGTCCGGCATTTACGACTGCCTGGGCGAGCTTGGCAATTACGTCGAATCGGGTCTCGCCGAGGTTCTCATCCAGCAGGACGAGATCTGCGGTGATCAGATCAGACATATTCCCTCCTCGGGTATGTGTTTAGGACGGGGATTCGCTCAGCGGTGCCGGGCTTCTCCCCTATATGAGTTCAAAGTGTGTGCAGTGTGCCTGTGTATATGTGTGTGTACGTATATGTACTGCAACCAGCTTATATTCCCTTCTAAGAATAAAAGCTGGAGTTGCGAAAACAGCCCGAATTAGAGCTGCAGCTGACGAACAGTGACCTTCTCAGGAGTGGTCTGCTCCAGCGAAGGCATGCGAGTACCGGGCAGAGCAGCAGCAGCCGAACCGTGAGCTACCGCCTGAACCAGGCAACCGGGGGCATCCTCACCACGGGTGTGAGCAATCAAGAAACCAGACAGCGACGAGTCACCGGCACCCACAGTGCTACGAACCTGAATCGGCTCATGCACAGCATGCCAGATACCCTGCTCAGTGACCAGCACTGCACCGCCGCCGCCGAGGGTGGCAAGCACGTACTCGATGCCGTCGCCGAGCAGCTTCTGGGCGGTGCGGGCGGTCAGCTCGGGGCTAGCCTCCAGCTCCTCCCAGTTATCGCTACCGGTCAGCTGAGCCAGCTCCTCCGAGTTGGGCTTAATCAGGGTGGGCTTGTGCTCACCGGCGACGGTCGCAATCAGCGGCGCCTCAGAGGTATCAATAGCAATCTTGCCCTCGTAGCCGGAGGCGCGCAGTGCCGCAACCAGCTCGGAGTAGTAGGTCGGTTCCAGACCCGGAGGCAGCGAACCAGCCAAAACCACCCAGTCGGCACCCTTGGAACGCTCAACCACCAGCTCGTCCAGCTTCTGACGTAGTTCAGCATCAAAAACGGTGCCGGGGGCGTTCAGCTTGGTGGTGGTGCCGTCCGGGTCAACCACGGTGATGTTCGAACGAATCGGCTCGCCGGTGGGCAGGTTAGCGAACTCGACGTCCACAGCCTGCAGTGCGGTCAGCACCGGGTCGGTTGCTTCACCGGGCACAATGGCGAGGGTCGGCACACCGGAAACCTGCAGGGCACGCGAAATATTCACGCCCTTGCCGCCGGGATCCTGTACGGCACCGACAGCACGCTGCACGGCACCGTGAGCCAAAGGCGCACCCAGTTCAATGGTGCGGTCCAGGCTGGGGTTTGCAGTCAGAGTAATAATCATTAGGCAATCACAATCTCAACGTTTGCGGCCTCAAGTGCCTGACGGAGGGCACCTTCGGGCTCGCGATCGGTAATGAGGGTGTCAATATCCTCGAATCCAGCGAAGCGGACCAGAGATTCCTGACCGAACTTCGCAGAGTCACAGAGCAAGACCACGCGACGAGCAGACTTGCAGATCGCGGTCTTGACAATGGCTTCGTTCATGCCGGGGGTGGAGATGCCGAAATGCGCTTCAATGCCATTGGCACCGATGAACGCAATGTCGGGGCGCATGGTGCCGAAGTGCTCTGCGGCGCGTGCACCAACAGCAGCCCAGGTCATCTTGCGCAGCTGGCCACCGACCAGCTCGAGGGTGACGCCTTCGGCTTCGGCGAGCTTGACTGCAATGTGCAGTGCATGGGTGATGACGATGCGGTCATTGCCGGTCTTGAGGCTGAAGTTCTCAGCGCCGATGTGGTCGGCGAGAATTTCGATGGTGGAGCCTGCGTCCAGGACGATGGAGCCCGCCTCGGAGTCGCGCAGCATCTGGTATGCCTTGGTGGCGATGCGGCGCTTTTCGGGGGTGTTCATGCCCTGTCGGGAGGAGATGGAGGACTCCAGGGAGGTGGACTGCTCAATGGTGACAGCACCACCGTGGACACGGCGGAGCTTACCTGCTTCTTCCAGTGCGGCGAGGTCACGACGCACGGTCTCCATGGTCACATCGTAACGGCGCGCAAGGTCAGCACCGTTGACACGACGTGCGGAGGCAACAAGCTTTGCAATTTCGGCACGGCGTTCTTCTGCGAACATAAATCTGGTGTTCCTTTGGGCTAGTGGGAGGAAATCTGTGCGTTCTTTTCTGCATTCTGCTCGGCTTTCAGGACCGTGAGAGACATGGTTTCAGCGAACCGACAGAACGCTTTAGGGTAATACTTGATTTTATGTGGGTTTTTGTGGGCAAGTCAATATAAAACGCTGTATTTACCGGAATATTACCCGAATGTTCCCTACAGAAACCACACTATATCGGAGGTCACTGCCTGTTTATGTCTGTTTGACCTAATGAACTGTTGGGTTTTCCCGCTCCCCCACCATCCCCATAGTGTCCAACACCTACACGGCGCCCTCACAGGGTAAAAAGTGGAGGCGCCAGCTCCGAAAATCCTCAGCGAGAACCCTCGAAACCAGCGCCTCCACCGGGCACAGAACCTTACTTACCTTGACGCTCGCGACGCACGCGACGCCAACGATGCACACCCAAAGCACCCGCTGCGCCCAGCAGGGCACCGGAACCGTTCATCAGCACATCCACCGGGTCGCCGGTACGATCAGGCATGAAACTCTGGATCGTCTCAATGCAGGCGCTGACCAAAAATCCCGAGTACAGCACGTGCAGGCGAGCCTTTGGTTTGAGTAGCAGGGCGAAAAGAAAACCGCCCGGAATGAACATGATGACGTTCGAAAGCTGCTCAATGCTCGAATAGGTAATGAACGCAGGCAGCCACCCCTCGGCGTGGCCGGTATCCAGTAGCTGCGCCAGGCGGCCGCCCATCTCGTTATCGTCCACGTGCACGGGGGCGAACACGATACTCGCCACCACCGCGCAGTACAGTGCCGTGACGGGCCAGAGAATCAGTCGCCATACGCGAGCGCCAGACCAACCTTTACCAAACAAGGCGACCCACCTCGTCAAACTGTTTGGTCGAGTCCCACGCGAACAGGCCCGGCACGTCAATCGTGAGCGGTTCGGCGTTCGGCACGGTCACGGTCCATTCTTCACCGGCCGCTGCGGAGAGGGCGCGGCGGATAAAGCTGCCGTGGCTGACGGCAATAATCTTCTGTTCGCCCGAGGCTTCAGAGAGTTCACGCACGATATTGCGCAGGGTGCGCACCGCACGAATGTACACGTCACGTTCGGATTCCACGTTCGGGTAGTAGCGTTCCGGGGCACGGCGTTCGGGGGCGGGAATGTCCAGGCCTTCGCCGGCACCGTAGGCGCGTTCCACAAGCTCGGGGTAGGTCTTGTGCACCTGCAGGTCGAAGTGCTCACCGACCAGTTGCGCGGTCTCGTGGGCGCGGGACAGCGGCGAGGACACCAGTACGGTAAACTCCAGACCCATATCGGCGAGCTTCTTGCCGGTGGTGCGTGCCTGCTCGCGGCCGGTGTCATTGAGCGGAATGTCGGTGATACCCTGCATCAGGTTCGCCTTGTTCCAGTCGGTCTGGCCGTGGCGAATCAGGGTGAGGGTCGTGTTCTCGGCGCCCGCCGGTACTTCCTCGGGGCCCAGCTCAGGTTCCAGATGCTGCACGACCAGGCGGTCGATCGCGTCGTCCAGGTACTGCAGGGGCACCTCGGTGAGGGAAGCGTTCACGGGGATCGGGTAGATGCCGTCCTCGTTGAGCAGTTCGGGGTGGCGTTCAGCGACCAGGGCGGTCATGGTCATGGCAATCAGCATGCCGTGCGCGGCGACCACAACAGTCTGACCCTCGTATTCGCGGCGGACGCGGTTCAGCGCCGCGAGGGAGCGGGCGAGGAAGTCCTTCTTCGGCTCCACGTTGTACGCGTTATTGGACTGGCGGGAGGCAAGGATCAGCTCGCGGGTAGCGATCTGTCCTTCCAGGTCGCCAAAGGAACGTTCCTGGAAGCCGTCAACGGCACCGCGGTAGGGTACGCCCAGGCCTTCGGCTACAATTTCGGCGCTTTCTACGGCGCGGGAAAGGGGCGAGGAGACGATAGCGTCCACGGTGGTGCCCTCAGCTGCGGCCTGTTGCAGGGCACCGATAGCGGTGCGGACCTGCTCCCTGCCGGTGTCGTTGAGGGGGATGTCGGTGCCGCCCTGGAAGCGGTGGTCAATGTTCCAGTCGGTCTGGCCGTGGCGTAGGAAGATGATGCGGGTTCCTGCCTCGGGGTCGGCTACCGGAGTGATGATGGGGGTGTTCTGTGCGTCGGTCATCCTTCTAGTATGGCATTGCCCCCGCGCAGTTCAAGGGGGCAAGAGGCGTATTCTCTCATGAAGCGCACTCATACCGCGGTATGAGCTGCGGGGTGGTTGAGCGCCCGGTCGGGCGAATTTTTTCAGGGTTTTCCCATATTTTTCAGCCCCCAGACGGAGGGGTGAGCCGCCAAGAAGCTGAGATGATAGAAGTGTACTTCCGTTAGTTCATACCCAATGAAGGTTGTCATGACGCAGAATCCTCAATCCCAGAACCATCCTCAAACCCAGAACCCGCAGTTCCAGGCTCAGAACCCCTATTCAATGACCCCTCCGCAGGCGGCGCAGCCTGCCGGTCAGTATTCCGCTCAGCAGGGTCAGCCCGGCCAGCAGAGCTACTATCAGGGCCAGCAGGGCTACCCGGCTCAGGCACCTCAGCAGATGCAGCAGGCGCCCTTCGCACGCGGCGCGATTATTTCTGCCCGTAACCTGCACAAGTCGTACGGCAATAACCCGGTGCTGCGTAACGTGAGCCTGGATATTTTCCCCGGCGAGTCCGTGGCGATTATGGGTCCTTCCGGTTCCGGTAAGACCACCCTGCTGCACGCGCTCTCGGGCATTATCAAGCTCGATGCCGGTTCTGTGCTGTTCAATGGCCCCACCGGTCAGGTGGCGGTGGAGTCCCTCAGCGAGCGTGAGCGTACCTCCCTGCGCGCTAACTCGTTTGGTTTCGTGTTCCAGCAGGGTCTGCTGGTTCCCGAGCTGACCGCGGAGGAGAACGTCTCCCTCGCCGCGATGATTGCCGGTGTTCCCCGCCAGCAGGCGCGTTCCATTTCGGCTGATTTGCTGAACCGTCTGGGTCTGGGGCAGATGCTGGACCGCCGTATGGGTGAGATGTCCGGTGGTCAGGCTCAGCGTGTGGCGATTGCCCGCTCCCAGGTGAACGGCGCCCCCGTGACTTTCGCGGATGAGCCGACCGGCGCGCTGGACTCTAAGACCGCGCGTGAGGTGATGGCTCTGTTGCTGACCATGATTCCGCAGCAGGGTAAGACTCTGCTGGTGGTTACTCACGACCCGAACGTGGCGGCGGCGTGCTCCCGCGTGGTGTACCTGCAGGACGGTCAGATTGTGAGCGACCAGCGCAATAACCAGGGCGGTGTTCCCGCACAGAACCCCGGTGCTCAGAACCTCGGCGCTCAGTCTCAGGCAGGTGCATAATGCAAATCTATGCTCTACTCGCCAAGCGAACCCTATGGAGTTCGCAGGCGATTCTTCCCGTGCTGGCTTTTGCCGCCTCCTCGGCGCTGTTTTTGACGGTTGCCGGTGGTGTTCAGGCGCTGAGTACTTGGCTTGAGCACGCCAACGTTGACCACGAAATGATTAACCTGATGGGCATTCAGAAGCTCTACATGGGTTTGGCGTGGGTTGCCGCTCTGGTGCTGATTGTTCCGCTCTTTACCCTGGGCGCTTCGGCTGCTCGTTTGAGTGCCCGCCGCCGTGATGAGCGTCTGGCGTCCCTGCGTCTGATTGGTGCCTCCACAACCCTGATTGTGGGTCTGTCCGTTGCGGACGCGCTGGTGTACTCTCTTGTGGGTTTCGTCATCGGTCTGCTGCTTTACCTGGTGCTGATTTTCCCCTTTGGCGCTTTGCACTTCATGAACGTTCCGCTGGGTGCTGAGAATATGCTCCTGCCGGTGAGCGTGATTTTCTACTGCTTCCTGGGCTGTATGGTCCTGGCGGCTCTAAGCTCCCTGTTCGGTTTGGCGAAGGTCAGCATCAGCCCGCTGGGTGTGCGTACCCGCGCGAAGGCTGGCTCCGCAGGTTACATTGCCATGGGTATCGGTGTTGTTCTGATCATTGCCGTGATGATTCTGGCATCGACCTCCAAGGGCTTCAGCATGTTCTCACCCTTCCAGGACGGCGGTGCCGATAGCGCCATGAAGAACCTGGCGGTTTTCATTGCTCTGCCGGGTTTGCTGATGATGCTTGCCATCGACTGGATTGGCACCTTCCTGGTGTGGGCGTACGCAAAGATTCGTGTGCGTATGACCCAGAAGGCGTCGGTTCTGCTGGGTTATCGTGCGGTGCTGGAATCCCCGCGCGGTGCGTGGCGTCAGGTTTCGGGTGTGGCTCTGTCGACCTTCTTGGTGACCTTCTTCGGTCCCATCCTGATTCTGGCGGGTGAGATGAGCAAAGACGCAAAGCAAGCCGGTCCCGCCGCCGGCCCCTTCATGACCATCATGGCGGACATGTTCCAGGGCATGCTGCTCATGCTGTTCTTCTCGTACCTGCTGGTCACCCTCTCCGCAGTGCTGAACCAGAGCGCCGCCATTTACGAGCGTGGTTCGCTGTATTCTTCGCTGAATATGATGGGTACCCCCACGAAGCTGCTGCAGGCTTCACGCCTGACCGTGGTCTTCGGTCCGCTGGTGCTCATCAGCGTGATTTCTGCGCTACTGGGTCTGCCGCTGACGGCTTTGATTGCGGCTCAGGGTCTTCCCGGTGAGGTTCTGGCGAAGATGTTCGGTCTGACCTTCGGCGCTATTGCGCTGGGTCTGGCGCTGGTCTACGCGGGCCTGCTGGCGACTATTCCGTTTATGCGTCAGGTGACCCATAAGCCGGTGTCCGCTCTCTAAGCTGTTGTAGCTTCTGCCCTCCCGTTGCGTCCGCTTTGGACGCGGCGGGAGGGTTTCTTCATGTCCGCGTTTGTGGCCCACGTTTGTGCCGCGTGCTTACACTGCGTGCTAATACTGCGTGCTTTTGTGCCCTCACCCGGTTTGCGCTCTGCATGTTTTCTCACGCACCGGGCCACCGCTTCCATAGCCTAAAGCCCTGTGAGAGACTGGCATTATGTTTGAACACATAGTCCCCTCCGATTGGTTCCCCCGCTGCGCAATCTTCGACTGCGACGGCGTCCTCCTCGACTCCGAGACCGTCTGGAACGATGTGCAGCGTGAGCTTTTCGCCCGCTGGTCTGTTCCCTTCACCGAAGAGGTGGAGCACCGCCTCACCGGCCTGGCGGCAGCCGATGTCGCCGAGGAGCTTGCACTGCTCTCCTACAAGGCGCAGAACGGCCAGAAGCCGGACACCGCCTCCGCAGAGTACGCCGAACACCATGAACGCGTGATGAAGGATCTGCTCACCACCGAGCACGAGGTCATCAGCTCCGGCGTGGACCTGATTGAGGGTGCGCAGAAGTTCCTGGGCTTCCTGAGCGAGCACATGCCGGTTGCGGTGGCGTCGAACTCCACCGCGAACATTCTGACCCTGAAGATGGAAAGCTACGGTTACGCCCCGCTGGTGCGCACCTGGGTCAGCAGCAACGACGTTCCGGCCGGTAAGCCCGCCCCGGACATGTACCTGGAGGCGGCACGTCGCCTCGGCTTTGAAGGTCACGAGGTGCTGGCGTTCGAGGACTCCCCCGCGGGCGCGCAGGCGGCACGTGACGCCGGTACGAAGGTCATGATTTACGTTTCGGAAGGCACCGACCCGGCAAAGGCACCGGCCGGTTTTGGGCGCTTCGATTCGTTCAATGACCCGCAGCTCTGGGAGGCGGCACGCACCTGGATCGCCAAGCTTGAGGCGGCACAGCAGTCTGAGGCAGCGCAGAACTAAGCACGTACCGCAGACGCCTCACCGCGCCACCGCCTCACCTGATAGGCAGTATCAAGAAAGACCCCCGGCCCGCTCCTCAAGGAGCAGACCGGGGGTCTTCTATGCTTTATCAGCTGTGCCTATAGGGGCACGAGCCTATCGGCGCATAACCTTCTTGGCCAGGAAGTTACCGAGGAACTGAACCAGCTGAACCAGGACGATAATAATCGCCACAACAGCCCAGGTGATCTCATCGTTAAAGCGCTGGTAGCCGTCCACAATCGCGATCTTACCCAGACCGCCAGCACCCACGTAACCGGCCATAGCGGACATATCCACCACGCCAATGACGAGGAAGGTGTAACCGAGGATCAGCGGGCCAAGCGCCTCCGGAATCATCACGGTGAACAGGATGGTCAGCTTTGAAGCGCCCATCGCACGCGCCGCCTCAATCACGCCCGGGTCAATGGAGACCATGTTCTGCTCCACGATACGGGCAATAGCGAATGCAGCACCGAAGCTCATCGCGAAGACCGCCGCATTCACGCCCAGGCGGGTACCCACCACGGCGCTCGTCAGCGGGCCCAGTGCCGCAATCAAAATAATGAACGGAATCGGGCGAATCACGTTCACCAGAATGTTCAGGACCGTGTACACAAAGCGGTTCTGGAAGATGTTGCCCTCACGGGTGGTGTACAGCAGAGCACCCACAATCAGACCAACCAGACCGGCGCACACCATGGTGATAGACACCATGTAGAACGTATCGCCGATAGCCGGGAGCAGCTTCTCGGGCAGGAACTCGGACCAGTCCGTCTTAGACGCAGCCAGCGGAAGAGTAGTAGCAAACATTTAGCGCACCTCCTGCACGCGGGCAACGGTTTTCAGTTCAGCAACGGCGGCATCAATGCTGGTGATTTCGCCGAGGAGTTCCAGGGTGAGGGTACCGTACGCCTTGCCCTGCAGGGTCTCAATACCGCCGCCCACAATGTTGAAGCGGACGTTACGGGCGCCCAGGTAGGACAGCACCTTACCGAGCTCCTGGTTACCCTCCACGATTTCAACGTTGATGAGGTAACCCTTGTGGTTTGCGCGCAACTCAGCCGCCTCCTTGCCGGTGGGGGCAAGCTTGACGGTGGTTGCCACAAACAGCTTTGCCACATCGGTCTGCGGGTTGGAGAAGACGTCGTAGACGTTGCCCTGCTCCACCACGCGGCCGGACTCCATGACGGCCACACGGTCAGCGATGCTGGAGACCACGTCCATCTCGTGGGTAATCACCACGACGGTCACGCCCAGTTCACGGTTCACACGCTTAAGGAGCGCAAGAACTTCATGAGTGGTTTCCGGGTCCAGCGCGCTGGTGGACTCATCAGCCAGCAGCAGGGCAGGGTTGGTCGCAAGCGCACGAGCAATACCCACGCGCTGCTTCTGACCGCCCGAAAGCTGGTTCGGGTAATGACCTGCACGGTCGGCAAGACCCACGAACTCCAGCATTTCCAGGGCGCGTTCGCGGCGGTCCTTCTTGGACCAGCCGGCGATCTTCAGGGGGAACTCGACGTTACCGAGCACGGTGCGGGAGTTCATCAGGTTGAACTGCTGGAAGATCATACCGATGTTGGTGCGTGCTTCACGCAGTTCGGAGTCGCGCTTACCGGAAATCTGGAAGCCACCGACGGTCAGGGTGCCGCTGGTGGTGGTTTCCAGGCCGTTGATGAGGCGGACCAGGGTAGACTTACCGGCGCCAGAGTAGCCGATAATTGCAAAGATTTCACCGCGATTAATGGTGAGGGAGACGTTGTCGACAGCAACTACCGCCTTGGGGCCGTTGCCGAAGACCTTGGAGACTCCGTCCAGAACCACCATGGGCAAGGTGCTGTCGCCGAAGCTCTGTGCCAGTTCACTCATAAATATGTATCCGTAAATGTCGTGGTTGGGGCGCTAAAGGGCATTAACGCCATTACGCAAAGGACGGTAAGCCTGTCGTGACCCGCATCGGGTGCTTAGACTTACCGCCTTTGCGTATGCCTAGAGGAGGCGTGTATTCAGAAGATTACTTCTTGGCGCGCAGCTTGGCTTCTTCGTTAGCCAGGGACTGACGCAGCTCGTCGGTGCTCACGTTGACCTCAACGGCGGTGCCGCGGGTCTCTTCCTGAACAACATCCATGACGGGCTTGGTGTGGAAGAGTTCAACGATCTTCTTGTAGGTCTCGTCGTCAGCCTTGTCCTTCTGAGCAACGAAGAGGTTCACGTACTTGATTGCCGAGGGGTCGGTCTTGGGGTCGTCCTGAGCCAGGGCGTCTGCGGGCTTCAGGCCTGCATCCTTGAGGAAGTCGTTGTTGACGACTGCGCCGTCAGCGGACTCCATGCCAACCACGGTCTGGGTTGCGTCGACGGGAGTGACCTTCACCTTGGAGTTAGCGGTGTCCACGTCGTCGATGGTGGGTGCGTCAACATCAGCGTTCTTGAAGGTAACCAGACCGTTGGTCTTCAGCAGCTTCAGCGCGCGTGCTTCGTTCACGGTGTCGTTCGGGATAACGATCTCGCCACCCTGGGGGATGTCAGCCAACTTGGAGTGCTTCTTGGAGAACAGAGCCATCGGGTAGATGACGGTCGGGCCGACAATCTGCAGGTCCTTGTTAGCGCTCACGTTGTAGTTGGACAGGTACGCGATGTGCTGGAAGCGGTTCATATCGATGTCACCGGCGTCCAGTGCGGGGTTCGGCTCGGTGTAAGCGCTGAACTCCTTGAACTCAATATCGATACCCTGCTTCTTAGCTTCTTCCTTCAGGGTCTTGTTGAACTTCTCAGAGCCAACCACACCGATGGTGACCTTCTTGGATGCGGAAGAGGAGGAAGAGGAGGAGTTGGTGGAACCGCAGGCTGCCAGGCCAAAGACCATGGGGACAACTGCGAGTGCAGCAGCAAACTTCTTCACGGCTATGAATCTTTCTGTTGAATGATGATGCGTTCCACCGGGTGCTCACGTTGGTACTAGCACATCCGATGGGAATGATGATGGGACAATTACAGCACGCACAAGGGCGGGTGTGGAAGTTAATGGCTATTCATGAGACACAGAACGTCAAGGTCGTCATATTTTGTCACAATTCGTCACGCGGTGATTATTTCCAGGTCACAAAGCGTCATTGACGGTGTCATTGCCAGTGTATTCAGGCACACACAAAACGCCGGCTCGGGTACAAAACCCAAGCCGGCGTCCATAGTGTCCACCCATTACGGGCGGGCGGGGCATCAACCTACTGATCGAACTCGCCCGAAGCAATCAGCTGCTCACGCACCTTACGGCGCAGAACCTTACCCAGCATCGAACGGGGCAGATCATCCACCACCACGATGCGGCGCGGAACCTTATAACGGGTCACCTTCGAATAGCAGTGCTCACGCAGAGTATGCTCCTGCACCACCCGGCCCGGGGCGGCAACCACAGCGGCAACGACCATCTCACCACCGGCGGGCAGCGGAATACCGACTACCGCCGCATCCGCGACCATGTCGTGCTGCTTGAGGGCGACCTCAACCTCCGTCGGGGAGACGTTGAAACCGCCGGTAATAATAACTTCCTTAATACGGTCGACAATCTGAATGAAATAGTCCTCGTCCAGTCGCACAATATCGCCGGTACGCAACCAACCATCGGGGGTGATGGTCTTCGCCGTCTCGTCCTCACGCTTCCAGTAGCCGGCAAAACGCTGAGGACCCTTCACCCACAGCTCGCCCTCTTCACCCTCGGGCACGTCCTCGCCGGTTTCCGGGTCCACCACGCGAATATCGGTGGAGGGGAACGGAACACCAATAAAACCGGCACGGCGAGTGCCATTAAGCGGGTTGCAGGACACCAACGGCGCGCACTCGGTCAGGCCGTAGCCTTCCACCATGAAACCGCCGGACGCTTCCTCCCACTCGGCAACCAGCTCAGGCGGCAGGTTCATCGCACCGGAGACCGCGTAACGGATACCCTCCAGGGACACGCCGCGCTTCTTCGCCTCATCCATCAGACGGCGATACACCGGCGGAACCGCAGGAAGAATGGTCGGGCGGGTCTTCTTCATCGCCTTCAAAATCAGATCCATGTCCACGGTCGGGAACAGCACCAGGCGGGCACGGCACAACGACGCAATCGTCACGCCCAGAGTCATACCGTACGCGTGGAACAGCGGCAGAACCGAGTAAATCACCTCGTCATCACCCGGGTTAATCCATGCCTCACCCATACGGCCGTTAGACTCCAGGTTGCGGTGCGTGAGCATCACGCCCTTGGGCAGGCCGGTCGTACCCGAGGTGTACTGCAGCAGCGCAATATCGTGCGCCGTCGGACGGCGATGCGACGGGTCAATACGCTCACTCTTCACCAGCTGAGCCCACGACACCGTACCCGGCGCAGGACCGGTCAGCTTCTCACGCGAAGCACGCGCGCTCTTCAACGGCAGCTTCAGCGCGGTACGCATCAGCGCAGGCATCGCAGAAATCATGTTCACCGAATAAATATGGTTCGGGCGGATATCCGCCGGAAGACCCGTAATATGCGAGGCGATCTTATCCCACACAATCGCGACCTTCGCGCCGTGATCCTCAAACATGTGGCGCAACTCCGCGCCCGTGTACAGAGGGTTATGCTCCACCACAATCGCGCCCAGGCGCAAAATCGCATAGAACGCCGCAATATGCTGAGGGCAGTTCGGCAAAATCAGCGCCACACGGTCACCCGCCTGCACACCCGCCACACGCAGACCCTCCGCAGCACGCTCAATCTGGTCCCCCAACTCGGCGTAGGTCGTGGTCGCCCCAAAGAACTCCAGCGCTACCTTGTGGGGTACGGTGCGAACCGCCTCGTCAATGAGGTGGCTCAGCGACGTCTCGGGTAGCTCAATATCGCGGGCAGTCCACGGAGAATAATTCTTCAACCAGGGGCGATGCGCCAACGGATGCGCGCCAGCAGACGTGCCAGCCGACGCGCCAGCGGGGGATGCAGGTGCCGCCGCATCCTGCAGGTTCGTGTTCTTCTGAGCCTCAGTCATGCATTGATTGTGCCTTCCCACACCCTCACGCTTCAACTCAGCAGCGCTTCTTCCCACACTGAAAATCACGCCGTACACCCACCCCAGATACCGCAATAAACGCCGAAACACTAAGGTAAACCCAAGCAACTCTGGGATACTTAAAGCATGAGTAAACGACAGCAAGACATCACTGACGAACAGTTCAAGAAGCTCCTCCGCGAAATTTCCAAACGATTCGCTATCGCCGGAGGAGTCGTCATCCTGTTCGGAATGGCCATCATCGCGCTAGTCTACCTTCTGGGAGGAGCCCACTAATGCACACCCCGCAGCGCCCCACCGGCGAGACCTTCAACCGCATGACCAACGGTTCCGTCTACATGCCCGACACTGAATGCGCCGCACAGTTCAAGCGTATTTACGCTGCAACCGTCCTCGCCGAAGAACACTACGCACGCGGCGAGCAGGCACAGGCAATGCACGTCTACCGTGAACACCTCGGTCACCTGGGCGAGCACTCCCACATCCGCCCCGGCGCACGCTTCGACTACGGCGTGAACACCTACATTGGTGACGGCTCCTTCTTCAACTTTGGCTGTGTCTTCCTGGACGTCTGCCCGATCCGCATCGGCTCCACCGTGCTCGTCGGCAACAACGTACAGTTCCTCACCCCCACCCACCCGCTCAACCCGGTCGACCGCGCCGCATACTGGGAAGGTGGCGAGCCCATCACCGTTGAAGACAACGTCTGGATCGGTGGCGGCGCCATCATCCTGGGCGGTGTGACCATCGGCAAGAACTCCGTGATTGGCGCGGGCACCGTCGTCACCAAGGACGTCCCGGCTAACTCCCTCGTGGTCGGCAACCCCGGCCGCGTCATCCGCACTCTGGACGAGAACGAACGCCCGGCATACCCGCACACCTACTCCGCAGAAGCCCTGGAAGAAGCACGCGCCTTCTACGCTGACCGCAACCGCTAAATCAGCACCCAGGACTAGAATCCAAAGGATTTAATGAACGCACAGAACAACACCCCGCAGCAGCGCCCGGCCGCCGCGGCGTCCTCCCCCACCGAAAGTGACCTGTGGGAGGCGGCATTCTCCTCCGACGACCCCACCGTGGTTCTGACCGATGAGGACCTGAACGCCGCACGCCGCGCCCACGAAAAGGCGCGCGAGTCGAGCTCTTCGGCACAGTCCTCGCAGGATGCGACCCGCCCCCTCACCGAGGCGGCTACCGCAACCCAGCCGCTCCTCTCCCCCAGCGCTACCTCACAGGGCGCGGAATCCGGTGCTGACTTGGGCGAACCCGCTACCGACAACCTCAGCTGGCTCGACAAGCCTGTAACTCCCAGCGCGGACAATGTGCGCGGCGGCGCAGCCCCCACTACCGCGCCTGCCCCCGCTACCGCACCTACCGCTGCGGCAAGCTACGAGGTGCCCGCACCCGGCAACGCCCATGCGGCACCCAGTACCCCGCAGGCTAATCCGGCGGATGATGACCACTTCGTCACCCCCACCCCCGCCGGTACCGCAGGCGCGGCAGGTGCAGAGCCCGTCCTCACCGCCGCAACCGCACTGTCCATGCAGAAGAGCCGCTACTCCCGCATGCACCTGCTGCCCGGCTTGCTCGGCTGGCTAATCACCATCTCCCTCATGGACGGTGGCCTGTGGGCTATCCAGTCGTGGCTGACCCTGACCGGTCAGAGCGAGTCCATCGAGTACGCCTCGGTGGTCTCCCGCCTCTTCAGCGGCGCATCAAACGCCGTGCCGGTCGCGGTCGCGCTGAGTGTGCTCATCTTCTTCGCCTACCTGGTGGGCGGTTACGCGGCGGGACGCATGGCACGATTCGCCGGCGCGAAGCAGGGCATTGCCGTGTGGCTCTGGCAGATTATGGCGCTCATCATCGGGTCCCTGGCGACCTTCCTCGCGCCTCAGCTGTTCCAGAACGGTGTCGCGTCCCTGTCCCTGCAGAAGCTGATTGCGGGCGATTTCGCGAACGGTCTGCTCGCGGTTCTGCTGGTTCTGGCGTTGAGCTTCCTCGGCGCTATCCTCGGCGGCCTGTGCGGACGCCTGTACCACCGCCGCGTGGACAAGTACCCGAGCGACCAGGTGGCACGCGAAGACGCATAGGCTTCTAAGCATCTGCGCCTCGTTGCGATAGGGATAAAACGTGCAGAAAACCTCCGGTACCTTACGTAAGGTACCGGAGGTTTTCTGTATCTAAGTATCTGTATCCTAAACGGCCTCAGCTACCCAGCAATACGACACTGACTAGCCAAAATATGCCGCCTAGTGGTCCAGCAGCAATGCAGGCTCCTCAAGAATCGCAGCCACATCAGCCATGAAGCGAGCCGACAGGTCGCCATCCACCACACGGTGATCGAAGGAGCCGCCCAGGGTCGTCACCCAGCGAGGAATAACCTCACCATCAACCACCCACGGCTTCTGCTTGATCGTACCGAAGGCAACAATCGCCACCTCACCGGGGTTAATAATCGGGGTACCCGTATCAATACCCAGCGAACCGATGTTCGTAATGGTCAGGGTGCCGTTCGCCATCTCAGCGGGCTGAGTCTTACCCTCACGGGCGCGAGTGGTCAGGTTGTTCAGCGCAATAGCCAGCTCACGCAGGGACAGCTCCTGAGCGTCCTTAATGTTCGGAACCATCAGGCCGCGCGGGGTCGCCGCAGCAATACCCAGGTTCATGAAGTGCTTAATCTGGATTTCGCTATCGGTCCAGGTCGCGTTGACCTGCGGGTTACGCTCAGCAGCCCAAATGACCGCGGCGGCAAGCACCAGCAGCGGGGTGACCTTCACGCCCTCAAAGTGGCGGGACTTCTTCAAGCGCTTCACGAACTCCATGGTGCGGGAGGCATCAACATCCACGAAGATGGACACGTGCGGGGCGCTAAACGCCGAAGAAACCATCGCCTTCGCGGTAGCCTTACGCACGCCACGCACCGGGATGCGCTCAATGCGGTCACCGGGGGTGGCTGCGGGCTGCCAGAACGGCTGGCGGGCGCCGCTATGCTGCACGTCGCTCAGGTGCGCCACATAGTTCATGAGGTCCTGCTTAGTCACCTGGCCGCGCGCACCGGTAGCGGTCACGTTCGCCAGGTCAACACCCAGCTCCTTTGCGGCAAGACGCACCGGAGGCGGCGCGAGGGTCGGGCGGTGCGGAACCTGCTCGGGAGCCAAAGTCGGCGCGGGAGCCGCTGCGGGCTCGGGCGCCAGACGCTGCACCACCGAGTTCAGCGGGGTGTTCTCCACAAAGCGGGAGGCGCGCTCAGCCAGCTCGCTCAGCAGGCCCTGGTTACGGTTTGCCGAGTCGGCGGGGGTGTGCGCCACGGGTGCCTGAACAGCCGGTGCGACCGGTGCCGCAGCAGCCTGTGCGGACTGGGCTGCGGAGGCGGGGCGCTTGCGGGCGCGGCGCTTCACAGCGTCCGCCTTGGGGCCGGAACCAACCAGCGCGGTGCCGGACTCAGCCTCTGCCGCGGCGGGTGCAGCCGGGGTGGCGGGTGCGTTGTCGCCACCGGAGATGCTGATGATCGGGGTGCCCACCTCAACGGTTTCGCCTTCGGCAACGAGTAGCGCCTCGACGGTGCCGGCGAAGGGCGAAGGAAGTTCCACAACGCTCTTTGCGGTTTCAATTTCGACGAGGACGTCGTTGATGGCGACCTCGGTGCCGACTGCCACCTTCCAGCTGAGGATTTCTGCTTCGGTCAGGCCTTCGCCCACGTCAGGGAGCGGGAAAATCTGGGACATTTTTACCTCTCACTAGGGCATATACCCTATATGGAATATTCTGTGCGGGCTCGCAACCCGCCATAGCGCAACACGCTGATACGTCAGATCAGGGAATGCCTAGTAGTCAAAAGCGCGGTCGACCGCCTCAAGAATACGGTCAATATCGGGCACGTACTCTTCCTCAACACGGGACACCGGGTACGGCATGTAGTAGCCACCCACGCGAATCACCGGTGCCTGCAGGCTGTAGAAGCAACGCTCCGTAATCGCCGCAGCCAGCTCACCGCCCATACCACCGAAGGTCGGCGCCTCGTGCGCAATAATCAGGCGGCCAGTCTTCGCCACCGAAGCGGCAACGGTCGGCACATCCAGCGGCGAAATCGAGCGCAGGTCAATGACCTCAATCGAGCGGCCATCCTCCACGGCAGCCTCCGCAGCAGCCAGAGCAACCGGAACCAGCGGACCGTACGCAACGATGGTCGCATCCGTACCCTCACGCACCACCTGGGCGCTAAACGGATCAAAGGAAGTGTCGCTAAAGTCCACTTCACCCTTGAGCCAGTAGCGGCGCTTCGGCTCAAAAATAATGACCGGGTCGGGGCACTCAATCGCCTTGCGGGTCATCCAGTACGCCTCGTGCGGAGTCGAGGGGGTCACAATACGCAGACCCGCGGTGTGGGCGAACAGCGCCTCCGGGGACTCGGAGTGGTGCTCCACCGAACCAATCACGCCACCGTACGGAATGCGGATAGTCACCGGCACCGTGTACTGCTTATCGGTGCGGTTGTGGATCTTCGCCAGCTGGCTCGTGATCTGGTTGTAGGCGGGGAACACGAAGCCGTCGAACTGGATCTCCGGCACGGGGCGGTAGCCACGCAACGCCATACCGATGGAGGTGCCGATAATGCCGGACTCACCCAGGGGCGCATCCATGACGCGGCGGTTGCCGAAGCGCGCCTGCAGACCCTCGGTCACACGGTACACACCGCCGAGCTTGCCGATATCCTCACCGAGCATGACGACGGTGCGGTCGGCTTCCATGGCGTCTTCCAGGCCGCGGGTAATCGCCTTGGCGAGGGTCAAACGTTCAATTTTCTCGCTCATGCTTACTCCTCTTCAAAGCCTGCAACGTAGTTACGGTAGAACTCGCGGTCGTCTTCCACCTGCTGATGCTCCTGCACGTAGACGCGGTCGAAGAAACGCTCAAAGTCGGCGACCTCAGAGTTCAGCACTGCCTCACGCACGCCGTTCGCGACCTGCTGCGCAGATTCTGCAACCTCTTCGAAGAAGGCATCGTCGGCGTAGCCCTGCTCACGCAGGTGCTTCTCAAGGCGCAACATGGGGTCACGGCGCAGGGGGCCTTCCAGGTCGGCATCGGTGCGGTACTTGGTGGGGTCATCCGCGGTGGTGTGCGGGCCGAGGCGGTAGGTCTCAGCTTCAATCAGCACGGGACCTTCACCGGCGCGGATCTTCTCCATGGCGTAGCGGGTTGCGGCGAGCACGGCGAGAACGTCGTTGCCGTCCACGCGAATACCTTCAAAGCCGTAGCCTGCGGCGCGGGTGGACACCGGCACGCGGGACTGCACCTCGAAGGGCACGGAGATAGCCCAGCGGTTGTTCTGCACGAAGAAGAGCACCGGCGCGTTATAGGATGCGGCGAAAACCATGGATTCGTGCGCGTCACCCTCGGTGGAGGAGCCGTCACCGAAGTAGACCGCCACGGCGGGCTTCTGGGTGTCCTCGGTGGGGTCGGTTGCCTGGCCCTGACCGGCGCGGCGGGTGCCGGTTTCAGCCTCGATGTCGGCGTCGAAATTCAGACCCATGGCGTAGCCGACTGCATGCAGGGTCTGGGCGGCAAGCACCTTGGTGTAGGTGTGGAAGTTGTGTGCCTTCATGTCCCAGCCGTGGGTGGTGGTGCCGCGGAAGATAGTGATCAGGTCGCGAAAGTCCACGCCACGCGTCAGGGCGACGGCGTGCTCGCGGTAGGAAGGGAAGATGTAGTCGTTGGGTGCGTAGGCGAGTGCGGAGCCGACCTGTGCGGCTTCCTGGCCTCGGCTGGGTACCCAGAGGGCGAGCTGACCCTGGCGCTGCAGGGCGGTTGCCTCGTCGTCGAATCGGCGGGTGGTGTACATGAGGCGGTATGCCTCGCGCAGGGTGTCTGCGTTGACGTCTTCGATGTACCGGCTGTAGGTGGGGTGTTCGTGTACGGTGCCGTTTTCATCCATGAGCTGGATGCGTTCGGGCACTCCGGGGTACTTGTCGTTCTCGTGCATCTAACCTCCACACGTGACGAGGGCTTGGCCCTCAGCGGCTTGGGTTTTAGTCTCAACTTTCACCTGATGGTGCAAGGTTTGAGGTGTTCCGGCAAGCCTGTGAGGGTCTGGGCATATATAGTTACCAGTCTACTCTTTTCGGCTTTATCTCGCGGCAGTTACGCTGATAACGCAGTGTATTATGCCCTGTCATTCACTATTTGAACATCATTAAATTAAACCTCCCATATATTCTTTTTCGAGAATATATGGGAGGTTTAATTTAACTATTGAGAGCTTTTTCGGGCCATCATTTTTCCCGCGCGAGAACCATTTGAAAAGCCCAAACAAACCTCGACAAGGGAAAATAATACATTGTTCAATTAGGGTCGAGTGGGTGCCCCCACCCCTTCACAAGACGCTCTAGAGCCCCTTCGCGAAGACCTCACAGAGCGAGAGGAAACGGTCATTCGCCTCCACCTCACCAATGCTCACGCGAACGCCCTCGGTACCGAACGCACGCACCGACAGCGCATGCTCAGACATCAGCTGCACAAACTCACCCGTGCGCTCCCCCAGGGGCAGCCACACAAAATTCGCGTAAGTGCTCGGGAAATCGTAGCCCAGCTCCCGCAGTCGAGCGGTCACGCGCTCACGCTCAGCGACCAGGTGGCTCACACGCTCCATCACTGCACCCTCATGCTCGATGGAGGCGATAGCCGCCGCCTCAGCCAGCGCCGTCACGGCGAACGGGGTTGCCGCCACGCGCAGGTGCTGCGTAATCTGCGGGTGCGAAATCGAGTAGCCCACGCGCAGACCCGCCAGGCCCTGCGCCTTGGAGAAGGTGCGCAGAATGATGACGTTCTCGTAGTCGCGGTAGATGTCCATGCCGTTCAGCGGGGCTTCTTCACCGTCCGGCACGGTGGAGGCGGCGCAGAACTCGAAGTACGCCTCATCAATGACCACGGGGATGTGGGCAGGCACCTTCGCCAGGAACGCACGAATCTGACTTTCGGTGACGGCGGGGCCGGTCGGGTTGTTGGGGGTGCAGACCAGGATCAGGCGGGTGCGGTCGGTGATAGCTGCCGCCATGGCGTCCAGGTCGTGTGAGCCGTCGGGCAGGTTCGGCACCTGCACGCTGCGAGCGCCCATAATGCCGACGAGGATCGGGTATGCCTCGAAGGAGCGCCAGGCGTAGATGACTTCGTCCTGCACGCCGTCGGCGTTTACGCCGGCGAAGGTTTTGAGGATTTGGTTGAGCGCGCCGAGGCTTCCGGCACCGGTGACGATGTCGTCAGCGTCCACGCCCAGTCGGGCGGAGAGCTTGTCGCGCAGGGCGGTAGAGAGCGGGTCGGGGTAGCGGTGCACGGTCGCAAACTCTGCGAGGACGCGCGCAACCTCGGGTACGGGGCCCAGCGGGTTCTCGTTCGAGGAGAGCTTGTACTGGGTGAGGCCTTCAACGGGTGCGGGCGGCTTGCCTGCCGCGTAGCTGGGCAGGGTGCTAAAGACGGGGCGGACCGGGATATTGGCGTGTTCGGCTGGCTGGCTCATGGTTCCAGTATGTGCCTGCGGGCGGCTCGGAGGCTAACGCTTCTCACCTGGAGAGCAGGTCGCGAGCAAACTGTAGCTGTGCAGGCAGCAGATACTAGCCGCGGGCGCTGTACGCAAAGATGGAGGGGCGCCGCCGGGGTTGTTCCCGGCAGCGCCCCTCCTTTTCTCTTCTCTACTCTACTCGTCCCCTCCACCCTCCACCGAGTCCTTGAGATTGGTACTTTTAGACTCGGTGTTTAGACCATCAGGGGTTCACGCTCCTCGATGGGAGTCAGGTCCTCGGGAGGACCTGGTGCGCGGAACCCGGGGTCGATGTTCTCGGGCGGAGTCGGCGCGAGGAACCCGGGGTCAATGCTCTTAGGCGGGAGCATGGGCGCAGGTTTCAGATCCGGCAGAGTCGGGATGAGCGACTCGCTACCGTCGTAGTCTCCACCCTGTCGGGGCCCGGTGAACGGGTCCCTGAGCGCAGAACCAGCGTTAGGGAGCTGCAGCTGATCGATAATTGGCTGAGTAACAGCCTTTTCGATGTGCGTATGCAGATCTGCAGGTTTGGGCAGAATATCCGGCGGGATTAGACCTGCAGGGGGTAGCTACCCCTCTGCCTCGATTCGAGTGGGCATCTTGATGGGCGCAGGCTCCGGACGGCTCAGGTCGCTCGGCATCTTGATGGGGGCAGGCTCGGGGCGGCTCAGGTCGCTCGGCATCTTGATGGCGGGCGGCAGATGCTGCGGGTTGTATCCCTGCAGGAGGGGCACCTTGGGCATCTGCGGCACAGGCATTTCGGGCCATGCAGGCTGCGGGTTCTGAGATTCCTGCGGAGTCGGCTCGGGGTGAGGGATGGTCTTTTTGACGCCCTCGATGACGGCGGGGATTTGCTTAGCAGCCGCCTGTACGGTTTCTCCAGCTTCTCGCTGGAGACCCTCGGCCCTCTGCTTGGCAATCTCCATGCCCACCTGGGCATCTGCAACGGTATCTTCGATTTTCTGCCGAGTATTTTCGATACCGGCTTGCACAGCAGGCTTTGCTTTAGCCAAATGCCCCCCTGTCTGCCCATCAGCGAACTCAGCTATACCCAAGACACCAGGCCTAGTTCCTGAATCCCAGGCAGTGCGACCGTAGATTCCGATACGTCCGGCTGTTATGCTGCTTCGTGCAGCAGGAGGCATACCGTCCGGCAGGCTTGAGGCTGAGGTTACCTTCTGTTCCCCCAGCACATACTCTTTACCGTCCATTGCGGTGTGCATGCCGCCAGGCACCTTGCTACTATGCCCTTCACGTTGTAGTGCCTCGTGGTAATTCTCACCATGATGTTCAGGGTTATTGACGGTGATTACCGTATCGCGTTCATCAGGCTGCCAAGTTCCCCCGAAAATTTGGGCAAGAGGATTCACTGCTGAGTCAGGAACCGGGTCTCCTTCTCCTTCCACGTAGTCCACTCCAAAGTCGCGGCGTTTAGCCGGTAGACCTCGTAGTGGGGAGGCTTGAGCGTAGACACCCACAATGTTGATTTCTTTGGCGACTTCAGTACTATTCGCCATGTTGTGGGCAATCATGCCTCCCTGGCTGAAACCTTCCAGGTACACACGAGCACCCTTGGGAGCACCAGCATCGCGGAGGGCTTGCAAAACCATCTGATAGGCGGGGTTCTCCAGAGTATCTTTGCCCAATGTTTCGCGTCCGATACCAACGATATCTATGATAGATCCACCCCAGGAATCAAAGTTAGTACCCGGAATACTCACGACGTATAGGGCATGGGCAGGGTCGCCTTCGTGCCCTGCTTCATACATGACGGTGACGAGCACGGCACTACGTTCAGCGGTCAAAGGACTCTGTCGGGAACGCTCAAATTCTTGATCCTGCGCCTTAGCAGCTGCCATCAGACGTTCCGAGCTGGCGCCTACAGAGAGCTGGTTTTTCTCGCCGCGGTGCGCAGCAATACCGTATTCGTCGGCAGAAGCGGTCCGAATATTATGAGCCTTAGTACCAAGATAGGTATCGATTCCAGATTTAATGATGCCGAATAGGCCACCACCCAGTACCTTTCGAACGAATCCTCGCGGAATACCAAACATGTCTGCAACGCGGTCAATTGTTCGCTGACGAGCAATTTCGGGATTCCACTTGGCGTCAAAGTAGGCGGTAGCGCCGAAGAGAATACCCGCAATGATAGGCGAATACGGTAGCGTCCGAGATGCCGAGAAGTACCCAAGCTCGGGAATGGTGAGCTTCAAGAGGTAGTTAGCTTCGCCAGGTTCTCCAGCGATGAGTCCGCGCAGGTGGTCTCGGGTGCTGCGTCCGTCGGGTAGCTTGCCGTCCTTTGCGATGCCCATGGATTCGAACCAGCCTGCGACAGTGTTTTCAACCTGCAGGTAGGAGCTGTGGGCGGCACGGACAGCGGCTGCGGTGGCACCGAACTTTGCGGCGCTAATACCGAGCTCTGCAGCGAGGCCACCGCAAATAGCGGCAGCCTGCTGGGCGCGTCCGTTGATGCCGAGGAAGAACCGGGTTTCGGCGGCAATACCGAGAATCGGCATGGTGCGGTCGGCGCAGGTGCGGCTGACAGTATCGAGCCCGTCAGCGATGGCGGGCATTTCTTCAAGGGCGACGCTAATAGTACCTGCGGTGGGCCCTGCAGAGTCGCTGAGGTCACCGATGAGCGCAACGGTGGGTCCGGTAATCATGGTGTCTCCTGGGGTGAGGTTAGTGGGTTCGGATGAGCGAGCTCAGCCCGTCGGGCAGGTTCACGTGCATGAGTGAATCGAGCGTTGACTGGGCTTTTTGCACGCCTGAGCGGGCGATGATTTCGCCGGGGTTGAGTTTTTCGAGGGCGTCGGCGGCACCGTCGGCGAGTTTGCCGAGTAGGTTATCTACGGCGGAGGCGGCGGCTTTGATAGCCTGCGCTTTGCCGGTGAGGTCGTTGGCGAGTTCTTCACCGGCGGCGGCGATCATGGCGGCGGTGCCTTCGGCTTGTTCGGCTTGGTTGCGGATTTTTTCGCGGTGTTCTTCGAGTTGTCGCCGGTAGGCGCGTCCGGCTTCGGATGCCCAGTGGTCGCCGTTGAGTTCGTTGGCGCGTTGGTGTGCGGTGCGGATTTCTTGGGCTTCGGTGCGCATCCTGTGGGAGAGTTCTGCGCCTTTGGCGCGGGCGAGGGTGGCGGCTGCCATGAGCTGTTCGGCGAGGGCGTGGCCGGCGGCGGTGCCGATGCCCATGTGTCCTGCTGCGCGGAGGATATCGGTTGGTTCGATGCGGGGCAGCTGGGGTGCGGGAGGCGGTGCGGTGTCGACGATTGTGTTCACGGGGCGTCCTTTCGGTGGTTGGACTGGTTGTTTGTGTGCCTATTTCTGTCCTGTGTTCGGGTTTGTTTTAGGCTAAATCTGCCGCGGTGACCGTGCAGGCTGAGTACGCCAACCTGTGGATAACTCAGGCTTGTTTCGAAAAATTCGCACGTTTTGACCCCTCAAGACCCGAAAAATACCCCTTCCGCAGCACCTCGTTTTGTCATATTTCTGTAACTAACCGAGCCGCCTCTCACGTCCATATGCTCTTCCCGCCTCTTTTTTTCAGCGAATTCATGCAAAAATAGAGCTATGTCTCACACCAATAACACCTTCTTGCCTTCTGGCCGTATTGACCTGGGCACCGGCGAACTTGCGCTGGGCCCCCTCGACGGACGCTACGCATCCGTAACCGCGCCCCTGACCAACTACCTTTCTGAGGCGGCTCTGAACCGCGACCGCATCCACGTTGAGGTTGAGTGGTTCATTTACCTGTGCGAGCACGAGGTGCTGCCGGGTCTGTCCCCGCTGAGCGAGGAGCAGAAGAAGGGCCTGCGCGCCATCGTGACCGATTTCAACGCTGATTCTGTGGCGGAGCTGGCTGAGATTGAGGCAGTCACCGTTCACGACGTGAAGGCGGTCGAGTACTACATCGGTCGCCGCCTGGAGGGCCTGGGCCTGGGTCACCTGGTGCCGCTGGTTCACTTCGGCTGCACCTCCGAAGACATTAACAACCTCTCCTACGCGCTGGGTATCAAGGACGCCGTTGAGAACGTGTGGATCCCCGCCGCTGAGGAGCTGATTGAGGTTCTGCTGAATCTGGCTGAGGACGGCCGCGACGTGCCGATGCTGTGCCGCACTCACGGCCAGCCGGCAACCCCCTCCACCCTGGGCAAGGAGATGGGCGTGCTCGCCTACCGCCTGAAGCGCCAGGTCAAGCACGTGAAGGCGACCGAGTTCCTGGGCAAGATTAACGGTGCGACCGGCACTTACGCTGCTCACTATGCATCGGTGCCTAGCGCTGATTGGCAGAAGATTTCTCGTGGTTTTGTGGAGCACCTGGGTCTGACTTGGAACCCGCTGACCACTCAGATTGAGTCGCACGACTGGCAGGCCGAGCTGTACTCGGATATCGCACACTTCAACCGCGTGCTGCACAACCTCTGCACCGATGTGTGGAGCTACATTTCGATTGGTTTCTTCCGCCAGATTCCGGTGGCCGGTGCGACCGGTTCGTCCACCATGCCGCACAAGGTGAACCCGATTCGTTTTGAGAATGCGGAGGCTAACCTGGAGCTCTCCAACGCTCTGCTGGATTCGCTGGGTTCGACCCTGGTGACTTCTCGTTGGCAACGCGACCTGACTGACTCCTCGGCTCAGCGCAACATTGGCGTGGCGTTCGGCCACTCGGTGCTGGCTATCTCTAACGTGGTGAAGGGCCTGCAGCGTCTGGATATTGCGACCGACGTGATTTCCGCTGACCTGGATTCCAACTGGGAGGTCCTGGCTGAGGCTATCCAGATGGTGATGCGTGCGGAGGCTATCGCGGGTGTTCCCGGTATGGAGAACCCGTACGAGCGTCTGAAGGAGCTGACTCGCGGTCACCGCGTGGATGCCGCTCGTCTGAAGGAGTTCGTGGCTACTCTGGGTCTCTCCCCTGAGGCTGAGGCGCGTCTGTCGGCGCTGACTCCGCACACCTACAACGGTATTGCGGCTCAGCTGCTGGATCACGCGAAGAACGCGTAGCCTGTAGCGCCCGCTAATCAACAAAGCTAAACACTAAAGACCCCGGATTCCTAACTTAGGGATCCGGGGTCTTTAGCGTGTTGGGTCTTTTTATGTTCTGGTTTTATGACCAGCGGGTTTAGCGGCCGAGCATGCGGCGGTGGCCGGTTTCGGTGTCGTTGCCCTTGCCGCGGGTGAAGACCTTGCCTGCCGCCTTTCCTGCGTCCTTGACGCCCTTGAGGAGGGCACCAGCCACGCCGGAGGAGCTTTCCGAGCCGTCGCCGCCCTGTACGCGGGGTGCGCGCGGGGTAATCATGAGCTCTGCGGGGAAGTAGGCGGGTGCGTCGCCGAAGGCACGGCGGGTGTTGCGCACGACGTCCTTGCCGAGGGTCAGGTTTGCGCCGCCGCCAACGACTGCACCGACGCCGAAGGGCAGGGCGCGGCCGAGCAGTGCGCCGGTCTGGCGGGTGAGGAATCGGCGGATGAACATATTGCGGATGGTGCGCTCGACGCTGAACATCTTGCCGCCGGAGGAGTTGCCGAGCAGCATGCCCCACTTGTTGGAGACGCCGTTTGCCTTACCGGTCTGCAGCAGCACGGTGTTCATGAGCTGGGAGCCTTCGTCGCCGAGCATGATTGCCATGACCATGGAGCGGGCGGTTTCGGCGTCGTGTACGTGCACGCCGTGCAATTCTGCGACTGCCTGGGCGTAGAGGGCGGTGCGTTCGAGGTAGCCGCCGACTGCGAGCGCGGACAGGCTCATGGAGGTGACGGTACCTACGCCGGGCACGAATGCGGATGCGCCGGTGACGCCGCCGATGGCGGTGATGTCGCGCAGGTAGGTGCGGTCGAGGCGCTTGTGGATTTGTTCGGGGGTTTCGTCGGGGTGCGCTTCACGGAGTTTTTTGACGATGGACAGCGCGAGCGGTCGTTGCATGCGCAGTACGTTGTCGAGGGTGGTGGTTAGCGCGGGACGGGGGTTGCCGTCTTCATCGAATAGAGACTTCTTCGGGTCAAGCATGCTCTCAGTAAATCATGGCTTGGTGAATATTTCCTGGATATAGGGGGTTGGGGTGGGGTGTGGGGGTGAAATTTCACCGAGGGCGTGGAGGTTTTTGAGGGGTTGTTAGGGTGTTTTGGTCTCTATTTGCGCCCAATTTTAAAGCGCGTAAAATTGTCCTAGATTACACACTATTCATTGTTTGCATAGTGCGTGACCTGTTTCACGACGATTCGGGGTCGCGCCTGATGACAGATAGCGGCTGACACCTCTTCTGGACTAATAAGGATTGCTATGACTTCTTCCACCCATACGCCCAATGCTGCGCGTTCTCCCCTGGCGACTCAGGGGCTGGGTGTTGCGTACGCGACCGGCGCGATTATTTCGGCGCAGTTCGGTGCGGCTCTTGCTAAGCAGCTGATGGGCGATTTGGGCCCTTGGGGCGTGGTGACTCTGCGCCTGTTGACTTCTTCTATCCTGCTGTGGGCGTTCTTCCGTCCGCAGATTCGTTCGTGGACCCGTCAACAATGGATGACGGTCATTGTTCTCGGTGTCGCCCTGACCGGTGCGAATGCGTTCTTCTATGTGGCGATTGAGCAGGTTCCGCTGGCGATTGCGGTGGCTATTGAGTTTATGGGTCCGCTGGTGCTGGCGACGGTTATGTCGCGCCGCAAGCTGGACCTGGTGTGGATTGCGCTGTCCTTTACGGGCATGGCGATTCTGACGGCTGAGTCCCAGGCGAAGCCTGAAGATTTCGCCCTGATGGGTGTGATTTTCTCGGTCCTGACCGCTGTTTCTCGTGCCGCCTATATTCTGGCGACTGAGAAGGTGGGCGCACTCATCCCGGGCATGGGCGGCATGGTCATGGGTAACGTTGTCTCTACTCTGCTGGTTCTGCCGTTCCCGTTCCTTATTAGCGGCAACAACCTGCTGAAGGTCACTCAGGATGTGAACCTGCTGGCTATTGGCTGCCTGATGGGTCTGCTGGCTTCTGCTCTGCCGGCACTGGGTGAGGTTTCTTCGCTGCGTCTGTTGCCCGCGCATATTTATAGCGTGGTGCTGTCCCTGGAGCCTGCGATTGCGGCGGCTGTGGGTATTGTGATGCTTGGTGAGGCTACCGGCCTGGTTCGCTGGGTTGCTATTGCTCTGCTGGTGGCTGCGAGTATCGGCATTTCAATTTCTCACGCTCGCGCACAGAAGAAGGCGCAGGAGGAGGGCACTTTGGAGGATCCCGATCGCTACTTGCCCGGCGCGGTGGATGCCCACGCGGTTGATATTGCGCAGATGGCAACAAGTTCCATTACGCTTCCGTCGGCTGCGCAGATTAAGGCTGACCGTGAGGCGAAGGGCCTCTAATCTGCTGAACGGTAGCCGTATCAACGGTTTCTAGCACCCCCGGGTAACGAGTAGGATAGTATCTCGTGTTGCCCGGGGGTGCGCTCTTTAACTGCCTTTAACTGCGCTGGTCAGGTTCTTGCCCCCTCCGCCCGAATCGATACGTCACCTGTACGCCTTGAGAGACGCACCGCCTCCTTGTGAGGCGCAGGAAGGAGAATCATGCCGCATACTTCATCTCAACGCCCCGCGCTGGGCATTATGTTTGTGCTGATATCCTGCTCGTCGTTGCAGTTCGGTGCCGCGTTCGCGGTGACGCTCTTCCCGCTGTTTGGTGATTCCCTATAGCGCGGAGCTGATGGCTCTGCGCAACCTGCCGGAGCGCGTATTTAGTGTGCTGATGAGTATGGAGCCCGCTATTGCGGCGATTGCCGGTTGGGCGCTGCTGAATCAGGAGACCGGCCCGATTCGTTGGGTGGCAATTTTCCTGCTGATGACTGCGAGTGTGGGCATTACGCTGACCACCACGAAGGGTGGTTCTCCCCAGCAGAAGGATGGCGGCAAGGACCCCGTCCCCGTGCCACTACCTGAGTAATATCCAAATTCTGCCGGCGTACGGCGCGCGGCGTATAGGAAGCCCCTATAGAAAACTCATAGAGAAAACCGTTGAGGCGGGTACCTGGTTGGTACCCGCCTCAACGGTTTTGTATGTCAGGTTTAGCTCTCAGCCAGCTTGTTCAGCAGGTCGCGTAGCTCATCGGTGGTGAGCACCTCCGCCGGATGCGGACCCAGGGCGTACAGCCAGTCCTGGGTGTCCTCGTCCAGCTCACGGGCGGTACCGACCAGCACGAGGTTGCCCTCATTCTGCCCGCTGAGCATGGAGCTTTCGCACAGACACCACACGTGGTCGAAGACTTCCAGCATGGCGGTTGCCTGCAGCTGGAAGAAGGGCAGACCCGCGTCGTCCCCCACGTTGATGGCGACCATGCCGCGCTCGCTCAGGGCGTCCTTGAGTTCGCGGTAGAAGTCGCGGTTCGCCAGGTGGGCGGGTGCGTCCATGCCGGTGAAGATGTCGAGAATGATCGCGTCGAAGCCGGGTACGCCCAGCAGTTCGGGCAGGTTCGCCAGCTGCTCACGGGCGTCACCGACCACCAGCTGGCAGTCGGTTCCGGCGGGTAGCGGCAGGCGGTCCGTTACGAAGCCCATGAGCTCGGGTTCAATATCCACGGCAACCTGGCGGGAGCCGGGGCGGGTTGCCTGAATATAGCGCACGAGGGTGAGCGCACCGGCGCCCAGGTGTGCGGCGGTGATGGGTTCGCCGGCGGGTGCGAGCGCATCCACCGCGTTTGCGATGCGGCGCAGGTACTCGTAGAACACGTAGTCGGGGTTCTGCACGTCCACGTGGGACTGCTCGGCGCCACCGATTTCGAGGACGTGGCCGTGGTCGCTGAACCCGTCGGGGTGAATTTCGGCGCGCTGCCCGCCGGAGAGCTGAATGTGTGCCACTACTTCACGCCAGCTTCACGCTTGAAGGTGCTGACCAGGTCATCCACCGAGGAGGAAGAATCCAGACCCTCAACGACCTTGTCGTTCACGACGAAAGTGGGGGTGCCCTTCACACCGATCTTCACGGCGTGCTCGTAGTCGCGCTGGATGGGCTTGACGGTGTCGGAGGCGAGCAGGACCTTGTCGAATTCTTCGACGTTCAGGCCCAGTTCCTTGGCGTAGTCGTTGAAGAGGGTGCGCAGCTTGTCGCGCTCTTTGATGTTCTTCCAGTCGTTCTGGGTGTTGAAGAGCTTGTTCGCCATTTCGAGGTGCTTACCCTGCGCCTCGGCTGCTTCCACGGCGAGGGCGGCGGGTACGGCGTTGACGTGCATGTTCAGCGGCATGTGGCGCACGGTCACGTTCAGCACGCCGTCGAGCTTCTTGGCTGCTTCTTCGAACTTGGGTTCTGCCTTGGCGCAGTAGGGGCACTGGTAGTCGGTGTACAGAGTTGCGGTGCCTGCGCCGGGTACTTCGCGGTTGAGGCGGTAGCCGACGTAGCCGTCATCGGCGGTCGCGGAAGCAGTAGCCGAGCCCGAGGGGGCAGCGGATGCCGAAGCGCTCGCGGTGGCGCTCGACGAGGTAGCGGATGCGCTTGCGGAGCCGCTCGCAGATGCCGAGGCGGTCGAAGAAGACTGGGAGGAGCTGGAACCGCATGCGCTCAGCCCCAGGGCGGCGGCGGGTACTACGCCCAGTAGCAGGGTGCGGCGGTTGAGGGGTGAAGTCATGGTGGTTCCTCTCTCTATGGGTGGCGGCCGTCTGTGGTTGATGTGCCAGTGGTTGTTGGGCGCGGTGAGGCGCTGTCAGCCGCCGTGGGTATAGGGTTTATTGTATGCCTCTGCCCTGAACATTCCCTATCTGCGGGCGGGTTTGCGGGGTGAATGCAGTGCACGCCATAGGATCCCTGGCGCCTACTTGCGCCTGTGGTCTCGGTGCTGAAAGTAATTAGCCTCTCCCCCGCCTTTTTGGTACTATTGCGGGGTATGCACTGTTCGTCAGTTGCTTTCAGGCGGCTACGGATGACAGCATATGTGCCTCTATAGCTCAGGGGTAGAGCATTTCCCTCGTAAAGAAAAGGTCGTGGGTTCGAATCCCACTGGGGGCTCCACATCCGCCGTAACGCGTGCCGGTTTCCGGTGTGTTGCGGCGGTTTTTAGCATCTGAGAGTTGTCGTTTTCTCGAAGATGTCACCGTCGAACTTTAGGAGATTCTCATGTCTTCTCACTCCTCAAATACTCAGCGCCTGCAGAATCGTTCGCAGGCTGGTCGTACCGCTGCGGGTTCTTCGCGTTCGATGAGCCCCACGATGCGTTTTGCGCTGGTGTACGTGCTGGCGTTGGTTGTTTCCCTGGCGGTGTGGTTCTTCTACCGTTCCGTGTATGAGGATGACACCTCGTTCCTGGTGCCGATTGTGATTTCTTTGGTAACTTCGTATGTGTGTGCTCATGCGTTGACGGGCGGTAAGTCACCCCGCAACTAGCATCTAAGTTGTAGCGCGCCAGAGGTTTTAGAGCATACAAAAGCCGCGCATCCGGTTCCCCGTTCGGGGTTCGGATGCGCGGCTTTTTACGCGTGTACTTTAGACCAGCGCCTTACTTGGATGCGCGCTGGAAGTCGCTGTCGGTCTTGCCCCACAGGCCGTAAACCTTGGCGAGTTCCTTGACCTTCTTTGCACGCAGGTAACGCGGCAGGTAGGAGCCGTCGCGGGGGCCGTCGAGAGGCACGTCGAGCATCTGGTGTGCTTCTTCGATTTCGATCTCGCTCGGGGAGAATGCGGCGTTGATGGTCTCGGTCTGGCGGATGTCGAGGGTAATCTTACCGGTCATGCCGTGGTCGTTCGCGTAGCCGCATGCCTTGGAGAGGTCGGCACCGTATGCGCCGAGGGTCGGGCCGTCGATGGGGCCGGGCAGACCACCCAGGGTGGAGGCGATGACCAGCTGCGAACGCACGTAGGCGAGCGCCATGGGGGTTGCGGAGGAGCCAGTGTCGCGGCGGTAGTCGCCTGCGCCGAATGCGAGGCGGAAAGTGCCGATTGCGCGCGCAATTTCGACGGAGTGGTGCACGCCGAGTGCGGACTCGATCAGCGCGATGATGGGGGTTCCGGGGGGCAGCTCGGCTGCGGTGCGGTCAATGTCGGTGGCGTGCTCTGCGGTGGCGAGCATGACGCCTCGCAGGCCCTTCACGTTCTTGAGGGCCTTGACGTCCTTCCACCAGTGTTCGGTGGTGATGGCGTTGATTCGCACCCATGCGACGACGCCGGAGTTGAGCATACGGACGACCTGTTCGCGGGCTGCGTCCTTCTCTTCAGCGGGGCAACCGTCTTCGAGGTCGATGATGATGGAGTCAGCCTCGGATTCGAAGGCTTCTTCAAAAACTTCTTCGGTGGAGTTGGCGCGCACGAGGAGCCAGGAACGAGAGAGGCTGGGGCGCAGCTGACGTGCGCGCTCGTTGCGGTGGAATTCAAACATGGTGTGTGACTTCTTCCGTGAATTATTGGTGCATTAGGTTGTGCCGTAGAGGGGCAGGAAAAAGTCTGCGGTTCTTCCGCGCGTACCATCGCATTGTGTCGTCACCTCCATTGTGACGGAACCGCATAAGAAGTGTCCTACACCCCTTCTTTAAGCGTATCGCCTGTTGAGGTGCACATCAAACTAGCTCGCCTGTTAGTCACCGTTCGACTTTGCCCTGCTCACGTGGCGGACGCGGGTCAGGGTGCGGGTTGGGTTGCATTGTCAACGAACCTGCCCGCAGCATCCGGTGCGGATACTGCGGGCAGTTCAGAAGTTTACGATTAGGCTTCCACCAGTTGGGTGCGGCCCACCGGAATACCGTCGTCGAAGGTCAGCTCGCCGGCGGCTTCCTTCTGGGCGCGCTGAATCAGACGTTCGGCGTCTTCAATGTGCTGGATGACGGTTTCCACGCGACGGTGCACGCTCACCTGGCGGTCGCATCCGGTGGCACAGTTGCCGAAGCAACGTGCCATGGCGAGCGCTTCGGCGCAGAGTGCCACGGCGTTACCTGCCTTGGAGAGGGCGCGGTTCAGGTCGGAGTAGGTGCCGAACGGGGAGGCGGGAATATCGCCGTCGCTGGGGGCGAGGCGGTGCGCTTCCATAGCGACTGCACGCACGCGCGGAATCAGGTCGGCGAGCGCGTTTGCGTCCGGCACGATGAGCTCAATCATGGAGGCGGACGAATCGGTTGCCGCTAGGCGTTCGAGGACCTGGTGGAAGCGGTCAATGCCGCGAATGAACCGGTCGTGGGATCGGCGCCAGATGCCTTTGCCGAGTTCGGCGTCGTCGCGGCGCGATTGCAGGTAGCTTTTAAGTCCCATATGTCCTCCTCTGCGTGGTGTGTGTGCCGTGTTTGTTGGTCGGTGGAGGTTGCCGGTGATGGGCTCTGCGGTGACCCGCAAACCTCCCTATGCTTAGGTTACCCTAAATTTCTTTTAGTGACGAGATGTCAGCAGTCAGCTGTTTATTTCAAACCCAGATTTTCTTCACGCCGCTCACGCGACGCTCCCCGCAGCGCCAGCCTAAAATGGCGCCGGCCTAAAATAGCACCGCGGGGGCACAGCGATTTCTAGACCATGCGCAGCACAATCTTGCCGCGATGCTGACCCGAGTCGAAGTACTCGTGGGCGGCAGCCGCCTCCTCCATGTCGAAGATACGGTCCAGACCCACGCCAATCCTGCCGGATTCAATGAGCGGCAGCACGTGTTCGCGTACACCGCGCAGAATCTCAGCCTTCTGCTGATCCGAACGGGTGCGCAGGCTCGTAGCGTGCACCGACAGGCGGCGGGAGAGCATGTACCCCAGGTTCACTTCTGCTTTGGCACCGCCCATCAGACCGATAATGCACAGGTGCCCGCCGTCGGCGAGGGTGTGCAGGTTGTCGTCCAGGTACTTTCCGCCCACGACGTCGAGGATGTAGTCAGCGCCGCGTCCGCCAGTTTCAGCCAGCAGAACTTCACAGAACGAATGTTCGGTATAAATAATGGGTTCCGCGCCTAGTGAGCGCACATATTCTGCTTTTTCCTCGGTGCCCACGGTTGCGAACACGCGGGTACCTACGGCGAGCGCCAGCTGGATGGCGTGCACACCGATACCGCCGGTACCGCCGTGAATGAGCACCACCGCGGGTTCGCCGTCTTCCTTGAGGTTTTCGGCGGGGTTCATGCTCATACCGCAGGTGAGCACCAGGTTCGAGTAGACGGTTGCCGCGACTTCGGGAATACCGGCGGCTTCGGCGAAGCTCAGCTGTTCGGGTACGGGCAGCACGTGGTCGACCGGTACGGTCACGTAGTCGGCGTAGCCGCCTCCAGCGAGGAGCGCCATGACGGGGGTTCCGCGGTTCTCTACGGAGGCACCTTCACCGACCGCTTCGATAACGCCGGCCACTTCGAGGCCGTAGATGGCGCTCGCGCCGGCGGGCGGCGGGTAGAATCCGCGGCGTTGCAGGGCGTCGGCGCGGTTGATTCCGGCGGCGTGAACACGGATGAGAACTTCGTGGGATCGGGGTACGGGGGCGGGGACTTCGCTGATTGTCAGAGCCTCAGGTCCACCGTGACTGTTCTCAATAATTGCTCTCATGAGTCCTCCTCATTGCCGGAAGCACCATCGTTGGTGCGCGATTTACAGAAAGCTTATCGCATGAGATAATCTCGTAGTGCCCTGCGGCACGGTATTGCCATAAAATGCCGGTCTCTGGTGCGTATGGATGGTTGTCCGAGCGGCCGAAGGAGCTGGTCTTGAAAACCAGTAGGCGGTAACCCCGTCTCAAGGGTTCAAATCCCTTACCATCCGCGTTTTAGCTTCTGCTCCACGTGTGGAGCGCAAAGAGCCCCGTTCCTCGTATTGAGGAGCGGGGCTCTTTGCATACGCCATTTTGAGTTACCGGGAGCATCGTTAGTGGATGTGTGACAATGCGTTCACAATCAGCATGATAAGGGCGGCAATACCGATGAAAATGCATAGCCCCAGACCGTTGAGAATCAGACCGCCGATGGCACGGACACCGTACCGTCGTGCCACGAACCCCTGCCAGATGCCCAGAATGTTCAGGATTGGGGCAAGGATAGCTACCAGCAGAGCACTTTCTTCAAGACCTTGGACAAAACCCCAGAACCCTAGAACGAAGGACAGCGGGCCGAGGAAGGCAAAAAGTAGGGAGAAGTTCGCTGCTCTTTTACCGGTTTGTTCCCTCTGCACGTCGGGAGGTAGCTCGCTCGCAGGTAGCAACTCATTGTCCGTATCGTCAGCATCGAGTTGCTCGTTGCCCGTTCCCTGGTAGAGCTTGGCGTATTCGGGGTTGTAATC
>NZ_KV818667.1:20683-237710 GCF_001814995.1 Rothia sp. HMSC066H02 | reverse complement strand
GGTAGAGCTTGGCGTATTCGGGGTTGTAATCGAAAGCTTCATTGTTTTGGGGTAACTGCGACATCGCATCCACAACCTTTCAATACCGGGTGTTAACTTCACCCTAGGCTTTCCCCACCGGGGAAACAAGCATGTCGAGCCGATTCCACGAAACATACGGCATATATACAGCAAAGCCCCGTTCCTCGTACTGAGTGAGGAGCGGGGCTCTTTGCATACGCCATTTTGAGTTACCGGGAGCATCGTTAGTGGATGCCTGACAAAGCGTTTAGAAGCGACGTGACGAGGACTACGATACCGATGAAGATGCATAGCTCCAGCCCGTTAAGAATCAGACCACCGATGGCACGCGTACCACGCCGCCTTGCCGCGAACCCCTGCCAGATACCAAGGACATTCAGCACCGGCGCAACGAACACTACCCGCAGACCGCTTTCTCCAAGATCATGGAAAATCAACCAGCACCCTAGAAAGAAAGACAGCGGGCTGAGGAAGCCAAAAAGTAGGGAGAGGTTCGCTGCTCTTTTACCCGCCGCTTGATCTGAGAACTCATCCAGAGACTCATTTGCGGGCAGTAGCTGCTCGTCAGATGTATCCGGGCTAGGCAGCTCGTTGTTATCTTCCTGGTAGAGCTTGGCGTATTCGGGGTTGTAATCGAAGGCTTCAATGTTTTGGGGTAGCTGCGACATCGCATCCACAACCTTTCACATTCCACACGAGGGGGGTGTTAACTTCACCCTAGACCCTCCCCACCTGGGGAACAAGCATGTCGGGCCCAATCCAGGAAACATACGGCATACATACAGAAAAGCCCCACACCTCAACGTGAGGAACGGGGCTTTCTTACGCTCACCAGAATGCTTTCTGACCGGTCATACCCAACAAAACGAGAGTATCTTCAGGCCCGCCGCCATACTGAAGCTTTTATAAAGAGCGACTGAGGCTTATCAGAAACAAGATGACAAAAATATAGAGAGCAAGAACAATACCTATACCCGCCCAACTGAGAGTACGACCCGCCAGGGCGGGCACACCATGCCGTTTAGCCACTCGCCCTTGCCAGATACCCAAGATGCCCAGTATCAGTGAGATAAAAGTGAAATCTGGTGCCCAGACCCAGGCCGATAGCGGGATACACAGTAGGCTGAGGGCGCCGAAAAATAATGAAAGACTTGCCGCATTCTCTCCATCTCGCCGTTTTGAGAAGCCAGGTGAAACCTTTTTTCCAGGTAGTAGCTGATTACCTAAAACACCAGCATAGGGTTGCCAGTTTCCATTTGTCTGGTTGAGCTTGGCGTATTCGGGGTTGTAATCGAAGGCTTCAATGTTTTGGGGTAGCTGCGACATCGCATCCACAACCTTTCAGAATCTACACGCGTTAGTTGAATACCTCAGCCTGGTGCTTCGCAAAAACCTATTCGGCATTGAACCACGCCCACACAATCAGTACGTACCCAAGGACAAACACAGCGATAGCTATCCAGCTCAGGATTCGACCCGCAAGAGAAACTACGCCGTAACTATCCGCTTCCTTAGCTTTCTGTAGACCAAGGACACTCAAGATGACAGTGGGGATACCGAAAAACCACGAACCCAACACCAAGATGTTGATGAGGCTGAGCACACCAAAAGTGAGTGAAAGTTGGGAGGCTCGCTCCCCTAGATTAGTCGCTGTTTTCCCACCGCCCTGCATCATAGGGGGCTCTTCAATATCAGCACCCTGTTTGTGGCGATGAGGTTTCGAGCGCAGACCAGCTGCTGGGTCGGAATACGGGCCTAGGATTGGATCCTGCATCGTTGCATCATAACCTTTCAATACCGGGTGTTAAGCCCACCCTATGCTTTCCCCGCCGAGGGAACAAGCATGTCGAGCCGATTCCACGAAACATACGGCATATACACAGCAAAGCCCCGCTCCTCGCATTGAGGAACAGGGCTCATTACATATCACATACGAAAGACCATGAATTCGACTCTCGGCTATCCAAACTTCCTAAGCCGGTTACGACACTATCCTTTCAAGGTGAAAACAAGCATTAACAGGGCAATAGCCGCCAGGACTGATAGGGCGATGGGCAGAATCACACCAATCCAGCTGAGGATATGCCCCGCCTTTGCCGGTACGCCGTGACATTCCGCGTCTCGTGCAGACAAGATTCCCAGGATGCCCAGAATAAAAGATCCGAGGAGGGTGTAGGGCAGCAAGAACGTCAAGAGGATAAGCACCACGCTGATGATGCCAAAGGTCAATGACCGTTGAGCCAACTTACGCCCTTCTTCCAGGATGCCCACAGGTCCGACAATATTCCTCGGGTAGCTCGGGTAAAACTGACGTGTAGGTAGTGGTTGGTTACCCGGGGCGGATTGCCCATTGTTATTTCCCGGGTGGAGCTTGGCGTATTCGGGATTGTCATCAAAAACTTCATTATTTTGGGGTAGCTGCGACATCGCATCCACAACCTTTCACGTACCGACACAGATGCTAAACCCACCCTAGACCTTCCCCCGCGCGGGAACAAGCATGTCAGGACCAATCCACGAGATATACGGCATATACACAGCAAAGCCCCGTTCCTCGTATTGAGGAACGGGGCTTTTGCGTACCCTCCAATGAGGGTGAAAGTGTTTAGAAGAATGCCAGTATCTGCACAGTCTCCACGAGACTAGAATTTGCGGCAGAATCAGAAAGAGCCAGCATAATCGCCAGCAGAAGACCTCCGCCGAAAAGCACCAGGAACATGCCACCAATGGCTACGCTAATCCAGTTCAAGATACGACCAGCTGAAGCAGCCACACCATAACGCTCTGCCTCATTAGCCTTGAAAATACCGATAACACCCAGAACCAGGGACGGCAGACCAAACAGCCACCAGCTGAGAGTCACTATACACGCCAAGCTGATAATACCCAGCACCGTGGAAGTCTGAGCAGCCTTCTCACCGGCAAGCTGCTCAGGGGTCTTCTGAACAATGCCAATAGGAACCATCATGGGCTGACCGTACTGGCCGGGCTGCTGGTACTGCTGACCGTACGGGTCATACTGATTCTGACCATACGAGTCTTGACCGTACGAATCCTGACCGTACTGGTCGTAGGAATACTGATCGTAGGAGCTCTGCCCGTACTGGCCGTAAGAACCCTGACCGTACTGGCCATACTGACCGTACTGAGTGTTCTGCCCGTACTGGTTGTACTGCTCGTTCAGACGGTTGTAGTCCGGGTTGTAATCGTAGGGGTCTGAACCCCGAGGATTCTGAGACATGGCATCTCACTTTCGTACGGCTGGTGTGTGTTAAACAGTATTCACCCTAACCTATCACCGAAACGGGTACAACTACATCTGTCGCACAAACCCGCGCAATACATTTTAAGAGGGCAGTAGAGTGCCAGCTGGTACGCGAAAGCCCCGCTCCTCAATACGAGAAACGGGGCTTTTATGCACCCTCAGGGAGGGGCAAGAGCTCTTAGAAGAGTGCCAGGGTGCTGACCAGCTCAGCAAAGTGGCTGGAAGACGAGCTGCTTGCGGCACCCGCAATCACCAGCATCAGCAGACCGCCGCCAAGGAAAAGCAGGTACAGGCCACCAATAACTGCGTTAATCCAGCTCATGATGCGACCAGCGGAAGCAGCCGCGCCGTAGCGTTCCGCCTCGTTCGCCTTGAAGATACCGATAACACCCAGGATCAGGGAGGGCAGGCCGAAGGACCACCAGCTGACGATGAAGTTGCAGACCAGGCCGATAATACCCAGCACCAGGGAGGTCTGAGCAGCCTTCTCGCCAGCAAGCTGCTCGGGGGTCTTCTGAACAATGCCGACGGGCACCATCATGGGCTGACCGTACTGACCAGGCTGCTGGTACTGCTGCTGACCGTTCTGAGCGTTCTGAGCGTTCTGCTCGTTCAGGTTGCCGTATTCCGGGTTGTAGCCGTAGGAGTTAGAGTCCTGCGGGTTCTGAGACATGTGGTCCCTCTTTCGTGTGAATGGTGTGTATTGAACCTTACTCACCCTAACCTATCGCTGAGGCGGGCACAAACGGATTCGTCATTCTGGAGCTATACGCACCATATATGCACTAATTAGAAAACTAATTAGGCACGCAAAAGCCCGCGGGCACACGGAGTGCACGCGGGCTTCCTCAAATCATGAGGCTACTACAGGTAGCTTCAATCTTACTGCTTTACAAAAATCTTCAGAGCGACCAGCAAAATAATACTGACGACACCCAGAACAGTACCGGCAATAGCCATACCGCGGTTCTTCAGCTCGGGGTTATTCATAGCCAGGCGGCCGGTCACAATAGCTACAGCACCAAGGATGAAACCGAGGACAAAGAAGCTCACAATACCGCTCACCAGAGAGACAATCGACAGGGTCTTTGCCTTCTTCGCCTGAGCCTGCTGCTCAGGGGTCTGAACGGGCACACCGTACGGAGCCTGCTGACCATACTGGGGTGCCGGCTGGCTGAACTGGGGGTCCTGGTTGAACTGGGGCTGGGGGTTGTTAGGGTTTTCAGACATGATTTCTCATTTCGTTGAGTAAATAAGACAACTCTGGCAACACTGTATGGAAAATTCACACGCCAGAGACGCCCTCTATTTATCGGTCGGACGGTAGCAGTTTATCGAAAATGCTTATAAGCCTCAAAGCCTACAATCCATAGTCCGCCCTATAGAGCAACACACGCTCAGAGATATCCTCCAAAGCACGGGCCGAATTGACCAAGCGCAAAACAGCCTATATTCTTATAGGGATGCGCTCACGAGCGCACCGTGGAGACGTGCCAGAGCGGCCGAATGGACTTCACTGCTAATGAAGGGTCGGGGTTAAACTCGACCGGGGGTTCAAATCCCCCCGTCTCCGCCACAAAAAGCCCCGTACCGATTGGTACGGGGCTTTTGCTTTACCCATTTCATTCAGGCACAAAGCCTAGAAAATCCTGGGCTAGAAGTTCCAGGACTAGAAGCTCTTGAAATCCACGAGGCGCGCATCCGCACCATCCAGCAGAGCCCACTCCCCCGGCACCTCAAACACCGCAATGGAAGAGGGCGGGAAGCCATAGTACACATCCATGGACGCGTTCGGGTCAGAATCTGGGCTCATCAGACGCTGCGCGGCATCCTGCACGCCGGGCAGATGCGACACCACCATCAGAGAATGAACATTCTCCGAAACACTGTTAATGCGCGCAATAATGCGGGACGCAGACACCTCGTACAGCCCCTCATCCAGATGAGCAGTAGGCGCCTTCGCACCCAAACCATCCGAAACCCAAGTCGTCGTCTGGCGGGTACGCAAAGCCGACGACGACATAATCTGCTCCGGAATATAACCGCGAGAAGCCAACCAGGCGCCAGCAGCGGCAGCCTGCTCATGGCCGCGCTTCGTCAGGGGACGATCAAAATCATTCAGACCCCAATCAGCCTCCGCATGGCGCATAATAATCAGACGCTTGACCCCGCTGCGGTGCGAGCCAGATGCAGTGTTGGAAGAATTTTCAGCCATACACCCATTCTAGCTAGAGGGCGCCAGCACGTGCTGCACACCGCCACGTAAACGCACCCCCACAGCCACAAGTAAGCAGGCACAAGTAAACCCCGGCGCACCGGCATGACGCCAGCGCACCGGGGTGCACTCTACAGAAGCTAAATTCTGCACACGCTAAATCGAGTATTCCGGAGCAGCCCAGACAACAACCTCGGGGTGCTCAAAGAAGCGGTAACCCTGACCGCGCACCGTACGCACGGTACCCGACAGGCGACCCAGCTTCGAACGCAGACGACGAATATGCACGTCAATCGTACGCTCATGCGGATGCTCGTCACCAGAGCTCCACAGCGCCTTCAGCAGCTCCTCACGACCCACGGTACGGGAAGAATTCTCCACCAGGTGTGCCAGCAGCTCGAATTCCTTGAAGGTCAGCATGAGCGGCTCACCGTCCAGGAATACCTCACGGCGCGCCAGGTCAATCAGCACACCCGAAGAGTGGCTATTCGTGGTCTCTGCTTCGCGGGCGACATGCGCCTCCGGGTGCATATACATTGCGGTCGGATCACCGAGCGCATTACGTACCACCTCAAGGTCGCTGCCCTCAGCGTTCACCGGAGCCAACGCCACAGCGGCGTACGACTCCGACTCGGGGGCCAGGTGGTGTGCATAAGTGCGCAGATCCTGAACGATACGCACCAGGGAGGTACCGTTCGCTGCAGCAAGTTCCTCATTCAAACCAACATAGAGCACAAAGCCGCGTGCCTCATTTTCCTGAGCCTGCTTATGGGCAGGGTCACCGGCTGAGAAAGTCATCGGACGCAACGTTGCGGCCTGCGCAACGGGACGCTGAGGCTGCACGACCTGGCGCTTAGCGGCGCGGCCGCGCTGGGAGATGTGCACATATCCAGGTACAGCGCCTGACATGGTTCAACCTTCTCTCAAAGTCTGTGTACGGGATCCCTGTCGTACGTAGTGTGGGGTGCGCCGGAAGTGACGCCGAGTCAAACAGTCCCCAATACCTGTTCGAGTCTCAATCCTCTTACTTAATATTTCTCCTATTTGACGGATAAATCAAGCGGATTCAGCATAGTGGATTCATCTTTAAGGGCGAGCGGAGTACAATGCCCCTCCCCTATTTTGGGAGGTTTCATGCGGAACCTGAGGCTTTCAGCTTTTTTCTCACATAAATATTCACGGCTTTTGTTATGTATGGGTGATACCCTGCATTTTCATGTGAGGCTGTGAATATGCTTGAAGTTTTGAAACACCCTCAAATGCTTTAATGTGTTCCTAGTCACACATAGGAAGGGTGGTGCAAAAGCCTATGCCAACACCCAGCAGCACCATCGCCGCCCAAGCCCCGGACACATTAGACACGCACCGCCACACTGCGACGCACAACCCACCGAATACCCACAAGACATAGCGAAGCGCCTCCACACATACATATGCAGAGGCGCCCCACTCACATCATGTGAATAACGCCGAAAGGCTACTCAGCCAGACCGTACAGGCGGTCACCAGCATCGCCCAGACCCGGAATGATGTATGCCTTCTCGTTCAGACGCTCATCACGAGCAGCCAGGAACAGGTCAACATTCTCCATGCCCTCAACACCCTTCTCCAGAGCAGCAATGCCCTCAGGAGCAGCAATCAGGCACACGCAAGTCACAGACTCGGCACCACGCTCACGCAGGAACTTAATAGCCTCAATCAGAGTGCCACCGGTAGCCAGCATCGGGTCCAGCAGGTACACCTGACGGCCAGTCAGGTCCTCCGGCAGACGCTCAGCATAAGTCACGATGTCCAGGGTCTCCTCATTACGAGCCATACCCAGGAAGCCCACCTCAGCGGTCGGAACCATGCGAGTCATACCCTCCAGCATGCCCAAACCAGCACGCAGAATCGGAACAACCAACGGCTTCGGATCAGCAATACGAACACCGGTAGTGGTTGCCACCGGAGTCACAACCTCAACCTCTTCCACACGAATCTCGCGAGTCGCCTCATAGGCAAGAAGGGTCACCAGCTCATCAACCAGCTGACGGAAAATCGGGGACGGAGTGTTCTTATCACGCAGAACACTAATCTTGTGAGAGACCAGCGGGTGGTCAAGAATCTTAATACGCATAATACGATTTTACCCACCCCCGAATCAGCAAGCACCGGCAAAGCCCAGGAAGTGGCACACGCCCTATAAAACGAGGCGAAGTACCCCCGCACAAACACCCATCAACACACCCGCCAACACCACCCCAGAACAATCCGGGCATGCAAAAACCCGCCGAGACAAATCTCAACGGGTTTTCGTTGGTGCGGTGGTGGAGGGATTTGAACCCCCGTTGGCTTTTACACCAAACATCATTTCGAGTGATGCACCTTCGGCCGCTCGGACACACCACCAACAGTGGAAAACTATAGCACACCCCCAACAGGAGGGCAAGAATGAGCCTACATATCGTGCGCGTACGGCAGCCGGGTGTCGCCCCTTTCACGGCCCCTTTAACCGTGCCCTTTTCGACACCCGACACCGAAGTCCCGGCTACGTCTACAGACCCAACAGGTCCGCCTAATGACGGATATACCCATCTACAACCAGCATGACAGCACGCGTTGCATCCTCAGCATTGCGCTCCGCCTGATGCACTTCACGATCCATAGCAAACATGTAAATCGCGCCGAACATAGAGATCGCAATCGCACGAGGATTCTGAGCGGTATCAACCGTATAGCGGCGAGCCACAGCCTCCGTCATCTCCTCCAAAAAATCCAGAAGATTCAGACGGTTATCGCTCATCGCCTCAGTCCAACCATCCGCACCCTTCCACGCCTCCGAAAGCCACATCCGAGTAAAACCCGGACGGTCCTCAAGATACTGGAACGCGGCGCGAACAGCACTCCGCAACGCCTCACGCGGATCAGAATGAACCGACGCCGCGCGACGCGCATCGCTCAGCAGCAACTGCGTGCCGTACTGAACCAGCTGATCCACCATGGTCTTCTTAGAACCGAAGTTGTAATACACGGTTCCCTTAGAAACACCCGCCCGGGCAGCCACCTCTTCAACAGTGGCGTACTCAAGCCCCTTTTCGGTCATGATTTCCATAGCAGCGTTGAACAACTTCAACTGAGTTCTACCTGTACGGCCGGGACGACGACTTGAAGCTTCAGCGACTGGGCGCTGCAACATCAGCAGTCCTCCCTCCCTTTTTGCAGATATATCTCTATTTTATTAGACAGTTTTCCCCCGGTGCGACTAAACAGGGTTTGTTACACCGTAATCTCCGGAGCCAGCTTCTTCAGCGACCACGTACGATCACGACGCGTGCCAATGTAACCCAACATCAGACCAGCCAGACCCCACAGAGTCAAAACCAGCATGATGCCCCACAGGCTCGACTCATTAATGCCATACGCCAAACGACGCGTACCCGCCACCGCATAACCCATCGGGAAGAAATCATGCATCCAACGAATCGACTCAGGCAAAGTCTCATACGGCATCGTGCCGCCAGCAGTAATCAGCTGCAGAATCAGAATGACCAAAGCAACAAGCTTGCCCGGCGCACCCAAAATCACCGTCAACCCATGAATGAAACCGGTAAAGACCAAAGCCACATAGCAGAGGAACAGCCACACCAGCCACGGATGAGCCATCTCAAAGCCCAAACCAAACTTAATCGCGGCAAACATCAAAGTCGCCTGAGCAATACCCACCAGGCCGAACGGCATCCAGCTACCGAGCATCACACGGATCGACGGAGCATGCGAAGCCAACGCACGGTTATTCATCACGCGCAACGTCTGAACCAGCATCAAGCCGCCAATCCACAACGCCAAGCACATGAAGAACGGACCCATGCCCTCACCATAGTTACGGCCCGACGCCAAGGAATCATGCGACAAAGTCACCGGGTTCGACATCGTATCCGCAACCTTCGCCTGATCAGTCGGCGCAAGGCTCGGAACCTGCTTAGCACCAGAAGCCAAGCCGCTCTCCAGCGACGAAGTACCATCCTTCAACTCGGAAGCACCATCATTCAGCTGAGTAGAACCATCAGACAGCTTCGCCGTACCGTCAGAAAGCTGCGACGCACCATCCTTCAGCTCATTCGCACCATCAGCCAGCTTCTGCTGACCCTCAACCGCAGACTGCTCCTTCTCTGCCAAAGTACCGCTACCGTCCTTCAGCTCGGCAGTACCGCTCTTCAAAGAATCGGTACCCTCCTTCAGCTCAGAAGCACCACCCGACAGAGTCGCAGAACCACTCGCAAGGCTCGAAGCACCCGAAGCAATCTTGGAATTACCATCAGCCAGGGTCGCCGAACCTGACGCCAACGAGGACGCGCCAGCATCCACACGAGCGGCGCCATCAGCCACCGACGAAGCGCCCTTCGCAAGCGACGAAGCACCAGAATCCAGCGAATCCACGCCAGTCACCAAAGTCTGAATCTTCACCGCAGTCGACGACGAACCATCAGAAATACAATGGCTCGACTTCAATGCGCTCAGCTTCGACAGGGCATCAGCAGCGGCAGCATCACGAGTAGCCAGGTGCGACTGCAGAGCCTTCTGATTCAGCTCAGCAACCTCATTCTTCGTCTCCTCAGAATCAACAGCAGCCACCAGCTGATCAGCCTGCTCCCGAGTCAACGTACCCGCCTCAACCAGCGGAGTCACCTGAGCACGCACCTTCTGCGCAGTCGCAGACACCACAGTATTCGACAAATCACGACCAAAATCACCGCTACCGGCAGACGTATCCGTCTCATGCAGGCGCGTGCACATCGCGTTCAACTCGGCTGGCAACTCACGAATACCTGCCTGATCCATACCTTCACGCAACTGATGAATACCAGACGCCAAATCATTAGCGCCCTTCGCCACCGAAGCCGAACCACTCTTCAAGCTCGCAGTACCCTCAGCAAGGGTAGCCGAGCCATCCTTCAGCTTCGCCGCGCCATCAGAAGCAGACGCCGCAGCCGAAGCCAAAGTCGACGAACCATCCTTCAAACTCGAAGCACCATCGGCAAGCTTCGCAGCACCAGAATCCAGCTTCTCGGCGCCCGAATCCAAAGTCGAAACACCATCAGCAAGCTTCGCAGCGCCCTCCGCCAACTGCTTCTGACCATCCAACAACTGGGACTGACCATCAGCCAGAGAAGAAGTGCCATCCTTCAGCTTCACAGCACCATCATTCACCGTGGCAGTGCCATCCTTCAGCTGGGTGATAGCATCCGCCAGCTTCACCGTGCCATTATTCACCTTCGACGCACCATCAGCAGCCTCACCCATCTTCGAGTGAATAGTCGTGAAGCTAGCCAACAGCGAATTCGCCGTAGAATTACCGACCTTCTCCGCCACCGAATCACGCACCGCAGTGCCCGCCTTCGTGACAATATTCGTCAGCACATAGTTGTTCGCGTCATTCGTAATGACCTCAATACCCGCCGAACGCGCATCAATAGTGCCCGTCTTACCGTCAGCATCAGGCTTGAACGAACCGGCACTCTGCAAATTACGGGAGAAGTCCTTCGGAATCACCATCGCAAAGTCATAGGTGCCGTTCTCCACGCCTTCAACAGCCTCAGTGCGAGTCTGCACCTGACGCCAATCAAACGTGCCAGCATCCAGCAGGTTCTTCTTCACGTCCGCACCGGTATTCACCTGCTTACCTTCAGAATCCTCAGCGCCCTCATCCTCAACCACCAAGGCACCCACAATGCCATTCACATGGCCGTAAGCATCCCAGTTACCGTACAGGTACAGGGCGCCGTACAGCAGCGGAATGCAGGACATCGCAAGTAGCACCAGAACCGGCAAAACACCGCTAGTCAGGCGCTTAAGCTCAACAAGAGCCACACGCAGAACAGTCATTCTTACTCCTTCTCAGCGGTCTTCTGGGCAACAGTTTTCTGGTTGCCGGTCTTCTGGTTATCAGTCTTAGATTCAGCGGTCTGAACGGCTCCGGAAGTGCCGGATGCCGCCAGGGTAAGGGGAGTCGAAGAGGTCAAGGGGATTTCCTCCACCTCACGCACCTCAATCACATCAATCAAGGCTTCAATCTCAGTTAGCTCTTCCGTCTCGGGCTGCTCTTCCACGGACTCCTCCGCCAACTCGAACTCACCGTCCTGATCCATGTGAACACTACCCACCACAGCACGCGCACCATGCCACGATTCAGAAATATGCGGAACAACAGCCACAACCGTGCGAGGGTGGTCCTCATCGGCGGCAAGCTCCTCCAGGTACGGAAGCCACATGTACGTATGGTTCAGATGGCGGGAAGGAGTATCAAAAACCAGCAAGTCAGAGGGGCTATGCTGCGCCAAAGCAGCCATCAGCTCAATGTTCATCTCGCCGCTAATCTCATCCATCCACAAGCCGTCCAGCTCCTCAAGACCGCGCTCGGCCAGCCAGCGGCTCGCACGGGAACGGCCAAAAATCGGCAGGTTATAGGAGAGCATCTCCGACACGTAATCGTGCACGCGCATATGCTGCTCAGGAGCGGTCACATCAGGAGAGTCCACCACGCTGCTGAGAGCACGCAGACGCTTCATCGAAATACGGCGAGGCTCATCATCGCCTTCGCTCCAGCTAATCGTTCCGCCGGACAGGGGAAGGCGACCAGTCAGCGCCAACGCGAGAGAGGTACGCTCCAGCTGGCTATCCGCCTGAACAATAATGACTTCACCCTCGCCCACTGAGAAGGTGGTGCGGTCAAAAAGCGGAGTGTGGCGCCCTTTTGCCCAAATATTGTCAACGCTTAACACGGTTAGATCCCCTCAGAGAATGGATGGTTCGGGTGAGTTTCTGGGAGTCATCCGCGGGCACCGCGCGGGGTGTTGAACGTCAGGCGCAGGCAGGCGGAGGCTCCAATGCCTATATATGGTAGACCCGGTTATGTGTGATGTGGTGGGCTTTTCATGAAAAAACAGGGGTCATTTTTGAAATTCTTGAAGTATTTTTCAAATAAATGGGGTTTTTCGTACAAATAACGCGAAAAGCCACGCAATCCCTGCGCGGCTTTTCGCGTTATACAAACCATCTTTTAGGGGTGAGACCTAGGGGAGGTCAGGGGCGGCGTTCCTTAAAGAAGCCCACCATCAGCCGCGCACACTCATCAGCACGCACCCCCGCATACACCTCGGGAGCCGGAGCAACCCTGCCATCACGCAGTACATCGTAACGACTGCCAGCAGCCCCCGTCTTCTCCTCCCAGGCACCAAAAACCACCGTCGAAACGCGCGACGCCAGGATCGTGCCGGCACACATCAGGCACGGCTCAACCGTCACCACGAGCGTGCACCCGTCCAGGCGCCACTGACCCCGATGCGCCGCCGCCTGACGGATCGCATTGACCTCCGCATGGGCGCTGGGGTCATGCTCCCGCTCGCGGGTATTGCCCGCCGAACCAATAATGATGCCCTGCTCATCCACCACCACGGCACCGATAGGGATCTCGCCACGCTCACCTGCGGCGGCACCCTCAGCAAGGGCGCGCACCATCCACTCGCCGTGTTCGGGGCGGGCGGGAATATCACTGAGCACAGCAGAAGAGCCGTCTGTGACCGTCAATTTTGAATATTCCGAATATGACATACAACCTCGTCAGGGGAATAAATAAACATTAATGGGCGCGACTAGTGGGTGGCAGCCAAAGAGAAAGGATACACCGCAGAAGCACCCGCCAGCCGTAGCTCACGTGCCACAGCCGTAAACGCCCACCGCGAATCCACCACATCAGAAACCAGCAGAACAGGGCACCGATGCTCACGCACATAGTCCAGCACTTCTGCAGGCACCCGGTACGAGCGCAACACATCCGCACACCGGAACGCACTATTACCGCCAAAGAAACGCGGCTCCCCCGCCAGAGACACCTGACCCAAATCCACCAGGTGACCCACCGACGCAAGGCCCCTACCCAGAGACTGAGCCAAACGGGGACGCACCGGCGAAGGCAGAGTCAATACCGCCACCGGACGACCCGCCTCTGCCCACTGCCAAGCAGCAAGCACCTTCACACAAGCGCGACCCAGCTCGGCAGGAACCTCAGAATCAACCGGTTCACCCAGCTCATTCGTCGCCAGAAGCTCACGCAGACGAGTACCGTACCCCATGTCGCTCAAACGAGCCAAAGCGTAACCGGGTTCAGCCTGCTCACCCTTAGACAAACGACCGCGCGGCGCATCCGCACCCATCAGCTGATCCAGCCCGCTCGGCCACATACGGCGCGGCTGCAGGGGCACACCCACCGTATTGAAGCTGCTCTGTGCCGCCTGCTGCGCCTCAGTGGGAACTTCAACCGGGTACCAGGGGCCCGCGCACATATCGCAACGGCCGCAAGCAGTCGCGGAAGCATCATCAAGCTGCTGAGCCAGGAAAAGCATACGGCACTGGCTAGTGCGTTCATACTCGAGCATGGCGTTCTGCTCCACCACACGCGCCTGCGCCACCGCCGCGTAACGGGCACTATCGTACTGCCACGGCGAAGAGGTGCGACGCCAATAGTTGCCTTCCTTCACGGCGGCACCCTCAACATCCAGCACCTTCAGCAGAAGCTCCAGGGTGGAGCGGCGCAACTGAACGCGCGCCTCCAACGCGGTAGTGCTCAACCCATCCGGGGACTGGGCGAGGGCATCCAGCACCGCCAGCGCCTGCTCCTCATTGGGCATGGAGGCGGTCGCAAAATACTCCCAAATGGCGCGGTCTTCACGACCGGGAAGAAGCAGAACATCAGCGTTGACGGCACCTCGTCCGGCGCGGCCAATCTGCTGGTAGTAGCTCACCGCAGACGACGGCGCGCCCAGGTGCACAACAAAACCCAAATCAGGCTTATCAAAACCCATACCGAGGGCGCTCGTCGCAACAAGAGCCTTCACCCTGTTTTCCTTGAGTGCCTGCTCTGCAACCAGCCGCTCATCCGGGTCAGTTTTACCGGTATAGGCGAACACCTCGTAACCGCTGGCACGCAGAGCATTTGCGGTATCTTCTGCCGCAGAGACAGTCAACGTGTAGATAATGCCCGAACCGGGCAGGCTGTTCAGGTGCGTGAGCAACCAGCCGATGCGTTGCGCCTCATGGGGCAGAGTCAGAACGCCCAGGCGCAGGGACTCGCGGGACAGCGGACCGCGCAACACATGCACGGGTGCGGTGGTATCAGTGCTGAGCTGTTCGGCGATATCGCGGCTAACACGGTCATTCGCGGTTGCGGTAGTCGCCAGCACCGGCACACCCACCGGCAGAGACTTAATGAGCGAACCAATACGGCGGTAATCGGGGCGGAAATCATGGCCCCAGTCAGAAATACAGTGCGCCTCATCAATAACGAGTAGCCCCAGGCGCGGCAGCAGGTACGGCAGCCACTGCTCACGGAACGCCGGGTTATTGAGGCGTTCGGGGCCCACTAGGAGTACGTCGAGCTCGTTAGCTTCGAGGCGGGTGTGGATTTCATCCCATTCGGTGACGTTCGCGGAGTTCACCATGGCGGCGCGCACTCCCGCGCGGGATGCCGCCTCGACCTGATCACGCATGAGGGAAAGCAACGGGGAGACAATAAGAGCCGGGCCCATACCGCGGGCACGCAACAGCAGGGAAGAAATGAAATAGACTGCGGACTTACCCCAGCCGGTACGCTGCACGACGAGGGTGCGGGCGCGGTCGGCTACGAGGGCGCGAATCGCCTCGTACTGGCCGTCGTGGAACTCGGCATCAGCGACGCCGGTGAGGCGGCGCAACACTTCACGGGCTTCAGCATGCAGGGAATCTGTGTGCAGGAGATTGGCGGGGCTGGAGTAGGCGGGGCTGGACGCTGGGTGCTGGGGGTTCATGGTTCTCTCCAACGGTGGGTGGTTGGGTCAATCGCTACGCCGCGACGCGCCGTGCTCTCTTTCTATCATGTCACACCCGGTATCGCCCGGCTCTGCGGATGGTCATTTCTTGGGGAGGCACGCGAGCGCCGCATCACCTCCGGCTGTTTAGCCGCGATGGTGGGGAGATTTACGCCTCGCTCACCCGTGCGTCCGGCGTAAATGCCGGTAGAATTGTGCCAGTAATACACAGCCTCCGCATAGTTTTGCACAATGTTCACCATAGGTACGCTTTCTATGCTGGTGTTACTCCGCCGCCGATCCGTGTGTGCGGTCCACTCACAGTTCAGGATTTTTCATGACTTTTCTTGCCACCGCTTTGGCGCATCTTCCGGTTGCGCTCTTGGGCCTCGACCTTGAGCAGTTCCTGCTCGATACCGGCCCCTGGGTTCTGGTTGTTTCGGCAATTATCGTATTTATTGAGTCCGGTGTTCTTTTCCCGATTCTTCCGGGTGACTCCCTGATTTTTGCTCTGGGTATGCTGCATGAGCAGATGGGCCTGTCTCTGTGGGTTGCGTTCCCGGTGCTGGTGCTGGTTGCTATTGCTGGCGCTGAGGTTGGCTACCAGATTGGTGCCCGTTACGGCCGTAGGATCTTCAAGGATGACGCGAAGATTCTGAGCACCAAGAACCTGCACACTACTGAGGAGTTCTTCCAGAAGCGCGGTAGTTTGGCTCTGGTTCTGGGTCGTTTCGTGCCGATTGTTCGTACTTTTGTGTCTCTTGCGGCTGGTATTTCTTCGTACGACCGTAAGAAGTTCCACCTGTGGAATGTTGTTGGTGCGGTTGCGTGGATTGGTTCGATTGGTCTGGCGGGTGTGCTGCTGGGCGGTATCCCGTTCGTGCACAATAACATTGAGTACATTGCTGTGATTATTGTGGCGGTTTCTGTGGTGCCGGTTATTATCGAGTACCTGCGTGGCCGTTCGAAGGCGAAGCAGGAATCTGCTGAGTAATACGTGAGTCCTTCTCGGCTGCTGAGCTGGGGATGAGAAAGGGTGGGGATACCGTTTGGTATCCCCACCTTTTTGCGTTCTCTCAAACCCGGTGGAGGTGATGTCCCGGAAGCCAGCTACACCTCCACAAGGTTACTTTACGCTTATGCTTCGAAGGTCCGCGTGAGCTTTGAAGTACTGCAATACCTGCGGTTGAGCCAGAAGAATAATGATGGCAATACGCAAGACAACATCAAGTGCGGTCCTGCCTAGAGCCAGCACAAAGAAGACATTAGGATCTCCATAGTGGTATGCGCCTGCTAGCCCAATCACTTCTAGGACGGGTACACCAATCTGACTCAAAAGAGGAAGCAACAGCAAGCCCAATAGGTTAAGGACAAGGTATAGCGCACAATCAACGATGACCAGTATGTGCGCCCAGCGGGCTCCTTGCCAGAGCTGCCAGATGACGAGCCCGCCGATAGCGGTAAAGCCAATCCATGAAAGACCAGCGAATTCCACACCACGCCAGGCCATCACGTACAGGGATGATAGGGCGACCAATACCATCACAGCGATTGCGCAGCCCATCGCCGCACGCAGGGCGACAGGCTGCGAAGGGACGTAAACGACTTCGTAGGAGCCCAGCATGCTGTATGAAGGAGCGGGTGCGCCCGGAACCGGAAAGTTCGGTGTTGCGGTATTAGGCTGAGATGCCGGACCAGTAGCCGAAGAGTTGGGAGCGTTGTTAAACATCGTCGTTCTTTCTTGTATGTGCCCCACGCTGATGCGTGAGTCGGCGATTGTTCAAGAAATTGTTCAAACCTGGCAGGCTCATGCGAAACCTGCTTTATAGAACGGGTGGGGTTATACCCCGATTGGTTATGTCTTCTGCAGTACGATTTACCGCACGCCCATGCGTCGCAGATTCTCACACGTTTTGATGTATTGCCCCACTTGCGGCTGGCAGAGAAGAACAATAAAGAAGATGCGGATGATGAAATCAAAGGCGAGCTTCACATACATACCCTCAAGGGTCATAAACGGACCAAAAAACATAAACCTGAACGCTTGCGAATTATAGTCATTGCTCAGGAAGAATCGGGAAGAGCCAGCTACAACCAAAATATCCAGAAGCATACGCAGTGCGCCCTCGATAATAATCACCACTCGCGCCCACTCATAACCCTCATTGAGGTACCAGGCAGAGACTACTCCAAGCACAATAGGGAGAATCATCGTAAGCCCCATGGTTGCGCCTGCCAGTACATACGCAAACATAAACTCTAGACCCACAAGAGGCTGCAGGGGGTACGTAAGCAGGAGCAACATCACGCAAATACTTACCGTCCAGATGGCAATGGGGCGCGACGGAAGATTGATAGCGCGCTGGATGCCCGGAACACCATACACGGGGCGGGCACCAGCAGGAACCTGAGACTGAGGTGCCTCTGCGGTGGGTGCTGCGAAGTTCGGTGCCGGAAAGTTCGATGCTGCGGCGTTAGACTGCGGTGCCAGCGTGCCCGCGGGGGCGCCGGAAGTATTGTTAAACATCGTCGTTCTTTCTCTCGTATGCTCGCACTATGGTGCGTGAATCGGTGGTTGTTCCACTTTTTTGGGTAGATTTACATGAAATCTACCCAAAAGAGTTATTTGATGTAGTTAGCTGAGAGAATAATACTTTTTCAGTATAGTGTAAGCTCTTCGGGCCTTGTAGAGTTTTTATACGAAGCCTGGAACCTTTTAGATAACTCAAAGGGTTTTACCAGCTAGAAGATTTCGATATTTAACGCAAAAGGATGGGGATACCGTTTGGTATCCCCACCCTTTCATGCTCTGAGCCTTTTGGCGGTAGCGGTGCCGTTTAGGGCAAACACCCTAGTTGAGGCTGTTCCCGCCTTCATTGGAGTTCGTGTTAGATGCCTGTGGATTCTGATTGACCACTTGGTTATTCAGTGCACTGCTGCCGGTAGCCGTGTACGCCCACGCAGAGGGACGAGTCAGCAACACAATATTCCGGACGTAGAGGACAGTAATGAAAACACCAACCGCGGTACGTATGAGAAAAGCGACCGCAAAATCTACAGAGTCGGAGGACTGCAACTCATCCATCAACAAGGTGATATAGCGGGAGTCCACGAGGAAATCTTGCGCAAACCAATACATGCGACTCAAGACCTCGTAGGCGCTGTACATGAGGGTAAGTATGTGCGCCCACCTGTGTCCTTTCCAGGTCATCCAGAAGAGGCAAATCTGGATAAGAACAAAGAGGAGAGGGTATCCCAGCATACGCACGACAAGGTCAGGTAGCGTCTCCACACCGGCGATTGGTTTACCGAAGAGCAGGAAGAGCTGGATAGTGGTGAAAAGCGACAGAATAATAATCGCGGTGGTGCACCGCTTGGCGCTGCGCAGAGCCTTCGGACGTACCCAACCCGCATGCTCGGAGGCGGTAGGGGCACTGTAGCCGACAGTCGCCTCCCGGTAGCCGGTGATGGCGTGCGCGGGGGTGCTGTCGCCGGGCGCGTTATCCTCTGCCGCGTTATTGCCTACCGCGCCGCTGGGGGCGCCGCTGGGGGCGCCGCTGGGGGCGGTGCTGGGGGCGGTGCTGGTTTCGGGGGCGGCATCGCCCTCTGCCGTGCTGTTTTTAGCCTCCTCGGAGGGCAACAGCACGCTGTATTCGGGAACCGTATATTCCGGGTCATTCAAGGGTTGCTTCGGGGTACGTTCTGACATCGTCATTCCTTTCTCCCCTGGCACCCACCCCGCGCTACAGTGCACGGGGCGGGCGTTAAAGAGTCTTACCCCAAGGATATAAGGAGGCGCGCCACACCTCAGGAAGGCGGTACCCTTTCTCAGCGTATTCAGAGGTACCCGAGTCACCACGTGCACCATTCCGAGAGCTAGCCTCGGAACTCCTGACGTTGTTGCGCCTTTCTACGTGCCCCATCCAGCGCTACGGTGTGGGGGGCGAGGGGTCTTTCCCTCTACTGAGGTGTGTTCGCCGTCCTCGTCATCAGCGAAAAGCTCTCGAAGTTCTGCCGGCACCTGACCGGCAGCCTGTCTCGTCTCAGACATCATCTGCTGGTGTTCTAGTGCGCGTGCCCCGCTAACGATTTGGGTGTACGTCCTAATAGGAGCACGAGTCAGCAGCACAATCATCAGGAGGTAAAGAACGAGAGTAAAAACGCCGCTCACGATACGCACCAGGCTGGACGCCGCAGCCGCTCTAGAGCTTAACTCCGAGAAATTATCCGCAAGAATAAGCACACCACTAGCAGCCGCGAGAGCGCAGTAGATGATGGTAAGGATGCGCGCCCACTCGCGGCCATCCCAGATCTTCCAGAGAACAAAAATCGGGATGGCGGAGAGGATGAGGGTAACCACCAGCGCAGAGAAGAAAACACTCACCACCATCTTAAAATCGATATACGACCGGCTTAGAATCGGCAGAAAATTACTCAGGGGCCCCAGCACGATAATGGTGGCAGCGCACCACATGACGCTACGCATAGCCTTCGGGCGCTCCGGAATTACCTGCTCGGAGGCGGCAGTGTAGCCGGTGGTCGCCTCCCGGTAGCCAGTGGTGGTTTGCTCGGGGGTGCTGGCGTGCTCGGAGGCGCTACCGCCGGGCGCGTTACCCTCTGCCGCGCTGTTATCTGCGACGCTACCGGAAGCTACGTTACTGGAGGCGGCATCGCCCTCTGCCGTGCTATTTTCAGCCTCGTTAGAGGGCAGTAGCACACTGTACTCGGGAACCGTGTACTCCGGATCGTTCAACGGTTGCTTTGGGGTACGTTCTGACATCATTGTTCCTTTCTTCTCTTCGCACCCCGCCCCGCACGCTGTAGCACGGGGGCAGGTGGCAAAGAGTCTCCCCATGGGGAGGGGCATCCGCCCTAGTTGAGGCGGTAGCCTTCCTCGGTGTACACGGAAGTATCTTTGTAGCCGCGCTGTTCGTTGCGGGAGTTCTTCCGCGCATCCGTACGGCGGGTCCTCCTGTACTGCTGAGCGACCGCTTCTTCAGCGCGTCGGTTAGCTTCCTTCTCTTCCCTGCGGGTCTGTTCATCTTCTAGGCGAGCACGCGTTTCTGCGTCCTGATGTTCAACGACCCGACCATCACCGGCGTTCGCCTGTTCGCGCGCCTTCAAGCGCGCCAACCTCGCGGTAGCCATATAAATCCTGGTGGAACGGCTAATGAGCAGCACAACTATCAGGGTGGAGAGGAGCGTAATCAAGGTGTCAGCAACATTCTCAGACAGCACAGCTGACGCGTAGTACTGAGAACTCCACGTCTGCGTACCATTCAGCAACCGGGAAAGATAACCAGTCGTCAGGAAGGTGTTCACAAAATCTATCAAGCCCCTGATAGCTATAAAAGCGAAGCTAATAAAGATGACGACATACGCCCAGAGTCGGCCCCTCCACAGTCGCCAAAGGACAAACATCGGTATGGCGTGCTCAACGAGGAGGAGCACTATACCGGGGATGATGAAACCCACCCATAATTCGACGCCACCAGCTGAACGCCCATCAATCATATGTAGGAAGATTTTATGGGTTGCTTCCACCGCCATAATGGCGACAAAGCATCGCATGACGCCGCGCAGCGCCTTCGGCCGGGGCGGGAGCACCACCTTAGGAGCGGCAGGCGCGGTAGATCCAGCAGTAGCCTTCTCATCCCCGTGTGCTTGCTCGTGGGGCTTACCCGCCTCACCAGTGGAGGCGCCACCAAGATTAGGCTTCACACCCGCCTTCTGGGCGCGCTGAACCTGCTGTATCTCATCCAGCAGGCGGTTCTTCTCCGCCGGATCATTCGAGAGCGCATAATCGGCAGAAAGCTCACGCAACAGCTGCTCGGTAGAGTCCTTGACCGGGCCTTCTTCCTTCTCAAGCTGACGAAGAACATCCTCGCGAGTCAGCTCTTCTTCATCCTCAGCACCCGAGGTGCTTTCCTCGATAGCCCTCATCTGTTTCCGAATCACCGCAAAGCTCGGAACCGCGCCCACAGCCGGGCGAGTCAGCAGAAACATGAGAACAGCGCTACCCGCCGTAATGACCGCAACCAGAGCCTGCGTCACGATAGACGAAGCGGCGGCAGGATGCGAAGCCGGATCCAGAGCAGTGAACGCAGGGAAAAGCACCTGAGCCATACCAAAAACACCGGCGAAAGAAAGCACACCGCTCAAGGAGCACAGCAGCAGGTACAGCATCGTCAGGCGGCGCGGATTAATGTACCCGTCTTTGACCCACCCCAGAACAATCCAGAGGAACGGCACCACCAAGATGGCGTCAGGCAGAACCTTCGGCAGGGCATAACTAAGGAACGAGCCAATGTTCAAACTCCGGCCCGCAGTAACGAGAATCTGGTACGCGTCCAGGAGGAAATACACCAGGATGAGCGTCATACCGATGGAATAGGCTTTACCAAGAATCGCCAGTCCCCGGTTAAATTCCTGTTCCCTATCGCCAACTATGCCAAGGTTTCTTTTCGCCTCTTCAAACGCCGCCCGCTCATCATATGTGCGCTTGGCGGCGCCGGGGCTAGTCTGCGATGAGGATTCGTGCGCAGGTTCGGAAGTAGGGTGCACGAGTCATCCTAACTGTGGTTGGGTGAATAAAATTATCGGTGAGCCGCAGACCCGGGCCCCGCAGGACCTGCAGGATCCGTGGCCAAAACCTATGAGGCTAAATCAGGTAATCCTCGCTGCGGCGCAAACGCCAATCACGGCGCGCCCGCATGTACGAACGCGACTGACGCGACCACACCAACGCCAACGCTACCACGCACACCAGCATGTACGGGCCAGCAATATACACCGGCGTATACAACGGCGAAGCGCTACTGAGCAGCAGCTCAACATCCTGGCTCGGCGCACCATTCAACGTGCCCAGAAGAGCCGCCACAGTCAGCATAATCAGCAAAGAAGCCAAAACGCCCAACGCCAACGCCACCGACAGCACCAGCGCCGCCCAACGGTAGCCACGCAGGTACGCCACCGTGCAGAAAGCATGCAGGGTCACGTTACCGAACGCGCTGACCAGCAAGAACATCACCGGGTAGTACGCCTGCGCCTCCACCAGCGACTGGGCGCGCCACGTCGACAGGTGCGACAGCTGCGTCGTTGCATAGGTGACACCGGTGTACCCAATCAGCACCAGCCAGCCCACAGCAATAACGAGCAGAACCCAACCCGCCACAGACACGAGAGTGGGGGTGGCGGGCTTCGTAAGATGCGTGGTGTTCGGAGCGGATGGCGGAGAGGACTCGACGGCGGACATAGCTGAATCTTTCGGATATCGGCTGATAGTGTGCGGAAAACGTATGAGCGAGTGTGTGATGTGAGTGTGGGCGCGACGTTCGTCTACCGCGCCGCCTCAGAACTTTAGGCAGAAGCGGACGGATCAACCGTCGCAGAAATACTGTCAGGTAGCAACGGAGAATCTGCCCGATTCGCCATCGCAATTCGCAAGTTATTGAAGCGGTAAATGGTCAGCAACGATAAACCGACCTCGCTCAACCAGACCAAGCCCAAGACAACAAGTATCAGCAGGGGGTCAAGCCCCATCGAAACTCCAGCCCAGTCGAGCATCAGCAGCAGGAACGTAATCGGTGAAAGCACCAGCCCCACGGCAACATACCCGATCAGGGAGCAGATAGCCCAAACGCTATACACGGAGGCGTCCGTCGAATCATTCGGAGGGCGCATCAGCGGCCACATCTGAACCACCAGGTAAAGCGCCGCCACAAAACCAAAGCAAATCGCCAACGGCTGCGTGTACTGGGAGATAATGAGCCCTTCGACCAGGGTCAAAATACTCAAAATAACGGCGCGGACTAGCAGGTTCTTCTTGAGCTTCTGCTTGCGCTCCTTCACCTCGTCAGCGGTGTAGGTGCGCAGAAAAGCGGGAACCTGACCCTGCCCCGGGAACGGCGGCAGAGGGCCCGTCGGGTGCGTACGCACCACAATCGGCGGGTTCGTACCATCCTGAATGATGACGGTAGAAGTCGCCGAAATAACCGGATGCGAGCCAGTCACCACCGGCGGCACGTTCAGCGGAACGGACACCTCCGGCGTAGCAGGAGTCACGTGACGGATAGGCGCCTGAAAGCGGGTCTGCATACTGATATCTTCATCCGGGTGTTCTGCGGATGAAGCGGCATCTGTGTTCAGGTGTGTAGCGCCCATGAGTGGCCTCCTGGCAGGTGCGGGTCGTGTTTCTGTCTCTACCGTATCACGCGTACTTTAAGGGAATCTGAGCAGTGGCTGGGCATCGTTGAGAGCGTGTCACACCGCCACTTATCACCCCATCAACACCCCTCAGGCTTCACCCTGCAGAGGCGCGGATGCGCAGGGATTCGCCCGCCCGTCGGTGTGCGTTAGCTCTGCTCCGCTACACGCGAAGCCTCAGCGGGCTCCTCTGCCTTCCGCTCTTCAGCGCCCTGCTGCTCCGATTGTTGCTTCTGCCGCGTCAAACGCAAGCTCCTACGAACTGCCAAACTATAGAACAGCGAGAACAGAACCTCCAACGCAAACGACGCCATGACCGTCAGCAGGCTCACCGTATAGAACATACCCACACGGTCCAGCAGCGTCTGCGGGCCGTGCACCGTCACAAGCGCATAGGCAAAGAACGCCGTCATAATCGCCGCCGCGACCCCGGATGCCGCATTCGCCAGCAATACCAACTTCACCGAACGGTTCGCCCGGTAAATCATGGCAACCCACATGTGCATCACCAGATAGACCAGCGGCACCGCACCAATCGGGAAAAGCGTGACGCGGATAAAGTAATAAACAGTAATCAGCGAGGGTACGACCAGCAGCAGCACACGCACCAGGTACAGGTTCTTAGCCGGCAGCGGGTAATCACTGGTGACATTCCAGAACTCATCAGCCTGCTGCTCCAGCTCATCCATCGCCTGCAGCTGCATGAGCTGCGCCTGCGACATGTGCTCCTGCGGCACAAGATCCGAGGAGCCCTCCACCGGCGCAAGCTCAGCGGAAGAAACCGGTTCACCCCGCCTCATACGAGCGGAATCAGCCATCTTAGCCCTCAAAAATGCCGCGAGAACGGTCCTTACGCACGCTCTCAGCAGGGAAAATACGACCGCTCATGCTGATGTACACGCCCGGCTCCAGCAGGTTCAGGGCGGCAATAGCGGCACCCAGGTTGAAACCGGCATCCGAATGAGCCATCACAGCGGGCTGCATCGCACCGGTCAGCACCACAACCTTATCGCCCAGATCGGCGTGCTCCACCAGGTAGCGGGCAGTCTCCGGCATGGTGTCGGTGCCGTGGGTGATGAGTACCTGGTCGTTAGTGACAGCGTTCAGCGCCTCGGTCAGCTCGGCACGATCCTCATCGGTCATGTCCAGGCTGTCCTTGCCAATCAGCGGACGAATATCGAAGCGCACGTCAGTGATGACGCGGTCCAGCAGGTCCTTAGCGGCAGGCTCACCAATATCCATGGTGCCCGCCACCGAATAGAACTTATCGATCGTGCCGCCAGTGGCAAGAATCGTGATCTCTTCGGGGTTCTTAATGGTGACGCTCACGGGTTTCCTCATCTTTTCGGGTCAACGTACACAAATCAAAAACTGCCAGGCCAACCCGGCAGGACACGCCCCACCACACGGAATCAACACGGGGTAAAACCCCGCACACTAGGGTGAAGACGCAAAAACCCGCCGACCCCCGCAAAGCGGGAGGCGACGGGTCGGCTAGTGCGCCCTGTGGGGCTCGAACCCACGACCTGCGGATTAAAAGTCCGTAGCTCTACCGACTGAGCTAAAGGCGCTCCTATCCACACAAAACTGAAAGTGTGCAGATAGAAATACTATACACTACCGGCCCCCAGCCAATGAACGGTACACTGGGAAATCCTATGTCTACACCCGCATCATCAACCGGCGCCTCCGGGCGTACCCGACACCGCACCCACCACCGCCCCGTCCTCTACTCCGCCGAGAAATTTGAACGCCACGAAGGCGGCATGGACCCCGCCGCACGCGAAGAGGCGGCACACGCCTCCGCACGAATCCTGCTGATGCGCGGACGCGGCACCGACGAGCAGATGACCGAGCGGCTCGTCAGCTTCACCGACGACTACGGTATTGAGATGCTCGCCGAACTCTGGTCGCACGCGAGCGCCCACTCCCTGCCGGGTGCGCTGTGGCGTATGTACTGGCTGCGGGACGTGGTGCATCGTTCGCCGCGCGGGGTGAGCCGTGCTTTTGAGCTGGGCATGGCGGAGGATTACCGTTCGCACGTTGTGGCGGGTGTTCCCGACCCGCCAAGTGCCGACGAGGTGGTCCGCACGATTGATGAGATTCTGGCGGGCCTGTACACCGGCGATATGGATATTGCGATGGAACGTTGCGCCGCGTTTGCGCACGTGGTGGCGTTGGGTATCCGCACCGATTATGCGCGCTCTGCCGGGCAGGATGGTGCGGTTCCGGGCAGCCACGAGGTGAAGCGTGAGGCGGTGGAGCGTCGTGCTCGTCTGCCGCGTCAGGCTCAGCAGATGGAGCAGATTGCGCACGATTTGGAGGCGGTCGCCGCCCAGCTGCGCGCCGTTGAGGCTGGTCAGCAGGCTAACGGGGGTTCGGGGGCTGATTCTGCGCAGGAAAAATCGCAGACCAGCCTCGAAGCATTCTAATCTTCTGCAACGTTTGGGCGCCTAAAAATGCGGGTTCGTGCCGCGAATTGGCACAGGTTCCACATTGGGTCGCGAAGGCGTGAAAAGCCTGTTTCTAATTGACTCTGCGCCGGGTGCGGGTGGATAATAATTACAAGATGTCGGGTTGCTAATAGGTAGCCCCGGGCTCCAAATCTTTAGCCGCTTCGAGCGGCCTTCCGCCGAGAGGCGCTCCCAACCCGACATCCCTAAACGTTCCGGTGGGGGTCGAGAAATCGACCCCCACCGTTTTGTTTAAAACCCTCATGCGCAACCGCGAACAGGTCGGCGCTATAACATTTACTGGTCGTTGCAGTGACGTTTGCAGGTCGGGCGCTCGTGAGATACGCGCGGGCTATGCACACCCGCAGCCCCCAATACTGGTTAGACTGGGAACTATGCTGCACCGACTTTTCCCCCACGCCAACGAATCCCTCGCCTCCCTCGCTGAAATTTCAGCGCAGGTCGGTGAGGCGGCGGCATTGCTCTCTGAAATGGTCGGCTCCCCCGTCGCGGAGTACCCCGAACTCTTCGAACGCATGCTCACCCACGAGGCGGACTCCACGAACCTGCTGTTCCGCACCCTCACCGAGGTGCGCAGCTCCTTCTCCCCGCCGATTCCGCGTGAAGACCTGTACACGCTGGCACGCAAGCTCACCAACGCCGTTGAGAAGCTCACCAGCGCCGCGCACGTGCTGTCCCTGCACAGCATTGACGGCTTCGCCACGCACATCACCTCGATCCTGGACATCATTCAGCGTCAGGCGGTGCTGACCGCCGCCGTCATCCCCAAACTCGCCGATATTCGCGGCCTCGACAACTACTGGATGGACATGCTGCGCATCTCCCGCCAGGCGCTACGCACCGCCGAAGAATACGACGCGTACATTGCCGAACGCTACACCCCCGAACGGTACCGCCGCTACGCCACCTTCCTGGCGCAGCTGACCGCCGCCTCCAACGCCATGCGTGATGTGTCCGCCGAGATCGGCCGCATTATCGTTCAGGAATCCTAATGCTCCTGGGTCTTCTAGCCTGTTGCGCCTTCATTGCCGCGGTCTACGTGACCGGTGTGCACGACGCCTCAAACGCCGTCGCTGTTCCGGTGCGTACCCGCGCCCTCGGCGAGCGCTCCGCCCTGTACCTTGCCGCGCTCTTCAACGTGCTTGGTGTGGTCGGTGCGTTCCTGCTGCTCGGTGAGTATTCCGCCTCGTGGGTGAGTGCCCCGGAGGGTACCACCGGCCTGAACGGCATTGTTGCGGCGCTACTGGTCTGCGCTATTTGGGGTGTGCTCACCTGGGTTTCGAGGATTCCGTCTTCCTCGACCCACGCGCTGGTGGGTGCCCTTGCCGGCGTGAGCTGGTGGACCCAAACAAGGATCGACAGCGCCGCTGAAGGCTTCGGTTCGCTCGCCTTCCTGCCGCATATTTTTGGGGCGACCCTGCTGCCGCTCTTCTACCTACCGCCGCTCATTTTTCTGCTGTCCTGGCTGATGGTGGTGCCGTTCTACCGCCTCGTGGTGGGGCATAACCCGCGCCTGGTGAATCAGCACGCCCGCGAGGTGCTGGCGGTGTCTGCCTCCGCGATTTCGCTATTGCACGGCCTGCAGACCGGCTACCTGTACCTGTTGCTGTGGGCGCTGCTGAGCGAACGCATCATAGACCCGGATTTGCTTCAATCCCTCACCCGAGGCGGGATGCTGCTGGGCACCATCATCATTGCCCTCAGCCTGGGCGCCGGTACGCTGACCGGTGGCCGCCGCATCGGCTACACCTTCGCCTACAAGATGGTGCGCCTAGACCCGTTCCGTGGTGCGGTCGCTCAGGGTACCACCGCTGTGGTGCAGGTAATCGGCTACTTCCTGCTGCAGGTGCCGTTCTCCTCCTCGCACCTGGCAACGGCATCGGCGCTCGGCGCGGGCGTAAACCAGCGTTTTAATGCGTTGAAGTCCAGGATCGTTCTGCAGATTCTTCTGGTGTGGCTGGTGACCATCCCGGCGTGCTTTGTGTTCGGAGTGCTGGCGATGGTGGCTCTACAGTCCATCCACTAGATTTTAGGGGCGGTGCATGCCCCTGCATGCTCACTGCCGCGGGATAGCCGGGCGGCGGGTTGAGTCTGAACGGTGCACACCCTCATAATGGTTGAGTTCTTGGGCTGGCACGCGCCCACTCACCCTCGACTGATTGTGGTTATGTCTTCTCCTACCGTAGCTATTCTGGTCCGTACAAAGGACCGCCCCCGCTTCTTGAGCCGCACCCTGGAGAACATTGCGCAGCAAACCTTCACCGACTACACGGTATGCGTAATCAACGACGGTGGCGACGAGCAGGCAACCCGCGCCGTCATTGAAGCTTCTCCGCTGGGTTCCGGTCGCGTGCAGCTGCTGACCACCTCCGGCGACAACATGGAGGCGGCATCCAACGCCGGTTTGGCGGCGACCACCTCCGAATACGTGGCAATTCACGATGATGACGACCTGTGGGCACCCGAGTTCCTGGAGCGCACCGTCGCGGCGCTGGAAGAGAGCGGCGCGCTCATGTGCACCACCCGCATTGTGGAGCGGTACGAACGTGAGAACGCCGACGGCGAGTTCGAGGTGTACGAGGAACGTATTTTCCACGACGGCCTACCCAGCGTAGGTTTGCAGTTCCTGTTCCGCACCAACCGTGCCGTACCGATTGGCATTCTCTACCGCCGCAGCCTGCACGAGCTCGTCGGCTTCTATGACGAGTCCCTGCCGGTGGTCGGCGACTGGGAGTTCAACATGCGTGCCGCCGCAGTCGCCGATATTCTGCTGGTGGATGAGCCGCTGGCGTACTGGTCGCTACGCCCCGACGCGGAGGGTGCCGAGGCGAATAGCGTGAAACGTCAGGCTGATCATGCCCGCTTCGATTCGCTGGTGCGTGCCCGCGCTATCCGCGAGGATTTGCAGGCGGGTGCCCGACCGGGTGCGTACCTGTATCAGGCGCATTTGGCGGCTGACCTGGAGCGCCGCGTGATTGACGGGCACGATCTGACCCGCGAATCCCTGGACATTCTGCGCTCTATTGAGAGCCGCCTGGAACGTATCGAGGCCCGTCAGCAGGCCATTGAGAACCGCCAGCAGGCTATTGAGGAGCGTCTGCGGGTTCTGAAGCACCTGCGCACCCCAGGCCGCGCGCTGCGTTCCTTGGCGAAGCGTTCCCTGATTCGTCGCGGTGCTGAGGCTGGTTCGGCAGAGGCTGGGTCGGCAGATCAGAAGGGCGCGTAAGCCGTGGCAGAGAACAATCATTCTTCTACAGCACTGCCCGTTACTGAAGCACCGCACTTTGCTGAAGCACCGCGCGTGCTCGTCATTGGCGATATCGGCCAGCACACCTACCACGTGGGCGACGAAGCCATGACCATTGCGAGCGCGGCGGCGCTTTCCGAAGGCGGCGCGGCGGTCACCCTCATGACCCGCGATGTGGGCCATTCGGCGCGCTATATTGGCGCGGCGGTGAATCATGAGGCGGCAGACCATGAGGCGGGGGCGCTCTACGAGTACCTGCCGTTTTTCCTCTTTCCCTGGGCGCCGGCTGAACGCGAGCTGACCCTCGCGGCGCTTGAGTGCGTCCTGGCGCAGCTGCACACCGACCGGGAGCGCCCCTCCGTTACCGAGCTGGTGGCGTTGCCGCAGGTGCAGGCGCTGCCGGAGGTGCTGCATCCGCTGGCGCAGACCGTTGAGCGCATGGTGGAATTCGCGGACGCTATCACCACCATGGACGCGGTCGTGGTCTCCGGCGGCGGCAACCTCAATTCCCGCTACGGCTGGCTGCTCTACGAACGCGCCGCCGCGGTGCGTGCCGCCGAGCATGCAGGCGTGCCCGTGTACGTGACCGGCCAGTCCCTGGGCCCGGTGCTCAATCCTGAGGACGCGCAGGTTCTGGAGCGTATGCTGCGCACCGCCCGTTCGGTGACGGTGCGCGAACATTCTTCCCTCGCCTGGTGCCGTAAGCGAGGTATTGACGCGCGCCTGAGCGTAGACGACGCCACCGACTACCTGGTGGACTCCCCGGCACGCACCCTGCGCTATGCAGAGGGCATTTCCGCAGGTCAGATGCTTAACAAGCTGCCGGAACACTACGTCTGCGTGACCGTCAACGAGTGCACCGAACAGCAGGCGCAGCAGATTGCGCGTCTACTCGATGGCATGTGGCGCGAGCACGGCTACGCGCCCGTATTCCTGAGCCACTACGGTGACCCGCAGGACCCGACCAGCGGCGATATTCAGGCGCACCAGCGCATCGCCGAGCAGCTCAGTCCCTCCACCCCGGCGACCCTGCTACCGATTCTGCATGCCGACCAGAGCATCACCGTGCACCGGGCGGCGGCGTTCACGCTGACCAGCCGCTACCACCCGGCGGTATTCTCTGCCGCGGCGGGTATTTCCGTGCTCGCCCTCGTGCCGGATGCCTTCACGCAGATGCGCGTGGGCGGCGCACTGAACCTGTACGGGCTGGGCGAGTTCACCCTGCCGCTGGGCATGCTCGCCGGTGGCGTTCCCGAGCTGATGGTTGCCGCCGCCCTGCGGCACGCGGCGGTAGCATCGGATGCACGCCGCACCGAACTGCTGGAGGTGCTGCGCGCCGAGCGTGCCTACCTGCTCGCACAGATTCTTGGCTCTGGGAAATGTGCGGCCCCCGCACCCTTCCCCGCCGTGGAGCAGATCCCGGCTCTCCCCGAGCCGCTGGGTGCGACCATCCGCGCGTCCCGCGAGCTCTTTACGGCCACGAGCCTGACGGCCGGGTTCGAGTGGGCCATGTCCGACCGGGCGCACTCCTGGGATGCTGAGCACCGTCGGCAGCTCGAACGTGCCCGCGCAATCGGCGGCGGGTACAGCACGCGTGGTATTCACGGGGCACACGGCGCCGAAGAAACGCATCCTGTCACCGTTGAGCCTGAGTCATCTGCTGAGGCACCCACCCAGCCGGGCCTGCTGGCGAGGGTGGTGCGCCGCCTCCGCGGCTAGGTTGCGGAACGGGGCTAGAGCAACGGTTTTGGAGCTAGGTTTCCTCGGAAAACGCGACTCCAGAGCGGGTAGGGGGCGCGGACTCTCTCACACTTGCGCCCAACACTCCCCTACCCCCTTGTACACGGCACCCACGCCGGTATGATGGTGCCCATGGCACGATTCGCAGAGATTCTACGCACTACTGAACAGAACACCCGGCAGTTCATTCATGAGGGTATTCACCGAGTCCGGGCTGACTTTTTTCAGTCTGTGCAGATTGTTGCGGCGTCTATGGGCGCTTGGCTTTTCGCTGAGCACATCCTGGGCCACCACGAGCCCATTTTCGCGCCGGTCGCTGCCCTCGTATCTCTCGGCTATGTAAGCGGTGCTAAGCATTCCCGCCGAATCCTTGAGGTGTCCTTCGGCGTGACCCTTGGCATTCTCATTGGCGACCTTCTGCTGATTCTGCTCGGTCACGGTACCTGGCAGGCGGCAGTGGTGCTTTTCTTGACCGTGATTATTGCCCGATTTATTGATAAGGGCATTATTTTTACGATTCAGCTCAGCTTCCAGGCCTGTTTCACGTTGCTGCTGCCCGTACCTGACGATGCGTTCACCCGCAGTTTCGACGGTATCGTTGGTGGCGCTTTCGCGTTCCTCGCCATGTACCTGATGCCACGCGACCCGCGTAAGAACCCGCGTGAACGCGCGCAGGCTCTCATGGATGCGTTCGCGAAGGTTTTCCAGCTTTCCTCTGAGGCAATCCGCTACTACGACTACAACAAGGCGTACCAGAGCCTGCTTGATGCACGCGCCCTGCAACCGCTGTATGATGCGTGCCGAGGCGACCTAATCACCGCGCAGGGTATGAGCGAGCTGTCCTGGAATAGCCGCAAGAGCAAGGGCGAGCTGGCGCGCATGGCAAAGACCCTCGCCGCGGTGGATTTGGCGATTCGTAACGACCGTGTGCTCAACCGCCGTATGGCGTCCACGATTCACCACGTGCAGCTACGCACTGCCGCGCAGCTCTCGCTCAGTGACGCGCTGACCGAGCTATCGGTGGCGGCACAGAGCCTCGGCTTGGGCATGTCTGCCCCAACGGAGGGCGAACGCGAGCACTACATGATGGAGGCACGCGAGCGCATGATTAAGCTTGCCGGCACCCTCGAGCCGCGCACGATGGGTGTGGCAACCTTTGAGGGCGAGTCACTCGTGCTGATGCTCCGCCTGATTGTGGTGGACTTTATGGAGGCAACCGGCATGTCCCACAAGGACGCCGTGGCCGTTCTGGTACCCCTGGGTGAGGCGGTCACCAAACATGCACCGCGTACCTCGGCAATCCCGATTGTTGACGCTGACATGGATGACTCCATGGTGGTTGACGACGTGACCGATAGCGCAGTGAACACCCACCGCACGAACAAGCTCAACACCCGCTCGATCAACATCATGTTGCACGAGAACGAGGAAGAGAGCCGCTCCTCCTAGCGGGGTTCTAGCGGGGTCAGTGGCAACCGTCAAGACACAGCGGAGGGGGCTCCCGGCCGGTATTCACGCCAGCCGGGAGCCCCCTCCTCCGCTATCTCTATGCTGTTGATGCGCCGGTGGTTACTTCTGCGGGAAGAGCAGCGCGAGCGCCTCGCCCAGGGTGGTTACCTCACGCACGGTCACGCCCTCGGGCACGTCCCCCACGCCGGTCGGGGAGGCGGGCACCAGCACGTGCGTGAAGCCCAGGCGGCCCACCTCAGCAATGCGCTGGCGGATGCCCGGCACGGCGCGCACCTCACCGGCCAGGCCCACCTCACCAAAGACTGCGAGTTTGCGCGGTAGCGGCTTATTTTGTGCCGCCGAGGCAAGGGCCATGACGCACGCCAGGTCGGCGGCGGGCTCGGCAATCTTCGCGCCACCCACCGTGGATACATAGCAGTCGAGCTTGCCCACGTTCAGCCCGGCGCGGCGCTGCAGCACCGCCAACAGCATCTGAATACGCGCCGAATCCAGGCCCGAGACGGTACGGCGCGGGGCGGGCGCCACCGCCTGGTCCAGCAGTGCCTGTACCTCCGCGAGCAGGGGTCGGCGGCCCTCCATCGTGACGGTCACGCAGGTGCCCGCCACCGGGTGCGGGGTACTTGAAACGAACATGCCGGAGGGGTCCAGCACCGGCGCGATGCCGTCCTCGTGCATGTCGAAGCAGCCCACCTCGTCGGTGGGTCCAAAGCGGTTCTTAATCGCGCGGAGCATGCGGATATTCGAGTGCTTATCGCCCTCGAACTGGCAGACCACGTCCACCAGGTGCTCGAGCAGGCGCGGGCCCGCGATGGTGCCTTCCTTGGTCACGTGGCCCACGAGCAGGGTGCACATGTTGCGTTCCTTAGCCGCGGCAATCACGGAGGCGGCGACCTCGCGCACCTGGGTTACACCACCGGCGCTACCCTCAACTTCCGCGGAGGCGAGGGTCTGCACGGAGTCAATGACCAGCAGGGAGGGGTTGATCTGCTCAATATGCGCTAGGGCGGTGCCGAGGTCGGTTTCGCTGGTCAGGTAGAGGGTGTCAGCAATGGCGCGGATGCGGTCGGCGCGGAGCTTGACCTGCGCGGCGGATTCCTCGCCGGTAATGTACAGGACCGGGCGCGGCGGCTGGGGTGCGATATTCTGCACCCCCTGCTGTCCCGCACTCCCGGCGGTGCCGCGCGCGAAGGTGGCGGCAACATCCAGCAGCAGAGTGGATTTACCTACGCCGGGTTCGCCCGCCATGAGGATGACCGCGCCGGGTACGAGTCCGCCGCCGAGCACGCGATCAAATTCGGGGTTTCCGGTGCTCATGTAGGCGGCTACGCGCGAGTCGACTTCTGCGATAGGCTGGGCGGGTTTCTGCACGCTGGATGCGGCGCGGGTGCGCGCACGGGTGCCCCCGGCGGCTTCTTCGACGGTGCCCCAGGTCTGACACTCGCCGCAGCGGCCTACCCATTTGGCGGTGGTCCAGCCGCATTCGGTGCAGCGGTAGGCGGGTGCGGTTTTGGTGTTTTTTGTGCGCGCGGTCATGGGTCTATTTTAGGGTCTGGGGCGATATGGTGCGCGGTGTTTGGTCACGGCGAAATGGGGTACCGCAGAACGTATTTTTACCCTTAAATGCAGATAGTTTCACCTCGTGCACTCCTGTATAAATATCGAGAATATCCGTTCGCTTTTGAGGCACTTTAGCCCGCCGTTCCGCCCCTGACCTGGCTCAATAACCACCCTTACAGGTACAATGTTTTTTGTGCAGATGAATTATAGTGACCTATTGCTTAAAACTATCGCCCGAATCGCCCCCGGCACCGAGCTCCGCGAGGGCCTGGAACGCATCATGCGTGGCCGTACGGGCGCGCTCATCGTACTCGGATCCGACCGCACCGTATCCTCCCTGTCTTCGGGCGGTTTCAACATCGACACCGAGTTCTCGGCAACGCGCCTGCGCGAGCTGGCGAAGATGGACGGCGCTATCATCTGCGACCGTGACGCCACCCGCCTGTTGCACGCCGGCGTGCAGCTCATGCCGGACGCCTCCATTGACACGAACGAGTCCGGTACCCGCCACCGCACCGCCGAACGCACCGCGATTCAGACCGGTTTCCCGGTGATTTCGGTGAGCGCGTCGATGTCTATGATTTCGGTGTACGTTGACGGCACCCGCTACACGGTCGAGGACAGCCAGTACCTCATGGCCCGCGCGAACCAGGCGATTCAGACCCTTGAAAGCTATAAGAAGCGCCTGCGTTCGGTGCTTTCCTCACTCTCGGCCCTGGAGATTGAGTCCAACGTGTCCCTGGCGGATGTGGCGATGACCCTGCAGCGCATGGAGATGGTGAACCGCATTATCCGCGAGGTCAGCCACTACGTGCTGGAGCTCGGCGTGCACGGCCGCCTGATCGCCCTGCAGCTGGAGGAGCTGCGCGCCCCCGAAATGACCGCTAGCGACCTGATTCTGCGCGATTACCTGCCCGAGGTGAACGACGAGCTGATTACCGCTGGCGTTGAGGCACTTCAGAACCTGGACGATATGGACATCGTGGATCTGCGCGCGATTGCCCGCGCTGTTGGGTTTGGTGAGAACCCCGACCTGGAGCTTCCCCTGCAACCGCGCGGCTTCCGCCTGCTCGCCGGTATTCCGAGCATTCCGAACGCTATTTCTGAGCGTCTGGTGGAGCGCTTCGGCAGCCTGCAGGCTCTCATGGCGGCATCCCTTGAGGACCTGCGTGCCGTGGACGGTGTGGGTGAGGCTCGCGCCCGCACGGTGCGTGAGCAGCTCTCCCGCATGGCCGAGAGCAGCCTAGAAAAATACATCTAGAAGTACATCTACTCGGCGGCCTTTTCCTGCCCCACAAGAACCTTTTGCATTATGATGTAGTGACAGTGGAGGTTACCCTTCACACCTTGACACCCCAAGGAGGTCACAATGTCATACTCACGAGCTAAGTATCCGTCGGTTAAGCGCCCCGTCCCGTTCTTCGTGTGGGCGTCCCCCATTCTGTTCCTGATTTACCTGCCGCTACTGTGGTTCAAGGTCATCCCCAATTCCTTTGAGGTGACCGACCTGTCCACCCTGCTTTTGGCGGCACTACAGTGGACCGCATTCGGTAGCCTGCTCGGGTACCTGGGCGAGCGCCGCTTCGCCAAGCCTCGCGCCTCCAAATAGCGCCACGCAATAGACCTATACAAAAAGCCCCCGTGCCGGAGAATATCCAGCACGGGGGCTTTTGCGTGCCCATTCACGGGCGAAAACTATAGAAGTGAACTACTGAATCACAAAGTTCACCTGAGCCGAAGTCACACCATTCACCGTGGCAGTCGCCCAGTAAGATCCCTTCTGAGCGGTCGAAGCGGAGGAGCAACCCAGGACGTTGATCTTACGATCCCACGCCAGGTCGGTTGCACCCTCAGCACCTGCGGCTACCTCAGACTTCTGAACGGCGGTCGCCGCGCACAGGCTACGGGTGTACACCTGAGCTGCACCGGAAGTAATGTTCAGGTCCACGCCGGTGTTTGCACCCTCGCCGCCCACAGCGCAGGGGGTCTTCGAGGAATTCGTGTAGGTCACGTGGAAGGACACCTGCTCACCGGCTGCGAAGGTACGCTTCGCGGGGGTGACGGTCACCTTCAGGTCGTTCGCGGTGCACGCCGCAACAACAGCCGCAGTGGTCACGCTCGGAGTCGGCGCGGGCGTGGTCGGGGTTGCTACGGGGGTAGCGGTGGTCGCGCTTGCAGTGGGTGCTACAGATGCAGTCACCGAAGGGGTTACTGATGCGCTAGCCGAGGCAGTTGCGGTAGCCGAGGCAGTCGCACTAGCGGACGGGGTTGCCGAAGCAGTTTCGGAGGGGCGAGCACTGAAGCTCTGGAAGGGCGCGCCGGAAGCCGTCGCGGTGGAGGCTACAGTGGCGTCCTTCTTGCCGTTAATCATGCCGACCATGGAGGTCACGCCGGCAACCAGCAGCAGAATAATAGCAAGCAGAGCAATAACCGCCACGATGCGACGGCGGCGGTAGACTTCGGGAGGCAGAACGGGACCATTTTCAGACATACCCTTAAGGATACCGGGTTTAACCCTGAGATTCACAGTGAACTCTGTTCATGCAGTTTTGGGAATATATGCCCTGTGGCGTAGGCTTTTCGGATGACCTCAGAGCCCAAACGCACCACACGCACACGCCCCGAACCGACCCTGCCCGAAGGCACGAATACCGAGGCGCTCCACCACCGAATCAACCAGTGGTTCCTCGACCAGGCACGCGATTTGCCGTGGCGTCGTGACGAGTGCACCCCCTGGGGCGTGATGGTCAGCGAGTTCATGCTGCAACAGACCCCCGTCAAGCGCGTTCTACCCGTGTGGGAGAAATGGATGCGCCGCTGGCCCACCCCCGCCGACCTTGCCGCCGAGCCCGCCTCGGAGGCGGTGCGCGCCTGGGGCCGCCTGGGTTACCCGCGCCGCGCGCAGCGTCTGCACGGTGCCGCTGTGGCGATTGTGGAGCAGCACCGCGGTAAGGTTCCCGCCGACTACGAGGCGCTGCTGGCTCTGCCGGGCGTGGGTTCCTACACTGCGGCGGCGATTAGCGTGTTCGCGTTTGGTCTGCGCGCCACGGTGATTGATACGAATATCCGCCGCGTGCATGCGCGCGCTGTATCCGGCAAGGCGTTGCCCTCGCGTTCGTTGACGGCTGCTGAGACTCGCCTGGCGGAGACGCTCATGCCCGCCGACACCCCCACCTCCTGCCTGTGGAATACGGCGACCATGGAGCTCGGCGCGCTGGTCTGCACGGCGAAGTCCCCGAGCTGTAAGCTGTGCCCGGTTGAGGATCTGTGCGCCTGGGTTGCGGCGGGCAAGCCGGAGGCGGACTACACCCCCAAGGGCCAGAGTTGGCACGGCACGGATCGTCAGGTGCGCGGGGCGGTCATGGCGGTGCTGCGTGCGGCGCATGAGCCGGTGAATCGTGAGCTGATTTTGAGCGCGGGTGTAGCTTCGTCTAGCGATACGGCTTCCCCTGACTTTGCATTCCCGGCTGATGCACCCGCCGTGGTGCATCGCCCGCTCAAGGCGCTGTATGCGCTCTCCCCCGCCGCCGAGCAGTTGCAGCGCTGCTATGCAGGGCTGCTGGCGGACTCTCTCGCCCACGAAGTCACGCAGGGCGGTACTGTGCTCGTCTCGCTCTAGTACCCGCCGCAGACAGGCTCCTAGAGGCTCCTGGGGCTTATAATAGAAACGTCTGTGGGGCGGTACCGGAATTATCCGGTACCGCCCCACAGGCGTTTCGTGCGCTAAAACCTAGCTACCTAGGACTTATTCCAGAGCTTAGTCGTTGCCCTGACCCTCAGCGGCAGGTGCCTCAGCTGCGGGACCCTCGGAAGACTCGCCCTCGTTCAGCTCCTGCACCGAGTCCAGAGCCAGCTCCTTCATCGGCTGAGAAGAGAAGACGAACTTCGCGGAGTCGCCCTCACCCTCAACGTCCACGGTGATCTTCTCACCGGGCTTGATGTCGCCGAAGAGGATCTTCTCAGACAGGGCGTCCTCAATGTTGCGCTGCATCTCGCGGCGCAGCGGACGAGCACCCATGGACGGGTCGTAACCCTTAGCCGCCATGAGAACCTTCGCAGCGTTGGTCAGCTCAATGGACATATCCTGCTCCGCCAGGCGCTTAGCCAGGCGACCCACGAACAGGTCCACAATCTGCAGAATCTCAGACTCGGAGAGCTGCGGGAAGACGATAATGTCATCCACACGGTTCAGGAACTCGGGGCGGAAGTGCTCCTTGAGGTTCTCCATCACGCGTGCCTGCATGCGCTCGTAGTCGGCTGCGGTGTCGTCCATCGCCTGGAAACCGACCGGGATGCGGCGGTTCACGTCACGCGAGCCCAGGTTGGTGGTCATGATGATGACGGTGTTCTTGAAGTCCACCACGCGACCCTGCGAGTCGGTCAGGCGACCGTCTTCCAGGATCTGCAGCAGCGAGTTGAACAGGTCGGCGTGAGCCTTCTCAACCTCGTCAAACAGGACCACGGAGAAGGGCTTGCGGCGGACCTTCTCGGTCAGCTGGCCGCCCTCATCGTAGCCAACGTAGCCGGGAGGCGCACCGAACAGACGGGAGACGGTGTGCTTCTCCTGGTACTCGGACATGTCCAGGGTGATGAGCGAATCCTCATCGCCGAACAGGAACTCCGCCAGAGCCTTAGCAAGCTCGGTCTTACCCACACCGGTCGGGCCAGCGAAGATGAACGAACCACCGGGGCGGCGCGGGTCCTTCAGACCTGCGCGGGTACGGCGGATAGCGCGGGACAGCGCCGCGATAGCGTGCTCCTGGCCGATGACGCGCTTGTGGAGCTCCTGCTCCATGGTCAGCAGGCGGCTGGACTCTTCCTCGGTGATCTTGTAGACCGGAACACCGGTGGAAGCGGCAAGAACCTCAGAAATAACCTCGGGGGTCACGGTGCCGAATGCGTCGCCGCCTTCGCGCCATGCCTTCTCGGCTTCTTCCTTCTCAGCCAGAACCTTCTGCTCCTGATCACGCAGGCCTGCGGCCTTCTCGTAATCCTGGGAGTTGATGGCGTCTTCCTTCTGCTGGCGCAGCTTGGCGGCCTTCTCGTCGAGCAGCTTGATTTCCGGAGGTGCGGTCATGCGCTTGATACGCAGGCGTGCGCCCGCCTCGTCAATCAGGTCAACAGCCTTATCCGGCAGGAAGCGGTCAGAGATGTAGCGTGCCGCAAGGTTCACGGCGGTCTCGATAGCCTCGTCGGTAATGGTGACGCGGTGGTGTGCCTCGTACTTATCGCGCACACCCTTGAGAATCTGCACGGCGAGCTCCTGAGAGGGCTCATCAACCTGAATCGGCTGGAAGCGGCGCTCCAGGGCGGCGTCCTTCTCAATGTGCTTGCGGTACTCGTCCAGGGTGGTTGCACCGATGGTCTGCAGTTCGCCTCGAGCCAGCATGGGCTTGAGGATCGAGGCAGCGTCAATTGCGCCCTCTGCGGCACCTGCACCAACGAGGGTGTGGATCTCGTCAATGAACAGGATGATGTCGCCGCGGGAGCGAATTTCCTTCAGAACCTTCTTCAGGCGCTCTTCAAAGTCACCGCGGTAGCGCGAACCTGCGACCAGGGAGCCCAGGTCCAGGGTGTACAGGTGCTTGTCCTTGAGGGTCTCAGGGACGTCACCGTGCACGATAGCCTGTGCCAGGCCCTCCACGACGGCGGTCTTACCGACGCCGGGCTCACCAATCAGCACGGGGTTGTTCTTGGTACGGCGGGAGAGGACCTGCATAACGCGTTCCATCTCCTTGTGGCGGCCGATGACCGGGTCCAGCTCGCCCTCACGCGCTGCTGCGGTGAGGTTGCGGCCGAACTGATCCAGGATGGTCGAACCCGCGGGAGTGCCTTCGCGGGAGTTACCTGCACCCACGCCGGCGGTTTCCTTCTCACCGGAGTTGTTGCCGGGGTAGCCGGAAATCAGGTCCATGACGGCCTGGCGCACAGCGGCAGGCTCAGCGCCCAGCTTGACCAGCACCTGGTTTGCCACGCCCTCGTTTGCACGAACCATGCCCAGCAGGATGTGTTCGGTGCCGATGTAGCCGTGGTTCAGCTGAATAGCCTCGCGCATGGACAGTTCGAGAACCTTCTTCGCGCGGGGGGTGAAGGGGATGTGTCCGTTGGGCGCCTGGGGGCCGGGGCCGACGATGTCCTGAACCTGTTCACGTACTGCGTTCAGGGTAACGCCCAATGATTCCAGGGCGCGAGCACCGATGCCTTCGCCCTCGTGAATCAGACCGAGCAGCAGGTGTTCGGTACCGATGTAGTTGTGGTTGAGCATGCGTGCCTCTTCCTGGGCAAGCACCACAACGCGCCGAGCTCGATCGGTAAAGCGTTCAAACATTTACGCACTCCTTGCATTTTCCTATTGATACAAGAGTACGTTGAGCTGCGGGTTTATGCCCCGTGTGTGGGCGCCTGTTCGCCATCAAGAGAACAGATGAGCTGTTCGGGACGTTTTGAGCGTGTTTTCGGGCGCCTAGGAGGGGGTTTCACGGGGACCTGGGGAGGTTCTGAGGGGCAAGCTCAGCGGGTGAGGGAGATAGCAGGAGAGCCCGCGTGGAGGGGCTACAAGTGGGTTCGGAGGGGCGGTAGCGCCGATACGAAGGCTCCCGAACACGAGGAACACACAAGAAGCCACACAGACCCACACGGGAACCCCTAGTTTTCTGCACGCGCGTGAATATAATGCAGAAATTTTTAAAAATTTATATGTTTGCGTGAGAAATTTCAATAATTCGCAAAAATATATACAGCGCCATTGGCGATAAATATTTTTACGCAATTCACAGGCAATCCGCAGCAGAATTTCCACCGATAATCATCGTGGTATCGGGGGAAGTATCAGGGGAAATCTCCACGACAGCACACGGTGGCACACTTATTATTTTCGGCTCTATTCAGGGTAGACCCCACGCCCCACACAGAGGGAATATCCGACGAATAACAACAGCATCAAAGGGATTAATGCGCCAACACCTTTAGTGTTCCTGCCGATGCATGAAATCTAAATGAACGCAGAATCCGAATGTGCACTATGCCCCTGCGTTCAACCAATACCCTTCTCGGTATTGCACCGATTGCCCCATCAACCAGCTCAATATATTTTACATGTAAATAGTTAATTGGAATTAGCCATAAAACATCCCCCATTCAGATATGCAGAACATACAACACGCATAAGAGGGCAAAACAAAAGGCGGACGGTGATAACACCGTCCGCCCTAAGCACCCGGAGGTTTAGAACCTTAAAGAACCAACCCCTCCGGCTATACGCAATGCGTAGAACCCTTAGTCCTGAGCCTTCATTGCTTCGTAGTATGCGTCCTGAATATCCTGGTGGATGCGGCCGCGGTCAGAGACCTTGTGGCCGTTAGCCTTAGCCCACTCGCGGATTGCTGCGGTCTCGGGGTTACGCTTGACCGGAGCAGCAGTGCCGCGGGGTGCACGGGTGCGCTGGGTAGCGGTACCCTGCACGCGGCGGGACTTTGCCACGAAGGGGCGGATAGCGTCACGCAGGCGAGCTGCGTTAGCGGAGGACAGGTCGATCTCGTAGTGAGCGCCGTCCAGGCCGAAACGGATGGTTTCGTCTGCGGGGCCGCCGTCGAGATCGTCTTCAAGGATGATGCGAACCTTCTGTGCCATTGAGGCACCTCCTCATCTGTTGCATATATCCTGTGGATAAACCCAAAAGCCTCTATCGGAGATTGAGAAAATAGTGTGCCGGATATATTTATGTACTAATTTTCTTTCACATAATAACAGAAATATATTAAAGATTCCGAAAACTTCCTGAATATTGAAACAATGCGCTGATCGCCCTGAGCGATATATCCATTCCGTTCACCTCCGTTAAATCCACACTCGTCCCGCACACATTAATGCGCAGTTTAGAGTGCAAATACTTTGGATTCCTCCGGCACACACTATGGGGACAATATCGAACAATGCACAACACGGCACCACCAACAATCCCCAGGAATTACATCACCCGCACGGGCACCCACAATACGCCATTCACTCCAGGCATTCCTAGGCTATTCAAAAGCGAAATTCTGGCCCTATCCCAACAGCTCATTCTTTTCTACGCAACACATTCGTGTATAAGAACAGAAACCCCCGCCAGAACGAATAGAGCAGCATAAATCAGCACCAGAATAGAGCAAAAAAGCACCGAAAAAAGCCCCTGACCTGTGCAAATAAACAGAAAACCCCACCTCGGGAGCTATACACCGTGCAAAAGAGTGCACGCAAAAACGGCGGGTGCCGCAGATACAACCGTATCCGCGGCACCCGCCGCATTATCGCCTCTCAAGGTGAAGCTAAAGCTTAGGCTTCCGGCTTCATCAAGGGGAAGAGAATAGTCTCACGAATACCGGGCTGACGCACCACAGTACCCGGACGCTCCGGATCCTGATCGCCCGCCAGCAGCATAATCAGACGGTCAATGCCCAGACCCAGGCCACCCATCGGGGGTGCACCGTGCTCCAGGGCGCGCAGGAAGTCCTCATCCAGCTCCATCGCCTCATCGTCACCGGCAGCAGCCAGCAGCGACTGAGCGGTCAGGCGCTCACGCTGAATGACCGGGTCAATCAGCTCGGAGAACGCGGTACCGCGCTCCATACCGCCAATAATCAGGTCCCACGCCTCAATCAGAGGTTCACCGGAACGGTGCGGACGAGCCAGCGGCTGAGCGCTCGGCGGGTAATCGTACACGAAGGTCGGGTTCACCAGGGTCGGCTCAACGATCTCACCGAAGAGCTCGGTCACCAGCTTCTCAGCGTCCCACTTCGGGTCGATGTCCACCTCGTGCTTTTCAGCAATCTCACGCAGAACCGATGCGTCAGTCTCGGGGGTGATCTCAACGCCCACAGCCTCAGACAGGCCCGGGTACACGCCAACCCACTTCCACTCACCGAACAGGTCAATGGTGCCGTTCTCAGTCTCAATACGCTCAGTACCGACAGCCTTCGCGCAGCTCTGGATAATCTCCTTCATGCGCTCAGCCATCACGAACTGGTCAGCGTAGGTTTCGTAGCACTCCAGGGTGGTGAACTCGGGGCTGTGGGTCGAGTCCACACCCTCGTTACGGAACACGCGGCCAATCTCGTACACGCGGTCAATACCACCGACCACTGCACGCTTGAGCGGCAGCTCGGTCGCAATACGCATGGTCATCGGCTGGTCAAAAGCGTTCAGGTGGGTGCGGAACGGGCGAGCCGTCGCACCACCGTGCACCAGCTGCAGAACGGGAGTCTCAACCTCAATGTAGCCGTGATCCTCCAGCACGCGGCGGACGGTGCGGGTAATCAGGGCGCGCTTCTTCACCAGCTCGCGAGCCTCCTCGCGAACCATCAGATCCAGGTAACGCTGGCGAACGCGGGTTTCCTCATTCAGGTCCTTGTGCAGAACCGGCATGGGGCGTAGCGCCTTCGACGCCATCTTCCAGTCGGTCACCATGATGGACAGCTCACCGCGGCGAGAAACAATCACGCGGCCGGTCACGAACACGTGGTCGCCCAGGTCAACCAGGGACTTCCACTCAGATAGGGACTCCTCCCCAACCTCAGCCAGCGACAGCATCGCCTGGATGCGCTTACCCTCGGTGCCACCCTGCAGGGTCGCAAAGCACAGCTTACCGGTGTTACGGACGAACACCACGCGACCACCAACATGCACCACACGGTCAGTCTCGTCGCCAGCCTTCAGCTCCTCAGCAGCCAGCTTCGGATCGTACTCGGCGCGCAGATCCTCAATGTGGTTGGGTTCCACACGGTTACCCTCAGAATCCAGCAGACCCACCGGGTATGCCTCGCGACCCGACTCGATCAGCTTCGCACGCTTCTCCAGGCGAATCTGCATCTGCTCGGACATATCAGCAATCGCCGGTGCGGCAGTGTGCTCAGTGCTCACAGTGATACCTATCTGTGTAGTGTGTTGGGGACTCTTCTAAACGAACGAACGCTTAGCGCAGGTCCATGTTGTCAATCAGGCGGGTCGGGCCAACGAACGCAGCAACCAGTGCCAGCACTCGCTCCGACTCCTCAGTCGGCTCACCGAAAGTCATCGGGTCGACCAGTTCCAGGTAGTCAAGGCGTACACCCGGAGTGGAGTTGATACGCTCACGCGCACCGTCCAAATCAATCTCGTGGAAGCCACGGTTCAGCGAATTCTCACGAAGCATCGCCAGGGTGCGGGACAGCACCAGGGCAGACTCGCGCTCCTCATCCGACAGGTAACTATTACGCGAAGACAGCGCCAGACCGTTATCGTCGCGAACAATCGCCACAGGGCGCATGGTCACGTCGTGGTTGAAATCGTGCACCATACGCTGAATCAGGATGTACTGCTGAGCGTCCTTCTGACCGAAGTACGCATTCACCGGGTGGTTACCGGCTGCGGGGCGAATAATGTTGAAGAACTTATTGACCACGGCCAGCACGCCATCAAAGTGGCCGGGACGGGTCGCACCCTCAAACTTGGTGCCCAGCTCGCCGCTCGAAATGCGGATGAGCGGGTCACCGTCGGGGTACATCTCTTCAACCTCGGGGGCAAAAATAATGTCAACACCGGCGGCACCAGCCAGGGCAGCGTCTGCCTCCAGGGTGCGCGGGTATGCTTCGTAATCCTCGCCGGGGCCAAACTGCAGCGGGTTCACGAAAATGGAGGCGACCACTACATCATTCTGTTCAGCGGCGCGACGCAACAGGGTTGCGTGGCCGTCGTGCAGTGCGCCCATGGTGGGCACGTAGCCCAGGGATGCGTTCTTGTACTGAACTGCGGTGCCGTTCTGCTCCGCCTCCTGGCGGGCTGCCCGGTCCAGTTCCTCCTGCGCGGCGGCAAGGGATTCGGTGATTGCCGTGCGGAAATCCGCAATGGTGGTCACGACTCGGGGCATCGAAGTCTCAGTCATGACGAGAACTCCTTGTTTTCGGGGGCTGAATCATCAATATCGCCGGGGTGGTTGCGGTCCGAAGACTCACCCAGCAGATTCTCAATTCGTCCCAGTTGTTCATCGTTTAACAAACCTCTATTATGCGCTCTTTTTGCGGTTGCGTGTGCCAGAGCGGCATAAGAGTCTGTAATATCACCTGTTTTCTCATGCTCTGAGTACTCATTCAGAGCCTGAAGGTGAGCCTTCACGGTGCCGGCGTCTCCACGTGCCACGGGCCCGGTGAGAGCACCCTCACCGCTGGCGAGCGCATTGTCCACGGCGGCTCGCACGAGCGGCCCCATGTAGCGTGCCGGGTCCTCAATACCGATGGAGGCGAGCATCTGCTGGGACTGACCCAGGATGGTCACGAGGTGGTTCGCGGCGTGCGCTAAGGCGGCGTGGTAGAGCGCTCGGTCGGCCTCGGCAACGTGCACGGGTTCGCCGCCCATTTCCACCACGAGTGCCTGAGCAATCGGGATGAACGGTGCAGGCCCGGTCACTGCGAAGCAGGTGCCGTTCAGGCGCTGCAGGTCCACGGACATGCCGGTAAACGTCATGGCGGGGTGAATCGCCAAACCGATAGCGCCCAGCGCGGTCGCCGGTGCGAGAACCTCGGTGCCGTGACGACCGGAGGTATGCACCAGAATCTGACCGGCGGTAATACTTCCCGAGGACGCCAGGTAGGTGATAAGGCCCGGCAACTCATCATCGGGAACCGCGAGAATCAGCAATTCGCTACGCTCAGCAATCTGCTCCACCGGCAGTAGCGGCACATCGGGAAGCAGCATCGCGGCGCGTTCCTGGGAAGCCTCAGACACCGCGTGAACACCCACAATAGTGTGCTCACAGGCGCGCAAAGCCGCACCGAGGACGGATCCGACCCTCCCGGCGGAAATAATTCCAATGCCCAAACGCGCAGGTTTTGAATGCTGTATCACGGCTTTAAGTATATTCTCCCTTTCACGCCGACCCTGCCGCCGGTGTCACGAAGAACACTGACGGCAGGGCGCGATCTGTAGTTTTGCTGGCGGGTTAGCGCACGCCGTGCCCACTCAGTACCGGCTCAGGTACGCGGTAGTAGGGCTCAATACCCTCCAAGCGAACCGTCATCAACCACACCAGGTCCTCGCAGACACGCGGCGGCAAGTGCATCATGAGCGTGCGCACCGGGCCGGGCACCGTACCGAAATGCACACTCGCGCATCCGAAGGCACGCTGCAGCGGGCCCTGACCTCGGCTCACGCTCAGCACACGGCTGACCGGAACAATCGACAGCGTACGGATAAAGTAGCCGCCACGAATCAGCAGCAGGTCACCGCGCGTATGCTCACCAACGCTCGAACGTGCCGCATCAGAATCAATGCGAGTGGTCGCCTGCACCGAACCGGCAGTGTAACCGACCGTGGTCACGCCGTTACGCTTCCAGGTGAGCAGGTCCATCCAGCGCGCCGAAGAGGGCGTCACAATCATTGCCGGAACCTGCGGCTTCTGACTCTTCAGCGAACCGTTGGCGGTGTCCAGCAGCACCTGCGCCTGCGCCTCATCCAGGGCGGGTAGCAGCAGACGCAACACCATCAGCGCCTCCTGCTTATTGCCAACCGGCAGGGCAACATTGCGGGTCACAACCTTCTGGTTGTCGTTCTTCTCAATACCAATACCGGCAATGGTCATCTTGATGCGGTACCAGCCGAACGCACGCCACAGAATGGACTGCTCCACCGCCAGCGCCTGAATACGCTCAACCATCACGTTCTGAGTGTGCGTGCCGGTGAAACCGTAGCGCAGGGTCACGCCACCCTGACCGCTCGGGGTGATTTTGAAGTTCGCGGCACCGTCAAAACGTGCCCACAACGTACCCAAGTAACCAAGTAGCGGTACGAAGGTGCCGGGTAGCAACGCCATGAAAATCAGGAACGGACTCTCGCCATCTATGATCGCGGCAATGACCGCGGCACCAACCATGAGGGCCACGGCGGGCACCAGCCACACCAGGTGCTCCAGCATGATGGAGGCAATCAGACGCACATTCGAGATGCGGAAAATCGGCGGCTGCGAGGGGTCAGCCGCGACCGGCATCGGCATGCGAGCGCCGCGGCGGGATGCGCCAGGCTGCTGAGTACCGGGGCGCTGGGGTGCAGACTGCTCGGGTGCGAGCTGGCCAAGTGCGGGTTGCTGGGCGCCCTGCTGAGGCGCTACCTGCTGGGTGCCGTCCTGCGCGGTGCCGTCCTGCCGAGGCGCACCATAGGACGCCTCATAGGATGCCTCGAACGGCTGATGCAGCTGATCCGCATCCGGCATGCGCTCCGCCGAAATCTGCATGCTATCGGGCAGTACGTCGACCGGGCGGCCAGCCGCCTCCGAACGCAGCAGGTTAATACTCGCCATCGCGGTGCGGCGCAGAACCTCCGCCTTGCGGGCAGAAACGTACTTGATGTGCAGCGCCTCCGAAGAACCGTCAGCCACCTCAAAACGCAGCTCCGACAGGCCCAGCAGACGCGCCACCAGAGGACGCGAAATATCCACGCTCTGCACGCTCTCCAGGCGAATCGTGCGGTTCTTCTTGAACAGAAAACCGCTACGGCGGTGAATCGCCAAATCGTCCAGGCTATAGCGGGTAAACCACCAGTCAATCGAGCCAGCAACCAGAATCAGCACGAGCACGGCGAAGCCGATAAGCTGCGAGTACGTTGCGCTGAAGTAGCTGCTGTTCTCGTCAAATGCCTGCGTCAATCGCGCGCCCCACTCGTTCGGCGGGGTGGTCAGAATATTCAGGATAATGCTCTGGAAGAAACCAAACGCCAACAGAATAATGAACCAGAGGTTCATGATGAACGTGCGGATATCGGCACGCCACCACTTCTGCTCCTGCGGCATCTGGGAGGCAGGAGGCTGCGGTGCCTGCGGCGCGGGGTTGACCGGATTCGGGGTACTCATTAGAGTGCCGCCATTCGCTCATCGGCGCGGCGCACCAGATCCGCACGCAGCTCCTCCGCCACGTTCAGCGGAATACCGAACAGCACCATTGTGCCGGTGGTCGTACCCGCGGTGCGCACCGTCAGGCGGGCAACACCGCACATGCGCTCCAGCGGACCCGAATCCACATCAACATACTGGATGCGACCGTACGGCATAGAGCTCATCGAACGGAACACGATACCGCGGCGAGCCATCAGGTGATTCGACTCCAGCGCGTAGCCGAGCGCGCGAGTACGGCGCGGCGTGGTCAGAATCCACCACAGACCCCACAGACCAAACACCGCGACCACCACCAGGCCGACGATGCGTAGCGCCTCCGGGCCGCCGAAGAACGCGCCCGCACAATACATGGCAACACCCGCAAGAATCGGGAACGCCAAAGCAGAAATAGTGTGAACAAAACGAACCGTCAGGTAGCCGGAGGCGGCGGGCACCCACTGCGGCTCCGGCACGGATTGCGCGGGAACCGGCTGAGGGGGAACCTGCTGAGAATGCGCCAGCTGCGCGGGAACCGGCTGAGGCGCGTTCGGGTACGCGGCAGCGGGCGGAACCTGCTGACCGTACTGTGCTTGCTGGTCATTCTGGGTCTGCTGTCCATACGGGGCACCAGGCTGACCGTAAGCCGCCTGCTGGTGCTGCCCGTACTGGTTCTGCTGAGCAGGCTGGTTCTGACCATACTGCCCCTGTTGGGCATCCTGCCCATACCGACCATTCGGCGAATAACTATTCTGGTTAGGAGCCGACATAGGTTCCTCCCTCTCGCGGCTTGACAGCACCGGAAGAGGAGGCCGCATCCTCATCATCCTCCGGCGGAATACGACAACAATGCTGAGCCCACAGCCCAGCAATCAGCAGGGCAACACTGCCCACACAATTAACAAGAACCTCCCAAAAGACCACCGAAAAACCGCGCACAGACACCATCGCCACATGGTAGCCAAGAATCGCAGCGCACCAGCCCGTCAACAGGGCACCGGTCATGATAGAACCCTGCGCATACGCCACCGCACGCGCCGCAAGAATCGGGCCCATATGGGGTACCTTCTCACGCGTCTGAATACGACGATAACGAGCCACCTGCACGCCCAGCCACACGGCGCCCGCCGCAACCAGCAGGCACACCGCGCCGAGCATCCACGAAAAATTCAGCTCACCAAAACCGGCGCCAATCATCGCGGAATTCACCATAAGAGCGGCAGCGGCACCGCACACAGCCGCCACAATAATCGCCCGATAACTCAGGGGCTTCATGGTGTTTCCTTTCGGTAGGTTCCTCTACCTTCCAGAGTGCCACATTTAAGGCTGATCAGGTACCTGCATCTCACGCATATAGCTGATAGCGTCTTCATCCGCCCCAAGCAGCGTGCGGGACAGCTCCGCAACGTTCACGACCTCGCGGCTCAGCGGCGCAGGAACCTCATCCGGCCGCTCCCCCGAAGGCTCCGCACGCCGGGTCACCGTCAAGTGTGCCTGCGGGTCCATCTGCGCCCACGGCACCAGCACGAAAGCACGCTCCTGCGCCCGCGGATGCGGCAAAGTCAGCACCGGATCCTCAGAGATCACGCCGTCATAGTCAATCACGTCAATATCGAGAGTGCGCGGGCCCCAACGCACCAGGCGCTCACGGTGATGCGCCGCCTCCACCGCATTACACAGCTTCAGCAGCTCGTAGGCGCCCAGGTCAGTGGTCACCTCAATGACCGCGTTCACGAAATCCGGCTGACCCTCCGGGCCACCCACCGGGGCGGTACGGTACAACCCGGAGGCGCGCACCAGACGCACACCGCCCGCCACCAGGTCGGCGACGGCATGCTCCAGGGTGTCTTCGCTTTCGCCCAGGTTCGAGCCCAACGCCAACACCGCGCAGTGTTTCAGGGTGTTGGGCATCTGCGTATCGGTTTTCTGGGTGCCCGCCACTAGCGGCCGCCCTCAGCCGCACGCTCACGGAACACGCTCACCGCAACGTTACCGAACGGCAGCTCAATCGGCGCCTGCGGCTTTGACACGGTAATCTCCACCGCCTCCACAAGCTCAAACATCGCGAGAATACCCTCGGCAATGTTCACCGCGAGGGTCTCAATCAGGTCCAGCGAACCGTTCGTCACGTGGCGGTGAATCAGGTCAACCACGAGCGCGTAGTTCGTGGTCTTCGTCAGGTCATCCGTGGCGGCTGCGGCGGAAAAATCGCTGTACAGGGTCGCGTCCACGACGAAGGGCTGACCGTCGCGCTTCTCAAAGTCGAGCACGCCGTGGTAGCCCTTGGCGGTAATGCCGGTGAGGGTGATGCGGTCGTGGCGGGCGTAATCTGCCTGGGTCATTGGGGGGTCTCCTAGATGGTATTCGGGTAGTCGGCGGTCGCGGGGTGGTGGTTCTAGCTGGCAGAGCCTTAGCTTACGGAGCGCAACGCGGAGGCGACCGTCACCGCATCCACGCTGGCGGGCACGTCGTGCACGCGCACCGCCCACACGCCGCGCGCCGCCACCAGGGCGGTCACCGCCGCAGAGGCTGCCGCACGATGCTGAGCCGGGCGCGGCTCCGACAGCGACTGCCACAGTTCGCGTTCAGCCTCACCCGCATCGGTTGCGGTGAAACCGCTCGCGTTCAGGCGCTCGGCCAGCGCCATATCCGCCGCAGTCAGGGCGTTGGCGATAAAACGCTTGCGGGAACCGGCAATGAGCAGGCGGTGCCCCAGACCCTGTAGCTCGTCAATGGCGGCGAGCAGCTCCCAATCCTGCATGCCGCCCTTCGCGAAGCCCAGACCCGGGTCAAGAATCAGGTTCTGCGGCAGCACACCGGCGGCGAGGAAACGCTCGCGCAGGCCGGTCAGCTCCTCCACAACCTCGGTGACCACGCCGCGCGGGTACTCCGCCAGGCTGTCCATGGTCTGGGAGGTGCCGCGGGCGTGCATGAGGATGTACGGCACCTGCAGTTCAGCGGCGGTTTCGATCATTTCATCGCTCACGTTCAGACCGGACACATCGTTGATGATGTGCGCACCGGCGGCGATGGCGGCGCGGGCGGTCTGCGGGTTCATGGTGTCAACGCTGATGGTGGTGCCCATCTGCGCGACTGCCTCGATGACGGGCAGGATGCGGCGCTGCTCCTCCTCCACGCTGATGCGCACGGCACCGGCGGGGCGGGTGGACTCACCGCCAATGTCGATAATGGAGGCGCCCTCGGCAATCATGCGGGCGGCGCGGGCGATGGCGTCGGTGGCGGCGTAGTGCTGGCCGCCATCGCTGAAGGAGTCGGGGGTGACGTTGAGGATACCCATCACGAGGGTGCGTTCAGCGGCGAGCACGTCGCAGGGCAGGGGGGCTACACGGGTGGTGTGTGTGGATTCAGTCATGGGTTTATCGTACCGAATCTGCGGTGCGGTGGAGTTTGGCGCAGTGATTGGGGTGGGGGTTGGGGCAGCTGTGGGGGCGATTCTGGGGACACGGCATGCAATACTTGCATTACAGATACTTATTTAAAGGTATGCTGGGAGGGCACGCATACCGTGCCGAGCGCGTTCCCGGTCGGCGGCGCGCACCCACACATACATACTCTAGGAAGTGACTCATTGTGAATATGAAGACTGGAGCTTGGATCCTCTCCCTGGTAGCTCTTGCCGCGCTGGTGACTATTGTGCTCGCTGAAGGTGCTCCTGCCGTGCGCTGGATTGCTTTCGGCACCGCGACCGGTTGCGGTTTCATTGCCGTGGGCTTGATCGTGACTCTTGCCCTGGGTTGGGATAATCCGAGCGAGGCGAAGGGTAGCTTGAAGCGTTAGCGGCGGGGCTCTTCTAGCTTCTGCGGTGCGGCATGATCGGCGCCGCCACGGCCGCGGAAGGTACCGGCTCAGAACACATTCTCAGAGCACTTTGGCGATGCGAAAAGGGGCGGAGGCTTTCACCTCCGCCCCTTTCAGCGTGTCTATAAGCTGTGAAGATTTTAGCTCCACAAACGGGTTTCTTCCCACCCTTGCGGTATACCCATAGCCCGCGATACATCAACCCCAGGAACGGAAATATCAGGACGTTCCTTCAGAATCCGGGTTAGAGATTCCGTATCCCCGATTCCGCCCTGGTCCATCAGATATTTGAGGAGGGTGAGCATGCCGAAGGTCTTACACATCTTATGGTTCTCTTCACCCTGCGGCACGCCAAACAGGTCAACAACCTCACGGATTTCAGGACTCTCAACTCTTCCACCTCTCAACACACGTGGCAAACGAGGCTCTGGGTGCAGCTTATTGTAGAACCTACTTTGATGCGCACAAATATTGCGCATTACCCGCAGCGAATTAATCCAAGTTTCCAACTGAGGGTCAGTACACCCCAAGGCTTTCGCGATATCTCGTCGAATACTTGGCGGAGAGACCAAATACAGATTCTGTAGAGCCCCCAAATCTAGAACTTCCACCACACCCCACACGGGCAACTTCCCGCCGTATTGTTCACGGTGATGCTTCACGAATTCTTCTTCAGAAGTACGAATAAGCTGTTCGCTTTTTCTCGTAAATCTACTCCACGCAGTGCGCCTTTTACTGCCTTGAAGGTCGCACCGGGTTTCATCCTCGTATATGAGTGGATCCACTTCCCCCAGTAAATTCCCTAGGCGGGACCGCATATACACCTCAAACTGCGAGAAATACGAAAACGCAATGGACCGAAGATTACGGTCATATTCATACAGGGCCACGATATCTTCAAAGACAGTTCCGGGTATGAAAGTATCCGAGCGTTGCCCGCTTCCCGCCGGTCGCCGGAACGAATAGTAGTAACCACTCAGACGGTAGTAACTAACACGCTCAAGGACGTGAACGGCATGTTCCTGAGAACCTACGAGCATACCTCGCTGGCGCAAGATTCCAACCTGCTGTTCATATGTTTTAAATGGTTTTATGATTGAAGACATACACTATCCATCACTTGATATCGTTTCATCATCATAACTCTTTAATAATATCAATATAAGGATATTAAGGGTATAACTACACGGGATGTAACCCATCTCTGTCTTACTAAGGTCATCGTTTAAAAACGATGACCGGCTCCAGACCCCTGATGGGCGGAACCGGCCGCGGTTATTTTCGCTCCGGATGAGGAGCGGAACAGTTATGCATTCATCAACAACGGTACGTGAAGAGCGCTGTACATAGCGTTAACAAAAAGAAGACCGGTCCTGTACTCCCGAAGGAGTGGTGCCGGTACTAGTGGTACTACTCTACAGCTGATGACACCCTCTACGCAAGGACTCTCGTCATACGACCCAACAAATGCCGCTACACAGCGTAGGGGTACATCGCAGGGGGCAGGATTCCTTAGAATCCTGCCCCCTGTCGTATAGCTATATGCTCATCCCGATGCTTAGCGCTGCGAGAAGATCAGGCTCATCGCCTCCGCACGGGTTGCGCCATTCATCAGCGCACCGCGCACCGCGCTAGTCACAGTCTTCGCGCCCGGCTTACGCACACCGCGCATCGACATGCACATGTGCTCAGCCTCAATCACCACAATCGCGCCGCGCGGGTTCAGGTGCTCTTCCAGAGCCTCCACCACCTGCGTGGTCAGACGCTCCTGCACCTGCGGGCGGCGAGCGTACAGATCCACCACGCGGGCGAGCTTGCTCAGACCGGTCACCTTACCGTCCGGGCCGGGAATGTAACCCACATGCGCCACACCGTGGAACGGCACCAGGTGGTGCTCACAGGTCGAGTAGAACGGGATGTCCTTCACCAGCACCATCTCAGAGTGGGCAATGTCGAAGGTCGTACCCAGAATCTCGCCGGCATCCTGGTGCAGGCCCGAGAAGAACTCCGCGTAGGCACGTGCCACACGAGCCGGGGTCTGCTGCAGGCCGTCACGGTCCGGGTCCTCACCAATCGCGAGCAGAATCTCACGGACGGCAGCCTCAATACGCGGCTGGTCGACGGCGTTCTTAGCCTCGCTCATTCTCTGCTCCATTCTGGTTCGGGGTGCCGTTCTCCGGGCGCTGCGCCGGAGGGGCGGGGTAGTTCGGGTACTGCTGGGTGGGCATTGCGACGGTCGGGTCGGCGTCCGGGTTGGTGAGGGGCGCCTGAGGCGGCAACGGCTGCGTAGGTGCTACCGGAACCTGCTGCGCGGGTGCAGCCGGTGCTACCGGAACAGTCGGCGCCTCGGCAGGCGCTTCTTCAGCCTTTTCGGCTTCCTTCGCCAGCTCGCTCGGTGCCTTCACCGGCGGGATGTCGGTACGCTCGCGGGTCGGCTTGGAGTACCAGTGCTCACGCTCGGGGCGCTTGCGAACATCCTTGAAGATTTCGGCAATCTCGTTCTCGAGCAGGGTTTCCTTCTCGAGCAGGGCGAACGCCAGGCGGTCCAGAATATCGCGGTTTTCCAGCAGAATCTGGAACGCCTCATCGTGTGCCTGCTCCAGCAGGGCGCGAATCTCAGCGTCGACCTTTGCCGCGGTCTCGTCGGAGTAGTTGCGTGCCGAAGCGCCGCCGCCACCGAGGAACGGTTCGGTGTCTTCGCCGCCGAGCTTCACGGAACCAATCACGGCGCTCATGCCGTAGTCGGTGACCATCTTGCGGGCGGTGTCGGTTGCCTTCTGAATGTCGTTAGACGCACCGGTGGACGGGTCGTGGAAGACGATCTCCTCAGCGGCACGGCCACCCATCGCGTACGCCATCTGGTCGAGCAGTTCGTGGCGGGTCGTGGGGTACTTGTCGTCCTGCGGCATGACCATGGTGTAACCCAGGGCGCGACCGCGCGGAAGAATCGTAATCTTGGTGACCGGCGCGGAGTTACGCAGTGCCGCCGCGACCAGGGCGTGACCGCCCTCGTGGTATGCGGTGACCTTACGCTCGTGCTCGTTCATGATGCGCGAGGAACGCTGCGGACCAGCCATGACGCGGTCGATTGCCTCGTCGATAGCGCGGTCGTCAATCACGTTGCCGTTATCGCGGGCGGTCAGCAGAGCCGCCTCGTTCATGACGTTCGCCAGGTCAGCACCGGTGAAGCCGGGGGTGCGCTTAGCGACCTGTGCCAGGTCAACGGTGTTAGCGATCGGCTTGCCTGCGGCGTGAACGCGCAGGATGTGTTCGCGGCCCTGCATGTCGGGGGCGTCCACACCAATCTGACGGTCAAAACGGCCAGGACGCAGCAGCGCCGGGTCCAGAACGTCAGGTCGGTTCGTTGCCGCAATGACGATGACGTTCGAGTTGCCGTCGAAGCCGTCCATCTCAACCAGCAGCTGGTTCAGGGTCTGCTCACGCTCGTCATTACCGCCGCCCATGCCGACGCCGCGGCGGCGGCCAACAGCGTCAATCTCGTCAACGAAGACGATGGCGGCGGGGTCGCTCTTCGCTTCCTTGAACAGGTCGCGCACGCGGGACGCACCCACACCCACGAACATTTCAACGAAGTCAGAGCCAGAAATCGAGTAGAACGGCACGCCAGCCTCGCCCGCCACAGCCTTGGCGAGCAGGGTCTTACCGGTGCCGGGAGGGCCGTACAGCAGCACGCCCTTGGGGATCTTTGCACCCAGGCGGGTGAACTTTTCGGGTTCAGCCAGGAACTCGCGGACTTCTTCCAGTTCGGCGAGCGCCTCGTCCACGCCGGCGACGTCGCTGAAGCGGACTTCCGGCTTGTCCTTGGTGAACTTCTTCGCGCGGGACTTGGAGAAGCTCATCACGGAGGAGCCGCCTCCGATGCGTCCCATCAGGAACCAGAAGAGCACACCAAAGAGCAGAATCGGCAGGAGCAGGGACATCAGGGAGCCCAGGAAGCTGTGCTCAACGGGCTGGTCCGTGTAGCTTTCCAGTTCTGCGGATTCCATTGCCTTAGCAACTTCGTCGCCGCGGGGCTGCACGTAGTAGAAGCGCACCGACTTACCGTAGTTGTCGTTGCCCTTCTTGTAGTCGTCCTTAAGCTGCAGCTCGACGCGCTGGTCGCCGTCGTAGATCTTTGCGCTCTTGACCTGGTGGTCGTTGAGCAGCTGAAGACCCACGTTGGTGTCCACCTGACGCGAGGGCTGAGTGAAGAAGGAGGCCATGAGGAAAGCCAGCATGATTACGAGAGCTGCACCCGGCCAGAACCAGGGGCCGTTAATCAGCTTCTTCAGGAAGCCCTCCGAGCCTTTCTGCGGAGTATTGGGGGTTTGCGCCAATGCTTTGTCCTTACGTTGCGGCTGTGACCCGTTGGGGTGCGGCATGCCTGCCGGAACACCCAACGGTGCAACCTTAAATGTACCCTACCCCGGCGGGCGGCTAGGTACCGGGCTTCTCTATTTCACCTGCGGGCTAAAGGGTTGTATCACTCGGCGGGGGTGAAAGTGCATCTTCTTCGGCGGGTACATCCGCCCCCGAGTACATTCGCCGCCGGGTACAGCAACGCCCCGCTCCCCCACAAGCGTGAGGAGGCGGGGCGTCACCACCTACAGCATGGTTGCTGAGGTGAAGGCTTAGGAGTAAACGTGCGGGTGCAGGGTTGCGACGCAGTCCAGGTTGCGGTACTTCTCAGCGAAGTCCAGGCCGTAACCAACAACGAACTCGGGCTCGATGTCCCAGCCGACGTACTTGACCTCAACGTCAGCCTTGACGACCTTGGGCTTGCGCAGCAGGGTGCAAATCTCAACAGAAGCTGCGCCGCGAGAAATCAGGTTCTGCTGCAGCCATGCCAGGGTCAGGCCGGAGTCAATGATGTCTTCAACGATTAGGACGTTGCGGCCCACCAGGTCGGTGTCCAGGTCCTTGAGGATACGCACAACGCCGGAGGACTTGGTGCCGGAACCGTACGAGGAAACAGCCATCCAGTCCATGGTGTAGTGGCCCTTGAGAGCGCGGGAAAGGTCAGCCATGATCATGATGGCGCCCTTGAGAACACCCACCAACAGCACGTCCTTACCGGCGTAGTCTTCGTCGATGCGCGCCGCCAGTTCGGCGACCTTCGCATTAATCTCTTCCTTGCTGAAGAGAACGTTCTTAATATCGTCCTGCACGTCGATAGCCTGCACGATGTATTCCTTCGTATTCTTTTAGACGCTCTGCGCCTCCGCCGGGGGCCCCGGGTGAGGGGTTTCATGCCTTCCCACAGCGGACAATGTGGATGGTGTTCGCCTTAAGTATGGCTTAAAACGGCGCCGCGGCGCACCTCACCACGCAGATAGTGTGTGCTGAGGGGGCTCCGCGGGCACCTAGCTGGGCACCTAGTTAGGGTCGAGTTGGCACTAATACGAGCACGTCCAGGCGTTCACCGGTTGCCGGATGCACAATTTCGCGGCGGCGGTACGCGCTCACGTGGCCGGGCATCTGAACGGGCCCAGCTACCGCGTATTCGGCGGTGAAAGAGTCCAGCGCCTGCAGTCGCTCAAAGCCGGGGTTCTCTCCCCCGGCGGTCTTGCAGGCGGTCGCAAGCACACGCAGACGAAGCGCCGGGTGCAGCGCCGCCACCTGCGCACGGTCCAGTAGCACGGCGTCCTCACGTTCGATGCCGCGCACGGCGGTTCCGGTGGGTAGGAGCGCCTGCTCGTAGGCTGCCTGCGCCTGCTCGTCGAGGTATTCGGCGTCGGGGCCAGCTACGGAGGCGGTGCGCGCCAGGGAGCGGGCGACGTCCCCGCCGAGGTGCTCCTCCAGGTAGGGCAGCACGCTGTGGCGGATGCGGGCACGCATGAGGGTTTCGTCGGTGTTGGTCGGGTCGATCCAGGGGGTGAGGGTTTCGGCGTCGCAGATGTCGAGCATGTCGGTGCGGCGCAGGCCGAGGAAGGGGCGCAGGTAGGTGACCCCCTCTTCGACGCGTACGGGCGGCATACCCGCCAGGGAGCGCGTGCCGGAGCCGCGGCTTAGGCCGAGCAGCACGGTTTCTGCCTGGTCGTCGAGGGTGTGGCCGAGCAGTACGGCGCGGGCGCCGGTCGCCTCGACGGCTTTGGTGAAGGCGGCGTAGCGGGCGGTGCGCGCCGCCATTTCGGGGCCCATGTTCCCGACAGGAACCTGCACTTTTTCGGTAATGACGGGGTGAAGCCCCAGGTCGGTGAGGGTCTGCGCGGTCTGCGCGGCAACCGCGGCGGAGTCTTCTTGCAGGCCGTGGTCGACGATAATGGCGCCTACGCGCACGTCGCCGCGGCGAGCGAAGTGCGCGGCAATAGCTGCCAGGGCGAGGGAGTCGGGGCCGCCGCTGCAGGCGACCAAGAGCAGGGGCAGGTCGGCGGCGTCCGCGGTGGAGGCGGTGCGGGAGCGTCCGGTGGCTTTGATGCTTCCGGCGCCGAGGAGCTTTTCAAGGGCGGCGGCGAGGTGGCGGCGAGCAGTGCCGACGGCGGGGTGCAGGCGTCCTGCGCGTCCATTCTGCATGGTGGTTCCTTTATAGAAATTGCGAAGTATCTATGTAGATAGATACTTCACGAGGAGAATTTAGAAATAACGGAGTCTCAAGAAGTCAGGAGCCTTAGGAGCGCATATGAAGGTACTCTTCAAACTCGTCCTGGCGGCGTTCCAACTCTTTCTGCATGGCCTTAAACGGTGAGGCATTCGAGTTGAAAACATATCCCGGGGCGGCTCGGTCTGTGGGCCAGCGAACTGCTCGAGCCGCTTTGAGAGCACGCGTTAGAGCGTCTTTCTGTACCTTAGGCGGAAGACCGATAGTCTCTGCGAGAGCAAGCCAATCGTCAACAGTAATCTTCCAATCTTCGGGCGGCGAACCGTCACCGGGATTCGAATTATCTTTTCCGTTGACGCTAAGCGCCATGGATAGAGATTTAATATGCACGAGCGAACAGGGGATGTCGTAGATAGGAGCTACTTCCCATCCACGGCGTCCCTTGAGGAGCGAGATATTTTTTGCGTGCAGGTCCCCATTGCCGGTCAGCCAAGCGTAGAGAAAATGCATGTAAAGATTCCTGCGGGCAATAGCAGGGGAAGCAGCAAGCTTCACCATTGCTTGAATGACACTTTCTGTTGTCACAGCAGGATTATCTTCCGTGTATTTCTCACCCGAAGGAACACCCAAAATCTGTGCGCCATCCTCCATAGCGATGCGTCCCCCAGAGGGTGTTCGGTCGAAACGGGAGACCATCAAACCTGATACGCCGTCTCGATCATAGACAAGCTCATGCTGAGCTACAGGAATCCCCATGAGTGCGGCCGCCGTGAGGTGGGCAGCTTCGTTTTCCACGAGCCCGGGCATGCGTTGCGGGCTGATTTTCAGAAGCGCATCGTAGCCAGCGCCCGTCCAATGCACGGGCAGGGTTTTCATGACGGCACTCAGCTTTTCTTGAACGCCAGGCAGTCCTCGGCGGTCAACCGTGCCCATAAGTTCTGCAAAGGAAACGACCTCAGGGTTGTTCACCAATGCGGCAGGAGCGGTGTACAGTTCCCGCCCGTGCTCAATAATTTGCACATCTCCTGGAACATCAGAACCAATCACCAGCAATAAGCCCAGGGTGTTATTTTTGCTGATTTTTTTCTCGGAACTAACGACGTCGAGCCTATAGCCTTCGGGCAAAAGATTCTGGAAGAAAGGGGGAATTGATTCTGCGGTATATTCCGCGTTTAAAGGCAAGCTCGTGGCAATTGCCGGGCCTTCATAATCTGCCCGGTAGGTGAAATGAATCAGCCCGTTGGCGTCTCGCCTCAAATATGCGGCGAGGACACCATCTTTATAGACATCTGCCATAAGTTCATCTGTCATGGCTTTTCTCCAGGTTCTGTTTTCTATCGCAGTGTGCGGGAGGGGTTAGGTGAGGGGGTTGGTGATAGCCAGCTCGATACCGAGCTCTTGGGCGACCTTGAGGACCGCACCAATTGACGGGCCGGGTAGCCCTCGCTCAATATCGCGGATTGTTTTATCGCTAAGCCCGACCATCCACGCCAACTCCATTTGGGTGATTTTTTCGTACTTGCGGACGGCACGAACCTGCGCACCAAATTCCTGTGCGAACCCCGTTGCGTCGAATGCCATGGGGGTTTCCTCCTCACCGCTGCAGAACCTCAGGTTATACGAAGTATTCTTCGTAATATGCCCATATTAGCACCCCAAGAAGCCCTCTGAGGCTGTTTTCCGAAGAATAGTTCGGTTACACATGCCCTTCCGGTACCCCTAATCACAGCCAAGGAACGCAAAAAAAGGGGGCGTGCCCACCGCCTCCAGCACGTACGAAAACTCGCACGAACCAGATGCAAGGAACACGCCCCCAGCAAGCCCTCCCGCTCACCTACCGCTATGACAGCGGCTAAGACAGCGACTGCAGACGAGCCACAATCGGTGCCAGCTCTTCATGGTAATCAAGAACCATGAGAGGAGTGAAAATAGTGGAGTACGAAACGTAATAGAAATCCGGTGTTTCGTTGAAATCCCACGGCCTGTATCCGTTAGTGGAGAAGCTAGTGTCATACGCCCTGCTATCTTCCCCCTTCGCCAGCGCATGCTGGTACACCCAGCTCATTGCTCGATGCAACTCGCTCCCCTCCTTAATGGGAGTAGCACCCTTCTCCACACGCACAGCATTCGCCTTATCCAGGGGCTCCAGGGTCACCTTGGGGCTACCCGCAGCACGATAAAGGAAGGTAAAGTAGGCGCCGCGGCTCGCCGGAGTGTCGTAGTGGAAGGAACCATCAGACCAACCGGTGGTCAAACCCACGCGGGTCGCCCAGATAGCAACCTTATAGCGCGCATCGTCCGGGGTCAGGTCGGTGTACGGGGACTTCTCCGGCAGGTTCTTCACCTCGGGTGAACCTGCCAGATGGTACAGGTGCTCCAGCAAGCGGCCACGCGAGATAGTCATGACCCCGTTCGGCAACTTATCTTCATCGGTTGTAGCCAGCCCAACAACCTGCTTCTTCGTAATCAGGCCGGTACACTCCGCCCAGTGCAAACTGGTTATAACGTACTTGCCGTAATAGAAGTGCATGTCAAAACAATTAACATCAAATTCCAGCTCTTCAATAGGCTGTACAGATTTCGGCTGAATGTATGCCGCCTGGGCTACACCCTGACCCATGCACCCCATAGCCAGTGCCAACAGTGCCGCCGCGCCACGGGTCGAAAGGTTTTTCTTCATTTTCTATCCTCGGTGAAAGGTGTGAGAGTAGAAGAAGAGTGAATCCCTTTGAAGATACCCGGAATCTGCACCTCGCGCAATCAACTACGCCCGGCGTGCAGACAGATGCGGCGAAAGACACAACAAAGGCGAAAGAAGCAACAAAAAAAGGGGGTGTGCCCACCGCCTCCAGCACGCGCGAAAACTCGCACGAACCAGACACGGGGAACACGCCCCCCTGATAAAAACCGGGTGCACCTAACGGTGCGGCAGCTTAGTGACCCTCAGCTGCGAAACGGTCGATAGCCTCCTGGACCATCTTCTCGGCAGCAGCCAGGTCTTCCCAGCCCTCGCCCTTAACCCACTTGCCGGGCTCCAGGTCCTTATAACGCTCGAAGAAGTGCTGAATCTCAGCCTTCAGCTGCTCCGGAACATCAGCCAGGGACTTGATGTGGTCGTAACGCTTGTCGGTGGGAACGCACAGAACCTTAGCGTCGCCGCCAGCCTCATCGGTCATGTTGAACACTGCGACCGGGCGGGACTCAACCAGCACGCCGGGAACAACGTCAACGTCCAGGATCAGCATTGCGTCCAGCGGGTCGCCGTCCTCACCGAGGGTGTTCTCGAAGTAACCGTAAGCGGTGGGGTACTGCATGGAGGTGAACAGCACACGGTCCAGGCGCAGGCGGCCGGTCTCGTGGTCCACTTCGTACTTCACGCGGGAGCCGCGGGGAATTTCAATAGTGACGTCGAGTTCCATCGGAACCTTCTTTCTCGTGAGTTAGAGTCACTTTCGCGGCGACTTCGGCGCGCAAGGTGCGAAAGTTAGGTGTTGAACTCACCCATTGTAACCCGTTCACGCACACCGAAACCGCGTATTCGGCGCCAAAACCAGCGTAATTTACCACGCTCACACCACAGTTAACATTCCGCCTAGTCCCACGCCCGCCAGCACACCCTGCCAGCACACTCCGCCGCCGTACCGGGCAGCCCAGATAGGGTTCGTGAGGGGCAGCAGGAGCGCGGCATGAGATCCCAGCACCGGCGCGTAAATTCGATAGGCACCCCATCCGCCCGCTATGCTCAAAAGATGCCTTCCAACAAGCACAACACCCAGACCACCACCCTCACCCGCCGCGCCGCCCTCACCCTCGGCGGCATGTTCCTTCTCACCGCCTGCGGATCCGCCGCAACCGAACAGAAACGCCCCGAAGGTTCCGCAAGCCCCACCGACAGCGCAACCGGCAACCCCACCGGCACCGCCGAGGCGACCGCCTCCGCAGCCCCCAGCGCCACCCCGACCCTCACACCCGCACTACCCGAAGCAGAGCAGGAACAGCTACGTGCCGCCCTCACCTCGCTCTTCGCGGACGGCACCTACCCGCAGTACAGCCTGCTCGTCACCGGCATGGACGGCGACCTGCCCAGCATCAAGGCGGCCACCGCGCCCGCCGACCTGTACGCCGCCAACGCCGACACCGCGCGCGTGCCCGCCTCCACTTTTAAGGTGCTGACCCTGTTCGCACTCAACCACTACGCGAACCTGCAGGCGCGCCTGCGCACCCGCGTCACCCGCGACGCCACCGGACTGTACCTCATGGCGGGCGGCGACACCCTGCTCGGTGCGGGCGCCTCCGACCCGAAGCAGATCGTCGGACGCGCAGGCCTGACCACCCTCGCCGAGCTGACCGTGAAGGCGCTTCTTCAGGGCGAGAAGCCGACCGCGGCGCTGCCCGTCTACCTTGACGGCACCTTCTTCACCGGCCCCGGCGTGAACCCCGGCTGGGATGACGCGGACGTGGCGTCCGGCCAGATCACGCCTATTCACCCGATTGCGCTCGAATCGCACACGGTGCCGGGCAAGTCCACCGCAAGCAACCCGGTACGCCCGGACGATGCGGCGGTTGCCGCTCAGCAAGCGTTCGTGGATGCGCTCAACACCGCCGGCAAGGAGTCCGGCATGAGCTTCACCCTCGCGGAGCGCCGCACCGCCCCCGCGGAAGCAGTTGAAATCGCCGCGGTCGAATCGGCAACCCTGCTGGAGCAGGCACAGCACATGATGCTCGAATCCGACAACGCCCTCGCCGAGGTGCTCGGCCGTTGCGCCGCCATTGCCGCAGGTAAGGAAGGCAGCGGAGAGGCGGCACAGCAGACCGTGCGCCAGGCACTCGTGGATGCCGGCGTGAACATTGAAAACCTGGTGCAGGCAGACGTGTGCGGCATGTCCTTGACGGACCGCGTGACCGCCCGAACCCTCGTGCAGGTTGTGGCTCTGCTGAATGCTGATGAGCATGCGGAGCAGCTGATGAGCACGTTCCCGGTCGCGGGCGTGAGCGGCACCCTGTCCGGTCGTTTTGGTGCGGCGAACGCCGTGCACGCGCGCACTTTTGTACAGGCGAAGACCGGCACCCTGTACACGGTGTCTTCGCTGTGCGGTGTGGCAACCCGACCCGACGGCACCCGCCTGATTTTCGCGATTATTCTGAACAATCTGGGCGGTGCGGATGCACTGCCCGCCGCGAAGGAACGCGTGGACGCGGCGGCGGCGGCGATTGCGAACCGTTCGACCGCGCCGAGTGCTTCTACGGTAGCGCCGGAAGCTACTGCGGAAGCATCAAAGACCCCCTAAATCACCCCGTGCAGGTTGATTTTCAGTAGTGTTTCACGTGAAACCTGAAAATCAACCTTTCGGGGCAAGACCTTTCGGGGCAAGGGGCGGCGGCAGGTGCCAATAGGCTCCTCGACCGGGGCTCTCACCCACTCCCTACGGCAGGGTTTCACGCCCGCCTTGTTTCTCTCTCCTCCAGCAGAAAAGTCACCATGGACCTTACCTTCACCCTCGCCGATCTGACCGCCACCTCCGTCTGCGAGCTACGGCTCTACACCGAGCTTCGGGAGCGTGCGCAGATGCAGTCTGTCCACCCGACCCCCGAGAAGTCCGAGCGCGCCCACGAAGCGTACCGCGAGTGCCTGCAGGTGCTAACCGAGGGCGGAATGGTCGGCAGTGGAGTAGTCAGCGGTGAGCATGCGGGCGGCACAGCGCGCCCGGTGCCCCTGGTGGCGACCTCCGCGACGGGGCTGACCTACACGGTGGAGCTCGACCGCCTCGACTGCCCGGTTGCGAACAGCACCGCCGAGAGCAATACCGCCCGAATCGTCTGCACCCCGCATCTGGGTGAGGCGGCGCATCGGGCGTTATTGCGCGGTGCCCTGGCGGCGCACCTGCTGACCGCTAGTGCAACCGAGAGCGCCGAGAACACCAAGAATGCCGCGCGCCTCGACCTCTACCTGGACCACGGAGCGGAGGAGCGCGGCGCGGAGTCCAATCCAGAGCCCGCCGAGCACCACTCCCCCGTTCCTCAACCTCACCGGGTTGATTCGGTGCGTATTCTGCCGCTAATTCGCCTGCAGGAGCAGCGCCTCCTGCTGCTCACCGAGGCGCTGAACGAGGGTGTAGAACCGGCGGAACTTGCCGAGCGCATCCCCTATTTTCTGACCTGCGGCGAGTGCCCAGCGTGCCTGAACGCGGCTGCATCTCTTGCCCTCGCAACCGAGGCCCCGGAGCTCGTCACCGAAGACACTGCCGAAGATACCGCCGAAGACCCTGAAACTGAGGAGCACCCGGTCATGTACCGGGTGCCCGCCGCGGTCGAGAACGACAGCGAACAGTACCACCTGCAGTGCCTGCTGGATGCCCAGCTCGCCTCCCTAGAGGAGCACGCGGCAGAGCGCGGCTGGGGTGCCGGTGAACTTGAGGCGGCGATGCTACTGTCCATGACGAACTATCACCGCCGCGAGCGTGCCCCGTTCTGGCGTGAGCACATTCGCCGCCTGGAGGACGGCCCGACGGCGTGGGTAGCGAGCCGCGATTACGCGTACCTTGATCGAGTGCAGGTGCTTTCGGTGGAGCATGCGCATGCTCTTCTGAACACCCCCGCAGACCTGGAGGCGCTTGCCGCCGCCATGAAGGAGCCCGCCGAGGTTGAGGACGCCCCCGGCTGGTATCGTGTGCGCGGCGCGCAGGTGCGTCTGTTGCGTGCGCGAATTGATGCTGACCCGAGCCTGGTGATTGCGCCCTCTGACCGTGCGGTTTTTTGTGCGTATGAAGCGGGGTTGAGCCCGCAGATTGCGCTGGACCGTATGGAGTCGCAGGTGAATTATTTCCGTGCGTCGAATCCGGGTGAGCGTGTGCCCGCTGAGTTGGCGGCGACGGGTTTCTTTGGCATGCGTGTGCTGACGGTGGCGCAGGGCGGTTTCGGTGCCGGTTCCGTGGATTCCGCAGATTCTGCAGATCCCGAAGAGGCTGCCGCAGAGTCCGGCAAGTCGACCGGCGAATCGGCTGGCGAGTTCTTGGAGGTGCTTCTGCAGGAGCGCATCCGCGTGAAGGATGAGCCGCACGGTGCCCTGCCTTCGGGTATTGGTCCTGGCGATCCGGTGTCTACGGCGACGATTGAGGCGGCTCTGCAGGCTGATGTGCACGGGTTGCTCTTCGGCGGCGCGCTCATGCCCAACGACTCCGTGCTTAATGACCCCGTGCCCCGCGAGGATTCCGAAGCTTCCAGCGAGTCCGCCGAGACCCCTGACCCGTCCCGCACCCTGCCGAGCGTGCTCGATGCGGCGGCTTCGCTGACGGGGGTGAAAAGTGCCTCCACGGATTTGCTGTTCCGCCGCGCGCCGCGCATGAAGAGGAGCACCTCGAACACCAAAAATGTAGAAAATCTACCTCTTGAGGTTGATTTTTCCGGATCTGACCTGCCCACGGTGGATGCCGTGCACGCGGCGGTTCGCGCTCTCGATCATTCCTATGTGGCGGTTCAGGGCCCTCCGGGTGCGGGTAAGACCTTCCTCGCCTCGCACGTGATTGCGCGTCTGGTGGCTGAGGGCGCAAAGGTGGGCGTGGTAGCTCAGTCGCATGCGGTGATTGAGAATCTCATGTTGGCGTGCTGTGCCCGTGATGGTTTTGATGTTTCGCGTGCGGTGCGTCTGCGCGGTAAGTCGATGACTCCGGACGCCCCGTGGTCTGAGGTGTCTGATTCCGAGCTGACGGAGCTGATTTCTGGTGCGGGCGGCCTGCTGTTTGGCGGTACGGTGTGGGATTACGTGAGTGAGCGTCGCGTGCCTGCCGGGTCGCTGGATGTTCTGGTGGTTGATGAGGCGGGCCAGTTCTCTCTGACGAATACGGTGGCGGCGGCTCGTGCGGCGCGTTCGGTGTTGCTGTTGGGTGATCCGCAGCAGTTGCCGCAGGTGTCGACGGGTGTGCACCCGTACCCGGTGGATGTTTCGGCGCTGGGTTGGTTGTCTGACGGTGTGGCGGCGTTGAATCCTCGTTTTGGCTATTTCTTGGGCGAGTCGTGGCGTATGGATTCGGCGTTGTGCGAGCGGGTTTCGTGGCTGTCGTATGATGGCGCGTTGGCGAGCGCGGCGGCGACGGCTGGTCGCGCCCTGCAGGGTGTTGCGCCGGGTGTGGTGTCGTATCCGGTGGAGCACGCGGGGTGTTCGGTGCGTTCTGTGCAGGAGGCGCAGGCGGTGGTGGATTGCGTGCGCGAGTTGTTGGGTCGTGAGTGGGTTCCGGCGGCTGGTGCTGAGCCGCGCCCGTTGGTGGCGGAGGATTGCATTGTGGTGGCGGCGTATAACGCGCAGGTTGATTGTGTGCGTGAGGCGCTGATTGCTGCTGGTTTGGCGGATTCTTCGGGTGCTGGCGTGCGTGTGGGCACGGTGGATAAGTTCCAGGGTCAGGAGGCTGCGGTGGTGTTGGTGTCGTTGGCGTCGTCGCGGGTTGATTCTGGGCGCGGTGCCGGGTTTGTGCTGTCGCCGAATCGTTTGAATGTGGCGGTGTCGCGCGGTCAGTGGCAGGCGGTGTTGGTGCATTCGCCATGGGTGGCGCGTTCGGTGCCGCAGGATGTTGAGGAGGTGCTGGCTCTGTCGGGTTTCGCGGGCCTGGTGGAGTAGCACCTAGTGCAGCCCTTATTCTGCGCTCTTCTACGCTCCCCTGCCCGCTGCGTTGCGAGACTGACTGTAACAGAGTCTGGCGGTGTGGATTGGCGGAGCCTGGTTGCGGGTGTCTTTGGTGCGCCCGGAATCGGGTTTAACTGAGGTTCAGCCGAGGTTTAGTTGGGTGGAAGCACCAAGAATGAATTATAGTCAAACTAACCCTAATGTCAATACTCAAAATGAGGAAAGTTTTTCAACTAGCGTTCATGTATATGATTCACATCTCTTATAGAATCTAAAGTATCGCGCGACACACTTCTTGTGCGGGGGCTCCCGATGAGCCGCCCCGTGCATCCTCAACCACCCCGTGATAACCGGCGGGCCCGTCATGACCGGCGGGCACAGGCGAAAACAGACGAATACAGGCAGGCGCAGCCGACTGTCGGGGTATTCACTCATACGATTGCGCGCTACGAATTGCGCACAACGAACTACGCACGACGGATTGCACACCGCGCGACACCCAACCCCATCGTGGAGGTCCCCCATGAGTGTCAACACCGAGCTACTCAAGAATAGAGATTTTCGAAATACTCTCTTCGCCATTGGAGCCAACCAGCTCTCAGACTCGATGAGCTATATCACCACGCCCATCATTATTTTGGCGCTGACCGGCTCCCCCGAGGCCGCGAGCATCACCCTCTTTGTCGCGGGTGTTCTCGCTACCTGCGCCGGAGCGATATCCGGAACGTGGGTTGACCGAATCGGTCCCTCAAAGTGCCTGGCACTGTCCTGTATTGGCCAGGCGCTGTCCTGGGTGGCGATTCTTCTCTACCTCGTTTTCAATGTCACCAATATTTACGTTTTGGTGATTACGATTTCTCTCGCCGCCATCATTTCCACCTTCGATTACCCGAGCGAGCAGTCCATCATCACCCGCGTAGTCCCCAAGGAACACCTGGGGTACGCCTCCGGTATGGGCGAGACACGAGAATCCACCGCCAACCTGCTGGGCGGCCCGGTCGCCGGCATCATTATCGGTTTCTCGACCGTGCTCATGACTGCCGTTCACGCGGTCGTTAACCTGCTGGCGTTCATCGTCGCACCCAAGACCTACGGGGCTAGTCGGCAGCCCGCAGAAGAGGAGGAAGGCGAGAAAACCAGCTTCTGGCAGGACTCAAAAGCCGGTTTTGAGTACATCCTGAAGAACAAGGTGCTGGTGTCCATTGCGTTCGTTTCAACGCTTGCGAACTTTGGAACGGTCGGTATTCCGCTCACCTTCATCTACTACTACACCCTGGAGGGCGCACACCCGCTCTTCATTGGCATCTTTGCGAGCGCCTTCGGCGTGGGCGTGCTGCTCGGTTCGTTCCTGGTCGGCCCGCTGACCGAGAAGTTTGCGCTCGGCCCGCTCGGTATCACCTCCCTGGCCATCATGTCGGCGTGCTACCTGTTGCTACCGGTGGTTCATTCGATGCTGTGGGCGGTGTGCCTGCTGATTGTGCTGGCGGGTATTGTGCTCCCCTCCTTCAACTCGAGCATCATTGCGTACATTAACGCATCCACCCCGGAGCACATGATCGGTCGCGTGCACTCGGTGCAGGGCATCCCGAACATGGCGCTCACCCCGCTGGCTGTTCTGCTGGCAGGGTTCCTCATTGTTGATTGGGGTATTACGTACACGGCGCTGTTCTACGCGGTGTTCATTTTCCTATCGCTGGTGGTGATGGTGTTCCAGAAGCCGCTACGTCAGCTGCCCCATCTCTCGCAGGTACCGAACGCGCAGTAGTTCCGCGGCAGCGCCGTCTATCAACTCATCTCAACGCCCCCGAAAGCGAATAATTCAACGTGCACTTGCATGAAAATTATTTTCCTTTCGGGGGTGTTCTACGTCCTTTTGAGGATTTCTGCACACAGTGCACGCTCACGATAATTTCCCTTATCAATGCGTATTTTACGGGGTTTAAATGTTGTCGGTATTACGGCGAACCTTACGCCGGTTGTTGAAGGTTTTACGGCATAATAGGAAGGTGTTCGTTCTAACCTTTATTCAACGTTCCGCACAGCACTCACTCACTGCACTGTCGGACGAACTCGCAAAGCTCAACCCGCGTGTTGCCTTCGCCCAGACATACCCTGACGAAATTCAGGGCGCCTTCGACCGCGCCAGCGACGCACTCCACGCGGCGCTCATTGCCGCGCGCGATAACGGCTTCTGGGTCGGCATCGGAATCGGCGAGCTCAACATCCCCCGATTCGCAGGCGCACTCGGCGCCGTCAGCACCACCGACTGCACCGGCGACGCCCTCGAATTCTCACGCCTCGCCGTCGAAGAAGCACAAGGAGGCGCACCCGTACGCTGCATCAGCGTCAGCGCTGACAACCGCCACCTCGCCGACCTCGCCGCAGGCTCCGCACGCCTGCTCTACCGCGTATGTGCCGACCGCACCGACGCCGAATGGCGCGTAGTAAACCTGCTTGTACCCGGCGTGCGCGGCCAGCAGAAGGCCGCCGCAACCGCACTCGGCATCACCACCCAGGCAGTCAGCCGCACCCTCGTCCGCTCCCTCTGGCACGAGGAGCAGGCGGCACGCGGTGCGCTCATCGAACTGCTGACCCGTATTGACCGTTCGCGCCGCCGTGCCACCTAACCGCCGCCGCGCATCCCTCATTCTTTCGCGCTTGCCCGCCTATAGTGCCTACCAGCCTCTCGTACCTGCCAGCGCGGAACCGAACACCTGATCCCGCCCGTGATGGTCACCCCCTGCCAGGGGTGAACCGTCCGGGCGGGACGCTTTTTAAGCCCGCGCTGAATACCCTGTAGCTCGACGGGCAAAACCAGAGAAAAGGTAGACTTATCTGTATGCCTCTTTCAGAACTTTCCGTCAGCACCCAGAACTACCTCAAGGAAATCTGGAGCCTCGAAGAATGGACCAAAACCCCTGCCACCGCATCCGCCCTGGCAGAACGCATGGGCCTGCGCATTTCTTCGGTATCTGACGGCCTCAAGCGCCTCGCCGCCGCCGACCTGATCGAGCATCAGCCCTACGGCGCTATTGAGCTCACTGAAACCGGCCGCTCCTACGCGCTGGCGATGATTCGCCGCCACCGCCTCATTGAGACGTTCCTCGTGGAGACTCTCGGCTACACCTGGGACCGTGTGCACGACGAGGCGGAGGTTCTGGAGCACGCGGTATCCGACTTCATGGTGGACCGCATCGACACCCTGCTGGGGCACCCGACCCGCGACCCGCACGGCGACCCGATCCCGGACTCTTCGGGGCACATCAGTTTTCCGCAGACCGTGCCGCTGAGCCAGTGCGAACCCGGCGAAACAGTCGTGCTTGAACGCATTAACGATGATGACCCGCGCCTGCTGCGTTACCTGCAGGGCCACGGTTTTGTGCCCGGCGTGCGCCTGCACATTGAGGAAGGTGCGCCCTTCTCGGAGGCGGTGAACGTGAGCGTGGTCGGTGCCGGTTCCGGTAACCTGCACGAGACGGATGCGGCCGGTGCGGTAAAGCCCGGCGGTACCATTATTCCGTTGGGTGCGGAGGCGACCGCCTTCCTGTTCGTGTCCCGCACGGTGCGCTAGATACAGGGCGGTAGAGGCGGACTTCTAGCCCGGAAATCCGGGCGGGTACGCGCCCCTAACCTTCAGAAGATAGCAATAGGCGGAAAGCCCCACAGTGGGACTTTCCGCCTATTGCTGTATGTGGTGAGTGTATTTAGTGAGCTTTCTTAGGAAGCTGACGGCTCAGTTACCGGGGTTTCAGCTTCCGCCGCAGTCACGCTCAGTCGACGGGCGCGCATCCGACCCAGCACACCGTAACGCGGGGCAAACACATACGCCAGGGCGAACAGCAGACCCTGCGTGACGACCACGGCACCACCGGGGGATATATCCGCATGGTAGCTGACGTACAGGCCAGTCAGCGTACCCGCCAGGGACACACCTACGCTCACCAGCAGCATAGGCACGAACCGGTCCGTAATGAGGCGCGCGGTAGAGCCGGGGATGACGAGCATCGCCACGACCAACACCACACCCACAATCTGTAGCGCCACCACGGAGGTCAGCGCCAGCATCACAAGCAACAGCGCGCCGAGCAGACGCGGACGCAACCCCACCGCCTGTGCGAAGCCCGGGTCGAAGGCGTACAGCACGAAGTCGCGGCGCTTGACCAGTAGCACAGCGGCAACAATCACCGCGAGGATGGCAACCTGCCAGACATCCAACCAGGACACACCCAGCACGTTACCGAAAAGAATATGGTTCAGGTCGGTATTCGACGGCGTGACCGAAATCAGCACCAGACCGAACGCGAAGAGGGTCGTGAACACGATGCCAATCGCGGCGTCTTCGCGCACGCGACCGCTACGCCGCACCCCGCCGATAAGAGTTACCGCCACGAGGGCGGCAACCACCGCACCCACCGCGAAGGGCGCACCAAAAATATAGGCGAGCACCACACCGGGTAGCACCGCGTGCGAAATGGCATCCCCCATAAGTGACCAGCCGAGCAGCACGAGCCAGCAGGAGAGCAGAGCGCAGACGGCGGCGGCAAGCACGGTGACCACGAATGCGCGGAGCATGAAGGGCAGGGTCAGCGGCTCCACCAGAAAATCTAGAATGTTCATTCTTATTCTTTCTCCTCCAGGGCAGCGCCCTCAGTCGTAGCAACAATCGGCGCGCCAGCATCTACCTCCATACCGAAGGCACGTACCAGGTTCTCGGGGGCAAGCACTTTTTCGGGAATATCGTGCATGAGGATACGCCGACGCAACAACAGTGCTTCATCAGCGAACTGGCGCAGGGTCGCCAGGTCGTGCGTCGAGACCAGCACGGTCGCGCCCTCATCACGCAGCTGTTTGATGACCTGAATGAGCATCGCCTCGCTGCGCTTATCCACACCGGCGAAAGGCTCATCCAGCAGTAGCAACTGGGCGCCCTGGGCGATAGCGCGTGCCACGAAGGCGCGCTTACGTTGACCGCCCGAGAGCGCCCCAATCTGACGGTCGGCAAGGTCGGTCAGTTCCACGCGGGCGAGTGCCTCATCCACAGCGGCACGGTCTGCGGCACGCAGGTGGCGGGTGATGCCGAGGTTACGGTAGCGCCCCATGTTGACCACCTCACGTACGGAGATGGGGAAGGTCCAGTCGATTTCTTCGCTCTGCGGCACGTAGCTGACGAGTCCGGCGCGGTGGCGGTGTGCGTTCTTACTGCGGCTGCCGGTGCGGTTGCCACCGACAGGCTGCCCGTCGAGGGTGATGCTGCCGGCGTGCATGGGCACGACCCCCATGATGGCTTTGAAGAGGGTTGATTTGCCGGAGCCGTTCATACCGATCAGGCCGCAGATACGTCCGGTGCCCAGGGTGAAGGAGGCGCCGGTGAGGGCACGGACGGGCCCGTAGTTTACGTGTACGTTATCGCAAGTGAGAAGTGACATTCGGTGGTTCTTTCGAGGTTTCTTCTTTCAAATTTTCTTGGGGGTGCGGTGAAGCTGATGGGCCCGGCCGGTTACTTTTTCTGCTCGCCTTTCAGGCCCGCCACGATGGTGCGGGCGTCGTAGCGAATCATGTCTAGGTAGGTGGGCACGGGGCCGTTCGCTTCAGAGAGGGAGTCCACGTAGAGCACGCCGCCGAATCGTGCGCCGGTGGCGTCTGCTACCTGGCGCATCGGGTTGTCAGAGACGGTGGATTCGCAGAACACGGCGGGCACCTGGTTCTGGCGCACGTAGTCGATGACGGAGGAAATCTGCGAGGGGGTTGCCTGCTGTTCGGAGTTGACCGCCCAGATGTACTTTTCTTTCAGACCTGCGTCGGCTGCCAGGTAGGAGAAGGCGCCTTCGCAGGTGACGAGTGCGCGCTGGTTTTCGGGCAGGGTGGAGATTTCCTTGACGAGCTCGTCACGCACGCCCTGCAGCTGCTTCTTGTAGGCTTCACCGCGGTTTTTGTAGTCGGCGGCGTGGGTGGGGTCGAGGGTGCTAAATTCGCGAATCATCACGTCCACGTACTTTTGCACGTTGCTGGGGCTCATCCAGGCGTGGGGGTTGGGCTTGCCCGCGTAGGCATCCTCGGTAATGGAGATGGGCGTGACTCCCTCGGAGACGGTCACGTGCTTAGCGTTGGAGTCCTTGACAAACTTGGTGAACCAGGATTCGAGGTTGAGGCCGTTGTCCAGTACCAGGTCGGCGGCGTGCGCTTTCTTCAGGTCGGAGGGGGTGGGCTCGTACTCGTGGATTTCGGCGCCGGGTTTGGTGAGGGATTCAACGTTCAGGTCGTCACCGGCGACGTTGCGGGCGATGTCGGCGAGCACGGTGAAGGTGGTGAGCACGGTCTTCTTGCCGTTGCTGCTCTTAGCGCCGTCGGCGGTGCTGGAGGTGCTACCGCAGCCGGTAAGCACGAGTAGCAGGGTGAGTGCGAGGGCGGCGCAGAGCGCCTGGACGAGGCGGCGTGCGTTGCTGCCTGCGGGGGTGAAAGCGTTCATGAGGCATCCTTCATTGGAAGTCACGGGTTTGAGTATGTGGTTGATGTGTGGAATTTGCCGCGCCGGGACGCTAGGGACACGGTTGTGTCTGCGCAGGCATCATAATGCGCTTTTGCCTGTCGTCCCGGGCGGAATTTAACAATAGTTCGGCTAGCCGAACTTTTCAACTAAGCTACACAGAAAACCTTGAAATATTGGCAGAAACCCAGGGGCAGGCATAGGAACAGCCGCTCAGAATCAGGCACACAGAAGCACAGAGGCAGAAGCACCGGCAGATACAGCAAGGAGGCGAGGGACCCCTCCCCCGCCTCCTTACTGCACGCGGTTCTACGGCAAGCTATACGCTCGGTTTAGTCAGCAATCTCAACCACGACCGGCGTGTGGTCGCTTGCGCCTTCACCGGCGCGTTCCACCTTATCGATCCAGGCGCGTTCCACGCGCGCGGCGAGCGCGGGCGAGAACAGCTGGAAGTCAATGCGCATACCCTCATCCTTGGCGAAGCGGCCCGCCTGGTAATCCCAGTAGGTGTACTCGCCCGGAGTGTGCGGGCGCACTACGTCCACCATGCCCTCTTCGAGTAGGGCAGCGAAGGCGCGGCGTTCGGGTTCGGAAACGTGAGTCATTTCGTTGCGCAGGAAATAGTCAATATCCCACACGTCGGCATCTTCGGGGGCGACGTTCCAGTCACCGACCAGGGCGAGCTGCGACTGCGGGTTAGCCGCCAGTTCGTTGTGCACGTTCTGGCGCAGCACCTCCATCCAGCGGAGCTTGTAGTCCATATGCGGGTCGGTCAGGCCGCGACCGTTGGGCACGTAGAGGCTCCAGACGCGCACGCCGCCGCAGGTCGCACCAATAGCGCGCGCCTCCAGCACCTCGGGTTCGCCGGGCTTGCCGAAGTGCGGCTGGTTATCAAAGCCGCGCTGCACGTCTTCGAGGCCAACTCGGGAGGCGATTGCCACGCCATTCCACTGATTCAGGCCAAAGTGCGCAACCTCGTAGCCCATGAATTCGAAGAGGTCGAAGGGGAAGGTTTCGTCCTTGGTTTTGGTTTCTTGCAGGGCGAGCACGTCAACGTCGTGTTCGTCGAGCCAGTCTTCGACGCGGTTCTCACGGGCGCGGATTGAGTTGATGTTCCAGGTGGCAATCTTCATGCCTTCTAGCTTAGCGGGTGCAGAGCAGGCGCCTTTCATTGCACGGAGGCGATTACGCGGCGAGCACGGACGCTCGCAACCTGCCAGAACAGCACAGCACCCGGAACAGAGCACCGCCCGCCTGCGCAACCCATTGGGTCGCACCGGCGGGCGGTGAATATATGCGCTAGTCAGCACTGCATCTAGTCGGTATTACCCCTAGTCAACGGCTTCCTAGTCAACGGCGGGAGTGCCCACAACCTTCAGGCCCTTGTCACCGTATGCCTTGAGCATGTACAGGGCGTCAGAGAAGTACAGGGGGCTGGCGGGGTCCACCACGTCTGCTACACCATCGCCATTGCGGTCAACCTCAGGGTATGCACCCAGGGTGCGGGCTGCCCAGCGGTTTTCGGTCTTGAACTGTTCAGTCTTCTTGACTTCGGCACGTAGCGGGCGGCGGATCTGGCGCAGGCGTGCGGCACCGTCGGGGCTACCTGCGGCACGGTAGAGGAACGCGGCGAGGGTGTGGCGGGTGGCGTACTCGTCCGGGTGGAAGAGCCCGTCATCCCAGCCGGAGGTGATGCCCGCGTCCGCCGCCCAGATGTAGGCGGGGTAGTCCGGGTTAGTGGTTGCCACATCCTTGTAGGGCGAGGTTTTCGGGAGGTCCTTGACGGTCGGCGATCCCGCCATGCGGTAGAGCATGCGTACGAGCTGGCCGCGGGTGACGGTTGCGCTGCTGTGGCGGCGGGTGACGGTGTATTCTTCATTGTCGAGGTAGCCGTGGCAGACCGCCCACACGCCGGGGGTGGCGCTCATGGTGCCAAGGAAGTTGGCGACGCATTCGACGTAGCTGGGGTCGTCCTTGGGCTGGTGAAGTTTGATGAGGCCGTTGGCTGCGGCAGGTTCGGCGGCGTGAGCTACAGCCTGGTGGGAGGCGATGGCGGAGGTGCCTACGGGCAGGGCACCGAGGGCGAGGGCGAGGGTGAGAGCGAAGGTGCGGCGTGCGCGAGTGGTGGGTGTGAGGACTCGGGAGATAACCGGAAGCATGGGCTGTCCTTATGTAATTGTGGTTGGGAACCGGCCGGAAGGAACCGATTTTTGGGTCGACCGCGGGGTCGCCGAACGGAGCGAATAAGAAAAGGGGAAGGGAGTGCGTTGAGGAATAGTGAGAAGCGGCAATGAATAGGGTTTGACGTGCGGCTATACGCGGTTTTGGTGTGCACCAATGATGTGTGTGTTCCACATACTGTCGCACGGCTATGGTGGTGCACAGTGAATGGACTGTTTTACACCACCATAGAAAGTTTAAAGTACATATTGATATTTTATTCAATATTCAATTGAGACTTTTATCAATTAAAAATTAAACATTGTTCTAAACGACAAAGCAGCTGCGAATGGTACATATTCCATTCGCAGCTGCTGTGCTATTGAGCGGTATAACGCGCCCACTAGGGCACACGCGCCTCCCTCACGATTCACAGGAAAGTCCTGGACCGGTTCGGGCGTGTCTACTAGTTGCCGTCAGTTGCCGTCAGTCTCTACTAGCCGCGCATCACGTTATAGGCTTCCTTGGTGAGCTGACCGGCGGGCGAGGTGGAGTGGCGCAGCTCCTCAACCTCAATGACCACGTTCGCGCCGATTGCGCCGGTCACGTACACGCGGCGGCCGAGCATATTACCCTCGCCGATGCGGTCATCCTTGGCGGTGCCTTCGGTGATGCGCAGGTCGTAAATCTTGTTTTCAATGTAGAAGCCGTACAGGGAGGCGGGCTTCTCCGGCGGGTTGTAGGAGACGGGCGCGACCATGCGGGTACCGCGCGCGTTGCGGCTGATGTACCAGTTGGCGGCCTCGTCAGCACCTGCGGCACCGCTGACGGTGCCAGCCCAGCTGGAGCCTTCCGCTTCGCATCCGATGAAGACGTTGTGCGCCCACTCAACGATCCAGCCGTGACCCGCGTTGGAGCGGGCGGTGCAACCGATGAACATGTTGCGTTCACCCTGCACGATCCAGCCTGCGCCGGCGTGGCGGGTGGCGGGCTCGTAGAGGGCGTTCTTATTGCTGGTGCGGTGGTTGCTGTTGCTGGAGCAGCTCTCGAATTTCGCCTGCGCCGCGTACACCTCGATACCGGCGTAGGAGCCGCCGCTGAGGTTCGCTTCGGCAACGTCTACGCCGCGCAGCTTGTTGTCTGCCGCGCCGGAGTTCTGTCCTTCATTGGGGCGGCGGGGGTGGCCGGCGGGTTTGCCGAGCAGCAGGCCCTGGTTGAGGGTGCGGCGGATGGTCACGTCGTCAATTTTCATGCCCTGGTCATCCAGACCGAGTACGGCGACGCCGATGGCGGTGTCCCAGACTTCCACGCCGGCGATAACGGGCACGATGTCCGGTTCGTTGAGCATGTCGCCGGTCAGGTGGGTGTGGAAGATGACGCCGGCGACGTTATTCAGCGGGGCAGTGTGCGCATCGAGCGGGTAGCTACTGATGGGGGTATTTGCGGCATTAGTGCGGATGTGCAGGTTGCGTACGCCCATACGCATGGGCTTGTTGGCGTTGTAGTTGCCGTAGACGGGGGTGGTGTAGCTGCCGACGTGGAACACGCCGGTGTATTCGGTGTGGCCGTTGGCGGTGGTGGGGATGGCGCGGTCGGAGTGCGCGATGACGACGGTTGAGGAGCCGTAGCCGAAGATTTCGACGCGGTGCTTGATGTCGATGAAAGGGTAGGAGACGCGGTAGATGCCGCGGGGTAGTTCTACGGATCCGCCGCCGCGTGCGGCGACAGCGTCGACGGCACGCTGGATGGCTACGGTGGAGTCTTTGGCACCGGTGGGGTCTGCGCCGTAGTTGATGGCGTTGATGCTCATGGGCGTATCGGGCATGAGGGGCTCAATTCTTTCGATGGATACCGCGTTCGGTGCTGAAGGCGGCGTGGTGAGTGAATTGAGTGAATACGGCAGTATGCGGTGAATACGGTGCTGCGTGGGTGCAGTGTTGAGTTTGTGTGGTGCGGTGTGTTGGGCGCATTTCTGCGGGTGTTTTGGCGTGTGTGGGTCTGTGCACCGGCAGACCTGCCTTCTGCTCAAGGGTACCGCATTGCGCGTGTGGAGGCGACGACCGGGCACTGTGATGCCTGCTCCCCTGCCCTGTTTTTCTACGGTTTTTCTGCCATTTTGTGGGCGGGTTAAACGCCGAGGGGCGGGGATTACTCCCCGCCCATCAGGCGTATGCATCATATTTTATTTGTGGGTTCCGACGACCTGGTACCCGGAAGTATGAAAATCTCGAATCATTGAATATACCGTCCTCCTGTCAAGGATGGTGGTGGGTTTAGCGGTCTTGAGATTATCCGGTTCGTTTTCGTTAACGGGTACCTTGGGGTACGGAGCGATAGCTACGGTGTACCAGGAAGTTTCTTTCCAGAAAGGTTTTCCGATGGGGGTAATATCTTTAGCTGCGTAGTTGTAATGTTCCCATGTGCGGTACCACAGCTTTTGTGGGCTACCGGCAGCACGGTAGAGGAAAGCGATGACGGTGCTGGTAGTTGCATAATCATTGGGATGGAACTTGCCATCAGACCAGCCACTTGTAATTCCCTCACGTGATGCCCAGATAGCAAGAGGGTAGGTTGGGTCATAGGTCTCCACGTCTGCGTATGGGGATACTTCAGGTAGGTTTTTGACTTCAGGGTATCCTGCTAGACGGTATAAAGCAGCGATAACGTCCATTCTGCTGGCAGAACTATTGGAAATTTCGTAAACGCTTGTAGAAATCAAGCCATTACAATATGCCCAGATATCTGCTTCCTGGCCGCGTCCGTATTGCTTATCCAGGAGACAGTCACTAACTGCGCCAGTATAAAATTTACTGGGGTTGCGGTAGAGGTTGTTCCCTTCCGCATGTGCGGGGAGGGGTGCCAGCATCAAGGATGCGGCAATGCCTGCTACCCCCAGTGCTTTGAGGGGGCGAGGGAGGGGGGTCATGTTACTCTCCAGAAATCGGTGATGTGAGAACGACATGTTGAGTGAATCAGCTAAATACTAGCACCACATCAAGGAATCTGAACCCTGCTGTATGTAGGCAATGTATCACTTGTATCTTTGCTTATTGAAACGGCTGTCCGTCCCAGAAAAGCTGCGTTCGGTAGTGGGAATAGCCAAAAAAGTTACCCAGCAATCTTTGGAACTAAAAACTTCAACGTCTGAGGGGCGGGGACTACTCCCCGCCCCTCAAGCGTATGCGTTTTAAGATTTTGTGATCACGAGCCTCAGCTCACAGAGCCTAACCCGCGAGGGTTAGCCCATGAACACGCCGTTGCCGCGCTTCTCCAGCTGCTTCGGCGCGAAAGTCGCGTGGCGGATGTGGTCCACCTCAATGAGCACGTTATCGCCCATAGCACCGGTCACGTGAACACGGCGGCCAATCATGTTGTTCTCACCAATACGGTCATCCTTCGCGGACGCAGTCGTAATGTGCATATCGCGAATGTTGTTCTCAATGTAGAAACCGTACAGGGAAGCCTTCGCCCAGCTGTAAGGGTTGTGCGAACGAGGAGCCACGAAGCGGCTACCGCGTGCGTTACGGCCAATGTACCAGTTCGCCGCCTCGTCACCTCGAGCAGCGCCAGTAACAGCGTCCTGGAAGCTGGAGGACTCACCCAGGCAGCCAATGAACTGGTTGTTGCCCCACTCCACGAGCCAGCCGTGACCGGCGTTCTCCTGGGCGGTGCAGCCAATGAACATGTTACGGGTGCCCTGAATGAACCAGCCTGCACCCACATGGCGGGTCTTCACCTCGTACAGGGCGTTCTTACCCTGGTTGCGCTTGTTGAACCAGCTGGTGGACGCCTCAAACTTGGACTGAGAAGTGTAAATCTCGATACCCGCGTAGGTGCCGAAGCTCATGTTTGCGTCAGAGACGTCAATCATGGAGAACTTGTTATCTGCCGCGCCGGGGGTGTCACCCTCACGGCGGCGCAGCGGGTGGCCGACAGGCTTACCGACCAGCAGGCCCTGGCGCAGGGTCTGGCGGATGCGGATCTTGTCAATCTTCATGCCCTGATCGTCCAGGCCCAGGATCGCAACGCCAATGGCGGTGTCCCAGATTTCGATGTTGGACAGGGTGGGCACTGCGTCCGGCTCACCGGGGTTAGCGTCCGCAATGCGGGTGTGGAAGATGACGCCCGCAACGTTGTCGACGGGCTGGGTGTGCTTCTCCAGGAAAATCTGGTTGCTCTTAGAATCCAGCGGCAGGTTGTACTTGTTGGTGCGGATGAACAGGTCACGCACGCCCATACGCATGGGCTTGTTCTGGTTGGTGCCACCGCTCATGGGGGTGGTGTAGCTACCGGTGTGGAAAACGCCGGTGCATTCGTAGCTACCGTTCTTAGACGACGGGATGCTCTTGTCGGTGAAAGCGACGATTCGGGTTGCCTGACCGTGGCCGAAGATCTCGACGCGGTGCTTCATTTCGATGAAGGGGTAGGAGACGCGGTACATACCGCCGGGAATCTCCACAGAGCCGCCGCCCTGCGCAGCAACATCATCGATAGCCTTCTGGATAGCACTAGTGGAATCTCGTACGCCGGTGGGGTCAGCGTTGTACTTGGAATCGCATACGTTCACGCTCATGATGGTAGCCATGGAGTGTCCTCTTTCTTGGCGGATACAAACAGCGATTAGCGCATAGATAGAATCTAAGCGCGTCATTAAGCTGAGTGTATCCAGTTGTGTTTGAGTGAATAAATGGTTTTGAGCTTCCTTCCGGTTGAGTGAGTGAATCTCTTCCGATGTGGGATGCGGGCGGGGAGTGAATCCGCTGCATCAACGCTCGTGGGCGGTGTGAGGGAGTGAATCTCAACCGTTCCCATGTGAGTCATAAATTCTTGCATACAGGATGCAAATCTGTCTAACCCACGACAAAACATTCTAGGGCAAAATTGGGGCTTTTTCGCCGCTCAACGCCCGATAGTGTTGATTGTCTCCTCGGTCACTTTTATGCAGTGGAGTGCACATACCCCACAAAAACCCAACTGACCAGTACAAATACCACATTTTGCACATAAATGCACTAGTCAGGGAATTTTTGGCAGTGCGCGCCATATCACTTCATAAACCGATTGATACGGCCCAAAGTCCCCCATTAAAACCCCTCATCAGAGGCTTATCTCACAGACTCAGAGGCCCCCAATAGTACCCGCCGAGCACCCCTGACAGGTAGGGTTCAAGCCCCTACTGAACTTCCTTCGCGGAGGCGGCACCCACCACATCCAGGCGCGCATAGCGGCCCGCAAGCCAGGTACAAATCATCAACTGAACCTGATGGAAAATCATGATTGGCAGCATCATCAGACCCAGCGAGCCCGCACCAAAAATAATGATCGCCATCGGCAGACCAGCCGCCAGAGACTTCTTCGAACCGCAGAACTGAATCGTAATACGGTCGGCACGGTTGAAGCCCAGACGCTTAGCCAGCTGGTCAGTCAGCCACAGCATAAACACCACAATAATCGCCATGAGCACGACCAGCAGCACGATCTGCCACCACGCCACGCGCGTCCACACACCCTGCACCACCGAAGCGGAAAACGCCGAATACACAATCATCATGACCGAGAACTTATCCAGCCACTTAGTCGTCGGCTTCTTGGCAAACTCCCCCACCCAGCGGCGCGTCAGCTGACCGAGCACGAACGGCAGAAACAGCTGAATGGCGATGTCCAGGAAGACCGTTCCAGAGAACTCAATATGGCCCGTGTTCATCAGTAGCATGGCGAGCAGCGGAGTCGCCACCACACCCACAATCGAAGAGAGCGAAGCGCTCACAATCGCCGCCGCCACGTTACCGCCCGCAATCGAGGTGAACGCAATCGACGCCTGCACGGTCGAGGGCACAAAGGTCAAGAACAGGATGCCCATGTACAGCCCATCACCGAGCACAAAACGCAGCGGTGAAAGCGCCAAACCGACCAGCGGGAACAGCACGAACGTGCAGCTGAGAATCATCAGGTGCAGACGCCAGTGAGTCAGGCCGCGAATAGCCTCCGCGGTGGAGAGGCGAGCGCCGTACAGGTAGAACAGCAGGGCGACCGCGAACTTCGTTCCGGTGCTGAACCATTCGGCGAAGTCGCCGCGCGCCGGCACAATAATTGCGAGGATAACCGCGCTAATGAGCATGGTCAGCAGCGGGTCGAGCTTGATGGAGCGAAGGGATGAAAGCATGGTTTCCATTCTATGACCGCGGCACGCGGCGGATGCAGTGACGGGCGCGCCTTCTCACCTGAGGGTCGTGCAGGAGGCGGTTAACAACCGAACCCGCCGGAGTGCCTAGGCACCCCGACGGGTTCTCAAAGGTTCTTGGGACTGTAGCTCAGGAACTACTTCTTATCGCTATCAAAGCCGTAACCCTGACCGTACGAGCCACCCTCAGAGGAGCCGCTACCGTACTGGCCGTAACCGTACTGCTCGGGAGCAGACTGACCATTAGAAGACTGACCGCTGGAAGGCTGGCCATTAGAGGGCTGCTCAGGTGCGGGCTGGCCTGCACCGTTCTGGGTTGCACTGTTCTGGCCTGCGGGAGGCTGACCGAAGCCGGGCTGCTGACCGTAGGCAGGCTGATTGGGTGCAGGCTGACCCGGTGCGGGCATCTGCGGGCCACCGGGAGCACCCGGTGCCGGCACGCCACCGGCGGCAGCGTACGCATCCCAACGCTGGCCGTGGAAGGCGCGAGCCTGCTCGGTGAGCCAGCCAGCGAACAGCGTAGAGTTCGCGTCGAACTCGGGGGCGTTCTTGGGCTTGGAGTACACGTCCACGGTTTCCAGGGTGTGGTCTGCCCAAACGTCCTGGTGTTCGCGCATGAACTCGGTGGACTGAATCGGGTCGGGCCACATGTGCACCGGCTCCGCCGCCGGGATCAGGACAGGAACGCGCGGTGCGGCGTCCTTGACCGGGTTCTCAGTCGGGCGCCAGAACAGGCGGCCGGGCTGGGTGCGGTCACGCAGCGCGTGCGCACGCCAGGTGAGAACCGGGTGGCTTGCCAGGAGGTTCACGTACCAGACGGCAAGGCCGCGGTCGGTCACGGCACGGTCGGCAAGCTCATCAAAGTTGACCTGCTTGTTCAGGTACTTACCTGCCGCAAGCACCTTGACAGCACCCTCAGCGCCCTCGGGGCAGAAGCGGTAGCCGAAGTTGTCGGCGGTGTACTCCTGCGAGCGGGACAGCGCACTCGACAGCACCGGAATCTGGTTGAACAGCGTGGTGAAAATCAGACGGAAATAACCGACGTGACCTGCGGCGATGTGGCCCACCTCGTGGCCAATGATGAAGCGCAGCGCCTGCGGATCACGAGACTTACCGCCGATCTCGAACAGGTCAGAGTACAGGCAGATGTAGCGGCGGAAGCCGTGACCTGCCGCGAAAGCGTTCATGGTGCCGTTACCGAGAACAACGTAGGCATCCGGCACGCGGCGCAGGCCTGCCGCCTCAGCTGCTTCGGCGAGCATCTGGTACGCCTCGGGGAACTGGGTCGGGGTGATGCGCACACCGCGAACACGCTGCTGTGCGTAGTAGATCGCACGAACAATGAACACAGCAATCGGGCCCAGGATGAGCAGGCCAACCGTCTGGAAAATCAGGTCTTCCAGGCTTGCGGAGGTGCTGCCGGAAGGTACTCGAACCGAGCCTTCACCGGTTGAGCTGAAGACGTAACGCATCATCGAGCTGAACAGGTCAGCCAGCGCCATGAACAGCACAATGTAGCCGACCGCGGTGACGGCGTAGGCGGCGACCAGCCACGGAATTTCGGAGGGGTGACGCAGCGCGTGCAGCACCTTCGGCGGCAGCATCGACTGGTAGGCGAAGAGCTTCGGCTGGGGCAGGGGGCTGACCGGCTTCTGGCGTTCGTCTTCGGGGAGCCAGCCGGCGGAGAGGTCCTGCGGGAGGGGCTCACCGGGGGCGTGGAATGCCTGCTGGCCGGGCTGGGCGTTGAACTGCCCGCCGGGCTGCTGGTGGTTTTCAGGGGGTTGAGTCATGTCTCGTCCGCTTCGTATCGAGTGTTATCTGATTCCACTCTATCGTTTTTGGGCACTTACTAGTGAATGTGAATGCGCTTTTTCTCATAGAATGCCCATTCGCGACGCTACAGCACGCCACAGCGTAAGGAGCGCGCCGCCTCGCGAGCATAAGAAATCCGCCGTAGCACCCGTACAGGACGGGACGCTACGGCGGATAACTTTACGCTGAGCCGCCTATACGGCGGGGTGCGCGGGGCTTAGAGGCTCTTGACGAGTTCCTCGGTAGCCTCAGCGATAGCCTTCTCCTCGTTGGTGGGGATGACCAGCACCTTGATAGCGGAATCCTCGGTGGAAATCACGCGCGGCTCGGGGGAACGCTTAGCGTTCTCTTCCTCGTTGTACTTGATGCCGAGAGCGCCGAGGCGGTCCAGGACCAGCTTGCGGAAGTCGCCGGAGTTCTCACCGATACCTGCGGTGAAGATCAGTGCCTGCGCGCCGCCGACAACCAGGTTGTAGCCGCCAATGTACTTCATCAGGCGGTAGGAGGTCATGTCCAGTGCGAGCTGTGCACGCTCGTCGCCGGACTGTGCAGACTCGACGACCTTACGCATGTCGTTGGAGCCAGCCAGTGCGAGCAGGCCGGACTCCTTGTTCAGGATGGTGTCCAGGCGTTCACCGTCAATGCCTTCACGGGACAGGATGGTGGTCAGCGCCGAGGGGTCGATGTCGCCGGAGCGGGTACCCATGATCAGGCCGGCCAGCGGGGTGTAGCCCATGGAGGTGTCGACGGACTTGCCGCCCTTCACAGCGGTCACGGACGCACCGTTACCGAGGTGTGCGACAACGCCGTTGAACTCGTCGCGTGCAATGCCGAGCATGTCAGCTGCAACGTGGGAGACGTACTCGTGGCTGGTGCCGTGGAAGCCGTAGCGGCGGATGCTGTACTTGTCAGCCAGGTCGTAGGGGATTGCGTAGCGCCATGCTTCTTCGGGCATGGTGGAGTGGAACGCGGTGTCGAAGATAGCGACCTGCGGCAGGGAGGGCCACTTGTGCATTGCGGCGCGCATACCCTGAACGTGTGCGGGGTTGTGCAGCGGTGCCAGCGGGGAGAGGTCGTCGATCTGCTGGACAACTTCTTCAGTCAGCAGGGTGGGGTGGGTGAACTTCTCTGCACCCTGCACCACGCGGTGGCCGACTGCCTGCAGCTCGCGGCCGTGCAGGACAGGCTCAAGCTTCTCGGACATGATGTCGAATGCGACCTCGTGGTTGGGCACGTCGGTGCCGATGTTTTCGACGAGGCCGGAGGTCAGCATCTGCTCTGCCTCGGGCAGGGAGGTGTCACGCACCTGGTACTTCAGGGAGGAAGAACCGGCGTTCACAACGAGAATAAGCATGAAAGTATCTTCTTTCGTAGTTTTCTTTTCTGCTCCATTCTCGCACTTTTCGAGCCTGCGTGCGAGACGGCCCCAACTGTGTTTTAGCCACAGACCGCAGCCGGGTACCCCTGCGGGTGGTCCGCGGTGAGGTTTTAGGGCGTGACCTATCGGCTAGTAGCTTGTCCGTTGCTTAGGTATAGTAGGACTGTCAGGATAAAACGACGGATTACCGCTTACGGGCCCAGGGATGAAGGCTCTAAGGGGCAAGCTGGAGGACTCCGGCCGAACTTAGCGCTCCTGACACATAAGGCACCCGTTGAGGGTGCCTTTTCTGTTTTAACTACAGCTCAGGGGAGGGGGCGCACTCTGGTGCGGCCCCTCCCCTGTTTCTTATGCTCGTGGGCTATTCTTCGTCGTCATCAACGGCGGGTAAGTCCAGCGGTGTCGCCTCATGGTCAGGTGTGCACAGTGTGGCGCCGTACTCGTTCAGAAGTGCCACCGACGAATCGGCCCAGGCTATAGGTTGGCCCTATAGATTCGCATTTCGTCCTCGATAGTTCTTGGAGAAAAACGTAGTACTTGGGTCAGCTCACGCATCTAAATTCACCACTTCTTTGAAACGATCAAGGTTAGAGCGCGAGTGAAGGACAATCACAACCTGCTTGTCACTGCCCTCGATAGCACACGCCATCGATTCGAGCTCAGCGCGCTCCTCTGACGGAGTGAGACCCTTCAAGGTCTCATCAAGCAACACAAGCCGGGCAGCGCCTTCACGTAACACGGAACGCGCAAGCATGAGCCCGCTCGAATTCGATGCTTCAGATGCGAACGGATCGATATCTGGTACGATTACCACTTCGCCTTGGGGATACCGGCGGTATAGAGCATCAAGCATGACGGACTTCCCCGCGCCAGTTGGTCCAATCAAGGCAACCATAGAACACCCAGAGTCAAGAACACTCTCAAGCAGAGCCAGGTCAGCAGACCGCACGGGCGGATAAGAACGGTCGGCCCGGTACTCTTCAAGCATCCGAACACGCTCCGCAGTCAAGCTGACTACACCAACCTGTTGCAGCGTCTCCACCGTAGATTGGATGCCAGATGACAGAGTTACTGCAAAATATATTACGACCGCGGGAGCAACCACTGAGTTCGATCCTTCGACCATCAGTGCCAATACCACTGCAGAAACATTCAGTGACAACACAAGCGACTGAATCAGTCCCGTACGCAGTGCGTAGGCGTTCGCCAACTGAATCGAGCTGCTGACGTATGCAGCCTCCGAATGAGCGTAGGCTTCTTCTCCAGCCCGACGTAGCCCTGCACTGACGGGCGCAGCGTGTAAGCCAGCCTGGGCACCAACCACCCCGATGAAGTCACCTCGGCGATTGGCAGCCGTCGTCGAGGCAGGGAGAATCCACTTTGAACCCTGACGCATAGCAAGCATCGCTAGGGGTGCTACCGCCAACACAACGATTATGAACAGCGGGGCGCCAGCCACTGCGCCTCCGATGAGCATAAAGGTCTGTAGAATGACCATAAATACCGAACCCAGGGCGCTAGGCACCGACATCTGAAGGTCGGAGAAGTCTTCACCCATCCGCCCCATGACCGCACCGCTTGTTCTAGGACTAGCGAATCGATCGAGCCTGCGTATAACCCGGTCGTGCAAATCGCTCAGCCTAGCGATGGGAGCCCAGTAGAGCGGGCCAAAGAACATGACGGACCCAACAATTGCTGCCAGTGCGCAAGCAGCTGACACTCCAGCAACCTGAGCAGACAGCCCATCACTGTGAGCAATCGTCAATGCAAAAGCAACTTCGGATCCGCTCAAGAGTAGGGCGCCACACGTAATCCACACCAAATGCGGTCCAAACAACAACAGGGCCGATCGTCGGAATGTGGCACGCTTCGGCTCAGGGTCAGGAAGGTCCTGTCCCTCGCTCACATCCATCGAACCAGCATCTGCCTCCTTAGCTGCCCCGGGGCTATGAGCCTGCAACTCAAGAGGGTCTACCCTCGCATCATTGCCGGGGGTGAAGGCACTCGGTACGTACTCCTCCGAGCTTGCCAGAAGTGTGCACGTTGGCACGCACTCTAAGATCCTCTCGGCAACCACTTCTCGTGTTACAGGATCAAGCGCTGCGAACGTATCGTCCAAAATTAGCCAGTCCGGTTTGTCTGCCAAAACGATAGCGACAGCAGCACGGTGTCTCTCTCCTGACGACAAGGTTGTTGCGTCTTGCCAGAACCGCCCGATCACATCCTCAGTGAGCCCCATACCTAAAGCGAGGCTAGTGAACCGGGATACCTGATGTGGCGAAGCAGAGGCTCGCCACGCTGACAACACCGAATGGGACATTTCCGGGTTGCGTGGTACGAAAGCAGAATCGGGGGTGGTCACGGATGCGCGCAATGCTTCAGCGCGCTCAGACGTAGCTGCAAGCACCTCTCTAGAATTTGAAGGCTGCCCCACCCAGTCCTGCTGTTTAACCGTGCAATTTGGAGACGACTCGAGCTTGTCGAGCTCACGCATCATTGGCACAGCGAGTCGAATAACCCGATAGTTTACGATGTTGTTCTGCACCGCTGCGTACAGGTAGCGGGCTGCCAAAATAATTCCAATACCGAAATGAGCGGATGGCCAGAGCCACGCGCCGAGGACCGCAACCACAGCGAGCACCGCAGTTAGTGCTCCTCGTTCAAGGAATCCATTCAGGACCTGCAACGGGACTCGTCTGCGCAGAAGCTGCTCTTCGGTGTTTCGGATGCTAGCGACCTTGTCCAGGGCGGTACCCCAGCTGGGGATGCTTTGCCCTCGAGGCAGCGCGTTTGCTACACGCTGGATCCACTGCCTACGCTCTCCCTCTAGAGCAACGTACTGTTCCCATAGTCGGCCCACCAAGTTGATGAGACGGACGCTGACGAATACCAATCCAGTGATGAGCAACGCAGCGATGGCGCCGCTTACACCATATAGCGCGAGCGAAGCCGCGAGAAAGGCAATAATCTGAACGGTTGAAACAGCGAAATCAACAACGAAGGCAAACTGGCTGATCTGTCCTGGGTATGTGAGAACATGCCCGTGAGCTTCCGGCGGATGGGATGACCTACCAAAGATGTCCCGGAAACGGCGGTATGTGAGCTGTCGAACCGCGATCGTGAGAATAAGCTCCTGGCGTTCCTTCACCCAGTACCCTAGGCTTTCAGCCAGGAAAGCGAAGATGAGTAACCAAATAGCACTGCCTGGGGTCCTTTCACCTGACGTTACCTGGCCGATACCTGCCGTAATCATCAGAGCCCCTGCAACATTCAGTAGGCCAGCGGTGAAGACGGTGAAACTCGTGCTCGTTGGCGCGAATATCAAAGCAAGCCAGCGAATCCGTCTCGGCAGGTTCCGCGCTATCCTTTGATAGCGCGCATACAAGTGCTCGATGGGCATGTCTCTCAGATGCAGGCTAGGAGCAGCGCTCTGTGTTTCGCCCTGTCGCTTGTGATTGATCACCATTATGTTTCCAGTCATTCGGTATTCGAGTTCAGGTGTACGGCCTCGTTAAACCGCAAAATAGATATCCAGAATACTTTCTGGTGTTCTGAGTGGTGGAAGCACCCGGAAGCATTATGTCGCCTGACCCTAATGTAGCAGACATGGGATGAATCACACGGCGACTACAGGAGCCTTACACAATGGTGGCGTGAGCAGATGGATTACCACATACCGATACTTATGTCTGCAACCGGCCCGTTCCGCTACTGCAAAGATGGATTCCACGATTCTGCCAGTTATAGGCGGGATACATTCCGGTGCGACCCCTCCCCTGTTTCTTATGCTCGTGGGCTATTCTTCGTCGTCATCAACGGCGGGCAAGCCCAGCAGGGCGGTTCCCTCCTCGGTGAGGGACCAGCGCATCGTGCGGCCAGCCTTCACACCCTCAACAAAGCCAAGCCCTTGTAGCAGTTTGAGCCTATTGCGCAGAGTCGGCGCCGTAACACCCAGCGCCTCCTGCAACTCGGTCGAGGTAGGCGCAACCGGCGCACGGAAAATCTGCACCTGCCCCAGCAGGTACAGCAGCCGCAGAACATCATCAAGCTTCTTCGAAGTCAGCCCGGGGGTGCCACCCGTCCAGGTGCGGCTGCCCTCCAGCTCAGCGATACGCCTGCCAAGGGCACGCCACGCACGGTCGCGTGAGTCCAGTTCGTCTACCAGGTGCTCCTGAGCCTGCTCAATCAGCCCCAGAAAAACGTGCAGAAAACCGGTTACCTCACCGTAGTTGAGGGGTTCTTCCGCCGCGCTAAACGCCTTGTAGTAGCGGCTCTTCTGAATGTTGAGCGTGCTCGGCAGGGTGAGGGTCGTCAGCCGAGTGAGCGTCTGCCCCAGGTGGGACACCAGCAGGTACCTGCCCAGGCGGCCGTTACCGTCGTAGAAAGGGTGCGTGTACTCCACCATGAAATGCGCGGTGATTGCGGAGAATAGCGCCGGCACGTTCGGGTTGAGGGCGTGGTTGAGCGCCGCCTGCACGTTGGCGGTGATGGTTGCTTCACTGTCGGGGGCGCGGTGAATTTCGCGGGTGTTGTCGTGGATAACCACAGGTTTAGTACGGAATAGAGCCCCGTCTGGGCGGTCTTCTTCCGCGAGGTGCCCTTCGAGTAGCGTGTCGTAGAGGCTGCGCACCTGCTCGACTGTGGCGGGTGGGCGGCCTGCCCCCAGATCCTTGAGGAGGTTCACGAATTCGACGGCGCGCTTGGCGCGGGGGTCCTCGCTGTCGCCGGAGGTGAGCGCCTCAGAGATGAGCTGGCGCGTGGTGTGCACGCCTTCGATACGGTCGGACGCCACGATGCTACGTACTGCCAGGTCGAGTAGGTAGCTTTGCATGGCGATGCTGGGCAGTTGGGAACTCAGCTGTTCGATGTGCCGTTCACGGCGCATGATGCGCTCGAAGGATGCGAGCGCGGTGCGGTCTGCCAGGTAGAACAGGGGGTGCTCCCCTACCGTGAATTCGTTGAGGAGGTAGGTGGAGTGGCCGTTGCGGCGTGCCTGCAGTTCGGTTTGTGCGGCGGCTTTGCCGCGTTCGTGGAAGATGCTTTTGAGGGTGCGGTACCTTGTGTTGGTGGTGTTCACGTGTGCCCTCCTTGATGGTGTAAAAAATCGCGGTTTTTTTCATTATCCTCCCAATTTTCAGGAAATAGTGAAAAAATCCGCGATTTCTTTCATAATCCAGGTCACATATGGGCGTTTAGGGTGCAGGGAAGGCTCCCGACTCAAACCCCTGCAGGGGCGCATCCTAGCAGGAAGCCGCACCCACCGCTTATTTGTTCTGTTCCTTCAGTCGTTTTTCAACAAAGAGCTTGTAGCCCTGCGGTTCAAGGATATGAGACGCCTTCCACTTATTGGGTCGCTCCGCAGTACGGTGCAAACGCACGTAGTAGGCGGGGCTGAGGCTTCCCTCGACTCGCACGCTAACCGTGAGCCAGTAGGGGTTGTCCCCACCAGGAACTTTCAGGGTCGGGTCATCAACCAGTTCAGCGCTGATTACGGTTCCTTTCAAAAGATCAATACGCGATTTAGGGCCGTACTCATTCTGCACTTCGGGATCGACCATCGGGTAGAGCTCTTCTGACCATTCCTTGTACGGCTTGCCGCTGGTGTATGCGGCGACAATTGCTTTCGCGGCTTCAAGCGCGCGACCGCGGTCTTCGTCAGTGATGCTATTGAGGGTGGGAACGCTGGAGGGTTGCTGGGGTCCGCCACCGGTTCCCGCCAGGGGTGAGGGGTCAAGGCTCACGGTCGGGGTCGGTGCCGCGGTGGTGGATGCCGCGGTGGTGCTTTCCGTCGCGCTCGGGGAGGCGGTCACCTCGGTGACGGTGGGGGTGCGACCTGCGGTGGTGGTTGCGGGTGCAGGAGTAGTAGAGCTGGGGGTGGGGGTGGGGGTGCTGGTGGCGGTAGAGGTTCCGCCGGTGATGAGGGTTCCGCCCGGTGCGGAGCTATCGGTGCTAGCAGAGCAACCGGTGGCGAGCAGGGCAAGTACAGCGGCGGCGGCGGTGATTTTGCGGGTCATGGAGAGGGGCTTTCTCTGATGAACGGTTCTATGTATCGGTGTGATGTGTCTAGGCGGGGCAGTGTAGCGTTGCGACCGCCTGCGGTTGGTGTCTGCGTCGGGCGTTGACGCATAGCGGGTGCATGGTTCGGCACCGGATTATCGGTAGAAATTCGGTGTTTTTCGTGCAGTCTAGCTCATATCATGGTAGCTCAGGGCGAGCGCCTGCAGGATATCTGTAGGCATGATAGGGTATCTTTTGACACCGATAAATATGTGCCGCCGTGTTTTTGCGTCTTGCAGTCCTCGATGTTGTGTTCTGGCTCAGACACTTTTCCTGCGGCACCGCATAGTTTCTCATCACTCATTCAATCTCTGCCCTCCTGCTGGGGGTGGGTTTGTCGCGCCCCGAAATTGCGGGGTCTACGTATTTTGGAGATTGTTATGGAGAACAAGGGTGGAGTAACTATCCCCCGCTGGGCTTTCGGACTGGCAGCAGCTGTCGTCGCCCTGCTCGTTGTACTGGTCATCGTGCTGATTCCGCGCGGCGGCGATAATTCCAACACCTCCGCTTCGGGCGGCTCGAACGGTGCGGCTCAGTCGAAGGCCACCTCAACGGTAGCGGCAGGAACCTGTGGTGCCGGCGCCTCGGATGACCAGGCGGTACTGGACGCAGCACCCAAGGACACCACGTGGGTAACAACCGATGAGGGTTGGATTGGTCCTGTCTCGAAGACTGCCGGCCCGGTAGCAAATTCCCCAATCCGTTCCTGCTTTGAGCACTCTGCCGAAGGCGCGCTCTACGCTGCAACTTGGGCGTACATCCAAGTAAACTCGACCCCGGATTCTTACATGCCGACTGTAATCGGTCCGGGTGCCGACTCTGCACGCGAGAGCCGTACCAAGAAGTCCACTACCACCGTTCCAGTTGTAGGGTACCGATATATCTCCTACACTCCCGAGCGCGCGGCTATTCGGATTCTTATCAAGCTCCCTTCCGGCACCTACCGCTCTACTGATGTCGTCATGGAATGGCACGATGGTGACTGGCGCTTCTGGATTCCCTCAACTCTGCCGAGCTTTAGCTCCGCTGACCCGGACGAGTTCATTACCTGGGGTTCTTAAAACCTAACAGCCTGTATGGGCAATAAACGCGGTGGGGCACGACCTTTCAGCAAGTCGCGCCCCACCGCGTTTATACGCTTAAGGCATCTCTAGGAACCCACTAGAGCACCTCGGGATGGACCGCCACCTCCACGGCGGCAGGCAGCACGCGCGCACTAATGCGATACGCTGACGGCGCCGGATCACCATCCACCTCAACCGGCTGCGCACCATCCGGGAACTCCAACACCACCTCAGACCCCACCAGGTGGCGAATCACCGGAAGCTCAATGCGCGGCGAACCCAAAATCGTGCGTCGCGTAACCTTCGCCATCAGCAGCCCCCACTCCACCAAGTCACGCGGCGACGCCACAATCACCTCAAGATTACCGTCATTCACATCCGTCATATCCGCCAGGCGAATACCACCCTGCAGGCGGCCACAATTCGCAATCAGCACCGACCGCATCGGCAGAGTACGAGGCTCCCCACCGTCCACGCTAATACGCACCGGATGCGACCTGCCCAGCATATGCTTCATGCCGGACTGCACGTACGCAACCCAGCCGAACTTCGCCTTAATCTCCTCGTTCGTATCATTCATGACGAGCGCATCAAACCCGGCACCACTCATCACAAAGAACGTGTGTTCGGTTTCTTCGCCGGGGGTGCTCGTCGTCGTCATCTCAATCGCATCAACGCTCTGACCTGCACCGTTGAGCGCAATATTCACGCACGCCGCCACGTCACTCACCGGAATGTACAGGTTACGCGCCAGCAGGTTACCGGTACCCATCGGCAGAATACCCAGGCGCGGCTTGGGACCCTCATAATGCGCCAGCGCCGCCGCCACAGCACGCACCGTACCGTCACCACCGGCAGCAATGAGCAGATCAACACCCTCAGCAATCAGCTCGCGGGCAGCCCCGGAACCGGGCTCGTCCACGCGGGTGGTGCGCACCAGCGCCTGCGGGTGGCCGTTCGCCGCGAGGGTACGTTCCAGAATCTCAATAGCCGCCGCAGCGCCAGGCTTACTCGGGTTGTACACCACGCCCACGCGCTGCGCCTCACCGGTGGGCAGGGTCGGCAGAACGCCGAAGGGCGCGCCCAGTTCGATAGCGCGTCGGCGCGCTTCACGGCGGGCACGAGTGACGGAGGCGGTCAGAGCCGCCGCCGCAGAAACACCAAGGAGTTTACGGTAAAGAGGCATAGTTCTTAGACTACCGGGATACGCAAAAACCCGCCCACCGTTTACGCGGTGAGCGGGTTTTTCAGCTGGTTGTGAGATTACTCAGCGGCTACTGCGGGGATGACCTCGGCGCCACCCATGTACGGGCGCAGCGCCTCAGGGATACGTACGGAGCCGTCAGCCTGCTGGTGAGTCTCCAGGATGGCAACCACCCAGCGAGTCGTCGCCAGGGTGCCGTTCAGGGTCGCTACGGAGCGGGTGCGGCCCTTACGCACGTTGCCTGCCTCGTCCACGGTGTCCGGGGTGCGCTCGCGAATGTTCAGGCGGCGCGCCTGGTAGGTGGTGCAGTTCGAGGTGGAGGTCAGCTCGCGGTAGGTGCCCTGGGTGGGGACCCACGCCTCGCAGTCGAACTTGCGGGCTGCGGAGGTACCCAGGTCGCCTGCGGCGGTGTCAATCACGCGGTATGCGAGGCCGCAGCGTTGCAACATTTCCTCTTCGAGGGACAGCAGCTTTGCGTGCATCTCTTCTGCCTGCTCGACGGGGCAGTAGACGAACATTTCAGCCTTGTTGAACTGGTGCACGCGAATGATACCGCGGGTGTCCTTACCTGCGGAGCCAGCCTCGCGGCGGTAGCAGGAGGACCAGCCCAGGTACTTCTTCGCGCCCTTCTCAAAGTCGAGAATTTCGTCGGTGTGGTAGCCGGCGAGCGCCACCTCGGAGGTGCCGACCAGGTACAGGTCGTCGCGTTCGAGGCGGTAGATTTCGTCGTCGTGCTTGACGTTGAAGCCGGTGCCGTTCATGATTTCGGGGCGTACCAGGGTGGGGGTGGTCATCATGGTGAAGCCGTGCTCGGTTGCGAGGTCGAGCGCCATCCACATGAGTGCCTGCTCCAGGCGGGCCACCTGGCCCTTGAGGAAGTAGAAGCGTGCGCCGGAGACCTTCGCGCCGCGTGCCATGTCGATGCCGTCGACGAGTTCGCCGATTTCGAGGTGGTCGCGCGGTTCGAAGCCTTCGGTGGTGAAGTCGCGGGGGGTGCCGACTTCCTTGACGACTACGTAGTCGTCTTCGCCGCCGACGGGTACGCCGTCGATGATGAGGTTTTCGATGCTGCTGATCAGTTCCTCGTATTCGGCGGTTTTCGCTTCGGAGGCTGCCTTTGCTTCGTTGACGCGGGCTGCCAGTTCCTTCGCCTGTGCGACGAGGGCGGGCTTTTCTTCCTTGGGTGCCTTTGCGACGGTCTTGCCGAAGGCGTTCTGTTCGGCGCGCAGGGTCTCGTATTCGCCGATGAGTGCGCGGCGTGCGGTGTCGGCTTCGAGGATGCGGTCGACGTGGGTTTCGTCCTTGCCGCGTGCTCGCTGGGAGGCGCGGAAGACGTCGGGGTTTTCGCGGAGGAGGTTAATATCAATCACTGTTTTATCCTACCTAATCTTGCGGTGGGTTGTGGGCGGGGTTTGCGCTGGTGGGGCGCGGGTAGGTGCGGGGGTGTCTAGCGGCGGCCGGCTTGGTGCCGCCGGTGGTGTTGTAAGTGGTGCCGCTAGTGGCGCTGCAGCTGTGCGGGGCGGCCGTTCGGGAAGAGCGACTCGACCCATTCGTGTGCGGCGTCGAAGGAGCCGTCGGAGTGGATGCTGTCGACTTCGGTGTTTTCGTGGTCGGCGCGCGGGTAGGAGCCGAGGAATTTCAGCGTCGGGGAGACGCGGTGCAGGCCGCGCAGGGCGTCGCGCATGCGTGCCTCGTAGATGTGGCCGTCGGCGTCGATGCTGAACGAGTAGGAGCCCATGCCTTCGCCGGTGGGGCGCGATTCAATGCGGGAGAGATTCACGCCGCGCACGGAGAACTGTTCGAGCAGTTCGAGCAGGGCGCCGGCACGGTTGGAGGGCAGCGGCACGGTCAGGGTGGTCTTGTCAGAGCCGGTCGGTTCGGGGATGTCGGCGGTGCGGGAGAGCAGCACGAAGCGGGTCACGGCGTTCTTGTTGTCGCCGATGTTGTCCTGCAACACGTGCAGTTCTGGGTGGTAGTTCAGCAGCGCCGGGGAGCAGATTGCCGCATCGTAGGTGCAGCCCTCTTCGAGCAGGCCGACAGCCGCCGCGGCGGTGGAGGAGCCGGGCAGGTAGGCGGCGGTGGGCACGTTCTCCTGCGCCCAGCCGCGCACCTGCGCCCAGGCGTGCGAGTGGGTGGAGATGGTCTTGACGTCTTCGATGCTGATGGGCTTCGCGGCGACCAGCACGAAGCGGATCGGCACGAGCACCTCGCGGATAATGCGTACACCCTCGCTGGCTGCGATAGCGTCCAGGGTGGCGCTCACGCCGCCCTCCACGGAGTTTTCGATGGGCACCATGGCGGCGTCCGCCTCGCCCGCGTTCAGGCGTGCGAGCGCGTCGGGCACGCTGGTGGCGGGGATCCGTTCGGCGTCGGATGCGCCGGGGACGCTCAACAGGGCGGATTCGGTGAAGGTGCCGGAGGGGCCAAGGTAGGTGTATCGCATGCCACTATAGTAGCGTCTGCTGTGGAGGGGCCGCCGAATTTGGCGATAGGTTAGTGACTTTGGCGGTAGTTAAAAGCCCCCACCAAAGTCACTAGCCTATGGTCGAAAAACATAAGTCATTACCGAAAACCGCTACCTCACGAACTGGCGCACCCGCGCGGTGTCCCAGTACTGGGCGGGCACGCCTCCACCCATGAGCTCACGGGCGATAGCGGCAGCCTGCACGGAGCCAGCCTCCGGCAAGGGCGCGTGCGAGCCAGCAATAATGACGTTGCCGCGGCGGCGGCCCTTCAACATTGCCGAATCCGCCACAATGCACACGTACTCGAACACCTCAAGCAGGGCGGACGCCTCCGCGCGGGCACCGGTCAGCGCCGGCCCGTCACCGCAGTTCAGGATGTACAGGCCACCGGGTGCCAGCGACTCGGCGACGGTGCGGGTGAACTCGACGGTGGTGAGCGCCTCGGGGGTGGTATCCCCGGCGAATACGTCACGAATCAGCACATCACGGGATGCGGGCGCGAAGGTTGCGGTGACGGCGCCCGCCTCACCCACGCGAATCTTCACGCGCGGCGCCTTGGGGATGTCGAACCAGGCGCGCACATACTCGGCGAGCTTGGCATCCAGCTCAACGACGGTGTTGCGGCTGGTCGGGTACAGGTCAGCGAAATAGCGCGCCATCGAGCACGCGCCGCCACCCAGGTGGGTGATGCGCAGCTTCGCGGCATCCAGATGCTCCTCCACGTGCGAGGAGACGACCGCCGCGATCCAGCGCATGTACTCAAAATCCAGCTGGCGGGGCTCACCCACAATCACGTGGGAAGACTGCACACCATTAATGAGTAGCAGCCAGCCGTCGGCGTGGTAGCCGTCAGGGACCAGCTCCGCCTCACCCGTAGAAATCGGGTACACGCCAGCGGCGGCATCCTGCACGGGGGTGTTCTCGGTATCGTCGATGCGGTTCTTCTGCTGCTTCTGCGCCTTTTGGGACTTCTTGGGTGCCCTGCTCTTTTTCGCCATACCCACTAGACTAGCCGACAGCCCGCACGCCCCTAGCGTACGCACCCGCGAGGAACCGCCTCCACGGCGGCCGGCTGAGTAGACTAGAACCCATGGGATTTGTATGTCAGGGCCGCTATGCGCTCGCACCAATTGAACCGACCGACGCCGAAAAATACGTCAACCTGCAGCTGGACTGCATGGAGCAAACCTACGACCCGATCTACTTCGACACGCTCGGGGAAAGCTTCACCGCCCGCCACCGCGCCGAACGCAACGAATACCTCGAAGACTTCCACCGCCACCTCTCCTCCCCCACCGTGCGCGGCTTCTTCGCCTATGAGGTGCCCGGCTGGACCCCCGACGGCGGGCTCTCCTGCTCCATCGGCGCACGCATCGACTGGGATAAGCCGGTCGGCCTGGCGCTCTCCCTGTGTGAGCCCTCCTCCTGGGAACTCGAACGCGCCGAGTCCCTCCCCGAACTGCCTGCAGGCACCCGTAAACTCGTGCACCTGTACACCCTCAACCACATGCACGGCACCGGGCTCGGTCAGGCACTCTACGAGTCCGTCATCTACCCGGACGAAAACTCCTACCTGTGGGTCATGGCAGAAAACGAACGGGCGCTCTCTTTTTACGAGCGGCTCGGCTACCAGCGCAACAGCATCGAATTTGAGGCACGCGGCATCTGGGCGCCCGGCCACAGCGTACGGTACGCGCGCATCCTCAACCCCTAAACGGCACACCACAACAGGGAAACAGCCCGCCCACATGACGCAGCGCACCGCACACCCTGTTAGGCGCCACCCCCACAACGCCTTAAGATAGAAGAGACCTATAAGCTCGACGCACCCGCGCACAGGAGCACATACACCCCTGCGCAACCGCGGGACCCAGCGCCGAACATCGCATAGAAGGACAGTAAAACAATGACCACCGGTCTTTACCTCTCCGCTATGTCCCAGAACTCGGGCAAGTCCCTCGTAGCCCTGGGTCTAGCAGACTCCCTCATCAAGCGCGCAGACCGCGTCGGCTTCTTCCGCCCCGTATTCGACGGCGCAACCATCTCCGACGACCCCATGGCACGCCTCATCCGTGAGCACTTCGGCCTGACCGAAGAGCAGGTCGGCGGCGCAGTCTCCATGACCGACGCACTCGCACTCATCGCAGAAGGCGACACCGAAGAAATCTCCGCACGCGCAGTCTCCGCCTACGAAAAGGTCGCAGCAAACAGCGACGTCGTAATCGTCGACGGCGTCTACCTGCCCGCCAACGCGCTCTCAGTCGAATTCGACCTGAACGTCCAGATTGCACGCGACCTGGGCCTGCCCGTCGTCGCTATCGTCGGCGCACAGGAAGCAACCGTCGAGGAAGCAGTCACCGCCGTTGACGTGGCACGCACCGAGCTGCTCGCCTCCAAGGCAGACCTGCTCGCAATCATCGTCGGCCGCGCAGAACCCGAACTGCGCGACGAAATCGAGAACTCCGTCAAGCGCGGCGACGCAAACCTGCCCGTCTACGTGCTGCCCGAAATCCCCGAGCTGAACGCACCCACCGTCGGTGAAGTTGCCGAAGCCCTCAAGCTCGACACCGAAGGCATCAAGGCAGAAGACCTCAGCCGCGACATCCACGGCATCAAGGTCGCAGCAATGAACGTCTCCAACTTCCTCAACCAGTTCGTCGACGGCGACTTCGTTATCGTCCCCGGCGACCGTGCAGACATCGTTGCAGCAACCCTCGCATCCGCACTGGCACCGACCTTCCCGGCACCCTCCGGCGTGCTGCTCACCGGCGGTCTGGACGCACTGCCCGGCAAGAACACCGCAGTCGGCTCCCTCATCGACAACGCACCGTTCCCCGTGCTGTCCACCACCAAGGACACCTTCAAGTCTGCACGCGCAGTCTCCCGCGTCCGCGGCACCCTCGAAAGCGGCCACCAGCGCAAGCTCGCAGCAGCAATGGGCGGCTGGGACGAGCACGTCAACAAGGACGAACTGCTCGCACGCCTCGAAATTGAGCGCCCCGCATCCATGACCCCGCTGCGTTTCCTGCACAACCTCATCGAGACCGCACGCGCAAACCGCCGCTCCGTGGTCCTGCCTGAGGGTTACGACGTACGAATCCTGCGTGCATCCGAAATCATTGCACGCCGCGACTTCTGCGACCTGATCCTGCTCGGCAACCCCGCCAAGATCGCAGAGATCTGCCAGGCCGAAGGTATCGAGCTGCCCAGCACCGTTCGTATCATCGACATCGAAAACAACGAGTACACCGAAGACTTCGCAGCAACCTACGCTGAGCTGCGTGCACACAAGGGCGTCACCATTGAGGCTGCTCGCGAGCGCATGACCGACCCCTCGTACTTCGGCACCATGCTCGTCTACAAGGGCATCGCCGACGGCATGGTTTCCGGTGCAGTGAACACCACCGCGAACACCATCCGCCCCTCGCTCGAGTTCATCAAGACCCGCCCCGGCACCAAGATCGTCTCCTCCGTCTTCCTCATGCTGATGGAAGACCGCGTTCTGGTCTACGGCGACTGCGCAGTGAACCCGAACCCCAACGCAGAGCAGCTCGCCGACATCGCGAAGGCATCCGCAGAGACTGCACGCCAGTTCGGCGTCACCCCCAAGGTTGCTATGCTGTCCTACTCGACCGGCACCTCCGGCGCTGGCGCAGACGTGGACGTTGTGCGTGAGGCAACCGAGCTCGTGCGCGCCTCGAACCCCGACTTCGCGGTCGAGGGCCCGATCCAGTACGACGCTGCTTCGAACATGTCCATTGCGTCGACCAAGCTGCCCGGCAGCGAGGTCGCTGGTCAGGCTACCGTGTTCGTCTTCCCCGACCTGAACACCGGTAACAACACCTACAAGGCTGTTCAGCAGTCTTCGGGTGCTGCCGCTGTGGGCCCGGTTCTGCAGGGTCTGCGTAAGCCCGTGAACGACCTGTCGCGCGGTACCACCGTTGAGGACATCATCAACACCGTTGCGATTACCGCAATTCAGGCACAGAGCCTGTAAGCCGGTTTTTGACCGCTGAATGAGGCCGCCCCGGCCACTGCACCCCCGTGTGGGTGCGGTGGACGGGGCGGTTTCTTGTGCTGTTTTTATTGCGCCGATTCTATGCGCCGAGAAGCCACATGTGTTTCGAAAAGCAACATATTACGTGGCTTCTCAAGGAGGGGTTTTGGTGCAGCTCCCCCCCCCGGTTAGTCCTTGCGGGTGCGGTCAAGGCGCACATAGTTAATCACGCCAAGACCAGCCATGCCCACGGCGGTCAGAACCGGGCCGAGGGCGGGCGGGAAGAGCCAGGTGAGCCCCGCCTCCACGGTGTAGGCGATGAGGCGGCAGACAAGGTAGGTACACACCGCCACGAAGAGCGCGTAGGCGACGATGATGCCGACCGGGCGGGGCTCGTAGCCTTCTCGTCGGGCGCGCAGAGCGGCACCCAGGGCGTTACCCAGGTACAGGGCGAGGGCACCGACGACGACCGCGGCGGTGAGGGCACCGTCGAGAAGCGTACGCGGGGTCAGCAGTGCGGTGCCTGCCTCAGAGACGAGGTTGAGGATGCGCACCGCGGCGTAGGCGTAGCAGAAGATGACTGCCGCGCGGATGGTGAGGGGTAGGTTAGTCCAGAAGGTTTTCATGCGGCCCCTTTCGAGGTGGAGGGCGGGCTTCTGTCTGAGTGTTACCCCAAGGATACCCAAGAATGCCGGAGTGTGATGCGAATCAATAGCATTTGGGCTGGTGTGTTCTGCGTGCGGGGCGGGGTGTTTGGTGCGCCGAGTTTAATCGCCGAGAAGCCACATGTGTTTCGAAAAGCAACATATTACGTGGCTTCTCGAAACACATGTGGCTTTTCGAGGAGGGGTTTTGGTGCCACCTGGATTTTTGTAATTACAGGATTCCACCACCCCTACCCCGTGAGCCGATGACCACCCAAGCAGCGGCAAACCGCCCGGGCTGCTAGGCTGCTGCTATGGACAACAACTCAACGCCCTCACTGCCGGACCTCGTTCTCCCGTCCGTGGTGACGACCCTCAGCCTCCCGAGCAAACACGCCGCAACTGACATGCGGCTCCCGCAGGCGTGGCTGCTACGCTCCGTTCCCGACGAAGAGAACCGCAGCGCCGCCAGCGGAAAAGTCTACGACGACGCCCTAGAATTCCGCTACGTTTACGACTCGAAAGTTCCCAACCACAAGAACGTTCGAGAGGGCGACTTCGTGCTGATTCGAGACAATTCGATTCTTCTCGGATCAGCAGTTATCCGAAAAATTGAGTCATACGAGGCCGATAAGGTCATGACGTATTGCCCCAACTGTGGGAGCACCCGCATCACCTTCAAATCCGATGGGCTGTGGCGTTGCGATGGAAAGTGCCTGAGAAGAGACAATCTCAAGCCTGAGCAGCGTCTGCATAAGAATCCGCCGCAGAAAACCGAGAAAGTTCAGCGGTTCATTGCCTACTACGGCGATACCTGGACTGAGCTCATCGGCGCAGCAGATAAGGACTCCTTCAAGGACCTGAGTGTTCCGGGCAAGTACAACACTCAGAACAGCATTGTCGCCCTCGATACAGCTAAAGTCCTTGACTGGCTTGAAAGCCTGAACACTTCGGGTATTCACCTGCTTCCTCTGGGGGATGCTCACGGGGTACCCGTGGATCCTCGTGGCGGTTTTACGATGCGCATGGTCAGGGCTCGCAAAGGTCAGCCGCAGTTCCGCCAGCAGCTGTTGAACCGCTTCGGAAACATGTGTGCGTTTACGGGTGCTTGCCATACGGCGGCGCTGGATGCGGCGCACCTGTACAGCTATGCGCGCGAGGGCGAGCATCGCGTGGATGAGGGCCTGCTTCTACGCAAGGATCTGCATAAGCTTTTTGATAGTGAGCTGGTGGGTGTGAGTTCTTCGCGGACTCTTCTTCTGCACCCCGGTTTGGGGAATACGCAGTATCAGTCGTTGGCGGGTGCCCGCCTGAAGGTTGAGTTGCCTAACCGAGCTCTTGAGCTGTTGGATGAGCACCGCTCGGGCTTGAACTGGCTTGAAGAGGCGCTAGTCTAGACCTGCTCTGGCTTAGGCAGCCGGGCATGCAAAAAGGAGGTGCAGTAGCTTTCGGGCTACTGCACCTCCTGTGCCTTTTACTGGTTATGTCTTACTGGTTGTGTCGGCGGGCGATAGCCTTACCGATTTCGTGCGGGATGCCCACCACGAGGGCGTTACCCATGCAGAAGGCACGGTTACCGTCACTCATGCCGGTGTCAGTCCAGCCGCGGGGGAAGCCCTGCAGCTGATCCAGTTCATCGGGAACGAGGCGGCGGTACGCACCGGAATCACCAATCACAACATGCTTGAATCGGGAGGCTCCCGAGCCTCCTTCGCCGGTCAGGATGGTACGCGCTGGACGGTCGAGCGGGTCCGGGAAAGACATTGAGCCTTCGGTGTAGAAGTATTCAAAGCCGCTTGCCTTATTGATGCGCTTTTCCTTCTTCGCGCCCTTGAGGTATTCCCAAGAAGGCACCTTGTCAGGGGCGATAAAGAACTGTTCCGGCACCTCAGAGTCGGGAAGAACCACGTCACCGAGCGTCTTAAATTCGCCGCGGTAGTCGGGCTCTACCTTGCTGGTGAGCACGGTGCCGTTCTGCATAACACCGGCAATCTGGAAGGGTGAGGTTTTAGCGCCAATTCCGAAGTGTTCCGTCTCGTTGTAGGGGTCATCGGAGATGGTGAACTCATCGGCCTCATTGAGCTCTTCGAAGACGGAGAGAAGACCCTCAGATTCTGCAGTTTTGACCGGGAACGCTTCTGCCAAAACACCGGTGTGGGTGATGCGGCGCGACAAATCCCATTCGGGGGCGTTGTGTTCGGCGTAAATGTAGACGCGCTTACGCTTCTGCGGGTGGCCGTACTCTGCCGCGTTGATAACGCGCCATTCGACGCTGTAGCCGAGCGCGTAGAAGCAGGAGAGCATAATGGCGAAGTCGCGGCCTCGCTGCTTAGCGGGCGACTTCAGCAGGCGGTCAACGTTCTCCAGAACAACATATTTGGGGGTCTTAAGTTCGAGCGCGCGGTGAATATCCCACCAGAGCACGCCCTTCTTACCTTCAATGCCGTGTGACTGCGAGAGGGGCTTGGTGACCGAGTAATCCTGGCAGGGGAAGCCACCGCAGAGCAGGTCAGCGTCGGGAATTTCGTAGAGGCCCGCCTCCACGTCATCAAGTACGGCGTGGATGTCGCGGTTTTCGAGGTTTGCTTCTTCGCCGAAACGTTCCTGGTAGCAGCGTGCCGCGAACTGGCGGCCAACCGTTCCCGGGGGCTCCCACTGGTTCGCCCAGACAGTCGTGAAGGGGCCCGCGGAGGGCAGGGTCATGCCGTTGGCGTTATAGCCTTCAAATCCTAAGCGGAAGCCACCTACACCGGCGAAAAGCTCGATAACTCGGATAGGCTGGCTACTGCTGGTGGTTTTCTGATCCATGAGTCAGTAGTCCTTATAGTCCTCTGTAGATATGTTCGAATACTAATACTATAACATAGAACAGCTATTCAGATCAAGTGGATTCGAGAAAAGCCAGTGACGAGCTAAAGAGCGTAGCTGTGCTATCTGACGTAGCATGAGAGCAAGAAACAGCACCGCCGCCACCCCTCTACTTCCGGAAGGAACACCGACCATGGGCCTTTTCGATTACGACAATACGAGCGTTGATAGCATCCTCAAGTACACAGAGAAGCATCTCATCGGCCGCACACTCTATGACATCTTGGAAGAATTCCAGAACTCCGAATACAAAACCTATGAAGATAAGAAAAAGGGCACTCCCTCAATGGTTGCCCGCAAGGAAATTAGCCAGCTCTCCAAGGGAATCTACGGCAGCCTCATGGAAAAAGCTGGCTACGGTATTGAACCCAATAGCTCCCCGGAAGCAGACATTCCCGCCGCAAAGGTCGAAATCAAAACGACCCCTTACCGGGTGACCGCGAACGGCACTATTTCCGCCAAAGAACGCTTAGTCCTCAGTATGTTTAATTTTCATGAGGAAAACCTAGACGATTTTTATCAGACGCACCTTTGGCATAAGTGCCAATATATTTTGCTTCTGTTTTATAAATATCAAAAGACTCGCGATATTTCGAATAATATCACCGATAAATTTTTCCTTTTTGACTGGCCCGAAGAGGATATGCCGACCATTCTCGAGGACTATAAACGTATTACTCAGAAGGTCCTGGAGGGACGCGCACATGAGCTCTCCGAATCCGACGGCATGTATCTTTCAACCTGCCGCAAGGGTGCCGGCAAAGACAAGGACCGCACCACTCAGCCCTATGGCCCCGAGCTGGCCAATAGGCGCGCCTGGTCGCTAAAGAGTAGCTACATGACCACTCTCCTCCGCACCAAGGTTTTCAGTCAGGAGGAGCAGGAGAGTATCGCTCGCGCAGCACAAGACATTTCTAAGCCTTTTACCCAGATTATTGAAGAAAAGCTTCTGCAGTACCGGGGCCAGAGCGAGAAAGAACTCTGTAAGAAGTTTGACGTTAACTTTAACGCCAAAGGCCGCAACAGCACTCTTGTGAGGAAAATTCTAGGCCTTTCCTCGGATATTGACAGTACTGCCGAATTTAAAAAGGCAAACATGAATATTCGCGCTATTCGTGTTGATAAAAACGGGCTCCCTAAAGAGGATTCTCCTTTTAAGAACTACCGTTTTATTGAACTGGCGAAGGAAGAGGAGTGGGAAGAGTCCCATATTTACGCCGAGATTTTCTCAAGGAAATTCATGTTCGTTGTTTTCCGAGAGAATGAATCCGGTGATTTCTGCCTGGATCAGATCAAGTTCTGGGGTTTCCCTGAGCCCCTAGAGCCTGAACTGATGAGGGTATGGCAAGAGACGAAGGAAATCATTAATCGAGGTGTTGAGCTAACAGTCAAGCCGAATGGTGAGGATGGCTTTAAGGTCTCCACTAACTTCCCGCAGAGCAAGGTAAACAAATACCTCTTTACGAAGGTTCACGCCTCCCAAACCTACTACGAAGTTAAACCTGGCGAGTTTGTCGGAAAAGGCAAGCTCAAGGATACCGACGAACTGCCGGATGGTCGCCGCATCACGAAGCACTCCTTCTGGCTACCCAAGAAATTCATTCAGCAGATTTTGCGCGGTGAATGGGACTAATAACCAAATGTAAATAACCGCAACAGACGGCCCCGGATACGGAAGTGTTCGGGGCCGCTTTTGTTTTACCGTGCCGTGCCGAAAGGTTAGCGTCTTTGGTCGTAGTTAAAAACCATGGCAGAAGACGCTAAACCATGGCACAAATTCTGCTGAGGCGGCGCCTCCGCGGGCGCAGAGATATTTGATGCATAAAACATTGAGAAGCCCGAATAATGACCAACCACCGCCACCATCCTCAAAAGAATGCAAACGACGGCAAACATGCGGTAGGGTGGTAACTGTAGTACTCAATAACGCACCGATGCGCTTAATGGGCGAGCTACGGGGCTGTTTTCCTTCCGGCAGTCAGCTTGACCTGTGAATAACGGCCCGACATGCACATATGCATCACACCATCACCGACGATAGGAGCGTATCTTCTATGGATTCGACCATTTTCAACCGCCGCACCCTGCTGGGCGGCGGCGCACTTGTGGGCCTGGGTGCCCTGCTTGCGGCATGTGGCCAGCAGGCAAATAACGAGGCGGCAGCTACCGCCTCCGCAGCGCCGAGCGAAACCGTCTCGGCGTCTGCGGCGGCATCTGAGTCGCCTTCGGCAAGCGCAACCCCGTCTACTGTTCGAGGCTACTCGGGCGGCTCGAAGGCGCCGGATGGTGAATACCGTAAGGCTGACAAATATGGTCCTGCCCAGAACGTACCCAAGCCCACCGCACCTGAAGACGGATACCGCGAAAAATCTCTAGAAGGCCTCCGCAAAACTTTGGATGCCTGGATTCAGTGGGCAAATTACGGTACCGAAACCGGTGATTTCACAAAAGCACGCCAGTTTATTTCACCTTCATATGAAAACGAATTGAAAGCGTATGAAGATATTGAGGATCTCTACGCTAGTGGCGGTTGGGTCATTGGAGGAGTAGATCACTTTATTGCGGACGGTAACCCCTGGTCAGAAGATGGTGAAACCTATTTTTGGAAGGCGTACCGCGAGTGGGACTATGAGACCTATGTTGAATCTGACGGCAGCTGGCGCCGATGGGAAAATAAGGACAAGACTAAGAACACTTTTAAATTTGAGCTGAAGCATAATGGTCAACAGTGGGAGATTATGCGCTACGAATCAGTAGAGGATTAAAGCGATGAATACACGTAAAGTTATTCTCCCCATTTTTATTGCTTTACAGGTCTTATGCTTGAATCCTGGTCCTGTTATTGCAGAGGTTACGACAAAAGAATGCTCCTCAGACAAAAGCGCTAAAGTCTGTCAAACGCAGAGAGTAAAAAGAGATAAAAACGCACCTATAGGTGAACCAACAACTGGAACGAATAAGTCTGATAGCGAATATACGTCTCAGCAACCCAATTCAGAACCTAGTACCTACACCACCAAAGGCGCCAACGGCCTTACCCTAATTCGTTCCAAAAGTGACTCTAATATCCTTGGCTGCGTAAAGGACGGAAAGGTTGGACACGTAAAACTCAACAATCTCATTGTTCGTGACGATGGGACTTACATCGATGGTGGCCTCGGCAAATATAGCCCCACCTCAGAAACCTGTGTCCCCGACGATACCCGCACCTTCACCAGTGCCGACAGCCCAGGCCCTGCAGGTCCGACCTACGAAGAAGTTATGACGGAAATTCGCCACGCAGCAGAATCGCTAGAGCCGGGCAAACCCACCCTCCACCAGTCCTATAACAACCCCGCAGGCACCGGACGAGCAGAAGGTGACCCCAACGTCTACAAGGGCGACCAGATCAACTTCTACGTCGATGACGGAGGCCCCTACCGCCTCGAAGCAGACATGCTCGCCGGACACGTCGAAATTGAGCTCATGCCCTCCTCGTACGTCATCGAGTACGGCAATGGTGATACAGATACCAACTACACCGCAGGCAAACCGGTCACCACCTACCCTCGTGAGCGTCCGAGGCAGACGGATACCAGCTACGCCTACCAGCGTTCGGGTAACTTCCACGCGTACGCCCCAATTTCTACACCCACGCGATAACCTGCCAGACGGCAGGCCTTTTTATTTAACAGAAAAATGAATGCTTCACAGAATAGGACCCGTAAGGCGGCAGCCCTTGAAATCGGCCCGCGCGGTCCCGAGCGCAGAGCACCGCGGCGTCAGCCGCTTGGTGCGGGGCAGCCCCGACGATGGGTAAGAAGGATAACCCGAACCCGCGCCTACGTAAGGCCGATATTCGTACCGGTCAGCGCTGGCATCTAAACGACAGCGGTGACGGGGACACGGAGTATTCGTTGCACCGTGACTGGCCCGACATGTAAGGCCGTTCCCCCACTATGGGTCTTATGCTGAGAAGCCACATGTGTTTCGAAAAGCCACTTCTTTGGTGGCTTCTCGAAACACATGTGGCTTTTCGCCGTTCATAGGGGAGGGTCGGGGGAACTTTCGATAGGTTAGTGTCTTCGCCGCGGGTCTTTAACCCGCATTAAAGTCACTAACCTATCGAAGAATCCCCCTATCGACGAGCCCCCCCCCCGCACCCTCACCGCGTAACAGTCCGTAACACCCCCTTGCGGTATACCCCCCTAGGGTATATACTGGAGCCATGGAAACCACTAGCAACCAGTGCTGCCACAGCACATCCGACCAGGTCAGCACCGCATCCGGCGCCCCCGCCAAGGAACCCACCGAGGCGCACACCGGCGCATGCTGCAGCGGCGAGACACCCGAAACCCAGCACGGTTACGCCTCCAATAAAGAGGCGCACCTCAAGCGCCTGCGCCGCATCGAAGGGCAGGTCCGCGGCATCGCCCGCATGGTCGATGAAGACAAGTACTGTATCGACATCCTCACCCAGGTTGCCGCGGTCTCCAAGGCGCTCCACGCCGTCTCCCTGAACCTGCTCGAAGAGCACATCGGCCACTGCGTGACCGGCGCCGCCGTCGAGTCCGAACGCACCGGCGACCCGACCATCGCAGAGGCCAAGGTCAAAGAGGCAACCGCCGCGATCTCGCGCCTCATGCGTAGCTAAACGCGCCGCAAACCACTCGGCGGCCCCAAGTTTTCAACCCATTACCGAAAGGAAATCATCATGAGCACCACCACCGTTAAGGCAACCGGCCTGACCTGCAACCACTGCGCTATGAGCGTCAGCGAAGAGGTCAGCGAAGTTCCCGGCGTGACCGGCGTGAACGTGGACGTCGTCAAGGACGGCGTCTCCACCTTGACCATCGAGCACGAGGGCACCCTCAACACCCAGGCTGTCGCGGACGCTATCGTGGAGGCTGGCTTCACCCCCGCCATCTAGCGCGGCAGCCGGCTCGATTAGGAGTCATCATGGCTTACCCTCCGCAGTACATTGCGATGGTTGTTGGCGCGGTTCGCACCCTTGTCGGCACCGAAAACATGCACCTGCGCGACGCGATCACTCGCGTGGCCAGGCAGATGAATCTGGATGCGGCGCTGGTCGATTCGTGGGTGAAGCAGAGCCCCGAATATACGGCACGTGAGGATGCGCCCGGCGCCGCGCGACGTAGCGGCACGAGCGCGAATAAGCGTTCCGCCGAGCACGAGCAGGGCGTGAAGGCGCGTGAGAAGGCGAACGCTTCGCCGTTCCCGCGGGCTGCCGTGAAGCGTGCCTACGGTGTGTCTGATCGTGGCGCAAAGGTGACCGGTGTTCGCCCGCATACGAGCAGGCCGGATGGGCTGCCCGGCGACCACTAAGCCGCCGCAGCTTTACTCCCGCCGCCGCGTTTACAGCCTCGCGGTTTTACCCGCAGCTTTCGCCCTCGCGCACTCTCGACGCTGCACCCTAAAAACTGCACCATACACCGTCCGGGGCGGGGTCCTTCGGGGCCCCTCCCCCGGCTTGGTGTACCTTTTTCTACCCCCCCGTTTTTGAGTTTTAAGGAAGTATTGTGTCTTCTACACAGCCTTCGCCAACCACTAGTGATCCCTCATCACAGAGCGAGCGCTCTCTTTTTAATTCCGCCGGAACGACCGTAAAATCAACGGAGTCCACCCGAATCATTCACGTGGATATTCAGGGTATGACCTGCGCATCCTGCGTGGGTCGCGTGGAGCGTAAGCTCCGCAAAATCCCCGGCGTTGACCCGGCGGTGAACCTGCCGCTGGAGTCGGCGCGCGTCATCGTACCCGAGGGCGTGAGCGACGAGCAGATCGTTGAGACCATCAACAGTGCCGGCTACAAGGCGCACCTCAAGAACGGCCCGCGCGCGGGTGCTGGAACGAACGCGAGCGCATCCGGCGGCGGCAACCATCACAGCACCCCGAGCATGAATGGCGGCTTCACTGACCGCATTATTTATGCGGCGATTTTGGGTGTGCCGATTTTCTTGATTTCGATGTTCCCGTCGTTCCAGTTCCCGAATTGGGGTTGGGTTGTGGCGGTTCTGACGGCGCCGGTTGCGTTTTGGTGTGCCGCGCCGTTCCACCGGGCGGCGCTTATTAATGCGCGTCATGGCTCGTCCACGATGGATACGCTGGTGTCTCTCGGCGTGGTGTTGGCGTATTTCTATTCGCTGGCGCAGCTACTCATGAACCCGGCGTTGACGGCGCATGTGCATCATGCGGGCGGTAGTTTCTGGTCGATGTTTACCGGCAACCATGCGCCGCTGTATTTTGATTCGGCGTCCATGGTGACGCTGTTTCTGCTGATTGGTCGCGCGATTGAGCACCGTACTCGCAATCGTTCTTCGGAAGCGCTGCGCACCCTGCTGAGTATGGGTGCGAAGGAGGCGACCCTGCTGCGCACCGATAAGCAGGGTGTGACCAAGCAGGTGCAGGTTCCGGTGGAGGACCTCATGCCGGATGACCTGTTCTTGGTGCGCCCGGGTGAGAAGATTGCCACGGACGGCTTGGTGGTCGAGGGCTCATCGGCGGTGGATGCGTCCCTGTTGACGGGTGAGTCTGTGCCGGTTGAGGTGCATCCGGGTGATGCAGTCACGGGTGCGACGGTGAATACGTCTGGTTCGTTGACGGTGCGTGCGACCCGTGTGGGCACTGAGACGACTCTGGCGAAGATGGGCGAGCTGGTGGCGAGCGCGCAGGAGACGAAGGCTCCGATTGCTCGCTTGGCGGATCGTGTTTCTGCAGTGTTTGTGCCGGTGGTTTTGGTGATTTCGGCGCTGACCCTGGTCGGTTGGTGGCTGATTTCCGGTGACGGTGCTGCGGCGTTTAATGCGGCGGTGACGGTACTGGTGGTGGCGTGCCCGTGCGCTTTGGGTTTGGCTACTCCGACGGCGCTGCTGGCGGGTACGGGTCGCGGCTGGCAGTTGGGCATTTTGATTCGTAATGCGCAGGTGTTGGAGGCGACGAGCACGGTTGATCGCGTGGTGCTGGATAAGACCGGTACGGTGACGACTGGTGAGATGTCTGTGGCATTCTACGGCACCTTTGGTGACTATGAGTCGGCGGGTGACTTGTCCGGTATTTCGCCGGATTCTGCCGGTTCCAAGAACGAGCGTTCCCTGTCTGTTCTGCGTGATGCCGCCGCCGTGGAGGCGCTGAGTGAGCACCCGATTGCCCGCGCGATTGCCGGTTTTGCCCGTGAGCAGGGCGTGCTGGCGGAGGGCGCTTCGGCGCCGAGTGTGAGCGGCTTTGAGGGTGTTCCCGGAGGCGTGCGCGGCGTGCTGAGCGGTGCGGGTGAAGATGCCGAGAATGGCACCTCCCGGCTGGTTGTGGTGGGTACCCCCGAGTACCTGCAGGCAGCGGGTGCGCAGCTGAGCGAGGCTCAGTTGGCCCTGCTGGATCAGGCTCGCCGGGCGGGTCTGACGACGGTGGTTGTCGCCCGCGGCGAGGCCCCTGATGAGGCCCCGAGCAGTATCTCCGCTCTGCAGCCGGTCGGCATGATTTCGGTTGCCGACACCCCCAAGCCGGAGGCGGCAGAGACCATGGCGCAGCTGCGTGAGCTCGGCCTGGAGCCGATCCTGCTCACCGGTGACGCCCCGCAGGTTGCGCAGGCGGTCGCCTCGAAGGTCGGTATTTCGGCTGAGAACGTGTACGCCGGCGTGACCCCGGAGGGTAAGTCGCAGGTGATTGAGAAGTTGCAGGCTGCCGGTCACCGCGTGGCGATGGTCGGCGATGGTGTGAATGACGCCCCGGCGCTGGCTCTTGCGGAGCTGGGCATTGCGATGGGTTCGGGCACGGACGTTGCCGCGGAGGCAGCCGATATTGTGCTGACCCGTTCGGATGTTGCTTCGGTGGTGACGGCACTGCGTCTCTCCCGCGCTACGCTGCGCACCATTAAGTCGAACCTGTTCTGGGCGTTCGCCTACAATTCGGCGGCTATTCCGGTTGCCGTGGCGGGCCTGCTGAACCCGATGATTGCGGCTGCGGCAATGGCGTTTAGTTCGGTGTTTGTGGTGCTGAATTCTATGCGTCTGACGGCGTTTAGGAAGTAGCACCCTACCGTTATACAGAATGAATTGCCCCGCGCGATTTCAAACGAAAATTTCAAAAGCGCATCTCACCGTGCTTTTTGTACGGTAAAAGATATAAAGAAATGCACCGCCCGTGTAAAGGCGGTGCATTTCTTTATATTCAGTTTTCACGGGCGGCGGCTTGAACACCTCGCCGAGAGCCCGGCAGAACCTTACGCCCAGGTGACCAGGTCCTCAATGGAGCGGCGGCTCTTCGGCGCAATCTCACGGGCACGGTAACCGAAGGTCACGGCCACGGACACGCCGTACTCTTCCGGATCGAACAGGCCAGCGGAGGCGAGCAGCTCGTTCACTGCATCGTAGTCCATACCCTCGATGGGGCAGGAGTCGATGCCGAGCATAGCGGCGCCGGTCATCATGTTGCCCAGGGCGATGTAGGTCTGCTTGGATGCCCAGTCGAAGAGCGCGCGGTCGTTTTCCAGAACCTTAATGCAGTTCCTCTGGAAGTCACTGTAACGCTCAAGTGCGGCTTCCATCTGCTCCTCGGTGAGGTTGCGGCCTTCGAGGGTGCGGTGCATCCACGGGGTGTCGTAGCGCAGGCCCTTCTTCGCGAGCAGCACGACCAGGTGGCTTGCGTCATCAAGCTGACCGACCATGCCCCAGGCGATCGGCTTGAGCTTTTCGCGCAGTTCGGGGTCCTGGATGACCAGGAACTTCCACGGTTCGGTGCCGACGGAGCTGGGCGACAGGCGCGCAAATTCGAGGATTGCGGCGAAGTCTTCGTCGCTGACGCGGCGGTCGGGGTCGTAGGCGCGGGTTGCACGGCGGCGGGCGAAAATTTCGAGGGCTTCTTCGCGGGTTACGGTCACGATTTCATCCTTTGCATGTGGGTTTCAATACCCCATCATGCTACACCTGCGGAGGGTGCGGGCGGCGGGAAATGTGGCGAGTTACGCTTGCAGGATATACGCCCGGCAAGGCATTCGAGGCGGCACCGCGAAAGCCCAATTAAGCCGCCCGGAACCTACCTGGAGCCCCCCTACAAGTCCCCCTACGAAACCCCCTACTCGGCACCGGCTTTCATCCACACATCCGAGCGGGCGCGGCGACCGAAAATGACCGCGCGGATTCCTTGGAAGTACAGAATATACGCCGCCCACAAGCCGCAATACCCGGCGAGCGCATCCATGGTGCCGGCGCCGACCGCCCAGTGCAGGCCGAGCATGACGGGCACGTACATCACGAGCATGATGAAGCAGCCGATTGCCAGGTATTTCACGTCCTGCGCGCCCATGAGGATGCCGTCCAGGGTGAACACGTACGCGGCGATGGGCTGGCCGAGCGCAATGATGACGGTGGCGATGGTGAAGAGGAACGCCACCTGCGCGTCCTGCGTGAAAATCCAGGAGCCGAAGAAGCCAATGAGCGGGCAGATTAGGCCGGTGATCACGCCGTAGATGAGGCTCATGCGCAGCAGCCGGTTTTTCAGCTGGCGCACCTTCGCACGTTCGGATTCTACGTTGAGGTCGCGTTCGCCGAGTTCCTTGCCGAGTAGCGCCTGGGCGGCGATGGCGAGGGAGTCCAGGGCGTAGAGGAAGAGGTTAAATACGCCCATGCCGAGCTGGTATGCGGCGGTGTGTTCGGTGCCGAATCGTGCCACGACGAACACGGTCAGCAGGGAGGCGATGCGCATGGACAGGGTGCGCAGCATGAGCCAGGAGCCGAGCGAGAGCACCGAACGCATGCCGGCGACGTCGGGTGCCCAGGGGACGGCGTGCTCGCGGGTGCCGCGCATCATGACCACACCGAGGGCGGCAGCCATGCCCCACTGGGTGAGGGAGGTGCCGGTTGCCGAACCGGCAACGCCCCAGCCGACCGGGTAGATGAGCAGCCAGTTCAGCACAATGTTCACGAGCGTGCCGACGGTGGCGACTTTGAGCGGGGTGACGGTGTCTTGCAGTCCGCGGAGCGTGCCGACCTGCGCGAGGATAATCATCATCGGGGGAATACCCCACAGCGAGTGGTGCAGGTAGTCGAGGGCGTAGCTGATGGTTTCGTCGGTCGCGCCGAGGCCGCGCAGCAGCGGGTCTGCGAAGGCGTATCCGGCGATCATGAGGAGCATGCCGAGGCCGAAGGCGACCCACACGCCGTCCACGCCGATCTGCCAGGCGCGGCGCAGGTTCTTCTCGCCGAAGGCGCGCGCCACGGCGGGCGTGACGGAGTAGGCGAGGAAGTTCATGAGGCCCACGACCGTGGTGACGAGCGTGGCGGCGATGCTCATGCCGGCGAGTTCTGCTTTGCCGAGTTGGCCGATGAGGGCGGAGTCGGTGAGCACGAAGATGGGTTCGGCAATGAGCGCGCCGAAGGCGGGTACGGCGAGCGCGAGGATGCGCCGGTTCAGCGAAGGCTCGGCGGTGTTCACTGCGTTCTGACCGGGTTCAGTATTCTGGTGCTTCTGTGTGCTCATCCCTCTAGGCTACTCCCCACCGCCGCGGCGGGTGCCTGCGCGCGGGGCGGGGTGCACTCTGCGAGATAGGCGCGCGAGATGCGCTTTAGGCGCCTCGGCCGCGCAGTTCGTCGAGGGCGCGGCGTTCCTTCTTGGTGGGGCGGCCGCTGCCTCGTTCGCGTTTGGCGACCGGGGGCATGGAGAGGTAGGCGGGGCGCGGGCCGGAAAGGTCTTCGTAGCAGGTGACGGCGATGGGTGCGCCTACGCGTTTGACGAGGAGTTTTTCAACTTTGAAGACGCGTTCCCAGCCGGGGTAGCGCACGCGCACCACGTCGCCTTTTTTGAGTTTTTGGGAGGGTTTGGCGGGGGCGTCGTTGACGCGCACGTGGCCGCCTTTGCATTCGTCGGCGGCGAGGGAGCGGGTTTTAAAGATGCGCACTGACCAGAGCCAGAGGTCGAGCCTGGCGCTGGTTAGTGTGGTGGTGTCTTCTGCGGTCATGTGTTCATTGTGGCGCGAGGCGGGCGGGGCACCAAATCAGGTGCGCCCACCTATCCTGCGCAATCTCACCGTAATCTCACCGGGCAAATCCGCAACCGGCACCGAACCTGCCATGCGGCAGAAAATTTTCTATTGCACGCACCAGGCTGTTGAGCGCAAACCTGCATCCACTAGGGGTATTGTTAAGTCACCTTCTCAAGAAGTGTTCTCAAGGCCACCTAGTTCGCGTGGTCTACGGGGGGGTGTGGCCGCGACGCCACGGGCTCCCCGTAACAGATTGGATATACACCATGTCAGCTTTGAAAAAGCTCCTGGCGGCTGCCCTCATCAGCACTATGCTGTCTTCTTGCTCCTTCGGCCCTTCTCTAGAGAAGGATGAAAGCGCCCGAGCGATTTTCGACGCAGAAAATGATCGGGTAATCCTACCCCTGGACGCATACGACACCACCGGCAAGGACGAATACTACACCAAAGCCCTTGAGCTCGCCCGCAAAAAGTGCTTTGCCGAACACGGGCAACACTACAAGATGTTTGTCCGCACCGAGGGATCCGGCAGGAACTTCGGCAGGACCTACGGAATCTGGAACGTTGAGTACGCCCAAAAGTACGGCCTCCACAAGAGCGACGACTCGAATACGCTGGATCTGTCCTCCCCTGCGCCCTCATCCGACCCCGGGAAGGATGTCAGCACCGAATGCTATCAGCGCGCCAGCGATGAGATGAAGCAAATTGGAGAGATCCCATTCGGCTCCGCCACGTATAGGCGTGTGGAGACTGACGTTCGAAACGCCGCTGGGGATCAACAGCTCAAAAAATCTCTCGACGACGAATGGAAGCGGTGCGTCAAGGATAAGGGTCTCACCCCCAATAGTGAGATGACCGTCAAGGAAGAAAAGAATATTCCTCGGGGCACCGTCGCCTCCGAAGAAGAAATTCGAATTGCCACCATCGAGGCGCAGTGCAATCAGGATGTAGGCCGTTCGCAGAAGCTCTACGACCTGGAGGCGCAGTACCAGAAGCCGCTCGTCGCCAAGAACCAGGCTGCCCTGGAGAATGAGCTCAAAGAATTTAAGCGCCGGGACGAGCAGTTCAAGCAGTACGTCCTCGACAACCAGTAACAGCCGGTATGCCGACAGAAAAGGGTGTGTGCCGTGTTCAGTGAACACGGCACACACCCTTCTTAAGTTTTGCAGGCTACGTTGTACCGGCTACGTTACACCGGCGACCCGACCCGCGGCGCTTATGCCTCTACCTTTGCGGCGCGGCGCTCCTTGACGGCCCAGCCAATCACACCGGCGAGCAGACCGAACGCAATCCAGGAACCGAGCACCAGCCACTGGTCGCTCGTTGCAGCCTCCGGGAAGTACGCGATGGAACGCAGCAGTGTCGAGGAGGCACCCGGAACCATCATCTGACCAATCTGACCCCACGCACCGGGTAGGAACGCGCTCGGCATGGACGCACCCGAAATCGGGTTACCGATGAACATGGTCACCACCACACCCAGGCCCAAGCCAGCGGCGGGAACCAGTAGGGCGCCCATACCAATCATGAAGGATGCGGTCGCCAAATAGGTTGCGGCGAATGCTGCCCACAGGGTTGCAAAATCACCGGGGATGAAACCGAACCAGGTGCTCAGAATCAGGGCGGTCAGAGCGCCGGCGATGACGGCATACAGGGTTGCGGTAGCAAAGCGGCGCCAGGTGCCCTTGATGAGGTTCAGGGAGAGCACGCCGCCGAGGATTCCACCTATAACCAGGGGGAAAGCGGCAATAGTCAGGCCGGTACCGGAGGAGTCACTCTCGCTCAGGGGCACCACGGCGGTGGTCTTCACCGCCATTGCGGATGCCTGCTTGGCCTGCACCTTCATCTGCTCCAGCTGGGCGGCAGCCTGCGCACCCTGCTCACCGCCGGCCTGCACCGCCTGGGTGAGGGCCTCAGTCTTGGCGGCGAGTGCCTTCTGCTGAATCTGCGCGTTCAGCTGGGCGGCAACGCCGTTGAGCATCTGGGTTGCTGCGGCGTTCGCGGCGGGGGCGGTCAGCACCTCGGGAGCAGCGCCTTCGGTGAAGATAATTGCGCCGTAGGTTTCGCGCTGCTTGATTTGCTGTTCAGCCTCTTCGCGGGAGGATGCCTGCTTCAGTTCGAAGGTTTCAATACCCTTATCTTTGAGGGACTGTTCAAACTGGCTGACGGTCGCCTCGGGGCCCGCAATAGAGACGGGCAGATTCTTTGCCTCCATGGTCTTGGTGGGCCAGGTAAAGGCGAGGATAACAAGCGCAACAATCAGGGATGCCAGCAGGGAGGTGCTGATGACCTTAATCCAGGAGGAGCGCTCGGGGGCTGCCGGGGTCACCGGTTCCGCGGTGACTGCAGCACTGGTTTCGTTGTTCACGACAATCTCCAAACAAAATGCTTATTTCGCTTACGAGATAGAACTCTACCCTCGGTTTTTGTTGCAAGCAAACAAAATAGCTATTTTGTTTGCAATGTCACAAAAAGAATTAGCGTTGTGCCTTCCGGGTCCCTCACCCCGTAGACTGGAACCATGCCCCGACTAACAGACGCCACCAAAGCCGCACGCCGAGCCCAGATTCTCGAAGCCGCCATTAACTGCTTCCTCGAACGCGGCTACATCAACACCTCCATGAGCGACATTATCAAGGCCTCCGGCCTGTCCTCCGGATCCATCTACTCGCACTTCTCCGGCAAAGAAGATATCCTCATCGGCTCCATTAAAGAGCGACTCAACCATCTCAAGGAGTTCTGCGGCACATTCCCTGAAGGCTCAGGCCCCCAAGACATCCTCGAAACCATCTATACCAACCAGCTGGTTAACGAGAACTTCTCCGCCATGCTGTGCCTCCGCCTTGAAGCGCTCCACGCACCCGAAATCGCCAAGGCGACCACGGAGGTCATTTCTCTATTGCAGGATCTTATTACTAAGACCCTCACCCCCTGGGCGATTGAACAGTTGAGCGTTCTGCACGAAATCAACCCCGACCCGAAGCAACGTACTCCCGAGCAGGAGGCGCTCATTGCCGACTACGCCCGCGATACGACGGACGCCCTCATGATGATCTTCCAGGGTTACATGCTCCGTTCCTTCTTTGGCACCCCCGAAGAAAAGGACCACCTCTACCGCGTGGCTTTGGCACTCCTTCCTGAGTAGTTGACCACCCAATAGCCCCTAAAAATCATCCTTGAGCGGTTGTTTTTCAGCATTTAGACCGTGCAGGGGCAACATAGGTCATTCACATTCTGCAGGCGTAGAATCGAGGAACTATGACTGAATCCTGCACCCCCGCCACCCCGGAACCGCGCGCCAGCGACCCCGCTGAGCTGAACAATCTGCGCGCCGCACACGCAGACGAACTCTCCTCCCGTACCCGCGCCACGAGCATCCCGGCGGACTCCTGCTCCCTCTACGACGACGAGGCTCTCGGCGGCACCGCCGGACGTGCCACCGCCTGGCTGGCACTCGAACACGTGGGTCACTGGGGCCGCGACGTGCTGGATGGCTCCGCCCTCGGCGAGGAGCTTTCGGAGGCGTTGGGCGAGGCAGTCTCGCAGGCGGGTTTGAAGTTCCTGCTGATTCGCCAGGCGGGCAGGGAGGGGCGCGTACTGCACGGCGCACCGGATGCATCCGGCAACCCGACCCACCGGGTGCTCTACGCGCTCTGCACCCCGGGTGAGGAAAAGCTCTACTCGTTCAGCGTGAGCACCCCCGAACAGCTCCTCGACCTACCCCTGAACAACCCCCAGGAGTTGATTCAGGCGACGGGCGCAGAGCTCATGGATTCCCCCGCCATTCTCGTGTGCACCCACTCCAAGCGCGACCGCTGCTGTGCTCTGCGCGGTCGCCCCATTGCGGCGCACCTGGCGGATATCCTGCCGGGTAATGCGGTCTGGGAGTGCTCGCATACGGGCGGTCACCGCTTTGCCCCGGTCGGTATTATGCTGCCCACCGGCTACACCTACGGTCGCCTCTCGGAGCCTTCGGCGCTGGCGGCGTACCTGTCGCTGGCGGGCCGCGATATTCCGTCGCTACACGGTCTGCGAGGCCGTAGCACGGATACCCCGGTGGAGCAGGCGGCGGAGGTTGCCGTACGCCTCGAACTGGAGAAAAAAGGTGAAGAAGTAACCTCTGGAGGTTTGGTTTCACGTGAAACGTCGGGACGGGAGGCGCTCATTGCGCTCCGCGAGGCGGGCATCGATGTGAACGTTGAGACAAGCACTGAGTTCTCCCCTGAATTTTTTGCGGCGTTCTCGCCTAAAGATTTCTCCGAGCACCCCACCATGGAGGCGGCACTCACCTCCCACACCGACGGACGCACTTGGGTCACCTTCTTCGAGCGAGTCACCCTTGAACCGCGCCCCAACTCCTGCGGCAAGGGTCCCGCTGATGCTTTCAGCCGCGAGCTGCTCGCATTGCATCAGCTCTAAAACCCGCGCATGATGTCAACAGCGTGAAGCCCCGGCGGGTACCTTCTCGGGTACCCGCCGGGGCTTCGGCGTATCCAGGGTTCTTCGGCGTATTCAGGGTTCGTCGTAGCCGGCATCTTGCCGTACCCGGCGAACAGGCTTATCCGGCGAACGGGTTCGGCGCGCCGATGTACTGTAGCTCGGTGTACTCTTCCAGGCCTTCCGGGCCGCCCTCGCGACCCATACCGGACTGCTTCACGCCGCCAAAGGGTGCCGCGGCGTTCGAGATAACGCCGGAGTTGTAACCGATCAGGCCGAACTCCAGACCCGTAGCCATGCGCGTAAAGCGCGGATGGTTGCTCGTGTACACGTACGCCGCCAGGCCGTACTCAGTGTCGTTGGCGAGCTTCAGGGCGGCGCGTTCCCCCTCCTCACCGTAGCCGCTGAACGTGGCAATCGGGGCGACGGGGCCGAAGATTTCTTCACGCCACACGCGCATCGAATCGGTCACGCCGGTCAGTACGGTAGGGCGAATGAAGTTGCCCTTGTTCAGGTTTTTGGGCATGCCTCCGGTATCGCTCGGAACGTTCTCCTCAAGCTCGGGAATGTAACCGCCGCAGGCGAGGAGCGCGCCCTTGCCCAGGGCGTCTTCGACCATAAAAAGCATGGATTCAACCGCTGAAGGTTGAATTAGCGGCCCACATTCGGTTCCGTCGACGGTTCCGTCACCCACGACGGTTGCCTCCATGCGTTCCACGAAGGCGCGCGTGAACTCTTCGGCAATGTCCTCGTGCACGATGATTCGGTTGGCGGCGGTGCAGGCCTCGCCCATATTCCTCATCTTCGCCGCGTAGGCGCCCTCCACGGCGGCGGGGATGTCCGCGTCCTCAAAGACGATGAACGGTGCGTTGCCACCCAGCTCCATGGAGGTGCGCAGAACGTTCTGCGAGGCCTGCGCGAGCAGGGTGCGGCCCACGGCGGTGGAGCCGGTGAACGAGACCTTCCGCAGGCGCTCATCGGCCATCAGCGCGGAGACAACCTCGCTGGTACGAGAGGTGGTCACCACGTTCAGCACGCCGTCCGGTAGGCCCGCCTCGCGCATCAGGGACGCGAAGTACAGGGAGCTGAGCGGAGTCAGGGACGCGGGCTTGAGCACCGCGGTGCAGCCCGCCGCGAGCGCCGGGGCGACCTTGCGTGCCGCCATGGCGAGCGGGAAGTTCCAGGGGGTAATCAGCAGGCAGGGGCCGACGGGGCGGCGTACGGTAGTGATCTGTAGCCCCGATTCGGGAGCGACGGCGGTGCGGCCGAAGTTGCGGGCGGCTTCTTCGGCGTACCAGCGCAGGTAGTTCGCGGCGTAGGCGACTTCGCCGCGGGACTGGCCGAGGGGCTTGCCCATTTCGAGGGTCATGAGCCGGGCGATGACTTCGGTGCGCTGCGTCATGAGCGTGTAGGCGCGGTTGAGGATGTCGGCGCGTTCGCGGGGGCTGGTTGCCGCCCAGCTGGTGCGGGCGTCGCAGGCGGCGTCGAGGGCTTCGATCCCCTGTTCGATGCTGGCGTCGGCGACGTGCGCGAGGATTTGGCCGCAGGAGGGGTTGTGCACGGGGAAGGATCCGTTGTCGCCGGTGACCCAGCTGCCGCCGATGAGCAGGTCGGTGGGCACGTAGAAGAAGGGGTAGGAGGGCCGCTCGTAGGGGTCGATGGGTTCGCGCTGCGGCATGTTGATGCTTTGCATGTGCGGTTCGGTGCGGCCTCGCAGCTGGGCGGACTTCGCGCCGGGCTTTTCGGGTGATGAGGTCATGGCGTGCCTTTCGGGTTGGGGCGGCCGGTGCGGTCGACTCTGACGCTTTTAATTCTAGTCCCGCACTCTCCCCTGCCCCGCGGCCCGCTACGCGCCCCCGACACATGCCCCACAACGCGTGCGGGGTCGCGCAGGGTACCCTTCGCGCGCCTCCGGTGTCCCTCTCCCCCGCCCGACCAACTAGCTCAGCCAAGCACCCCATGCGCCCCAAGCACACCGAAGGGGGCCACATCCACGATGGATGCAGCCCCCTTCGGGGATGGATTCTCGTGCGGTACGCGAGCACCCTAATTGGAGATTATGGGAGGCCTAGCCCGGAAAGGATGCTCGGTACGCATCCGCAAAGCCCTGCGCCTCACCCTCTGCGGTGGTGAGCCGTGAGGGGCGGGGCGCTCGGCGGTGGTTTAAGCCCACCTGCGCTCTCAAATCCAGGACTGGCGTGCCTCAATACGGGTCAGCTCCAGAGGACCGCCATCGTTGGTGCCGTGGAAGCGGCCGAAGTGCACGTACGGGCCGCGGTAGGCGCTGTGGTTGATGGGGCTGGAGTACTGGCCGTTGATCGTGTAGTAGAAGCTGTTCTTGTTCACCACGATCTTGCAGTTCAACGCCTGGCCGCCGGTGATCTTACGCAACTTCATGGTGTGTAGCACGCGCGGGGAGGACTGGCCGGGGGCAAAGCAGAGAATCTGCGCGACCGAGCCGCCCTGGTACGAGGGGCGCACCGCGAGCAGGTAGGTACCGTCATCCTGCTTGGCGGCGAACTTCTTGCCGATGCCGAAGGCGCCATCGTGCTGGCGGCCGAAGGCAACGTAGCCGTAGTGGCTCTGCTGCTTGGGCAGTTCACCGGTCCACTTCATGGAGAAGTCCAGGGTGTACTTATCGCGGGTGGTGAAGTTAGATAGGGGGCCGAGCAGCACGGACTCGTCGTAACGCTGGCGGTGCACGATGGCCTTGCCGTTCAGTTCGGGCATGTCGGCCGCGGTGGAGGGGTCGGCCGGCAGGATTCCGTGCTGGCGACGGCCGGTGTTAATCTTCACGCTGGAGTCGAAGGGGTCGCCGATCACCCAGTAGGGGTCGGGGCACATGAAGCCCTTCACACCGAGCGCCTTGTAGTTTTCGTAGACGGAGCGGCGGTGGACCTCCCACACGATGACAGCCTTGCCAAGGCCCGTGAGGGTGCGCACGGCGTCCTCGCTCATGGAGCCGTAGCCCGCGCCGGTGGGCTTCTCGTAGAAGGGCACGCCGAGGGCGTCCACGTTCTTGTGGCGGGCCATGGCGGAAATCTTGTCGATGGGGTCGCCGCCGTCGAAGTAGCACCAGGTGCCGCAGCCCGCGGCGTTCACGAGCTTGAGGTAGCGAGAAGTGGGGTTGAAGCCGCCGCTGCCGTCGCGGTACATCTTGATGACGGTGCGGCGCTGCAGGCCGCGTTCGGTGATGAACTTGACGAGGCCTGCCTGTGCAGGGCCGTCCTTCGCTTCGAGGAACAGTACGACCTTCTTGCCGCCGACGGAGGCGTATTCGCCGCCTGCGGGTACGGCGTCAACCGCGGCGATGGCTTCTTCGAGGGTGGGGATGTCGTACAGGCCGGTCTTCTCGCCCAAGTTTTGGCGCATGTCGACCTTGTGCTGGCGCAGTTCGGCGAGGGTGTGGCCGCGCACGTCCATGGACGCACCGGTGGTGCGCTTGATGTTGGTGTCGTGCATGCAGACGAACTGGCCGTCGCTGGTGGTGCGTACGGAAATTTCGACGGCGAGGGCGCCGCGGCGTACGGACTCTGCGTAGGCGTAGGCGGTGTGCTCGGGGCTGATGTTGCCGGCACCGCGGTGGGCGATGAAAAATTCATCGGTCTTGTAGAGCAGCTGATGTGCGGGGGAGCCGCTGTGTACTGCCGCGAGCTGTGCGCGGGTGCTGGCTGCGGCGTGGGCTTCGCCTGCCTGGAGCATGAGGGCGGCGGGTGCCAGTGCGGAGGCGCCGATGAAGCCGCGGCGGCTCAGATTCTTAGAGGTCTTCGGGAATGCAGTCACCGTAGTAGTCCTTTTTCTTTTATGAGTTGAGCGTAATGTGTGTGGTTGTTCATTGAAGTTTTTGGTTTATAGCTGAGGGTCCGGATTCTCTCAACTCAAACTACAACTCTAAGTAGGATAACGATTTTTTATCGGTGATTCACTGCGTTTACAGGAAAATAGGGTATTATGTGCGCCTCATTCTTACCCGCGGTGTAATGCGGGTGAATGTGTTCCTCCTTTTCCGCCGCTTTTAATAGCGGCATTTCATGCGGCGTTAAAAAATTTCTCGTGTAACGAAAAAGGCCGCGCCTACAGCCCGATTGAGCCTACAGGACGCGACCTTTTGCGTTAAAACATTTTTCGCAGGTTTTTCACCGCTGTTGAAGCTGAGCTATTTTCGCTGGTTCAGCTTACTTCTTGGATGCCTGAGCGACGCGGTCACCGGCTGCGACGGGGCGGCGTGCCTCAGAGTCCTTGGAGATGTTGAACTTTGCGGTGTTGGTAATCATCACCATGGTTTCCTTGGAGGGGATGCGGCCCTCGATAGCTGCCCAGTCGACCTCGATGATGGGTGCGCCTGCCTCAACCTTGTCACCTACGTTAGCAATCTTGGTGAAGCCGTCGCCACCGAGCTCAACGGTGTCGATACCGATATGGACCAGTACCTCGCCGCCGTTTTCGGTGCGGAGCATGAATGCGTGCAGGGTGTCCTGAATCAGTGCGATGGTGCCTGCAACGGGTGCGACGATGGTGCCTGCGGTGGGGTTCACTGCGTAGCCGTCGCCCATAACGCCCTGAGAGAAAACGGGGTCGGAGACTTCGCTCAGCGGCAGGTACTCGCCGGTAGCAGGTGCGACGTAGACGTCTGCGGACGATGCTTCCTGTGCGGCAGCTTCCTTCTTCTTCTTGCCGAAACCGAACATATATGCTCCTTTTGGTCGTGTGGCGCTATGAATAGCGTGTATTTGTAGCGCTGATGCGTCCGCGTCGGATGCGGGCGTCGTTGCCTTCTTGGTTTCACACCGGGCGGCGCCTGCCTAAATTGCAGGGTTCGCACACTCCGGTGCATATGCACTCAGAATACAACACCTAAACCCGTAGCTCACGAGCTGAGGGTCATTCGACTCGAATTCTGCAAATATTCCGCAAATCTGGAACTTCAACTCACACTTCTGCACTCTTGAGGTCGCGAGTACACTTAGTGAAGGACTGGCACCCCTCCTCCGAGCCGGTGCCTATAAGAGAGAAAAGGCTAAAAACTGATGACTGAAGCGGCTGAAACCGTTCTTGAAGTATTTATTCCGGGCCCCGGCGAGAACCCGGAGGATCCGCAGGATATGGAGCGCTCCGAGTTCCTGGGCGCCGCACAGGAGGCTCTGGATTCGGGCGTGGACATTGAGGTGTACTCCACCGACTCCTACCCGTCCGCATTTGAAGAGTGCGCACCGGTGGCGGAGCAGATTGAGATGAACGGCATCGAGGTTCTGCCGCTCATGCTGGTCAACGGCGAGGTGAAGGTGTCCTTCGCGTACCCGACCGCCGAGCAGATTAAGCGTTTCTCCCGCGCCCACCTGGTCGCCCAGCCGAAGGCGAACGCGGCAGCGGCTGCGTGCGGCCCCTCCGGCTCCCCGGCGGCGTCGATGATCCCGAACCTGAGCCCCCTGGCGGAGCCCGCCGGTTTCGCGGCGACCCTGGCGGGTAAGGCACCCCAGCCGGTCGGCGGCCCCGAGATTGGTAACCGCGTGAACCTCATGGGTGGCGACACCGGCGATGGTATCCCCACCTCCGGTTCGGTGGCTGTGAAGTCCGGCGGCTGCGGATGCGGTGGTTGCGGCTGCGGCGGCAAGTAAACCCGCCCCTGCCAGCAATGAGCGCCCGGCTCGCCCGGTTCTAAACTGCGCACCCAAAGAACTGCATAAACAAAGAGCGGTGCCCGCCTCCTCGTGATGAGGAAGCGGGCACCGCTTTCGCTTAACGAAGCTTAGGTTCACACCCGGCAGCACCTACGGGAGCTGCGGCGGGCGAACAGCACCTTACTTGATGGAGGTACCGACGGAACCGAGCTGCTGGCAAGCCTCGACCACGCGTGCGGCCATGCCTGCCTCTGCAGCTGCACCCCAAACGCGGGGGTCGTAGGTCTTCTTGTTGCCGACCTCGCCGTCAACCTTCAGCACACCGTCGTAGTTGCTGAACATGTGGCCAGCAACGGGGCGGGTGAATGCGTACTGGGTGTCGGTGTCGATGTTCATCTTGATAACACCGTAGGACACTGCGTCTGCAATCTCCTGCTCGGTGGAGCCGGAGCCACCGTGGAAGACCAGGTAGAAGGGCTTGTCGCCCTTGCCGTACTTAGCGCCGACCTCGGTCTGGATTTCCTTGAGCAGCTCGGGGCGCAGGTGAACGTTACCGGGCTTGTACACGCCGTGAACGTTACCGAAGGTCAGAGCAGCCATGTAGGTGCCCTTCTCGCCCAGGCCGATTGCCTCAACGGTCTTGATTGCGTCTGCAACGGTGGTGTACAGGGAGTCGTCGATAGCGCCTTCAACGCCGTCTTCCTCGCCACCAACGGCACCAATCTCAACCTCGAGAACGAGCTTTGCCTTGGAGGTACGCTCGATCAGCTCAGCAGCGATCTTCAGGTTCTCGTCCAGGTCGATTGCGGAGCCGTCCCACATGTGGGAGTTGAAGATGGGGTCTTCACCGCGAGCAACAGCCTTCTCGGACTCTGCCAGCAGGGGCAGGACGAAGCCTTCCAGCTTGTCCTTGGGGCAGTGGTCGGTGTGCAGTGCAATGTTCACGTCGTACTGCTTAGCAACTTCGCGTGCGTATGCTGCGAAGGCCAGGGAGCCAACGACCATGTCCTTCTTGGAAGCGCCGGACCAGTATGCTGCACCACCGGTGGATGCCTGGATGATGCCGTCCGAGCCAGCCTCTGCGAAGCCGCGGATTGCAGCGTTCAGGGTCTGGGAGGAGGTCACGTTCACTGCGGGGTACGCGAAGCCCTTTTCCTTCGCGGTCTGCAGCATTTCTGCGTAAACTTCGGGGGTTGCAATAGCCATATGCTGACTCCTTGGATAGATGCGACCGGTTACCAATGTTGGGCCGGTTCACCATATTTTGTTGGCGCGCGAGACGCCTCCTACTCGCACTATTTTACCAAGATACGACTTATTTATCGTTAATTTTTTGTGGGTTTTTTTGGGTTTACTACAGCGAAATTTCCGCGAAATACCGCGGTAAAGTAGAGGTGTTAATGACTTGATGTCTTCTGCGCGTGCAGGCCAGCGCACACATCACCCGGACGCGGCGAAAGGAACCTCCCATGAGCAAGGCGAGCGCTAAAAATAATCCGAAACAGCTCGACGCAAAACGTGAGAAGCGCGCCCGCCAGGCGCAGCGTCGTGCTGAGCGTGAGCATCCGAATGCGGCGGCTATTGCCCCGGTGCGCGCGCAGTTGGATGAGGTTCTGGAGCGTAAGAGTCGGCATGTTTTGGGGCATGGAGATATGGCGAAATCCCTTGAGTTGATGGAGAAAATGCGTGATGAGGGCGCGAGTGACCACGAGATTGATGTGGCGCTTGCGGAGGCGAAGCTCCCCTCGGTCGTGCAGGTTGGTCGTAAGTCGTTGATGCGTTGGCCGAGCTGGTGGTGGTTGAATCGTCGTGAGCGCGCGTTGCGGGCGAAGATTGATCGCCTGATGGAGGGCTAAGTCCCCGTTTTGGATAGGTTGTGAGAGCACCCCGTTGTGGGTGCTCTTGTGCTGTGCGGTGGTGGGGTAATTGATTTTTTGAACTCAGGGTTCAATTAATCTATTTCACAAAACAATGAAAACCACACAATACAACATGAACCAAATATATTTATAAGATATGCATTATATGTATATAAATTGTTACGTGACGCGAGTTATATTACCTAAATTACCGTGCTATAGTCATTACAACCCGCAGACGTGTTCCCAACCACATTTCGTGTAGCACGTGCTTCAGACGTAACTATCCAAGGAGGTATAGCGTGAGCACCTCACCGAACAAGAACCCGCAGACTTCTGCAGCGGATCAGTACACTAAGCCCCCCACAGACGACCCGTTCGCACACGAACAGGAAGGCTTCCACAAGGGGCTTGGCGCACGTCAGCTCCAGATGATCGCCATCGGTTCCGCTATCGGTACCGGCCTGTTCCTGGGCACCGGTAGCCGCCTGCAGGACGCAGGCCCCATGCTCGCCGTCATCTACGCCGTCATCGGCTTCTTCGGCTACCTGATTCTTCGAGCCCTCGGCGAGCTGATCCTTCACCGCCCCTCCTCGGGCTCCTTCGTCTCCTACACCCGCGAATTCTACGGCGAAAAGGCCGCATTCGTCTCCGGATGGCTGTACTGGCTGAACTGGGCAATGACCGCCGTTGCAGACGCCACCGCTATCGCCATCTACATCAGCTGGTTCGGCCGATACAACCAGTTCTTCGCAGATATTCCCCAGTGGCTCAGCGCATTCATCGTCGTTATCGTCACTGTGGCTCTGAACCTCATCTCCGTGAAGCTCTTCGGTGAGCTGGAATTCTGGTTCGCACTCATTAAGATTCTTGCCCTGCTGTCCTTCATGGCGGTAGGTATCTGGTACCTGGTCTTCGGTGAACCCATCAACGGCGTCACCCCCGGCCTGAGCCTTATTGCAGCCAATGACGGCTTCTTCCCCAACGGCATTCTTCCCGCTCTTATCGTGGTTCAGGGCGTTGTGTTCGCCTACGCCGGTATTGAGCTGGTCGGCACCACCAGTGGTGAAACCAAGAACGTTGAGAAGGTTATCCCCCGCGCTATCAACACCGTGATCTGGCGTATTGCAATCTTCTACGTTGGTTCCGTGGTTCTGCTCTGCCTGCTCATGCCCTACACCGCCTACAAGGACGCAGAATCGCCGTTCGTGACCTTCTTCGACGCTATCGGTATTCAAGGCACCGCACCGATTATGCAGCTGGTCGTGATTACCGCGGCTGCTTCCTCGCTGAACGCTGGCCTGTACTCCACCGGCCGTATCCTCCACTCGATGGGTGTTGCAGGTTCGGCGCCGAAGTTCGCCACTAAGGTGTCCCGCTCCGGTGTTCCCGTGGCAGGTATTCTGCTGACCGGTGTGGTTGGCCTCTTCGGTGTTGTGCTGAACTTCTTCGTTCCCGAGCAGGCGTTCGAGGTCGTGCTGAACATCGCCTCGGTGGGCACCATGGCTAGCTGGGCGGCTATCGCAATGTCGCACCAGAAGTACCTGAAGCTGGTCGGCGAGGGCAAGTACAAGCGCCCCAACTACCGTGCACCCGGCGGTCGCTTCAGCGACTGGGCTGTGATGGTGTTCCTCGCTGTTGTGATGGTGCTGATGGCTCTGGATTACCCGGTGGGTACCTACACCCTGGCATCGCTGTTGCTGGTTATCCCGCTGCTGATTATCGGCTGGTACACGGTTCGTGACCGCGTCAACGAGATTGCTCGCGTCCGTGAAGGCTACACCGGTTCCGTGCCTGTGATTGCTGCCCGCCCCGTGGTGAAGAAGCTCGTTCCGGAGCCTCGTACCCACATTGACCTGGGTGACCTTGAGGACGAGGACAACCCGAAGGGTAGCTAACCCGACCGGTTGCCTGTAATCCCAGCAAAGGCGAATGAGGGGGTTCTAGACCCTAGCCACTAGACTCTAGGAGCTCTAGACTCTAGAGCCCCCTCCCTGCACGTCTTTCCGTGTTCGCTTCCGTATTACATCCGTGTAATACATAAAGCAAAGTACATATCTACAGCATTTCTAATACGGTGTGTCCTGCAATATATTTTGAGATAATAGATATCCGCAGTGACCACCAGATGCACAAAGAAGTTTTGTGCAGATATTCAAAGGAGAAAATCATGACTGAACGTCCTAGCGCACACGCGGTGGAATTTGTTGACGTCGCCTCGATGGCAAAGTGGATTCAGAAGGACGGCGTAGGCAACATCATTGCCGGCATGGTCGACTTCCTCGAAGAAGACTTCAAGAAGTGGCAGAGCTTCGACAAGATCCCGCGCGTCGCTTCCCACACCCCCTTCGGTGTGATTGAGCTGATGCCCACCTCCGACAACATCACCTACTCCTTCAAGTACGTGAACGGCCACCCGTCGAACCCGGCACGCGGCTTCCAGACCGTGACCGCGTTCGGTCTGCTCGCTGACGTGGACAACGGCTACCCGGTGTTCCTGGCTGAGATGACCCTGCTGACCGCGCTGCGTACCGCCGGCGTATCCGCCATGGTTGCTAAGCACCTGGCACGCAAGGATTCGAAGAAGATGGCGATGATCGGTACCGGCTCGCAGTCTGAGTTCCAGGCGCTGGGTATGCGCGCTGTGCTCGGCATTGAGGACCTGTCCGTCTACGACGTTGACCCGCACGCGATGGAGAAGTTCCGCCGCAACCTGGAGCCGCTGGGCTTCCGCATCCACCTGGCTAAGGACGTGGACGAGGCTGTTGAGGGTGCCGACATTATTACCACCTGCACCGCCGATAAGCAGCAGGCGAAGGTTCTGCTGGACCGCCAGGTGAAGCCCGGCGTGCACCTGAACGCTATTGGTGGCGACTGCCCCGGCAAGACTGAGCTGGAAAGCGAAATTCTGGACCGCTCCACCGTGTTCGTTGAGTTCCCGCCGCAGACCCGCATTGAGGGCGAGATTCAGCAGAAGGACCCGGACTTCCCCGTGGTGGAGTTCTGGAAGGTTCTGACCGGTGAGGAGCCGGGCCGCGTGTCGGATGAGCAGATTACCCTGTTTGATTCGGTGGGCTTCGCGATTGCTGACTTCTCGGGTCTGCGTTATGCCCGTGCGGCTACGCAGGACACCGACCTGCAGCAGTTCATTGACCTGGTTGCTAGCCCGGATGATCCGAAGGATCTGTACTCGCTGGTGAACGTTAACGTTCCGGTGGGCTAAAGGGCTAAGCAGCCTGACGCTGAGTGGCCTTGAGCTGGCGAGCCTGTAGGTGCGCTGGCATGGGCTGCGAGGTTGAGAGTGAATAAAGTGAGGGCCGGGGAGTGGTGACACTCCCCGGCTCCTTCTTGTGAAATTTTCGTATGCACGGATTTTCTATGGGCAACTTGTGGGCATTCTGCGGGTGGTTCGCCCGTTCTGCCCTTCAGCGGGTGTGGCTACTGGTGGGTGGCGATAATTTCACGCGCCTTCGCTACCTTCGCATCACGATAGGCCTTCAAATCATTCAGCAACGCCTGATTCTTCTCAATCAAAGGCCCCTGATAGGACGCCTCAAGATCACCCAAACGCTGAGCCAACCTCACCTTCTCACTACATTGAGCTTCAATGGTTGCCAGGCGGATAACCTCCTCCAACACTTTGGGATCATCAGCATTCAGACTGGCCAATTCTTTACTCGTCCATTCACCGTCCCCGGTGCGAGGCGTCAACCCTTCCTGACGCTGACAGTCCCACCAATCTGAGCGGGCTTTCTTCCATTCAGGGTCACCCTGCGCACGCTGGTACGCTTCACTACGGATACGACCGACAGGGCGGTACTTTTTCTCATCATCCTCATCAAAATAGAGCATATCCAGTTCTTCCCGATGCTCTTCGCGGCAGCTGACCCTGACGTCTTCAGGGATGCTCTTATAAATCCTTTCCTGCTCTTCTCCGACTTTGCTGGACGTAAAATGATTCGCCACATGCTTCACATTCCAGAGGCCATACTCGGAAGCGTTGCCAGAAACCAAGCCGTTTTCTAGAATTTCAAAATCGTATCCCTTTTTCGCGTAGCACTCTTTAAGAATCAACAAATACGCCCTATATGTTATATCTTCGGCCTGGTCACTCATGTCATATTCGTCGAGCGGAAGAGTAATATAGTTATTTTCAAAATCCAGCTGGGCTTTGAGGCTAGTATCTTTAGGTGTAGCGGCACAGGAACTTAAAGCTAAAGCAAAGCAGGCGAACAGAGCAGCAGATTTCTTCATTGTTACCGACTCCTTTCAAACGGGAAAGTCAGGAGGAGCCCACAAACATTGGGCTCCTCCATCACAATTACCAGGGGCAGTGTACCTTTTCAATAGAACTAATACGATCATCCCAAGTCTCGCCCCAATGGAGACCCGCATGGCTTAGACCGCGAAGATAGTTGAGGTCGGAAGAAGACTCAAACCTGCGACCCGCAAGGTCGACGTCTTCGTAATAGCGCCACCGACACCCACCAGAATGCAATGAAGATGCACGGTCACTCATCCAATCCAAATGTTTCGTCCCTTCAGTTTCCATACTGGCCCCAAGGAAATTTGCATCCGAATAGAGAGTCACCCCAGCATATGCCGGAGGTGCTACCGCACCGAAAGTCACCGCAGCCACACAGGCCGCAACAGCAAGAGACTTATTAAAGATCCTCATCAGAATCTCCTTTCAAAAGAATGACGTCGCGGTCATTCATATCCACAACCCGCAATCATTAGCGAGCGAAGTCAGGAAATCCATCGCATGCCCCAAACTGAAATTGAGAGTGCGATTCTCATATTCCCTGTGACTTGAATTAACACTAGCACACCTAGACTATTTATTTAGTGACCTAAATCACTTATATGATAATACGTGATTTACCCACTTTAGATATATTCAAATATTATTTACTACATTTACAAGACAAAAAATCCAGATAACATCACACAACCCCACCACAAACAACGAACCAAACCCCATAGGTACCCACATTCATGTGAAAAACTCAACACCCCACCCAAACAAAAAATCACCCAATCCCCAACAAAAAGGTTCCGACGCGCACACAACGCATCGGAACCTTTAAACACCTCATAAACAGCCGCCGAACTACGACGGAATCTGACCAAACACATGACGGCGAACCCACGCATGCATCGCAATACCCGCAGCCGTCGCCGCATTCATCGAACGCGTCGACCCAAACTGCTCAATCGACAGAGTATCCCTAGCCGCCGCATGCAGCTCCTCCGATAGGCCCGGGCCCTCCTGACCAAAAACCAGCACGCACTTCTTCGGCAAGTCATAGGTCTCCAGGGGCACCGAATCCGGGAAAATATCAATACCAATAATCTCCAGACCCTCGCCCTGCGCCCACGCCACAAAATCCTCAATCGTCGGATGATGACGCACATGCTGATAACGATCCGTCACCATCGCACCACGACGATTCCAACGGCGACGCCCAATAATATGGACCTCCTTCGCCAACATCGCATTCGCAGTACGCACCACCGTGCCAATATTCAAATCATGCTGCCAATTCTCAATCGCCACATGAAAATCATGGCGGCGCGTATCCAGGTCAGCAATAATCGCGTCCATCGACCAGTAACGGTACTTATCCACCACGTTACGGCGGTCGCCCTCACGCAGCAGCTCCTCATCCCAGTGGTCGCCCTCAGGCCACGGGCCCTCCCACGGGCCCACACCCACCTCAAAACGGGCGGTACCCTGCTCGGTACCCTCAACAGCCTCGGCTACAGCCGCCTCCGCAGGCGCAGCCTCAGCAGATACAGCCTCAGCCGCTTCACGATTCTCAACCATCACAACCACCTTCACGCCAACAACCAGCGCCACTCCGGCGCTCACAGAGCCATCTTACAGACAAAAACCCGCACCACCAGCCATACACAGTAGCCAGCGGCACGGGTTCACCCGCCACAACGGGAATGCCTTAAAAAATCACGAGGTCCTCAGAACTCAGCCCAGCAGAGACTAGTCCAGGCCCAGCTCATCCTTCGAGTACGCGTACAGGCACGGAACGCCCGCAACCTCTTCCACGTGCTCCTTAGCGCCGGTCGCACGGTCAACAATCACAGCAACCGCCACAACCTCAGCGCCAGCCTTACGCAACGCCTCAACAGCAGTCAGCGCAGAACCACCGGTCGTGGAGGTGTCCTCAACAGCAACCACGCGGCGACCCTCAACGCTCGGACCCTCCACCTGACGGCCCATGCCGTAAGACTTCTGAGCCTTACGCACCACAAACGCGTCAATCGCACGGTCCTGATCACCAGCGGCACGCATAATCGCGGTACCCACCGGGTCAGCACCCATGGTCAGACCGCCAGCAGCTTCAAACTCGATGCCGTTCTTATCCAGCAGGTCCAGCATGACCTGACCGACCAGGCGAGAAGCCTCATGGTGCAGGGTAATGCGGCGCAGGTCAACGTAGTAGTCGGCTTCCTTGCCGGAGGCGAGGACCACGTGCCCGCGCACCACAGCCAGCTCCATAATCAGCTGGCGCAGGCGTTCACGGGCTTCTTCAATGGGGAGGTTTTCAGAAAGCTTAGTCATAGTTCCAGTGTAGCGGCTCACGTGCAGGCGGCGCAGGCTATTCCCTGTGCTATTCCAGCGCTAGGTTATTCCACCACGCGGCCCACCGACGGCGGCAACGCGGCGCGCAGCTTCGTCAGCATCTCCTCATACTCGGCGGCAGGATCCGAATCGGCAACCACCGCACCACCGGCAGCAAGAGTCACCGTGCCCTCATCGTGCGCCACGAGCGTGCGAATCACAATTGACAGGTTCGCTGAACCGTCCGCCGACACAAAGCCCAGGGCACCCGAATACACGCCGCGAGCGCGATTCTCCAGGCGCTCAATAATCTGCATGGTCGAGGGCTTCGGCGCACCCGTCATCGAACCACCCGGGAAGCACGCCCGCACGGCGGCCACCGCGGAAATTCCCTCGCGCAGGCGAGAGCTGACCGTAGACACCAGCTGATGCACCGTCGAATAGCTCTCCACGCCCATGAGCACGGGCACGCGCACAGACGCCGGGTCAGACACCGTGGACAGGTCGTTACGCAGCAAATCCACAATCATGAGGTTCTCGGCGCGAGTCTTCTCATCGGTACGCAACCACTGAGCGGCGGCGGCGTCTTCTTCCGGGGTGGCGCCGCGAGCAATCGTGCCCTTAATCGGCTTCGTCTGGGCGTTACGCTGCTCATCCACGCTCAAAAAACGCTCCGGCGAGGAGGAAAGCACCGAAAAATCACCGCACCGCAGATACGCCGCATACGGCGCCGAATTATGGGCGCGCTGGCGGCGGTACAGCTCAAAGAAAAGCTCCGGACTCGGGTTCTGGATGCGCGCGACCGTCTGCGCGGTCAGGCACACCTCGTAGCTGTTACCCTCGTAGATTTCGTGCTGACTAGCGCGAACGGAGTCCATGTAGGCTTCCGCGGCGGGCGCCGGGAAGAGCAGAGGCTCGGTAAGCTCAGGGGTATTTTCGAGGGCGCATTCCCCTGCCGCGGTCAGTAGCCGTTCCGCCGCCTCACACCACGGCTCATCGCCCACCAGCCAGCTGCGCGCCGCACGACCCGGGCGGGCATGCTCATGCACCAGGTAGCGGACCGCCGGCAACCACAGAGAATCCGGGGTCGGCGCCTCATGCGCCGGCAGATAGCCCGGCACCGGGTGGCCGTGCTCCATGCCCATGGCGGCACGCGCCTCATAGCCGAAATAGCCCACGTAACCGCCACGCAAACCCGCAGGCAGACCGGTTGCCGCCGCGGTATCCGGGTGCACGCGCGGTGCGCAGGCGAGCGCCGCCTCCAGCTGGGCGAAGGGGTCTTCCCTGCCAGACTCAGCCGCCGCACGCGCCGAATCTACGCGCAAGGGCGACAGCTGCGCCGGAACCACACCCACATACGAGGCAACCGACATAGGCGACTCCTCACGCGCCGAATCCAGCCAGAAGGAATACTCGGCACCACCGGTCAGCAGTGGGTACGCCTCCTCGCAGTTCACCGCGAAAGGAAGCGGGCGCACGACAAGCTCCCGCGTCTGCGCATCCCACGGGATGCTCTGCAGAATACTCGGCAGGGCATGGGGGGACGCAGAAGCGGGAGCGTTCGGGGTGGAAAAAATACGGTCCGCGGAAGTTTCAGTCACGGACTCCATTGTATGGCTGTATGGCGTGCAGGCGAACTGGCGGTTTAGTGAACGACTGCGGGTGCTTCGCCGTTTTCGCTGGTCATCGGCAGGCCGGCTGCAAACCACGCGCTGGTGCCGCCCGCAATGTTGTGTGCGGCGTAGCCGTGCTCGCGCAGGAAGGTTGCCGCGCGGTTCGAACGGCCGCCGCCGTGGCAGATGACGTAGAAGTCTTCGCCGGGTGCGGGCAGTTCTTCCAGACGCTCAGCGATGGTGCCGAGAGTGATGTGCTTGGCGCCGGTCGCGTGGCCGCCCTCCCACTCGTAGTCTTCACGCACGTCGATGATGGTTGCGCCTGCGGGAACGTCGCGGGGGTCAACCTGGGGTACAGCGGTCATGGGGTTCTCCTTTGAATTGAACTAGCCTTTGAAATGAACTAGGACGGGCCGGTCGGCACGGTGGGGTGCCGGGTGGGCATAGTTGTGGTTCCACTCTAGCGCTTTGGGGGTGCGTGGCGCATCTAGCCCGGTATTTGGGGGTTTGTGAGATTCGGAAATGATGCATACGAAAAAATCGAAATGGTTTTTCATGCACTGATTGATACTTCAATCTTTGAAATATATGAACACAATATGTATACATATGCACCCACAAGGGTATAGACTTAAACACATATTGCCCGGGTCACACAGAACCCCGGGCTTGCACAGAAAAGAATTACCACCATGTCTCACACCATTACAGGTGCCGAACCCAAGGACACCAAGACCTTCTTCGGCCACCCGAGCATGCTCGCGAACCTGTTCACCGTAGAAATGTGGGAGCGCTTCTCCTTCTACGGCATGCAGGGCATCATGATCTACTACCTGTACTACACCGCCGACAAGGGCGGCCTGGGCCTCGACAAGGACCTCGCCACCGGCGTTATCGGCGCGTACGGTGCAGTCGTGTACCTCATGGCAATCCTCGGCGGTATCCTCGGTGACCGCATCCTCGGCCCCGAGCGTACCCTCTTCTACTCCGCCATCGGCATTATGGCGGGTCACATCTCCCTCTCCCTCATCCCCGGCATCCCCGGCGTGGTGATTGGTCTGCTGCTGGTCGCTATCGGCTCCGGCGGCCTGAAGAGTAACGCATCCGTGCTGGTCGGTTCGCTCTACAGCGACAACGACTCACGCCGCGACGCAGGCTTCACCATCTTCTACATCGGCGTGAACACCGGTGCACTGATCGGCCCGATCCTGACCGGTTGGGGCTGGCAGGCTGGCGGCTTCCACCTCGGCTTCGGTCTTGCCGCAATCGGTATGGCTGCCGGTCTGATCCAGTACTCGCTGACCCGCAAGAACCTGCCCGCCTCCGTGCACCACGTGGGCACCCCCTTCACCGGCGGCCAGAAGCGTAACTTCTTCCTGGCACTGGTCGGTATCGTCGTCGTTCTCGGCATCCTGTTGGCAACCGGTCTGATGACCGCAGACAACCTCAAAAACTGGGTCATGGGCTTCATCTTCATCGGCGCTATCGCCCTGTTCGCTCAGCTGCTGAGCGCTAAGGACGTCACCTCCGATGAGCGTTCCCGCGTCACCGCGTTCATCCCCCTGTGGATTGCAAACGCCGTGTTCTGGGCACTGTACCAGCAGCAGTTCACCGTCATGGCGGTGTACTCGGATGAGCGCCTCAACTGGAACATCCTGGGCATGGAGCTGAGCCCGAACCTGGTCAACTCCATCAACCCGATCTTCATCATCGTCTTCGGCATGATGTTCTCCGCCCTGTGGACCAAGTGGGGCGACCGCCAGCCGGTCACCACCCTGAAGTTCTCCGCAGCGCTGATCATTATTGGTCTGGCGTTCTGGATCTTCCTCGCTCAGGCGGGCGTTCAGAGCGTGAACGTCGGCTGGATCGTGCTGATTCTGTTCGTCTGCACCATCGCTGAGCTGATTATTTCGCCGGTGGGTATTTCGCTGGCGACCAAGCTCGCACCGAAAGCGCACCGCGTGAACATGATGGCGCTGTACTTCACCTCCGTGGCAATGGGTACCGTGCTCTCCGGTTGGCTGGCTCCGTTCTACACCATGGAGACTGAGGTTCCCTACTTCACCTGGATGGGTATTATCACCATCGCGACCGGTATTCTGCTGTTCCTGGTACACAAGCCGGTTCAGAAGCTCATGCGCGGTGTGAAGTAACCACAAAGTTACTTGCCTGCACTGCCGACTCGCTGTTTCAGGCGGCGTGAGCATATAAGGCTAAGGGCCCCGAATCCTTGAAATATCAAGGGTTCGGGGCCCTTGCTGTATGCACTTGGTGCATGCCCTGGTGTATGTGCCAGCAGTCGGAGCGCCGGAATGTTGAAGGGAGGTTCAGGAGGGGCGGGTTTAGGGGCGTTCGGGGCATTTTCCTTAATGAGACAATCCGCGCGGATTTTCTTATTAAGCGCCTTAATAAGAAAATCGAAGTGTATTGTCTTATTAAGACCCCCCCCATACGACCAGCAAGACGACACCGATGAAGAGGAGGAGGGAGGAGGAACCATGCCCTCAGCCATCACCTGGCCCGCCCTCACATGGGAGCCGCAAACCCCTTGGGTTCACCGCGACGCCCTCGCCTCCCGCCGCGCAACGCGCCGCAACTCCGGCACCTTCTCCAGCGCCGTACCCGCCTCCATTGCCGCACTCAACGTCGAACTCAGCCCCGCACTGCGAGCACGCCTCCAAGAGAACGCCACCGCAATGACCCGCTTCGATGAGCGGCTCCACCACATCGGCGGCATCCCCTTTTCGGCAGTTCTTCTGCGCGGCGAATCCGCCTCCAGCTCGCAGATTGAAAACCTCACCGTTAGCGCACGCAGGCTCTCACTGGCTGTCCTGGGTGCAAGCGGGTCGAAGGTCGGCGTTAACGCCGAGCTGGTGGCGCGCAATGTTCACGCCATGCGTGCAGCCCTGAACACCGCAGAAAACATTAGCGTCGATAATATCCTCGCGATGCACCGCGAACTGACCCGCGGCCTGCAGCAGGACTCCGGTGTACTCCGCACCCAGTGGGTGTGGATTAAGGGTGATTCGCCGGTAACCGCCGACTATGTGGCACCGCATCACGAGAGGGTTCCTGCCGCCCTCGAAGACCTCGTAGCCTTCATGAACCGCCGCGATATTGACCCCCTCGCGCAGGCGGCGATTGCGCACGCCCAATTTGAAACCATCCACCCCTTCACCGACGGCAACGGTCGAACCGGACGAGCCCTCATCTCCGCACTCCTGCTCGCCCGCGGTGTCACCCGCCACGTGATTCTGCCGGTCTCCTCCGGCCTGCTGCACGACACCGAAGGGTACGTTCAGGCACTCACCGACTACCGTGCAGGCGACGCCGAACCCATCATCGAGCTCTTCATTGACGCCACTCAGAAGGCAATCACCAACGCAGAAATCCTGGCGCAAGACATTGAAACCCTGCGCGATGAGGTGCTGTCCATTGCCCAGCGCAAAACCCCTCTCCTGCGTTCCCTCGCCGACCTGTGCTGCACCGAACCCGCCTTCACCGCGCGCATGGTGGAGGAGCACACTCCCGGGTCGAAAGCCAGCGTGTACCGCCTCCTCAACCGCATGGTGGAGCTGCAGATTCTACGTGAAGAGCGGGTCAAAATTCAGGGGCAAAAAGTGTGGACTGTCCCCGCTCTCAACCGCGCCCTCGACGACTTTGCAGCACGAGCGGGACGGCGCGGATAGATGCGCCTCCGGGTTCGATAACCCACGCGAAAATTCTGCGGCTGTAGGCGGGTTCCCATGCACGGAACTGTGACGATTTATGTCTCCGCATGAACACACATGACGAACATTAGAGTCAAAAAGGACGTATTAAGCCACGAACAGAAATCTACTAGACAGCCCTCAACCACGGGTCTAAGGTGAATCCATAACAAACCGGAAGGCCCCTTCCGGAACAACCCTTCAACCCTAAGCCGAGGAGAACATCATGGCACTTTACCTGGTAGAACTGACCCCCGCGCAGCCGTCCAAGGACGAAGCAACCGCACTCATCGAGACCGTCAACTCGTCCCTGAGCCACGGCGCAGAGCTCATCGAAACCCAGGTCTCCGCAGACCACAAGATTGTCTTCGTCATCGTCGAAGCTGAGAGCACCGCATTCGGCCCCGACCTCACCGCAGCCATCGGTGAGCGCGCAGCCGTCGCAGGCCCCGACGCAGTCCGCCTGGTCGGCGCAGAGCTCGAAGACATCAAGAAGCTCAAGAAGGACGCAGACTACCTGGTTGAGTGGGACATCCCCGCAGAAATCACCATGGAACAGTACCTGACCCGCAAGAAGGCAAACGCCCCCAAGTACGCTGAAGTACCCGAGGTTTCCTTCCTGCGCACCTACGTTCGCGAAGACACCGCAAAGTGCCTCTGCTTCTACGACGCACCCGACGAAGAAGCTGTTGTTCGCGCCCGTAAGGCCGTCAGCACCCCCATTGACCGACTGTTCAAGCTGCACGCATAGATGTGACACTCCCCGCTTAGGAGAAACCCCATGTCCGAGTTCACTCTCGAACCCCTCTACGACTACCCCCAGCGCGAGCAGGTGCTCGCACTCGCCCGAACCCACGCTAGCGCGGTTGACCGTGGCGAGCGTTCCCCCTTCGAGAACCTGCGCGAAATCGCTAAGGACGGCCTGATTACCCTGGGCCGTGACGGCGGCTCCCTGGTCCCCCAGGTTTCGGTAGCGTTCGACCTTGCCACCGAGGATGCCTCCACGGCGTTCTCCCTGTGGGCTCACCGCTCCACCATCGCGTTCTTTGACGCTGTGGGCCGCGAGCTGCCCGAGGGTCTGGCGGATGCAACCGTCAGCGGCACCACCGCGATGGCGGCAGCGTACAAGGAGGCTTCGGGCCTGGCACCGATTAAGGTTGAGGGCACTCTCGTTGAGGGCGGTCTGAAGCTGAACGGTTCCGTGTCGTGGGCGTCGAACCTGTACCCGGGCGGCGTGATTGTTCTTCCGGTGGCTGTGCAGAACGCCCCGGAAAGCCACCCGAACCGCTACATCGTGACGGTCCGCCAGGATGTTGAAGGTCTGAGCATTCAGTATCACCGCAACCTGCTGGCGCTGAACGGCACCGAGTCCGGCACCCTGAAGTTCGAGGACGTTTTCGTTCCGAGCGAGGACGTTCTCAGCGACAACATTGAGGCATTCCTGCACGATGTGACCGCACCGTTCCTGCTGGTTCAGTCGTCGTTCTGCCTGGGCCTTGCCGCTGGTGCTCTGCAGGAGGCTGCTAAGCACCTGGACGTCTCGCAGGGCGTGTTCCGCCCTGAGTTCCCGCTGATCCTGGCGGAGTACCAGAGCCTGCGTGAGGAACTGGTTCGCCTGGCATCTGAGCCGGCGCGTGCTGAGCGTCGTGACCTGCTGAGCCTGCGCCTGGGTGTTTCGCACTTTGCGACCATTGCTACTCACTTTGAGCTGCAGGTCGTTGGAGGCGCCGGTTACGTGGCTGAGTCCCCGACGGCTCGCCGCCTGCGTGAGGCGACGTTCCTGCCGGTTCAGTCCCCGACCGAGGGTCACCTGCGTTATGAGCTGGCGCGTTACGATCACCTGGATAACCTGCGTGACGCTCTCTAAGCCATTGAGCTGTGTGTAGCGAGTGTTTTTATTCGCTCTTTGCATCAATACCCCGTATATGCCTTGAACTGCATATACGGGGTATTGATGCATTCTGGGCTATATATTAGGGGTTTGGGGCTCATCATAAGAGAATATATGCCCCACTCAACGTATCCCTGCTCATATTTATAGCCGTTTAGCTGTGACCCACACCCGCATACGCGTAGAATTATGTGGAATTTTATACACCACCACATTCACCTCAGGAGCTCCCTTTGAGCATCTCTAAGCTTCTCGGCTTTGACTGGTCGATCCACGGCGACGGCCGCAGCATCAAGCCCGGTTCCTTCGTTGCCCCGAACGAACGCCTCGCATGGCCGATTACTATCGGCATCGGCGCGCAGCACGTGGTCGCAATGTTCGGCGCGACCTTCCTCGTGCCGATTATTACCGGCTTCCCGCCGGCAACCACCCTGTTCTTCTCGGGTCTCGGCACGGTCCTGTTCCTGCTGATTACCCGCGGACGCGTCCCTTCCTACCTGGGCTCCTCTTTCGCGTTCATTGCGCCCCTGGCGGCTGCCATGAACTCGCACGGCCCCGCTGGTGCCCTCGGCGGTATCGTCATGGCGGGTGTGGCACTGTTCCTGGTTGGCCTGATTGTTCAGTTCGCCGGTACCGGCTGGCTCACCAAGCTCATGCCGCCGGTCGTCACCGGCTCGATTGTGGCGCTGATTGGCTTCAACTTGGCGAAGAGTGCTAAGGATAACTTCATGGTGGCACCGGTGACCGCACTGGTGACCCTGTGCTCCATCATCCTGATTTCGGTGCTGTTCAAGGGCATCATTGGTCGCCTGTCCATTCTGCTGGGTGTGGGCATTGGTTACATCACCGCCGTGATTCGCGGCGAGGTGGATTTCTCCAAGATTGACAAGGCAGTTGAGACTCAGGGCATCGTTGGTCTGCCACAGTTCCAGACCCCCGAGTTCCACTGGGAGCTCGCCGGCCTGTTCATCCCCGTGATTCTGGTGCTGGTGGCTGAGAACATCGGCCATGTGAAGTCTGTTGCGCTGATGAGCGGCAAGAACCTGGACGACTATTCGGGTCGTGCCCTCATGGCGGACGGCCTGGCAACCACCATCGCCGGTTTCGGCGGCGGTTCGGGTACCACCACCTACGCTGAAAACATTGGCGTTATGGCTGCAACCAAGGTGTACTCCACCGCGGCGTACTGGGTGGCTGCTATCTTCGCGATTGCGCTGTCCATGTTCCCCGCATTCGGTGCGGCAATTGCGACCGTCCCGGCGGGTGTTCTGGGCGGTGCCGCAACCGTTCTGTACGGCATGATCGGTATGCTCGGCGCACGTATTTGGAGCGAGAACCGTGTGAACTTCTCGAACCAGATCAACCTGACCACCGCCGCCGTGGCGCTGATCGTGGGTATTGCGGACTACACCTGGACCTTCGGTGAGCTGTCTTTCGCCGGTATTGCTCTGGGTACCGCTGCGACCCTGATTATCTTCCACCTGATGACCTTCATCGCGAAGTACACGAAGGCTGCTGGCGACCCCTTGGAACCCTTCGACCCTGAGAAGAGCACTGAGGTGCACTAGGCGCCTGACCGCCCGTTGGAGTAATACTCCTGAGGCGTAGACTGTATGAAAAGCGGCCCGGATGGAAACCAATCCATCCGGGCCGTTTTTGTTCTATTGCGGCTCAAGTTCCAGATGCCGTAGCTATGTTCCTTATACCAGCTGGTACGAGGTGTTGCGGATGCCTCGACCGCCATCACGGGTAATAACTCCTTCTTGAAGAAGCTTTGTCAGAACGTACCGAACCTGCGATTTCTGCAGCTCAGCAAAAGGCCCGGGAAGAGCGTCCATGATGTCATCGATACCTGCGGGGCGGCGTAGCGAGCGCAGAGCGAGGAGCACCGCCTCCTGACGGCTACTGGGAATCGTAGGTGACGATTGACGCGGGTCTACGTCCGACTTCTGCTGCGGTGAACCGATGTCGGCGGTACGAGCACCAGCCAGAGGCTCCCTGCTGATGATTACGATAAACTGAATAACCTTATCAATGAATTGGATGGGTTTCAGCCCTGCCCGACGCACCGCCTCCTGTGCCATGTAGATGCCGCTACCCTCGCCCTCGATGACTCGGTATCCGGCGTCTGGGGTTGTTACGTGCGTGCAGACGTCATACAGGCGGTCATTCACGCGGGAACGTTCCCCATACTCTTGCAAGCGTTGAATGGTGATTCCGTATAGACCGCCGGGGTTTTCTACTAAGATTCGGTCGGGGTAAATCCTGACACGCACCTCTTCGGTATCTGCTTTGGGGTTGAGGCTGCGGTGTACGAGTGCATTCGACAGGATCTCACGAAGGGCAATATCGGGTACTTCCTGCCCGTTGACGAGGTGTCCATTGGGTAGCTCGACAACCGGGTGAGCCAGGTTCCGCTTGACCCATGCCAGAGTCTCTTCGAGCATGGCGGGGATGGGGCCGTCCGCCTCGAATTTGTCGAGGTTGCGGGCTTTATCGCTTGGGTCGGGGACGACTCCGGTAACTTTGAGCGAGGCCCTGAACTCTTGGGGGTAATAACCCAAAGCATACAAGCCCGCAAGGGAAAGGTTGTCGGTTCCGAGGGCAATAATTCCCTTACGTCGGAGCACCTCTTCATCGGAGCTTCCGGCGAGGCGGCGTGATTTAGCGCGGACGTCTCGCAGATAAGCAGTTTTGAGGCCTTCGTCTAGGTCAGCCAGGGAGGTGTATTCTACCGGCTCCTCATCGAATCCGGTGCGTGTCCGCTGAGCCACCATCAGGTCGGTTTCGTGGCGGCTCATTTCGTGGTCACCGTCGCCGGAACGCACGTACGCTTTACCGCCAATGTAGGAGGGGCGTTCATAGGGAGGCAGCGGAGGGATTGCGGCAACAAAGATTTTGGCGTCTTCGTAGAGGATGGTGCCGGATTCCATGGTGTTCGGCGGCTTGAGGCCCCTGCGGAGCTTGTTGCCGAGGGTTTTTTCTAGGTCTGCAGGGTCGTATACCCCTACAGGCGCAAAGTCATTATTCTCGTCGAGGCCGCAGATAATGATTCCGCCCGTGGAACTATTGGAGAAGCTACTCAGGGTTGCGTCTAGGCTTCCGGGGTAGCCTCCGTGGGCTTTTTTAACCTCAATAAACTGCGTATCGCTGCCGTGAGTGCACAGTAGTCTGATGGTTTCAGCAAGCCATTCGGGGGTCCATTCCACGTTGTTCATACAAAAAATTTTAGTCTAGACACAAATTAGATGTAAATCAGACACAAAAATTTGAGTCTAGACATAAAATTTTATGTCTAGACTCAAATTTTTTATGTGTAGACATAAAAGTTTATGTCTGAGTTATGTCTGCGGAGGCTCACCTAGCCGCTAGTGCTGGATAGCTAGCACCGGATGTCTCGTGCTGGATAGCTAATGCTAGGCGGCTAGGACCGTTCGGCGAGCATCGCCTCAATCGTCTGCGCCACACCGTCCTCATGGAAGGGCGGGCAAGTGCGCCCCACCTTCGCAATGAGCGCCGGCTGCCCCGAGGCCATGGCGAAGCCCTCCCCCGCCCAGCAAAGCATCTCCGCATCATTCGGCATGTCACCGAACGCCATGACCTCGTGCGCCTCAATGCCGTGGCGTGCCGCGAACTTCTCCAGGATCCGCCCCTTATTCACGGTCTTAGAGCCCATCTCGACGAGCGGCTCACCGACCACGCCGCGGGTCACCGACACCAGCGAACCGACCGCCTGATGCACGCGCGCCTGCAGAATATCCGGGTCCATGCCGGGCACACGAATCAGGTACTTAATGACCGGGGTTGATCCAATACGTTCGAGCGCCTCGGCGATTTTCGCCTCCACCACGCGGGCGCCCTCAAGCACCTCACCGCCCTCGTGCGGGCCCTGAATGTAGACAGTGTCCACGGTTTCGAGGGTGTAGGTGGCGTCGGGGAACATGGGCTCCAGTAGCTCGTGAGTACGGGCAATCACCGCGGGATCAGCGCCGTTGACTTCTTCCACCTCGTTCGCACCCAGGTGGTACACCACGGCACCGTTGGAGCAGATGGCGTAGGAGTCGAAATCGGTCTGCTCGCGCAGGGGCGTAAGCCAGCGGCTCGGGCGGCCGGTGACAAAGACAATATCGATCCCGGCGGCGCGGGCGGCCTCAAGGGCGCGCAAGGTACGCGGACGGAACCGGAAATCGTGCCCGATGAGGGTGCCGTCCAGGTCGCTGGCGATGAGTTTAATCATGCAGATATGCCTTCAGTGGTGGGGTGTATCGGTGCTGGTTGGGGCTACGTGCTAGACTGCCGGTTCCGCGTAGGTGACGGTCAGGAACGCACGACCCAAACCGTGGCCAAGCAGGTTAAAATTCACGACGGCGGGGCTGGCGTTCTCGTCAATGTCGAGCTTCTCCACATCCACGGCGGTGACGCAGAAGATGTAGCGGTGCGGGCCGTGACCAGCCGGAGGGGCAGCACCCAGGAAGCCCGCCACACCGGCGTCGTTGCGGTGCGTCAGGGCCCCGGCGGGTGCATCCGCGCCAGTGTCAATGCTGGTCACGTTGGCGGGAATGTTGGAGACAGTCCAGTGCCAGAAGCCGCTGGGGACCGGCGCATCCGGGTCGAAGCAGGTCAGCACGAATGACTTGGTGCCCTCGGGGAATCCGCTCCAGGACAGCTGCGGGGAGCGGTCCTGACCGCCCGCCACGCCGAAGAGGGCGGAGCGCATCCATTCGGGGGCGGTGCCGCCGTCCTGAATGTCGGTGGAGGTCAGGGTGAATTCGGGCAGTTCGGGCAGGCCCGCGTAGGGTTCGCGGGGCAGGGGTGCGGTGCCGATGTTGGTCATGGTGCTCCTCAGCGTTGGGGTGCGGGTGGATATGGCGACGCCGGCGGACAGAGTGAGCTATCCGCCGGCGAGGCGCAGATTATTTAGCCGTTGAGTACGGCGTCAAGTTCTTCGCGGGTGGGCGGGTTAGCGCCCGCGCGGGAGACGGTGATGCCGGCTGCGGTTGCGGAGAAACGCAGTAGGTCGGCGATGTCTTCGGCGGTCAGTGCGGCGACCTTGGCGCGCGCCTCAGCGCCGGCGATACCGCGGTCGAGCAGGCCCGCGATGAGTGCCGCCATGAGGGAGTCGCCGGCACCGACAGTGTCCGCAACCTCAACGCGGTGTGCGGGCTGGCTGACGCCCTCGGGGTACTTCTTGGTGAAGGCGATGGGGCCGTCCTCGCCGCGAGTGATGACCATCAGCTCGGCGCCGAGGTCAAGCCATGCGCGTGCGGTGTCGTCGAGGGAGCGGTCGGGGTAGAGCCACTGCAGATCCTCGTCAGATGCCTTCACGACGGTGGAGAGGGACACGAACTTTTCCGCCCATGCGCGGCCCTCGTCGACGTTGTGGATGAGGGTGGGGCGGCAGTTCGGGTCGTAGCTGAGCAGGGCACTGTCGCGGGCCGCTTCGAAGGCTGCTGCGACCACGTGCGCGCCGGGTTCGAGCATGGCAGCGATGGAGCCGGTGTGCACTGCGTCGGAGGTGCGTGCCAGTTCGGTGAGCTTCTCGGCGACGGAGTCGAGGGACCAGGTGATGTCGAATTCGTACTCTGCTGCGCCGTCGGCACCGATGGTTGCCTGGGCGACGGAGGTGCGTTCAGCACTGTGCTCGAAGGGCAGGGTCACCTGGGATGCTTCCAGGTGCGCGTCAATGCTCTTACCGTAGGCGTCGGGGCCGTAGTGGCCGACGAAGTTGGTGGGGTGGCCGAGGCGGCGTGCGCCGACGGCTACGTTCATGGGCGATCCGCCAGGGTAGGCGCGGGTTTCTCCGTCGTGCTGGTGGACGACGTCTACGAGTGCTTCACCGATTACAGTCAACATGGTTTCAATTCTACTCATGTTTTCCGGGTCGTGACGTGTGTTTTTGTGGGTATTTAAAGTGGTTTTGCTTTCCCTTTTGAGGGCTTATGTTGGCTTGTCGTGTGGGTTCACAAACTGCCTTCTGTCTCTTCTGACTTTTAGCCTCAATATCGCTAATTTTGAGGCTCTGAAGGGGTCCGCACGGGTTAGACTTAAACCGACGCCGGGTCTTAACGCCCGGCACGGTATTGACGCGACAGCATCGTCGCGCCTACCCTCCAACGACGAAGTTAGGAAGAAGGTCATACGTGACGACTGCAACCGCTACCTGGGTTAACCGTGAGGCTACCGCAGAGGAGCTGATCCCCCTCATCGGTAAGCTGCACCGCGAGAACGGCGTGGTGCTGAGCATTCACGGCCGCAGCCTGGTCAACAAGTCTGTCATTGAGCTGCTGAAGCTGCACGATTTCGTATCCCACATCGACGGTGCGCCCCTGAACCCCGCGCACTCCCTCGAGCTGGTTCGCGCCCTGGTTGAGCTGAACCTGGGCGCGTGCTCGATTAACATTGCTGCTCTGCACAAGGCACACCACGAGGCGGGCTCCCCCGAGCTGTCCATGTGGCTGCCCGAGCAGCTGGGTTCCTCCGTGAACCACCAGGGTGACCAGCCGAAGGAGCAGGACGTTGTGCTGTACGGCTTCGGTCGTATTGGTCGCCTGCTGGCTCGTATTCTGCTGGAGCGTTCCTCCTCGCCGCTGGGTTCTGGCCTGAACCTGCGCGCTGTTGTGGTGCGTAAGAACGGCGATAAGGACCTGGTCAAGCGCGCATCCCTGCTGGAGCGCGACTCTGTTCACGGCCCGTTCAAGGGCGTTATTGAGGTGGACGAGGAGAACAGCACCATCATCGCTAACGGTGTTCCGGTTCGCTTCATTTACTCCTCTGACCCGACCACTGTCGACTACACCGAGTACGGCATCAAGGACGCTCTGCTGGTGGACAACACCGGCCGCTGGCGCGACGTTCCGGGCCTTGAGCAGCACCTGAACCGCCCCGGCATTTCTCGTGTTCTGCTGACCGCTCCCGGTAAGGGCGATATGAAGAACATCGTGTTCGGCGTGAACGACAACGTCATCACCGATGAGGACAAGATCCTCTCCGCAGCATCCTGCACCACCAACGCGATTACTCCGGCACTGAAGGTTCTGGATGACGCATACGGTGTTGAGCGCGGCCACGTTGAGACCGTTCACGCATTCACCAACGATCAGAACCTGATTGACAACTTCCACAAGGGTGACCGCCGCGGTCGCTCCGCTGTGCTGAACATGGTCATCACCGAGACCGGTGCAGCTAAGGCTGTTTCTAAGGCTCTGCCGCAGCTGGAAGGCAAGCTGACCGGTAACGCGATCCGCGTTCCCACCCCGGACGTCTCCATGGCAATCCTGAACGTGAAGCTGACCAAGCCCGCAGATTCCGCTGAGGAACTGAACGAGCTGTTCCGCCGCGAGTCCATCGACGGCGAGCTGCGCCGCCAGGTGGGTTACTCGGATTCCCCCGAGGCTGTTTCCACCGACTTCGTGGGTTCCCGCACCGCAGGTGTTGTGGACTCGCTGGCTACCGTGGTGACCGATGACTCCGCAATTGTCTACGTCTGGTACGACAACGAGTTCGGTTACTCCTGCCAGGTGATTCGCGTTCTGGAGCGCATGGGCGGCTACGACGTGCCCTCCTACCCCGCTAAGTAAGCTAACCCAGCTCATCTAGCACACATATAACAAACCCACCGGTACATATAGCCAATTGGCTATATTGCCGGTGGGTTTATTTATGAGGTTATATGCGCAAATAAGCGGTGCCGCGCAGAAGCTCAGAAGAGCCGCGTGAGCGACAAATTACGCCTTACGGCGGTACACCACACCCTGATGCGCCCGCAGCGTGAAGCTCAAGGGCACCGGGCGGTTTGCCGCATCCACCAGGCCGGAAGGAACCTTCACGGTCACATCCTTCGAGCCGGTGTTCAGGGCAGCCCAACCGTGCGTGAAGGCACGAATCTGAGCGGTCTTCTGAGCAATAATGCCGCCGACCGGATCGCCCAGGTCGTAGGAAAGCTCCGGGGCGTGCGGGATCTCGTCGTAGGCGTCGTGGTGGGTTGCGCTGATGCCGGTGAAGGCGCCTCCACCGAACACCCAGAAGCCCGCCAAGCCGTAGAGAAAGTTCTCATCCGTACCGGTAATAGCAGCCTTGCGGTCGCTGAGCGGGGTACGCAGAATCGTCACCTTCTTCTGCGAGGCGGCGCTACGGCCACCCAGACCCGCAAAAGTAGTACCCAGGTTCACGTCGCCCGCCGAGCCGTTCGCAATCTCACGACCCTGCATCACGGCGTACGGCGAAGACAGGTAGTCGTTCGGACCCCAGCCAAGCCACACCTCCTCAAAGCCGCCACCGTAGGCGCTGTGACGCTCCCACTTGCCGTAACGCAGACGAGACTCAGCAATATTGGGCACCAGAATCTTGCCGATTTTATTCAGCTCAATACCGGCGTACGCGACCAGAAAATCCAGGTGCTCACGGATCTTCGTCATGGACTCCACGCCCTGGATGGGCAGGTCCAGACCGTAGTAATCGTTCTCCACGTCGTTATCAGCCATGACCCCGTCAAAGGGTGAGTCGCGCATTTCGCGCACCACAGCGTCCACCCAGTGCCAACGATAGTCGGCGTTCCACACCTGCATCTGGAAGTGCTTGGGGTAGCCCTTCCACTCAATACGGTCACCGTTGAGGCGGTGGGCGAAGAAATCCTTACCGGAGTTCGCCATCGATTGCGCCAGCGGGTAAGAGACACCCGAAGAATAGATCGGGCCGGGCTCATAAGAGCGGGTGGAGGACAGGCACTTATACGCCAGCACCACCATTTGAGGTGCACGCTTCTTCAGGTAGCGTGCCGCGTCCAGTTCCCAGGGCTGCAGGATTGCGACAGAGTAGTTCTTGACCGCAAAATCGAGCTGCTGCTGGGTAATGGGCTTACCGCCGTAGCGGACCCAGGCACCAAATTTGCCGGGTCCGCCCAAGCGGGTGAGTTTATTCGCCATCGTACTCCGGGTCGAATTCGGGGGCGCGAGGGGGCAGCTTGCCCAGCTCGCGGTAGATCGTGTTGTAGCGGTCCATGACCAGTCGCAGCTGGAAGAAGCTGACGATACGGTCGTAGGCGTTCACACAGTAGCGTTCGTAGATGCTGGGCTCCTCCATGAGGGTGCGCAGCGCCGCCGCGAAGCCGTGAATATCGCCGGGGATGGTCAAGATACCGCAGTTACCGATTTCGTGGCCGTCGGGGGCGACCAGCACATCATCAATGAGCTGGGACATACCGCCCACGTCGGTGCTGACCAGCGGGATGGACGCAGCCATCGCCTCGAGCGCCACAATCGGCTGACCCTCATTGTAGCTGGGCATGAGCAGCAGGTCGAAGCGGTCGAGCATCGCACGCACGTTCACGGTGCCGTGGAAGGTGATGTACTCGCCCATGTTGAGCTCTTCGATGGTGCGCAGGCACAGTTCGTAGTACTCGGGCAGGTGGTCCTTGGGGCCGAGCACGTCCAGGTGGAAGTTCACCAGACCCTGATCACGCAGCACCGCGAGGGAGCGAATCAGGTCGGTCAGGCCCTTAATGGGCACCACACGGGCAATGAACACGAAGCGCCACACGTGGCCGCGGCCCTCAGCGAGGATGCGGGCACGCGCCGACTGGCGGGCATAGTAAGCTTCCGCCACGGACTCGATGAGCATGCCGTTGGGCAGAATGATTGCGCGGTCCTTGTCACCCTCGTTCATCTGGTCGATGGGCGCGCCAATACCGCGTGCCTCTTCCAGGGCCTTGGGGTACAGGTAGGTTGCCATGTCGGCGCTGGGGTAGCAGAAGCGTCCCATTTCGACGAACCAGACGGACCAGGCACGCTCGTCAAGGGTGACCGGGCCCAGGCCGGGGTGCTCACGCTCCTCGTTGAGGAAGGCGTAGTCGGTGGTGACGGGCTTCGCCATGTTGCGTTCGAGCTTGGTGTTCACGGTGTCGCGAATGTACAGGTTGTGCTCGGTCAGCAGGAAGCTGGTGCCGTGGTCACGTGCGGCTGCGGCGGCGATGAGTGCCGCGTAGCCGGTGGTGTGGGCGTGGTAGACGCGGGCGTGCGGCATCCGCTCGTGCAGGATCGCAAAGAGGATGGAGACGAAGTCGCGCACCTTCCAGAAGAGCTCACCGAAGGGCACCTCGGAGAAGAACCCCAGACCCGCAATCGCCTGCATGAACTCGCGGGTTCCGAAGAGGCCGAAGAGGTTGTAGCTGCGAGTTGCGGGGTTGATGCCCTCGTCGTAGAGCTTCCAGAGGGGGTTCACGTCGCCTGCAATGAGGGCGCTGAATCCGTCCATGAGGCGCTGGGTGAGCGCCTGACGCTCCGCAAAGTTCATGCGCAGTGCGGAGGGGTCGCAGGCTTCCGCGAAGGCGTCGCGGTTGACTTCCAGGCTCAGGTACAGCACCTTGACCCACTTGACGTTCTCGGGCATGCCGTAGAGGTCTTCGTGGGGGGAGTTCTTATCCCAGGCGATGTGAATAATGCCGTAGGTCAGATCCGGGTTTTCGCAGACGATATCGTGCACCACCGCGGACACACCACCCTTGAGGTAGGGGTAGGTGGATTCCATGATGATGGCGACGTCAACGTCCGGGTATTCGGGGTCGCTGTAGTGGGGGCCGGGAGCCGGAAGCTGCAGCGGCGCGTAGTGGTTTCGGTACATCTGTTCAGTCATTGTCGTATGTATCTTTCGCGGACCGTGCGGTTCTTACCAGGCGAGGGCTCGACGCCAGAAGAGGGAGTACTCGGGTGCAGCCCACGCCTGACGGTAGACGCGGTAGCATGCGAAGGCGAGCACTGTCTCGCCCACGATGATGGGCAGGTAGCCGGTCTCGTTGGGCAGAATCATGAAGGAGATGAAGAGCAGCACCAGGTGCGCTGCGGAGAGCAGCTGCACGGTGACGTACATGGTCATGTACTCGATCTGGTAGATCAGCAGTGCCACTGCAACGAAGAGGAACGCCACGACCAGGCCGGAGAGCGCCAGCGGGTAGGACTGCGGCAGGAAGATGAACATCAGGATGCCGGTGACGATAGCGCTGGCGATGTAAATCAGCAGGGAGTTGCGGATAGCGTGGTTGGAGGTGCGCAGAGCCTTCGAAGACTCCGCCTGAACACCCTTGTAGGGCAGGCGGTCGAAGATGGTCCACAGGTGCTGGATGCTTGCGTTGACGCGGTCTGCCTCCACCACGAAGAAGTAGTTGTAGGCGATAACGCAGGGGATCAGGCTCAGGTAGATTGCCACGACGTTGATTTCACCGCCGGTGACCAGGAAGAGCATGTACTTATCAGCCCAGATGATGGAGCCGGTGAAGAAGCCGCGCAGGGCGTCGAGCGCAATATCCTTGAGCGGGATGCGCGCGAAGTGCAGCAGGTGCACCAGGTCCTTACCGAGGCTCACCAGCAGGATGAGCGAACCGACCAGCGGCGGCAGGAACCAGATGACGGGGTAGCAGTACAGGGCAAGAGTGTAGCCAAGCCACGCGATGAACCAGATGATGCGGTTCTTCGCGAGGTTCGGGATGACCAGCAGCTGCGCGAACGCAATATTGAGAACGCCCAGGACGAAGAACGCACCGAATGCAGTCGGGCTCCAGTGAAGAACGAGGGCGACCGGAATTGCGAAGAGCAGCACCAGCGGCATGGTCATGAAGAAGAGGTAGAGCCAGTTGCGGGTGAACGCGGTCAGGTCGGTAATGTCCTGGAACTGCGGCTCGGACATGCGTGCGCGTACGGCTCGTGCTTCGGCGCGCTTGAGCTGGTGCTCAAGGGTTTCAGCGTGAATACGTAGACCTTCGCGGGCGTCCGCAATCTTCTTGTGCTCCATCTGGATAGCACGGTAAAGGGGCAGGCAGGCTGCCTGGCTGAGCCAAGGAACGGTAATGGACGCTGCCAGAATCACCTGGATCAGGGGTACACCATCGAGGTTGTACCGGTTAATGGTCGGGGTGACCATGGGGAAGACGGTGGTCAGCAGGGCGACCGGAGAGACGTAAAGCAGAAAGTTAATGAGGAGGCGCCATGCGCTGTTGCTTTTTTCCTCAGTACCGTGGTTGGTAGACAATCTTGCAGACTTTCAGTCGATAATCGTAAAGATTAGGGGCAGTGTGTTTGAACAGCACCGTGTGACGTTCCATAGGGAAGACTCGTCATGCCGAGAAGTGCCGGGTCCCCATGGCTTGCGCTGATGCCGCCGTGAATCAATATACGGCATATATCAACTAAAACCTTTGGTTTCCTTAACCCTCTACTTGATATTTGGAGGGATTTAGGACACACCCACATAATGTGTGTCACATAAGAACGTAAAACACCTAGTGAGAGCAATATTCTGTGCAATATGCGCGGGGTGCAACAACCTTGATTTGAGTGCTCCACGCGAGGTGCTGACGCGCTGGCACACCGGCACAAGGTTCACCCGACCAAGGATCCCCCGCACCACCTGTGCACGCACCATGTGTCCCTGCACAAAAGCATCCCGGCCCCCTCCCAACGGGAGGGAACCGGGATGCTCTAAGCGACCCTAACGGGCCTTAGCTATTTAGGATGCACTCGAGAGAGTACGCAGTGCCACGGACACTACAGCCAGACGCGGGTGACCGGTGACGTCCAGAGCGGCCTCACCAATCTCCTTCAGGATGCGGTCAATGTTACCCACGCGGGTCGGGTGCTCTTCAATCCAGGTAGCCAGTGCCTTCTGTGCACCGTCCACGGTGGAGAAGTCACCCTTCGCGCCCTCTGCCACGGACAGTGCCAGACCTGCAGCGGTCTCGTAGAGGCTGCCGCGCAGTGCCTGACGTGCCAGGATCTCCCAGCGGTCGCTGCGGGGCAGGTCGGAGATGAGGCCGAGCAGTTCGTCCACCTTGAAGCGGTCGTAGGTTGCGAAGTAGACCGGTGCCAGCGAGGTTGCTTCGAAATCGTGGTCGCGTGCCGAACGGATAACGTCCATCAGGGCGTAGCCCTCGAAGCCGCGAATCCAGATGACGATGAGCTCCTCGGGCAGGCCCCATGCCTCGCCTGCATCGCGCTTTGCACGAACACGCTCACGGGAGGTGCCGGAGAGGTACTCGGGCAGGTTGTGGCGCATCTCGACGACGGAACCGAAGGTTTCCAGCAGCTCAGAGATGGTGGTACCAGCAACCACGCCACGCTCGGTGATGAACCAGCGGACTGCACGATCCAGAACGCGCTGGTTGTCGCGCAGAACGGTGAACCATGCATCCAGCGGGGTCTTCGGGGGCAGTTCGCGGTGCAGCTTAGCTGCGGTGCCCAGCTCGAAGAGCTCACGAGCGACGATGAAGGCACGTGCGACGGAATCGATACCGACGTTGAACTCCTCCATCACGCGGTATGCGAAGGTGATACCGCCGATGTTGACCAGCTCGTTAGCGACGCGGGTGCAGATGATTTCCTTGCGCAGCGGGTGCGAGTCCAGGTGCTGACCGAAGCGCTCAACCAGTGCTGCCGGGAAGTAGCTACGCAGAACGCCTTCCAGGTAGGGGTCGTCCGCGAAGTCGGTCTGCTCCAGTGCGTGGGTGAGGTAAATCTTCACGTACGCAGCCAGAACGGACAGTTCGGGGCGGGTCAGGCGGTCACCGGTGGTCTCCAGACGTGCATCCAGCTCCTCGTCGGTGGGCAGGAACTCGACGGCGCGGTTCAGGCCGGCGTGCTCTTCCAGGTCGTGCATGAGGCGCTTGTACAGGTTGGTACCCAGGAAGGAGCCGTGGAACTCACCCTGCAGCAGGACGTTCTGCTCAACGTTGGTCTCGAGGACCTTGCCGCCGACCTCGTCCTGCAGGGACTCGATGAAGGAAGCACGCTCTTCGCTGGACAGCTCGCCGTGTGCCACGAGGCGGTCCACCAGAATCTTGATGTTGACCTCACGGTCACTGGTTTCCACACCTGCGGAGTTGTCGATTGCGTCGGTGTTGAGGATAACGCCGTTGAGCGCAGCCTCAATACGACCCAGCTGGGTGAAGCCGAGGTTACCGCCCTCGCCAACAATCTTGGCGCGCAGGTCCTTGCCGTTGACGCGCAGTGCATCGTTAGCCTTGTCGCCAACCTGTGCGTTGGTCTCGGTGGATGCCTTCACGTAGGTACCGATACCGCCGTTGTAAATCAGGTCGACCGGTGCCTTGAGGATTGCGGAAATCAGCTCGGTCGGTGCCAGCTCGGTGACGAACTCATCCAGGCCCAGAACCTCGCGCACCTCGGGGGTAATCTCGATGGACTTCAGACCGCGAGAGTACACGCCACCACCGGCGGAAATCAGGTCGCGGTTGTAGTCCTGCCAGGAGGAACGGGGCAGGTTGTACAGGCGCTGACGCTCGTCGAAGGACACTGCCGCGTTCGGGTTCGGGTCCAGGAAGATGTCGCGGTGGTCGAATGCTGCGACCAGGCGGGTTGCCTTGGAGCGGAGCAGACCGTTACCGAACACGTCACCGGACATGTCGCCAATGCCGACTGCGGTGAACTCTTCGGTCTGAGCGTCGTGGCCGAGCTCAGCGAAGTGACGCTTGACGGACTCCCATGCACCGCGTGCGGTGATGCCCATAGCCTTGTGGTCGTAACCGACGGAGCCGCCGGATGCGAAGGCGTCGCCCAGCCAGAAGCCGCGCTCCAGGCTGATTGCGTTTGCGGTGTCGGAGAATGCTGCGGTGCCCTTATCCGCTGCAACCACCAGGTAGTAGTCGTCAGCGTCGCGTGCTACAACACCTTCGGGGCGGACAACGGTCTCGGAGCCGTCGGTGCCCACTGCGAGGTTGTCGGTGACATCCAGCAGGGAGCCGATGAAGACCTTGTAGGACTCGCGGCCCTCGGTGATCCATGCGTCACGATCCACTGCGGGGTCGGGCAGCTGCTTGGGGTAGAAGCCACCCTTCGCGCCGGTGGGGATAATGACGGCGTTCTTCACCATCTGGGCCTTGACCAGGCCGAGCACCTCGGTGCGGAAGTCGTCACGGCGATCCGACCAGCGCAGGCCACCACGTGCGACGCTACCGAAGCGCAGGTGAACACCCTCAACGCGCGGGGAGTAGACGAAAATCTCGAACTTGGGGCGGGGCAGGGGTGCGAAGTCGATCTCCTGCGGTGCCACCTTGAATGCGAGTGCGGGGCGGTCAGCAAGGTATGCGTTGGTGCGCAGGATAGCGCGGATAACCTTGCCGAGGGAGCGCAGGTAGCGGTCAGCGTCCAGGGTGGGGATCTGGTTCAGTTCCTCAACCAGGGCTGCTTCGATTTCGTCACGGCGTGCATTGCGCTGCTCATCGTTGAGACCGTTGTTCGGGTCGAAGCTGACCTCGAAGAACTCGACCAGGTGCTTGGTGATGGCCGGGTTAGCGAGCAGGGTGTTCGACATGAAGGACGGGGTGTAGCCCAGGCCCAGCTGAATCAGGTAGTGGTTCAGGGCACGGAACAGACGTACTTCCTGCCAGGTCAGGCCCTCAGCCAGGATCAGGCGGTCCAGGGTATCGGACTCGCGCTCACCGAGCAGGTAGGCGTTCAGGGCATCCTCGTACAGGGAAGCCACAGCGTTTGCGTCCACGCCCTCGGGGAATTCAACTCCGAAGTCGTAGAGGTAGCCGTAGTCTTCGCCATCCTCAGGCTTGAACTCGTAGGGCTTCTGATCAACAACGACCAGACCCATATTCTGCATAACCGGCAGAAGCTCGGTGAGGGTGTGAGGTGCGGACAGGTAGGTCTTCAGTCGGGTGGTGTTGGCTTCGCCGGCTTCAACCTTGATTGCGGCGGGCTTCTGGCCCGAGAGAGATTCAAGAATCACGATATCCTCGATTGCTTGTTCTACTGTGTAATCGGCTCGGTAGGCTGCGCTAGTCGCATCTGCCCAGGCTGATGCGAGTCGGCGGCCTGCCGCTCCGGGTTTCCATGCCTCAATAGCAGCTGCGGTTGCTTCCACCCAGGAGCGGGCGGCTTCTTGCAGTTGCTTTTCGAGAGCTTGATGATCCGTCTTCGGCACATCGTTGGGGTTGGTGAGCCGAATGCGGAAAAATAGACGCGCCAACGATGAGGAGGACAGGTACACCTCATGGTCGATGGCACTAAGATCAAATTCCTGTTGGAACACCCGCTGGATACGGGAACACACGTTCGTGTTGTAGCGATCCCGAGGCAGGTACACCACGGCGGAAATAAACCGGTTGAACCGGTCAGCGCGCAGGAACAGGCGGGTCTTGCGGCGCTCCTCCAGGCCCATGATGCCGCCGAACGTATCGGTCAGATCATTAGCGGAAGCGTGCAGCAGCTCCAGGCGCGGGTAATCCTCCAAGGCACCCAGAAGCGCCTTGTCAGAGTAAGAACCGGGGTGGTAGCCGAGGCGGCGGCGTACCATCGCGATACGCTCACGCACCAGCGGAGTCTCAATGGCGGGCAGTGCGTACGACTGACGGGTGAACAGACCCAGAATGACGTACTCACCAATCACGCGACCGTTCAGGTCGAAGCGGCGCACACCAATGTAGTCCAGGTAGTCGTTCCGTGCGACGGTGGAGCGGGAATTCGCCTTCGTGATGTACAGGGGGCGCGGGAACAGGGCACGCTCCAAGGTCTCGCCCGAAAGGGGGATGCGGCTCTTACCCTCCGTAGTGCGCAGAATACCGAGCGCCGAACCGGGGCGGTCCACCAGAGAAATAGCGCCGGAGGTGCCATCCAGCACGCGCTCCTTAACGCCCATGAACACGAAGTTACCGCGGGTCAGCCAGCGCAGGAAGTCCTGTGCCACCTCCACACGGGAGGCAGGCTCCACACCGCGCGGGTTGGCGGCGTAGGATTCCTCGCCGTGACCCAGGGTTGCGCCGCGCAGGTCGTACATGGACTGCGCCAGGTCGAAAACGCGGGTGACCATGGCATCCAGGTCGGCGTGGCAGGCGCGAACGTCAGCGAGGACGCGTTCAACTTCCTTCTCGCAGCGGCGCTGCTCTTCCTCAGTGAGGTAGCGGGTCAGGCGAACCGCAATCCAGGATTCAATAGCGACAGTGGTACCCGCCGGGGCGTTCTCGCTGAGCTTCAGAGAGGGCACGCCAAGAGTGGCGGTATCGCCACTGGCAAGGTTGCCACGCATGCCGGTGCCGCGCAGGCTCAAAAGGGTACCGTCCGGGCCGCGTTCAGCGAGGAAGGTGGGGTGAAGAATGGTGACGAAACCACCAAAGTGCGTGGCAAGGCATGCGGTCAGGGAGCTGACGATGTGCGGCATGTCGTCGGTCGCGACGTACAGGGTGGTGTTGTACTCGTCGTTGCGTGCGGCAACGACAGGGGTCTTGGGCAGGCGGATTTGAGCTAGCGCACGGTGGGTGCGAGCCAAATCCTCTAACTCTGCCGGGGTGAACTCTTCACGCTCATCTTCGGGGCTGTTCAGGAAATACTGCTCGACCCATGCATCGGCGCCAGCGAAGTGTGCCATAGCCTTGTCAGTCATTGACAATCTATCCTCCGAATATCGGTATCACTTCACTGTGACGGTGTCTGTGTGGTCTCATGTGCGCACCGTGGCGCGCGAGCACTTATACCAAGCTTATACCTTCGAGGTGTTTCTGTCAGACATATCGCTCTTGTGGGCGTAGAAATTATTTTTATCTTCTTCCCAAATCCAGCGCGTATTTGGTACGGGTTCAAGAAAGTAGGTGCATCTTGAGGGGTGGACACGTACAGTGAAACTATGAGTTTGCGTACTGAATCTTTCCTGGTGGGTCTCATTGGTGACGGCATCACCTCTTCCCTGACCCCTCCCATGCATGAGGCGGAGGCAGACGCGCACGGGGTGCGCTACCTGTACCGCCCCGTCGACCTGGACGCCCTGAACCTGGATGGCACCTCTGCCCCGGCACTTCTGGATGCGGCGGCACTGCTCGGCTTCAACGCTTTCAACATCACGCACCCCTGCAAGCAGTCGGTCATGGAGCACCTGCACGAACTGTCGGATGCGGCACGCGCCCTGGGCGCGGTCAATTGCGTGGTGATTGGCGAGGATGGCAGCTTCTACGGCGATAACACGGACTACTCCGGGTTCATTGCGGGATTGAAGCGCGGCCTGCCACAGGTGGCGGAGGATCCGGCGCGACTGGAGCACGTGGTGCAGCTGGGTGCTGGCGGTGCCGGTAGCGCCACGGCGTACGCACTGTGCCGCCTGGGGGTGCGCCGCCTGAGTCTCTTTGAGCGTGACGCAGCGAAGGCGCAGGGGCTTGCGGAGCAGCTGGGTGGGCTCTTCCCGCAGACCCGAATCGAGGTGCTGAGCGACGACGAGCACCTCATTGAAGCTCTACTGGAAGCTCAGGGTTTGGTGAATGCAACCCCGGTGGGTATGCACGTGCATCCGGGTATGCCGTTGAGCGAGTCGGCACTGAGCGCCGGGGTGTTGCGTGAGGGCCTGTGGGTTGCGGACGTCATCTACCTGCCGCAACAGACGCAGCTGGTGCGCGCGGCGCGTGCCGCCGGGTGCGAGGTGCTGACGGGCGGCTACATGGCGGTGGGTCAGGCGGTGGATGCGTTCCGCCTCTTCACCGGGCTGGAACCGAACGCCGAGCGTATGGCGGCGCATTTTGAGGCGCTGATTGCGGCACAGCAGGGGGTTTAGAAAACCAAACGCAGGTGGGGCTGGATAGTTATCTACCCAGCCCCACCTGTATTTATTCTATATACGGAATATATTGTTTGGGTTATGCGTCCAGTTCCGCAAGGGACTTCTTATACCCCTCACGAGCCGTCAGCGCACCCAACGCCACTAGCACACACATGGCGACCGTGAACACGGCGGGCAGCACCGCGTTATGCAGGTCGGCACCGGCGAGGCTCGTCGCCACAGCGGGCGCCACGCCTCCAGAAATTGCGAAGCCAATCTGGGTACCCAGCGCCAGGCCGGTCACGCGCACGCGGGTCGGGAACATCTCCGCATAGAAGGCGGGCCACACGCCGTTCGCCATGGAGTACAGCGCACCGTGCATGAGCACGCCGTAGGCGAAGATACCCACCCAGTTACCCTCGGTAATCGCGCCGAGGTACGGGAACATCACCAGGGACGAAGCAACCGCACCGGTAATGAACACGGGCTTACGACCGATCCGGTCGGCAAGCATGGCGGCGAGCGGAATCGCAATCAGACCGAGGGTGTTGGAGGCGACCGGCACCAACAGCATGGTGCTGCGGTCAAGGCCGTAACCCTTGGTGGCGAAGGAAAGCGCGAAGGTCGTGAAGACCATGTTCACGGTGTTGACCATGGCGCACACGGCAATGGTGAGCACGGCGCGCTTGTGGTGCTTAAAGACCAGCATGAGCGGGGATTCGGTGAGCTTTTCGCGCTGCAGGTAGGCGGGCGGCTCGGAGAGGGTGCGGCGAATCAGCCAGGCGGTCACCACCACGAAGGCGGAGAGCCAGAAGGGTACGCGCCAGCCCCAGCTGAGCAGGTGCTCGTCCGGCAGGGCGGCGAAGGGAATGAACACGGCGGTTGCCAGTAGCGAGCCGAACTGGGTGCCTTGCAGGGTCCAGCTGGTCGTGAAGGCACGCTGATGCTCGTTGGCGTGCTCCAGGGAGATGGAGATGGAGCTTGCCTGCTCACCGGCGGCGGAGAGGCCCTGAATCATGCGGCAGATGACCAGCAGGGTGGGGGCGAGGATACCCGCCTCACTGTAGGTCGGCAGGCAACCGATTGCGAAGGTGGCAAAGCCCATCAGGAAGAGCGTGAGCATCAGGACGAATCGGCGGCCGTAGCGGTCACCGAGGGGTCCAACGATCATGGCGCCGAAGGGGCGCACAACGTAGGCGACGCCCACAACCACCATGGACTTGAGGATGCCGATGGCGGCGGTGTCTTCGGGGAAGAAGATGCGGTTGAGCACGATTGCGGCGGCGGTGCCGTAGACGGCGAAGTCGTAGTATTCGAGGGCGGAACCTATCCAGCTGGCGAGGGCGGCTCGTCGTGGTGATCGGGCGGGCGCGTCGGTGCGTCGGCTCATGGGTGGCTCCTTCGGTGCTATACCCGTTGGGAGGGGTGGGGCCGCGGTGTGGGCGGCCCGTGCGGTTTGTCAATGTGCCCTTCCAGTGTAGGGAGCGCCCCACCCATTTTCCATAGGGTTACCTAAGTTCCCAAGGTTTGAAGTAGGTAGAAACACGGAGACCGAGTGAACAATAAAGAAATTTGTAATTTCAAAAATACGCGACAGGACTTTCGCATCCCAACTCACGTAAAGTGAATATCACCTCGGCAGGAGTGTGCCTACCGAGCAGTCACGCCGACCAAGATAAAGCTGGTCGGCGTTTTTAGTGTCCAATTCATTTGCGGTAGCCCCGAACTATGAACTTCCCGGGAGGTTCATAGTGCGGGGCTACCGCCTTTCCGAAAGGATTTTATTATGTCCAAGATTGATCAGGCGATTGCATGGATGGAGCAGCGTAAGGGCAAGGTGACCTATTCGATGGATTATCGAACTGGCCCGCATTCTTACGATTGTTCTTCGGCTGTCTATTCGGCCCTGCATGAGGCGGGACTTCTTCCGAAGAGTACGGGACTTGGTAGTACAGAGTCTCTGTTTAATGATTTGGAGAAGTACGGCTGGACTCAGGTTCGACCGGATGCATCGGGTAATTACCCGGCACGACGTGGCGACGTGTTTATTTGGGGTCGCCGTGGATACACCAACGGTGCAGCTGGCCACACCGGCATTTTCTATGATGACCACGACACGATTATCCATTGCAACGCTGGCCATAATGGTATTTCTATCAATCCGCACGACACGATTTGGTCGTACAACGGTGGTCCCGCAATCACGATTTATCGTCCCCCGGCAGAAGTAAACGAAGAAGAGGTTATCTATCGCGCAACGAAGAATGCGATGAATGCAATTTTTGATGAGCCTTTTGTTCGCCAGGGCGACCTCGCTAAGGCTCGCTATGGCAATGCCACTGTCGGCTTGCGCGGTGTCATCCATTGGTTTGATACTTCTATGATCCGTCTGGAGACCAGCCTAAAGGAGCTGGAGAATGCAATCCGAGCTCTCTAATGCATAGAGCCTCATAGATATATAACTATCAAAACTTGTTTTGGGTAGGGTCCATGGACCCTACCCAAAACAAGTTAAATTCTCATATATAACACACTCAACCACCAGCATACTTTCACTTTGTGAATCATTTTAGTAAAAATAAACTTCTAAGAGTTGAATTTCAATTAAATACAAAAAATATTTATTAAATGTTACCCCCCCCCCCTGATGAATATTAAAGACTAATTTACGTCTTTTATAAACATCGGATTAATCTTCTGCTAGGTTTTGATTCCAAGGAGGACTCATGAAGTACCCATCTCGGCTATGCAAAGGATGCCACGAGCCGACAGACACATATCGCACTGGTTGCCGCACATGCCAAGCGCGGCATAGGGCGATACGCCTCCACAAGAATCCCCGCATATCATCAGGGCAACCTATTTGTCCTAGATGTTGGAGAACCGCTGGCATCTCTCTTCCAGCCTGTAGTATCCAACCTGAAAATTACGGACAACGCATCGCAATAGAGAATCAGTGGAATCCCATATATTCCATCTGCCGTGCATGTATCCACGCACCAGAGGGTACCGTACCTCTTGATTCACCGCGGGTCTATCTTCCTGTCAACCCTCGAGCTCGACGAACTTCAAAGCAGCGAATTTACCCTTCGCGAGCAAATCCGGTTCTTTTTCTTGCGCTTTCTCATTGCACGCGTTGCGAGAAACCAATAGATGCGGATTCTCGACATGCCGGGCATCCCTTATGCCGCAAGCACTACCGGCAAATGAAGCAACAGAATGCGCACCAGGATACTGAAGCTCCAATCGGCAAGAAGAGCGGACAGGATGAATGGGCCGTTCATGATGCTGGTTTAGCATCATTCCTACGCGCACGGAGAAAACGCCTGTCACATGCTTCAACTTCCCTGCCAAGAAGCAGAAGCAGAGCAACCCTTTGTAGAGCCAACACTATGGTTCACACACCTTCCGCACTGTAGCGGATATCAATAATTCACTCATTTAGCAGAGAGGCTACATCATATGGCTACCATTTCGTCTGGCGAGCAACTGCAGCAGCATCTAATCGCTCTAACTGTGGGCACGCCAGTGAAGGACGCAGACCGTCAGTGTCTACATCGCACAAAGTTCCGTATTCCACGCCATCAGGCATTACTGGATGAGCTGGCAGATTATGTAGCCGGTGGTTCACGTACCGGAGGAGCATCCAGCACCAGCCGTTTTGGATGTCGTATACCTATTTCTGCTAATGCATTAGAAATTCAAGAGTCTATTCGTTCCGTTGTAATGTCCTCATTCCCAGGTGCACCGCTGAAAAATCAGGTTTCTGCGTGGATTCGCAATCACCTACATCAGGAGCTTCATGATGAGGCGTTAGCAACGACGACCAGTTGGATTCGGGCCATCGTCGCGTTGCGCCATCCCAGTCATGATTTGCAGGGATTTTGTCCTAACTGCGGGGAGCAGGAAGTCATGAAAACAAGCTGCGACGGCTCAACATCAATACGCCGATCTGCACTGTATTACACCGCTGAAAGGGCATCTTGTCGTTCTTGCTCTGCTATGTGGGAAGGGTTAGAAGGTATGAAGGCCTTAGCCCTATTACTTCATAGCCAGGACTGATACCGTCCGTATTAAACTTCTGCCTGTGAAAATAGGTAACCGTTCCAGTAGGATTACATCATTTTCCCAGGCAGATAAAGCTACCGCAGGAAGCTGTTCTTTATCTGCTGTAGTTCACCCCGTCAGGTTTATCCTGGCGGGGTTTTCTGTTAAACCGCAGCTATCATAGCTGCCCAACCGCCAAGGAGATTATCATGGCACCTATTTCTGAAAATACTGCATACCAGGCAGCTCATCGAGCTCTGACTGATGTGTATGATGCGCCTTTTGTGCGTGAAGGCGACCCTGCCGTACAGCGCTTCGGCCAGGCAAAAGTCAGCACTCGAGCTATCGTGGAATGGTTCGATGAGAATATGCTACGTCTTCACAAGCAAATTGCAGATTTGGAGAACCTTGTGAAGTCGAAGCGTCGTGCTTAGGCATCGTCCGGGGTGGCGTAAGCAACTCTATGCAGTGATTCCAGCAGCCACTGCTGTTCTACAAACCTACGGCATTCTATCGCAGGAGCAGGCTAGTGTGTGGGCTGGTCTCGCGATAGCCCTTTGGGGGTTGTGGATGGCATGGGTGAATACTGACCACAGTAGATGCCCTCCTACGCGACGGATGAAGCATCCAGCCGATTCACCACAGCATAAGGTTACTTTGTATAACCCGGAGACCTAGAGGTTCTTCACTCTACTAGAAATGAGGGGTTGAGCATAACTACTCGTTTGCTCAACCCCTCATCATTTATTTATTAAATATTCTCCAGCTCAGCATTGCCGCTATTCGACACAGAACGCGCCTGCCACACCATCGCACCCAAATGTACTAGCAGGCCAAGAATCGGCCCCACATACAGGGCAAGAAGAGTGCGAGTCAGAAGAGGCAACGGCGACACCGCCACCACACAAGCAACTACAGCCGCCAGCACCCAACCAGCCACATACGACCGGTGCATATTCAACGCAATCACCAGCGACCCCGACAACACCAGAAGCGCCAGGAAAGCAGAAGCAAACACCAAAAGCGCAAGCACCGGAGAAGTCACCACATGGGCGTACGCTCCAACCTCTAAAGGCTTCGGCGGGTAAAGCAGACCAAACAGCCACGGGCCAAGCACATAAGCCGCCGCAGCGCCCACAAGACCCACGCCCAACAGCGCACCAGCAGGCTTCGCAAAAGCACGCAACGGATGGTTCTGTTGCTTCAAGAAAGCAGACACCGCCACGCCCTGAAAAGCCTGCAAAGGAATCATAATCGGCGAGCGCGTAATCGAAATCGCCAGAATCAGAACCGCCAAAATAACCTGCTGTAGCGGGTCGTTTGAATCGATGCTAACGTTCAGCAGAAGCGGCAAGCCCATCATAAGAACCGCGTTAGCAGTCGACGACCCCATCGACAGCGTGTAGTTATACAGCAGACGGCCCGAGGAAACATCCGCACGAGAGCTAAAAACTCGCCGAGCTTCTGGAAGCAGAAGCACCATCAGCAGCCACAGAAGTACCGGAGAAACTGTTGCGGCTTCAAGACCGATTAGATGTGCAGAGACCAGACCGACCGCACAGATAGCTACGATACGCCAAATAGCGTCGAACCCCGACACACTCGCGAAGAGGTACCAGCTTTCCTGGCCAGCAGACGCACCGTAGAGAGTCATGTGCATAGCGTAGAGGGCCACACCGGCACTCAGGAGCAGCACACCGCTAAACCCGCTCAAAGGAATCTGGGCAGGAGCCCACAGAGGGCTCGTCACTAAGGTCAGCCCGCCCACAATAAGACCCACCAGAGCACCCACGGGGGCAATACGTGCACCAGTTTTACCGTCGCGGCGTGCAGTGCCCACAGCGCGGGTAGCTTCCTGCTGGATACCTACCACCACACCGTAGAGGGCAAAAAGAAGCGACCAGAAGAGAAGGAACTCCGTCAGGCTTTCGCCCTCCAGAAACCGTTTCACTACAACGGTAATTCCTAGAGAAGATAGTGCAGCTAAACCGGACGATCCCAAAATTGCCATCGAATGACCACGAGTCATTTTCTTCGGCTGGGACTCTGCCGATGATTCCACGCTATCTCCGTTCTCTACTGGTCGCACCTATAAGATTGAAGTCTTTACTTTACGATGTGCTCGGCAAGGTTCTTAACACCCTGCCACTTCTTCGCCAGAGCCGCCTTCGGCAGCAGAGTGAGCGCGTGAGCACGCGAAGAGAAGCGAATACGAGCCACGCGGGCAGCCTTCGTCCAACCCAGGGCAGTCATCTCATCAGCAATGGTGTTCATGTAACGGCGCTCCTCATCAAAGCGGGTACCCTCCAGGGCACGCCAAGACGAGTCAGAACCACCGTGACGGCGGTACATGAACGCAACCTGCGGGTCGTAGTACAGGGAGCCGCCACGCATCGTAATGTCGAGGATCAGCGCCATATCCTGCACAACGTTCAGGCCCTCACGGAAGCCGGTGCCCACGATAGCGTCCTTACGCCAACCCAAGGACGGGAAGTAGAACCACGCGCCGCGCAGCAGGGAGGTAGCCAGCTCCTCACCCTGCAGAACAGCCTCACCCTTGGGACGGTAGAACGCCTTAGTCTGCTCCACCAGAGTGTTCGACAGGCCGTTGTTCTCATCAATCACGACCACGCCAGGCTGGAAAATGGACGTCTCAGGGTGCTTAGCCGCCGCATCCACGAGCCACTGCACATAGTTGGGGAGCATGACGTCATCAGCACCCATGACGGTGACCAGGTCATTCTCTACGAAGGTCAAGCACTTACGGTAATTACCGTTCGCGCCCAAGTTCTTCTCATTACGCATGTAGGTGATGCGCTCATCCTTCAGCGACTCGAACCAGCCGGGAATCGAGTCGTCCGGGTAGCCGTCATCAACAACAATCATGCGCCAGTCCGGGTTGGTCTGACCGACCACGGACAGCACAGCCTGCTTCATCATGGCGACGTCGCCGTAGTAGGGGAACAGAATATCAACGGTCATGAGGTATTACTCCAAGCTCAAACGTGTAGAAACGTATAAAAATCAGGGGCTTTAGGGCTTCTTCTGCTCTCGCTCCGTAGCGCGGGAAGCGCCCTGCGGCTGACGCTGAAGAGCCTTCAAAATCGCAACTTCTTCAGCGAGGGTACGCATATCATCCGTAATCTTCGAGATAGCCAGGGTCAAGTGCAAGCTAATACCCATCAGCATAATAATCGCCAGTAGGAACAGCAGGTTGACCGGGGTCTCAATACCCACCAGACGCGAGAGGGCATCCAAAAGCTTCGGGAAAAGCGCTAGCACAATCATGATGACGCCAACAATAAGCCACAGTGCAGCGTACTTTTCCTTCATCTTCTGGTTGCGTACCTGTGCCAGAACGAGAACCTCCATCACCACCACGATGAGAAGGAAAAAAATATTTGCGCTCATTTACTTAGACCCCACATTCGTTTTCTGGCGAGTCATCGACATGCCAAACGAGAAGAAAGAACGAACCAGGTACACCGCAGACTTCCACGGGCTCGAAGAAGGAGTACCCCCCTGACGCTCACGCATCTCAACCGGCACCTGCTTAACAGTCAAGCCAGAACGAATCGCCATCACGCAGGCATCAATACAGTCACCCAGATACTCAGCAGGTAGATGCTCGCAATACTGCTCAATCGCCTTGCGGTCTGCCGCACGGAAGCCGGAGGTGGCGTCGGTGAACTTCTCGCCTGAAATCATCGTAAACATACGGGCCAGAACCACCATCGCCCACTTACGCGGACCAGACACCTTATAGTTCGTCGCCTCAGCAAAGCGGGAACCGATCGAGATGTTGACATCCTCCAGGCCAGCAAGCACAGTGCGGATACCCTTCGGATCATGCTGACCATCGGCATCAACCTGAATTACGCGATCATAACCGGCCTGGCGAGCATACTTGTAACCGGTCCGCAAAGCGCCACCGATACCCATGTTGTAGGGAAGATCAATCACGAAAGCGCCAGCAGCGCGCGCAATCTCAGAGGTGCGGTCGGTGGACCCATCATTGACGACCACCAGGTCGACCTCAGGCATCATGCGGAAAAGTTCCTCAATCGTCCCGCCAATCACCTCCTCCTCGTTCCATGCTGGCATGATAATGAGTGTTCGAGGAGTCTGCGAAAGTACCTCAGAGTTCATGCAGTGCTTATACCTTCCTGCTTTCGTGTATGTGTATGTCGGCATACACTGCGGGCATACCAAATTCCATCTTATCAGTACAGACGGTACAGGTTTAAAGGATAACGAAGGGGCGACGCCATACACGCCGCCCCCCAATTATTTAAACATACACCCGCGAGGATAGAAATCCTATGCTAAGAGTTATCACACGCGGTGATACGGTACAGAACAATAGGGCCCGAAGAATATACCGGTGTCATCAAATCAGTGGCGCTAGCCTCCACCAGAGCATCGTAATTCTTCTGGGCACCAGGGCCGAAGTTCAGCTGGTTCTCCATATGTACGTACCAATAAGCACGGTATTGCTTTACCTCACGACACACCTCGGGGTTCGTGGCGGCATCCTTCAAATCATTGATGATTGCCGCGTACTTCGGAGAGGTCTGGAACTCAAAGTGGTAGCTGGTCAAGTGACGATCAGCCAGTGCGTATATAAAGGGGCTTCCGTCCCAGGGATTATTCACAATAGTGTCACTCTTGGGAACAATCTTCGGAATCTCATTAATGACGTTCAACTCATCCTGGGTCACAACCACAGAAGACGGCGTTACCCGATATTCCTTCGACACAGCCAACGTTGTCTCCTGCACCGAAGGAACACGCGAAGTCAGACCGGCAAGAACCAAAACCAACACCGCGGCAACACCCATTCCGGCCGTCGCCACATTCAGACGCGCCGTACGTGGAACGCGACGGACTATCCAGGTGAGCAGCCCCTCCACGAAACCACCCAATCCAATACCAGCCAGAGCTGCTGAGGGGAATACGATTAGCGCCGCCAAGCGGAAGTGGTCAGTGTACCAGGGGCCCACCATCAGCAAACGGAAGTCACCGCGCGGCACAGTAGCCGCAATAATCCACAGGTAACCAATCAGTGCCCAGCTAGCAATCAGCCACAGGTTACGGCGCTTGTATAGCAGATACCCGACACCCCATAACGCCAGGAAACCCACTACATGAGAAGGATTGAAAGTATCACCCAGCTGATTACCATTCTCCAGGCCCAGGAAAAGGAACTGATAAAGAGCATCACCTTCGCTCAAGATGGGGAACCACGAACTACTAGCCGCGTTATCGGGGCGTAGCACTACCCAAGCACCCACGCATCCGATTGATATACCTACCAGCAGAAGGCTACCCATTTGCTTCTGCCGCGAGGTCAACTCGTGCGAGCGCACTACTTGTACCACACCAGCTAGCAACATCGGTAGAGCAAAGACCACGGCGGACACCACAGCATTCGGATGTACGAGCGCTAGACCCGCGATGCTCACCAGGGCTGATAGCCCCAGAGAGAGTAGAACCGAGAACTCGCGACGTAACAGAGCTTGAACCAAATGCGCCATTAATGCCACAAACGTAGGTAGCAGAGCGTACCCTAGAAGGTTCGGGAAGAGAACACCCCAACGCAGGAGGAGACCGGGAAACGCTGCAAAACCACCAATTATTGCAGGGATGGCAAGCGCCTGGAGGCGGCGAAGCTTCGGAATGCTCAAGCTGAACGCTACCAGCGAGCAAGGCCACACGAAACTCGCTGTCAGAAGCACCGTCACAATCGTTGCCGTCGCAATGCTAGTGCCAGTCGTACTGTAAATCAGCGATACAAAGTCGTGCCAGCCCGCCGGGTAGAAGGTAGGCTCCTGGTCCGCTGCACTCACAGCACCCATCGTCAGGCTGGAAGCGTCGCCGTGCTCCTGAATCCAGCGGATTGCATTCATATGGAATGAGTTATCCAGGCTCTGCGAGAACGCCTCAGGCCCGTAGACCATGTCCTCGGTCATGTGCAGCACCAGGAATCCGCCTAACACAGCACCCACCACCGGCCATGCCACAGGAACATCATTACCCGGCCACGAGGCAGACGCCAGAGCAGGCCAACGGCGACCCACCAGCCACATGAGACCAGCAGCCGCAGCCACCATCACGGCAGCGACCGGCACAAAAGAAATCAGGCTCCACGGAATGCCGGTCTTACCCAGCACAATCGCAGAGACAGCCACCAGGGCAAAAGTCAGCAGCGGCGCATAAAAAACGCGCAGACGTGCAGGAACACGCAACGCCCAGCCCATCGCATAGCCGGGGCCGAAAGCCAACACGACCGCAAAAAGTAGCAGCGGAATAGTTGCCAACCAGCTCATTAACCCTCTTCTCCCCACAGTTCACGCACCGAAAAACCCCTCAAATACGGGGCGCGGCGCGCTTTCGAGTACCTAGCAAGGATACCCCAGAGGCTTCTTTAACCCGGCGAAACCCCGCAGAAGAGAGAGGGACAGCACCCACAACCCGCCGTTCGGAACCTTTCACCGGGAACCCTATGGGACACCACCGGCACACCCCCAAACGGCGAAGAATATGACGTAATATTTCACACCCTACGTCATGAAAGGTGCACCTAAGAAACATAGGGCAATAAATAAGGTGTTCACCACCCTTTAGCTTTACCCTGAAACATATCTCCCCTTAACAAAGGGTCGCCCAACGCATACACATCTGGACGAACCCTAAACGCAGCCGCAGAAGAAAGGGTCGATCATGACCGAAACCATTGCAGCACAGGCACCCATCGCCGACACCTCCGAGCAGTTCAAGCTCGCCTTCGGCCACCAGCCCGCCGGCGTCGCCATCATCACTGCCACCGACGAAAACGGCGAACCTGCAGGCTTCACCGCCTCCTCGCTGACCTCCGTCGCCGCAGAACCGCCCATCATCGCCTTCTCCCTCAAGGCAAACAGCGGCTCCGCAGCAAAGATCGCGGCTGCGTCCTCCTTCCTCGTGCACATGCTCGACGCTGAGAATGTGACCCTCGCGAAGAACTTCGCAACCCACGACTACCCCCGCTTCGACGACCCCAGCACCTGGGAATTCGTCCACACCGGCGAGCCCCTCGTCCACGGCGTACGCCGCGTACTGCGTGCAACCCCGCTCAGCCGCGTTGAGGCAGGCCCCGCACTCGTCTTCACCGCACAGGTTGAAGAGTTCATCCGCAACGACTGCGAAGGCACCCCGCTGGTCTACCACTCGCGTAACTTCCACGCGCTGGGCGACCACTCGAACGTGAACAACTACAGCATCTAACCCCGCACAGGGGTCACGGGGCGGTATTCGACGACCATGAGGCGACGAATACCGCCCCGCGGCGTACCCTGAACATAAAAGCGCACGCAGCACATGACAGCGCACAGCATTACATTGCAGAAGGAATAGTTATGACGGCTCAAACCACCCAGCCCGCATCCCTCCCCTGGCTCGAAAAGCTCATCGCGTTCCCCACCATCTCCGGAACCTCCAACCTGGAACTTATTGAGCTCATCGAAGCCGAATTTGCCCGCTACGGCTACAGCGGCGTGCGCACCTACAACGAGGACGGCACCCGCGCCAACCTGCTGGTCACCGTCCCTGCCGCTGACGGCACCACCCGAGGCGGCCTCATTCTCTCCGGCCACACGGACGTCGTACCCGTCGCCGGTCAGGCGTGGGACGCCGACCCCTTCACCCTGCGTGTGGAGGGTACCCGCGCCTACGGCCGCGGTGTCTGCGATATGAAGGGGTTCCTCGCCGTCGCGCTCTGGCTGCTGCCGCGCGTGGCTGAAGCGAAGCTGCGCACTCCCCTGCACTTCGCGTTCTCCTACGATGAGGAAATCGGTTGCATTGGTGCACCCTCCCTTATCGAGGAGTTCGTGGCGCGCGACCTCGCCCCCGACTACGCGATTGTTGGTGAGCCCTCCAGCATGCGCATTATCGACGCGCACAAGGGCGCACACCGCGGCCGCGTCACCTTCACCGGCGTGCCCAAGCACGGCTCCCTCGCCACCCATGGCGTGAACGCGGTTGCCGCAGCAGGCGAGTTCATCACCTTCTTCACCGACATGGCGGACCAGTGGGAAGAAGAAGGCCCGTTCGACGAGTCGTTCATCATTCCCCACTCCACCGGCAGCGTGAACCTGGCAACCGGCGGCCTGCAGTACAACATCGTCGCTGAGCAGGCGGTCGTAGAGTACGATGTGCGCACCCTGCCGCAGGTGACCACCGAATCCTTCGTGGAGCGTATTGACCGCGAGCTTTCGGAGGTGATCCTGCCGGATCTGCAGGCACGCGCCGCACGCGCCGAAAAGCTGACCGGTGCGGAGCCCGGTAGCCTCACCTCCCGCGTGGGTGCGAAGCACGAGCTACTCGCCGCCGTGCCGGGTCTGGGCACCGCCGATGACGCGCCGCTCATTCACCTGGCACACGAGTGGCTGGGCACCAATGACGCACCGCAGAAGGTCACCTACGGCACCGAGGCGGGCCAGTTCCAGCGTGCCGGCGTGCAGAGCATCATTTGCGGCCCCGGCGACATCGCCCAGGCGCACACTCCGAACGAGTGGATTGAGCTGGAGCAGCTGAGCGAATGCGAGCGCTTCTTCGAGGCGATTCTCGACTGGGCGAGCGCCAAGTAGCACATGTAACAACCATGTAGCGGCGTAACAGCCAGTCCACCGCGGTTCGCAAGAGCCGCAGTTAGAGCCGCATAAAAATTACAGAAAATGCCCGGGTACCCCGTGAGGTGCCCGGGCATTCTATGCTGAGGGCGGGTGCTGATGGCGGGGGTGAGTGTTGGTTTGATCGCGGGTTTATTCGTGAGTTTCTCCATGGGTTCAACCGCGAGTTTATGGAATGAGTCCAAGGTGTGGACTATGACCGATTTTCCCCTCATTCGCCACATTTATTTTTAAACGAAAAACCCGAAAAACCGCTTATGTCTAAGGGTGAAATAACACCAAAGTATTGCCCTTCTAGGGCATTCAGGGTTCCATAGATGCCAAAGGTTAAACACGCCACTCGGGCGGCATAACCCCACACAAAACCACACCTCCCTCACGCTCGGCACTGCGCCCCCAACCGAATCCCGGTTTACCACCCGCAGTTCACTACCTGAAGGACACCCCGTGTACACCATCAGCCCCTACCTCGCCGAATTCCTCGGCACGCTCATCATGTGCACCATCGGTTGCGGCGTCATCGCCAACGTCGAACTTCGCCGATCCAAAGGCCACGGCGACAACTTCTTCACCATCGCCTTCGGCTGGGGTTTCGCCGTCACCTTCGGCGTCTACGCCTCCCACGCCTACTCCGGCGGCCACCTCAACCCCGCTGTGTCTATCGGCCTGGCAGCGTTCGGCGAGTTCTCCTGGGAGAAGGTCCCCGGCTACATCATCGCCCAGGTACTCGGCGCAATGGTCGGCGCCGGCCTCGTCTACCTCAACTACCTGCCGCACTGGAAGGCAACCGCCGACAAGAAGATTAAGCTCGGCGTTTTCGGCACCGTCCCCGCCATTCACAACTACTTCACCAACGCCCTCTCCGAAATGATTGGCACGTTCATGCTGGTCTTCTCGGCACTGTACACCGGCGTGAACTTCAAGCCGTCCATCAGCGGCGGTGTGGAACTCTCTCTCAACCTCAACGACGTGCTCAAGCCCCTCGCCTTCGGCTTCATGGTCACCGTACTCGTCATCGGTCTGGGCGGTCAGACCGGCTACGCCCTGAACCCCGCCCGTGACTTCGGTCCGCGCCTCATGCACGCCCTGCTGCCCATCCACGATAAGGGCTCCTCGCGCTGGTTCTACGCGTGGGTTCCGATCTGCGGCCCGATTGCCGGCGGTTTCATGGGTGGCGCGTTCTTCAAGCTCTACTACGAGGGTCAGGTCAGCCCGTTGCTGTTCGTCTCCAGCGCTCTAGCGATTGCGGTTCTGCTCTTCGCATGGTGGGCTAATAGCCACCTGTACCGCGCACCCAGCGCCGAGGTTATCCCCGAGTTTGAGGACACCCACGCTACCGCGGCGGCACGCGCGGCAACCTATACTCCGACCGGTTCCATGCCGATTCTGCTCCCCGAAGAGGTGAAGGGCAACCGTAGCACCCGCGTCGTGAACCGGCTGACCGAGGACGAGTAGTCTTCCCACCCGAGAGCTTCCCTGTCTAGGGTTTCATCGAGCCGGGTTTATCTGAATAGATTTATCCGGCGAGGTTTCATCTAAAAACAGCGAACCCCTCATTTTCATAACCTGCACAATATCGGTCAGGTTATGAAAATGAGGGGTTTGTTGCGTCTACCTCACGGAAGGGACATGGGGACTTTCAGAGGCTCCTACGCCGCGGCGGACGCCATTGCCAGTGCCCGGTCATGCTTAGCCGCGCGGCGCTTCTGAATCGCGCGCACCACCCAGATGCAGACCGCACCGAGAACCGCGCCGGCAGTGTTATTCACAATGTCATCCACATCGAAAGTGCGGTAGGTGAAGCCCGCCAGACCCCAGTTACCGGTCAACTGGCTCAACTCAATGAAGCTCGACAGTGCGAAGCCGCTCAGTGCCGTAGCGCGCAGACCCCAGCGCAGGCAGCCCGCAGTAAAGAAGCCCAGGGGGATGAACATGGCGACATTGAAGAAGAGCTGCGCATACACGGTCGTTGCGAAGCGGCGCAGACCTATGCCGGCAGTCAGATCCCACGCCTGCTGCCAGCTCCAGCCCACATAGAAACGCGGGTAGTACAGCTCGGGGTTCGTAACACTATTGGAAGAGCCAATCGGGGTCAGCGTCAGGGAAAGAATAGAAGCAAGGAACAGCGCAAAGGACGCGGTCAGCAAGTACTGGCGGATGCTGTGCGCTCGACCGGTCTTCTTGGCGCGCAGGCGCATACCAATGAACCCGATGATAGAGAGTGCGACAGTAAGCGCCGCAATCTCGATGGCGAAGGTGCCAATCATGTGTTTACTGAGCAGTTCCTGCATGCCGTGTGTTCCTTAGGTCGTGAGAGTGAGTTATATGAACTCCACCTGCATATATGCCTGTTCTAACATATATTCTTGGTGGTATATAGCGGGTTACCGTTCATACCCGCCGCATATCGTTCACCACCAGTGTAAAAGACCGCTCTATGGCTTGCCCTAGGCGAAACTGTGAAAAAGCTGTACACACACCCACACACACCATGAGAACCACCACAGCTGGCGCGGTCAGTACAGAACATCCGGCGGGAACACCGGCGCAATATACCGACCAAACAGCAACACAAACAGCAACGCACCCGCCAGAGCTGCCACCATCGCACCCACAACCTGCACCAGCCACAGCATCAGGAACTTCACCATCTTGCCCTCAGAGCGGGCGGTCAGCGCCTCCACCATGGCGGTCGAAAACGTCGTAAACCCACCCAGCAGGCCGGTCGTAATCACGGTGCACCAGAACGCCACCTGATCCGTGGCGTTATAGTGCACGCCTAGCGCGCGAGGATTCGACACCGGCAAAATCAGCAGACCGTACAGGAACGAACCCACCAGGTTAATGACGAACACCGGGCTAATAATCGACGACTCCGTGCGCAGACGAGGCGACATCGCCTTATCGAGGAAGAAGCGGGTCATCGCACCCAGACCACCGCAGAGGAACACCATCAGAGCGAAAAACATTAGCGACCCTCCTCAGCATCACGGGCGGGCACCAGACGGGACGCCACAAAACGGCCGGTCAGCATGCCGGCTGCGGCGGCAACCAAACCACCCACGAGTAGCACCAGCACCGCCAGCACCATATACCCGCCGTGCACCGTGTACGGCAGGAAAATCGTCTGCGCCAGTACCGCAGCAATCGACGAATAGGTCGTGTAGCCGCCCATCATACCCGCACCGAACAGCAAGCGGAACGAGTGAATCCGGTCCTCGCCGTCACGGCGCGCGTAGGCGTTCCACACCATCGTCAGCAGGCCCAGCGTGAACGAACCCAGCAGGTTCGCCACCAGCACGCCACCGGGGGTGTACACGCGGCACAGCGCACCCGTGCCGCCGCCCAAAAAGACAAGAAAAGGGGCAGGCACACGGATTAGAACGCCTCCTATCCACTGTCGGATACTCGCGCGGTTCCTCATCGCCGTGCACCTGCCCTTTCATCTCGTATTAGTCTTCAGAGTGCGCCGTAACGCACAAACACACACTAATACTTTACTCTGACCCGAGCTTGCTACCCGAGTCGGCGGCATCAGACTCACGCTCGTGCTGAATCTTCTTGCTCATCTTCTCGCTCAGAGCGGCGCCCTCAACATCCATATTCGGGGTGAGGCGATCCAGCCACTTCGGCATCCACCACGCCTTATCGCCCAGCAGAGCCATAATCGCCGGGGTCAGCGTCATGCGCACAATGAACGCATCCACGAGCACACCGAACGCCAAACCAAAGCCCATCGGGCGGATCATGGTCGAATCAGCAAAGATGAAGCCACCAAACACCGAAATCATGATGATCGCGGCAGCCACCACCACACGCACCGCATGGTTGTAGCCGCTCACAATGGCGGTCGCCGCATCCTTGCCGTGCACGTACGCTTCACGCATGCCGGTCACCAGGAACATCTGGTAATCCATCGCAAGACCGAAAAGAATACCGATGAGCAGGGTCGGCAAGAAGGACAGCACCGGACCCGGGTGGTCCACGCCGAAGAGGGAGCTCATGAAGCCCAGCTGATAAATCGACACCACGGCACCGAAGCTCGCCAGCACCGAGAAGAGGAAGCCCACCGAGGCAACCAGCGGAACCATAATCGAACGGAACACCAGAATCAGCACCAGGAAGGACAGGCCCATCACCACGCCCAGGTACAGGGGCAGCTTCTGCGCGAGCACCTCGGAGACGTCAATATTGCCACTGGTCTGACCTGCAATACCGAGAGACACCTCGGAGCCCTGAACCGGAACGGTCACGGCTCGCAGCTCGTGGACGAGCTCTTCAGTCTCCACGGAGCTTGCACTGTGGGCGGGAATCACCTGGAAAATCATGAGGGTACGGTCATCGGTCATACCGCCGGGAACTACAGCCTGCACATTCGCGCCGCCGCGCTCCTTGACCGCAGAGGCGATATCAATCTGCACCTGCTGAACCTGCTCCTCACTCATGTTCGCGGGCGTGTGCGCGACCGCGACCAGCGGGGCGCTCATGCCCTCACCGAACTTGTCCTTGACCAGCGCGTACGACTTGTACGCGGCGCTATCGGAGGGGTAGTTCGAGGCGTCCGGCAGACCCAGGCGCATCTGAGACATGGGGGCGGCAACCGCCAGCAGCGCCAGCGTACCCACCACCAGAGTCAGTAGCGGACGCGCCAGCACGAGGCGCAACCAGCCGTTCGGCTTCTCGGTGCGTTCAGCATCCTGCGCGCGGCGTTCCGCAATCTTCTGCAGGATATCGATGGAAGCCCACAGCTTCTTCGACATGATCTTGGTACCCGCCAAGGACAGCACCGCCGGGGTGAGCGTCACCGCGATTAGGGCGGCAACAACCACGCAGAACGCGGCGGCATTACCCATCACACCCAGGAAGGGAATACCGGTCACATTCAGCGCCACAAGCGCAATAATCACGGTGCTCGCTGCAAAAATCACGGCGTTACCGCTCGTGCCGTTCGCCAGGGCAATCGACTGGACCTTCGGCATGCCGTTCAGCAGGTTCGTGCGGTAGCGGTTCAGAATGAACAGCGAATAGTCGATACCGACCGCCAGGCCGAGCATCAGACCCAGGGTGTAGGCGGTGGAGCTCATCTGGATAACAGAAGACAGCGAGAGCGTGCCGAGCACACCCACCACCACGCCTACCAGAGACATCAGGATCGGCAGGCCTGCAGCCACGAGGGTGCCGAGCATAACCATGAGCACGATGAAGGCGATGACCATACCCGCCACCTCACCGGTGTGCGAGCCGCCGCCAAGCGCGGATTCACTCAGGTTCGCGTCGAACTGGACGGTCGCCCCGTGCAGGTTCGCCGACTCAATGTCGGACATGACCTTCTGCAATTCGGCGGACGGCACCTCGTAAATCTTCTTCTTAAACGAGACAGTCGCAATCGCCGTGGACTGATCCTCAGAGACCATACGGTAGCCGGAGGTGAAGTCGTAGAGCTTCTGCTGGCGCTCCAGCTGCTCGCGCTGTGCCGGTAGCGCACTCTCGGTCTTCTGAAGCTGGTTGCGCTGCTCGTCCAACTTCTTCTTGCCCTCAGCCAGCTCATCCTTCTTGGAGGCGATTTCTGCGCGACCCGCGTCAACCTGCTTCTGGCTCTCGGTCAGGGTATCGCGCTGCTGATTGAGCGCGTTCTGCTGCTCGGTCAGCTGCGCCTGCTGGGCGTTGAGCTGCTCCATCATGGCAGCGGGTGAGCCTGCCGCCTCCGCCTGGGCGTAGCCGTCCTTCAGCTGTGCCTGCGTATCGTCCAGCTGCTTCAGCGCGGAGGCGAGCTGCTCCTGACCTGCACTAATCTGTGCCTGTGAGTCGTCGAGCTTCTTCTCGTTGTCGGCAATCTGCTTCATGCCGTCCTCAAGCTGCGAGGTGGCGGCATTCAGCTGCTTTTTGCCGTCCTCGATCTGGGAGGGGGCGGCGTCAATCTTGGCGTGCGCCTCGTCGAGCTGGGTTTTCGCTTCTGCAAGCTTGGAGGTGGTGGTGAACGGGTCGGTGACCGCATCCACGGAGGGCACCTCGCTGGGCAGTGCGCTCAGTGCGGCGGAGAATGCCTGCTTCTGCTCTTCGGTGAGGGCGGTGCCGTCACCGGTGGTGAGAATGATCTGGCCGGAGCCGCGGTTGGCACTGGGGAAGCGTTGGGCGAGCTCGTCGGAGAGCTGCTGGGTCTGCGTTCCGGGCATGGTGAAGGTGTTGCTGAGCTTGCCGTGGAACGCGGTGTAGGCACCCGCTACACCGGCGACGATGAGTACCCAGGTGAGGATGACAGCCCATGCGCGGCGGGCGGCAGCTTCACCGATGCGGTAGAGCCATGTAGCCATGATTCAGTCCTTTGAAGTTGAGCGAGTGAAGAGTTTGGGGTGTTGGGTGCGCGTGAATGCGGCGTGTGGTTTGCCCTGTACGGCGAACGCTGTGTCCTGTTTTTAGACAAAAAACACCCCGCCCCGGGCACCTGCAGATGAGGTGCCCGAAGCGAGAGTGTTTGAGCGTTGACGCTATGGGGCTTAGCTTGCGAATTCGCCCTGGACCAGACGACCCAGGTAGTCGAGTGCTTCGAGTACGCACTGGCGCATCGCTTCGATGGCGAGTGCTTCGGGGTGGGTGCCCTCGGGGGCTTCTGCTGCAACCTTGACCGTCATTTCTTCGGCGCGGGTGAGGTAGTAGTAGACGCCTTCACCGATGGTTTCGGCGAGGTTGGAGGCGAAGACCGCCACGCGCAGGTAGGGCAGGTCGGGGTATGCCGCGAGGTACCGCTCGAGGAAGATGTCGTAGGTGCGCTCGAGGATGACGTGCGAGTATTCTTCGAACTTCGCGGGGCTGTCCATTTCGAGGGCGTAGAGCAGGTGCGCGAAGGGTGCGATGTACTCTTCGAGGGTGTTGCTCTTGAAGACCTTGCGGGCAATAGAGAGCATTTCGGCTTCCATGCTTGCGTTTTCACCGGAGACGGTGAAGTCGCATTCTTCGAAGATGCGGTTGAAGTACTGGTTCATGCGGGTGACCAGTACGTCATCTACGGAGGCGAAGTGGTTGAAGATGGTGCGGCGGGAGACGCCTGCGCGTTCTGCGAGTGCTTCTGCGTTGAGGGCGCCGTAGCCGCCCTCGAGGATGAGGGATTCTGCTGCCTCAACGATTGCGATGCGGTTCTCTGCCTTGCGAGCGGAGCGCTTGTCCGTGATGTTTGCGGGAGATTCAACAAGATTAGCCATGTTTTTTACAATACGCGCATTGTTTCACTGGGGGTAACTATTTGGGGGTTAGATTCACCACATATTTGCACTCTAGGTAATAAACTTGAAGTGCAGATTTAACGTTTACTCAACAAGTAATTTAGCGTTTTAGCATGTCAAGGCGCTATAAACCCTCAAAAGCACCGCAGGGGAGCAGAATGCGCACACAACACAACACACCCCCTCAAGCAGCCATTCACAGAATGGACACGCGCAACTCAGGCGGTAGACCAAGTACTGAACTAGGCGACAGGCTGAAGACGCGCATCCAGCGGCAAGCGCACCGTAAAGACCGTATGTCCCGGCTGGCTCTGCACCTGAATCGAACCGCCGTGCGCCTGTACAATCGCCTGCACAATCGCCAGACCCAGACCGGTGGTTCCATCCGAACCAGAACGTGCCTTATCGGCACGGGTGAAGCGGTCAAAAATCTTCGGTAGGAAGTCGGGTGCAATACCCGGGCCGTTATCGGTCACAGTCACCACAGCCTCGCGGCGCGCAGCATCTACCGACAGACCCGCGGTCACGCGCGTACCCTCATCGGTGTGCTTGCGAGCGTTCGAGAGCAGATTCAGGATGACGCGCTGAATCTGGGAGCGATCCGCCACCACTTCGACCGGCTCATCGGGCAAGTTCAGGTGCCATTCGTGGGTACGTGCTGCCGCCTGCATATCGGAGGTGCACTCGAGCACCAGCTCGGTCAGGTCAACCTGCTCCAGCTTGGGTTCGCGACCCTCGTCCAGGCGGGCAAGAGTCAAAAGGTCCTCCACGAGGCGCGACATACGCTCGGTCTGCGAATCAATGCGCGCTAGGGAGGACTGGCCGGATTCACTGAGCGGTTCGGTCCAGCGGAGCATGTCGGAGTACCCCTTAATGGCAGCAAGGGGCGTGCGCAGCTCGTGGGAGGCGTCCGCAATAAAGGCGCGAATCTGATGTTCGGTGCGTTCGCGCACCTCCAGAGCGGAGTTCACGTTATCGAGCAGCTGGTTGAGGGCATAGCCTACGGCACCGACTTCGGTGCGCGGGTCGGAATCTCGCGGATCCACGCGCACCGCCGAGGAGATAGTGTGCTCTTCCAGGTCCAGGTGCGCCACATCGGTTGCCACCGCGGAGACTCGCTCCAGGGGCTTCATGGTGCCGCGAATAATGTAGGAGCCCGCCACGCCGGCGCCGACCATCACGGCGATGGAACCGAGGGCTACCACAATCACAAAGATGGTGAGGGTCTGCTGTACGTTGGCGAGCGGAATACCAACCACCTGGGCGTCGGCGCTGCTATTAGCCTTCGGGGTGATTTTGACGAGGTACAGACCGGATTCCAGTTTGACCTCTCGGACTTCCTCTTTAGTGGCGTTGAGCGCCATGGTCCCGAGGGTTACCTGGTCATTGGCGGAGAGGGTTTGTACGGTGCCGTCCTTGGCGAGCTTGCTGGCGATTTCCACAGCACCTTCGGACTCAACACAGGTAATGATGGTTCCGGACGCCTGACCGGGCGCAAAGAGAGAGCTGCTCTTCTGCAGGTCGCTGCAGTCCACTTCTTCTCGCTTGCCGTTTCGGGAGGTCGGCTGCACTACGCGGTGACTGGTTTCTTTGAGGTCGCTTTGCGCCTGCTGATAGAGGGAGTTCTGCAGGGTCACATAGGTAGACAGGCCAATAATGAGGCAGGCAATGCCGAGGGCTGCCACGAGGATGGCGATAAGGCGCGAACGCAGGTGAGGTACGTACCCGAGTTCTTCGGGGGACGCCTCGGAGTTCCTCATGCTCTTCCAGGCGGCACGTAGGCGCACGAAGAAGTTCCCCTGGGAGGGTGCGGCACCGTCTCGTGCGGGGGTACCCGCGCGCAGGGGGCGGGTTGCTTCGTTATCCGGGGAGGCGGGGTCACCGGGTGAGTAGGAGCCCACGAGCATCCTTTCTTTCCATATTCGAAATACGGAATATAACTGATATGGCGCGGTATAACCGGGTGTTATACCGCGCCATATGAAGAGCAGAGAATAAACTTAGACAGCGGGACGCAGCACGTAACCGGCACCGCGCACGGTGTGAATCATCGGTTCGCGACCCACGTCAATCTTCTTACGCAGATAGGAGATGTACAGCTCCACAATATTTGCCTGACCACCAAAATCGTAGTTCCAGACATTATCAAGAATCTGACTCTTGGAGACCACACGCTTCGCGTTCTCCATGAGGTAGCGTAGCAGGTCGAACTGGGTTGCGGTGAGGTTAATCTGCTCGCCACCGCGGGTGACCTCACGGGTATCCTGGTTCAACACCAGGTCACCGACGACCAGCTCAGCGTCGTCAATGGCGGCAACGCCGGAGCGCTGCACCAGGCGGTGCAAACGGATCATGACCTCTTCCATAGAGAAGGGCTTAGTCACGTAGTCATCCGCACCGGCGGCAAGGCCCTCAATACGGTTGTCGACCGAGTCCTTCGCGGTCAGGAAGAGGCAGGGAACCTCGGGGTAGAACTTACGGATGCGGGTGAGCAGCTCCAGTCCGTCGAAGCCGGGCATCATAATGTCCAGCACGAGCACGTCGGGGCGCCAATCGCGGGCAATCGCGAGCGCGGAGGGACCGTCACCTGCGGACTGCACCTCCCAGCCGATCATTTTCAGACCCATGCTGACGAGTTCCTTGAGCATCTCCTCATCGTCAACGACGAGGGCGCGGATGGGGCTACCGTCCGGGTGTTCGAGGGCGGGAAGGTTCTTTGCGATTTCGGTTGCTTTGCTGCTCATGTGATTAAGAGTATCGCGATTTAGGGTTCACGGCGGGGCGGGAGCCGGTTTTCAGCCGCAAACTTATGGAATGCTTGCCTGCATCACAGCTGGGGCACAGTTTCGCGCCGCCCATTATCCCAACCACGCGCGTTAACCCTTCAATACGGGTTCAATCTTTCGGTAAAATTTGTAGTAGCTTAGGTGATACTCAATCGCCTTTTATCGTTTCAGTGTGCCACCCCGACACAGGCGCCCCGACACCCGCAGAGGAGGACACATGCGTATTAGCCGTATTTATAACAACAATGTTGTCCTCACTGTGGATCATTACGGCAAGGAGTCCGTGATGATTGGTCGCGGCATTGCCTTTGGTAAGCGTAAGGGCCAGCTGATTGACCCGTCTGCAGTGGAGCAGACGTTTGTGCCTGAGAAGGGTATGTCGGGTGAGCGCCTGAGCATGACTCTTTCTGAGATCCCGGCGGAGATTCTGTCGATTGCCACACTTTTGGAGTCGAAGGTGCGCGCCGAGGGTGCGCTGGAGCTGTCGAACTCGTTTATTCTTCCGCTGGCTGATCACCTGCACTATGCGGTGGTTCGTGCGCGTGACGGGGTGCGGGTGCAGTATCCGCTCGCCCCAGAGGTGACTGTTCTCTACCCGCGCGAGGTGGAGTACGGCCGCACGGTTTTGGAAATGGTTCGCGAGCGCCTGCAGGTTGAACTGGACCCGAATGAGGCTATTCCTTTGGCGTTGCACCTAGTCAACGCGCAATTTGCGACGGCGGATATGTCTCAGGCATTCCGCATGACTGAGGTTTTCGCGCAGGTTTTTGAAATTATTGAGGCGAGCTACGAGCGGAAGATCGACCCGGACTCAATGAGTGCGGCACGTTTTGTGACGCATCTGAGGTACCTGTTTGTGCGGGCGAGCCGCGCCTCCGCAAATCGTGCGGAGGATGTTGATGAGGTGTCGCAGCCGAGTTTGTTGGCGGCCCTTCGTGCGGATGTACCGCGCGCCTACGCGTGTGCGCAGAAGGTTTTGTTGGTGCTGCAGATGCAGTTGAAGCAGAGCCTGACTCGTGATGAGTTGACGTATTTGACGATTCATATTGCGCGTCTGGCGCGGGATATGTGGGGTATTAACGCGTAGCGCATATGCAGAAAGCGACTGGGGGTTCTCGGTCGCTTTTTCTATACCCCAGATTTTTTCTACACCTCGGCTTTTTCTACGCCACGAAATCTATACCCCGGGATTCCGGTGAGGGGTTCGGGTGGTGGAATCTGGGAGTGAGGATTCTAGAGGGGTGATGCCGGGCGGAACGTGGCCGTTAAAGGTGGGTTGCTATTTATATATACAACCTGTCACTAAATTGTCGTTTTCCCGGGTTTTCCTTCGCGCGTTAGCGCGTCGATTTAAATTTTGAAATGACGGTTTATAGCGGCGTATTCCAGAAATACCATTCTGTGGACAGACCGCAGGAAAATGTTGGTTTTTTATAAATCCCACATCTTTTGATCCGTGCACCCATTTTTTGTTCGGTATTTTCTTTGTAAATCATTTTCTTGCACTATCACAGTCCAAAATATCCCATAACAAGCACCTCGTCAGTCCGCTTGCAAGATGCCGTCATTCCTGAAATTTCACAAAAATAACGCATTTCTCCCCGTGTCGACAACCTTTTTTCGGTGTTCTGTTTAAATTTTTTACACCCTGGCAATAAATACGTGTTTTGACATCAAAAACCCATATTCCAACACTTGAAAAAATGTCACAAGAACCTAAAGTGTGCAAAGCCAGATAAAACCCACAAAACACAAAAACAACGTGTTACTATCTGAGAATTATGAGGCCCTTCACGGGGCCACTACACACCATGTCACGAACACGAGAGGACCACTATGGTCACTATCATTGTGGCGGCACACGGCGAGTCGGCTCCGGCTCTGCTGAAGACCGCCGGCATGATCCTCGGTAACTTCGAAAACGTCCACCCGGTCACGTTCCTGCCGGGTCAGGGCCCCGAAGATCTCGTCGAAGAGTACACCCGCATCGTTGAGGCATCTGAAGCAGAAGAAACCCTGCTGCTGGTCGACCTCTTCGGCGGTAGCCCCTACAACGCCGGTGCGCAGTTCGCAGCCACCCGCGAGGGCGTCGACGTCGTCTCCGGTGTCAACGTACCGATGCTTATTGAGGTCATCTCCGGCGCAGGCCGTAAGAACGCAACCCTCAAGTCCCTGGTCGCTAAGGCGCACAAGGCTGGCATTAAGGGTATTCGCTCCTTCCAGGAGGCGAACCAGCCCGCAGCCGCCAAGCCCGCCGAGGCGAAGCCCGCAGAGACCAAGGCGGTCGAGGTTCCGGCTGCTCAGCAGGTTCCCGGCGGCACCATGGACGCTATCTTCACCCGCATCGACTCCCGCCTGATTCACGGTCAGGTGGCAGGCACCTGGGTTCCGTATATCGCACCGCAGACCTTCATCGCGGCATCCGATAATGCGGCACACGATCAGCTGCGCAAGTCCCTGCTGCTGCAGGTCGCGCCGACCAGTGTGAAGACCAACGTCCTGGACATCGCTAAGGCTGGCCGCGTGTACAACAACCCCAAGTACACCGGCATGAAGACCATGTTCGTCGTAGAATCCCCCGTTGACGTGGTGCGGCTGCTCGACGAAGGCGTTAAGATCAACGAAGTGAACGTTGGTGGCGTCACCTTCAAGACCGGCATGGTTCAGCTCTCGGACGCAGTGTACGCCTCCGAGGAGCACCTGGAAGCCTACCGCGAACTCATTAAGCGCGGTGTGAAGCTGACGGTTCAGCAGCTGCCCAACCACTCCCCGGTTGATTTGGAAAAGATCCTCAAGCAGAAAGGCCTGGACGCATGAGCGCCCTGACGTTTATTCTCGTTGTTCTCGTGGCGTTCATTGCGGGCGTCGCATCCGTGGTGGACGAGCGTCAGTTCCACCGCCCCCTGGTCGCTTGTACCCTGATGGGTTTTGCGCTGGGTGACCCGACTACCGGCATTATGCTCGGTGGCGCACTGGAGCTCATCGCCCTGGGCTGGATGAACGTCGGTGCGGCAATGGCTCCCGACTCGGCTCTGGCATCCACCATCTCCGCTGTTGTTGTGATTCAGGGGCACCAGGACATCACCACCGGTATTGCTATTGCTGTGCCGCTGGCTGCAGCAGGTCAGGTTCTGACCATTTTCGTTCGTACCATTACGGTGTTCTTCCAGCATCAGGCTGATAATTTCGCGAAGACCGCGAACTTCCGCGGTATTGAGTTGATGCACATTAGCGGTATGGCTCTGCAGGGTCTGCGTGTGGCTATCCCGACCGCTATTGTGGCGCTGATTAGCTCCGAAGAGCTGACCCGCCTGCTGAACATGATCCCCACCGAGGTGACCGTTGGTCTGCGTATCGCCGGTGGCATGATCACCGTGGTCGGTTTTGCAATGGTCATCAACATGATGCGTTCGAAGGCTCTCATGCCCTTCTTCTTCCTCGGCTTCATTGCCGCCGCCGCTATCCCGGCAACCCAGTCGATTTCGATTGCTGGTACCGAGGGCGCGAAGGATCTCGTCGCAACCCTGTCCGGTCAGGCACAGTTCAACCTGGTTGCTATCGGTATTGTGGGCGCTTGCCTGGGTCTGCTGTACACCCAGCTGAACCCGCTCTTCCATAAGAGCGAGGCACCCGCCGTAGCACCGGCAGCCGCAGCAAACGACCTCGATAACGAGCTCGAGTAAGGAGCATCATCATGACTGAGAACAAGAACGTCGAGCTCGTTGAAGTTCCCGAGCTCACCCAGCGCGATAAGGTCGAAACCTACTTCCGCTCCACCTTCCTGCTTGGTTCGTTTAACTTTGAGCGTATGCAGTCCATCGGTTTCGCGGTTTCCATGATTCCGGCTATTAAGCGCTTCTACACCAAGAAGGAAGACCAGGCGGAGGCACTGACCCGCCACCTGGAGTTCTTCAACACCCAGCCGTGGGTCGCATCCTCGATTATGGGTGTGACCGCTGCAATGGAGCGTGAGAAGGCAGCCGGTAAGGACATTGACGAGGCCGCTATCACCAACGTGAAGGTGGGTCTGATGGGCCCGCTGGCTGGTGTGGGCGACCCGATTTACTGGGGTACCGCACGTATTGTGCTGGCTGCTCTGGGTGCATCCCTGGCGGTGACCGGTAATATTCTGGGCCCGCTGCTGTTCTTCTTCGGCCTGACCGCAATTCGCTGGGCGACCCGCTGGTACGGCTTCAAGTACGGTTACGAGAAGGGTACCCAGATTGTGACTGAGGCGGGCGGTAACACCCTGCAGAAGATCACTCAGGGCGCTTCCGTGATGGGTCTGTTCGTGATGGGTGCGCTGGTGTACCGCTGGACGAGCGTAAACATTCCGTTGCCGCTAACCAGCTACAAGAATCAGGCGGGCGCGATGGTGGATGTGACCGTTCAGTCGGTGCTGAACGATCTGCTACCGGGCCTTGCGTCGCTGGGCCTGTGCTTCCTGTGCATGTGGCTGCTGAAGAAGAAGGTCAACGCTATCTGGTTGATTTTCGCTCTATTTGCCGTGGGTATCCTCGGTTCGTACCTGGGCTTCCTGGCTCTCTAAAAATCTGAGAGATGAGCCCTTTCGCCCTTCTATGAGGGCGTGAGATTCAGGGGCTTGTCTCAAGTGGCGGGGGTGCGGTCGGTACACTTAAGGTACCGGCGGCACCCCCGTTTTCATGGGCGTTTTCATGGGTTGCGGAGCGCATTTCGCGGCAGCGTAGCCCTTTCCGTGAAGGAGTTTTTATGACCAAGTTGATGGCTTTCGACCTTGACGGCACAATCCTGTTTAACCGTGCCGTGGAGCCTGCCAATGAGCAGGCGATTGCCCGCTGGCAGGCGGAGGGCAACCTGGCGGTCTCGTGTACGGGCAAGAGCATTTTTGCCACGCAGCTGGCGCTGAACCCAACTACCATCCGCTTTGATTACCACGTGCTGTACACGGGCGCAGTGATTACCGACCGGGAGTACCGGGTGATTTACCGTCAGCCTCTTCCGCTGAGCGTTGTGCAGGCGTGCTACGAGCATTTCAGCACCGTGGACGGCGTGGCGCTGTTCGCCACGACCCTGGATAACGATTACAGCCTCTGCGACCGGGTGGGCTCCTCGACGAATATTCTGCCGGAGTTCACTCCCCTGGCGGCCGGCGACCTGCAGAACCACGAGTACGTGGGCGTGCCCCTGTGGATTCCAGATGCGCAGGTCCGCGAGGCGGCGTACGCCTGGATTCTGGACCGTTTTGGTGATTCGGTGGACTGCCACAAGAACCAGGACTTCCTGGATATTGTGCCGCCCGCCTGCACGAAGGGCACCGGTCTGCAGCATCTGGTGGAGTACCTGCAGTCGGAGCATCCGGGTAGCTCCTATGAGGTGCATACGATTGGTGATTCGTGGAACGATATCGACATGCACCGCTACGCTGACCGTTCGGCGTCGTTCAGCTACTCCCCCGATGAGGTTAAGGCTGTCACCACCGATTGTGTGGATAAGGCGTACGAGTTTATTGAGGCTTCCCTGTAGAAGCTACCGAGGCGGCGTTCAGGCGCGGCGAGCGCGGAGCTTGCCAGTCCGCCTCCGCGGACTCGCCGCTTCTCTCGCGCGTGCTCGCCGCCTACTCCCCCGTTTCACGTGAAACACCCGCTTTCCCGTTACTCCCCGTGTATCCCCGTGAGGTTTCTATGTGCCCCGCTCAACCCCCAAAGAACCAGCCCGGCAAGAATCAGTCACAGAAAAGCCCGCAGGCCGATTCTGCCCAGTCCTACGACCCGTCCAGCTTCTCTGACACCTTCCGCGCTATGGCGCGTGAATCGCTCGTGAAGAACCAGAAGAACCACCCGGACTCCCCCATCGTCTCCATTTCCCCGGTGCTGATTGTTTTGGGTGCCATTGCGGCGGCGCTGTACGGGCTGTGGCAGAGCTGGGCGTGCCTCATTCCGCTGGTGCTGATTCTGGTGCTCATGTGGGTCCGTTACACGATGCAGCGTCAGGCGCTCAACGATTTCGCGGAGCTGGAGGCGGCACGCACCGCATGGAAGAAGACCCGCGACCGCCAGTACCTGGAGCTGATGGCGGCGCAGTCGGAACGCATCCTGGATGAGAATAAGGCTCTGACCAAGCAGGCTCGCGCGCATGTGCAGGAGTACGCGGATTTCGCGGCGCAGAAGCTGGGTACTCAGCGCTAAAGACCCCGCTCGCTCGCCCCTCCTCCCCAACAAAAGTATTCGACGAGCGTTAGTCGAGGTGAGTGTTCAGACACCCAAAAGACCGTAACCACTCCCCTGTACGGGGGCAGTTACGGTCTTTTGTTCACGTCAGATACCCTCTGCGGGGGTCTTTTACGTCTTAGGGGTTACACCCCTAGTTAGTCTTCTGTGCGGGTGCTTCAGCAGGCTCTTCTGCGACTTCCTCGACGGACTCCGCAGATCCTTCGTCTGCACTGTCAGTAGCCGGAGCCGCGTCCAATCGCTGCACCACAGCGGGGCGGTCATCAAAGCCGCGGCGGGTGCCTCGGGCAGCCTTCGCCTCCATGGTGTACAGCTGCTCACGGTTCGTCAGTACCACCAGGGTCATGGCGTTCAAGCAGACACCCACAATGCACAGAATCCAGCCGATCAGCATGAACCGACCACCGGAAAGCACCGCGCCGGAAAGCATCAGGGCAACAGAAACCAGGTACGCCGGGGAAAGCAAAAACTTCGTATTCACTACCGACCTACCTAGCGTGCGTTGGAGCGGGGCTTGGGGGTACGACCCGAACGGGGACGCGAGGGCAGAACGCTCATACGGCCGGGGGCACGATCAACAATCGGCTGAGATTCGGTGGGTTCTTCCTCGCGGACCTCTGCAGTTTCAGCAGGCTCGGTCGCCTCAACGGCTTCAGCGGGAGCTACTTCCTGATCAGCCTGCGCCGCAGCATCGTGCTCAACTGCCTCATGCTCAGCAGCTTCACGCTCTTCACGGCGGTGCTCCGAGCGCTCGCGGATACGGTTCTCCACGGAGGACTCGATGCCGTCCAGGTTGGCAACCAGTGCGGGGGTCGGGTCGCCCTTCGCCTTACCCACGGACAGCACAAAGGCAAGGACGTTCAGACCCAACGCAAGAATCAGAAGGATCCAGCCGAGCCACAGGAGCCAGGGGTTGGAGGTTCCAATCAAGAGCGCGCCGCAAAAAATCACGCCGAGGGAGGTCAGGTACGCAGGCGAGAGAGTCTTGAAATCCATGTCTACTTTCAATGTGTTCGTGAGTTTGAGAGAGCTAACGTACGGTCACTACGTTTCCTGTCTCATTTTAGGTGATAGTTGAGGCTTAATCTGCTTCTGCCCTTGTCTATCGCCTGTGAGCTAAAGACCAACGGGCTTATCTCGGTGGCGTAGGCAGGGGCAGAAACGTAACGTTCATGCACGCGGTGCAGAGGTACCGGCTAGGACGTGGGGGTTACCTCGTTGGTGACCAGAGGCGAGGCGGGCGCGTTTTCCACCACGGGGATTGCGCGGGTGCTCAGGGTGCCCTGGTGTTTCTTCCAGAGGTTGTAGCGTTCCATGGCGACCGCGCCGGCTGTCATGGCGGGAAGAATGAACATGCCGGAGGAGCGGATGCTTTCTGCCTGCGCCAGGATGTCCAGCTTACGCACCACGCGGGTCACGTCGTGGGAGTCGTAGCGGTCCTGAGCAGAAATAACCTCGTTCTGCGCGGCGGCGAGGGCGGCATCGCGCAGGCGCACGAAGTCGTTCCTCTTGTCCTTAAGCTTCTCCATGTGCTGCTTGTATTCTTCGGGCAGTGCCTCGCTGATTTCGTCGCGGCGGGTAATGGCGGAGCACATTTCCTTCACGCGGGCATAGGTCTCAGGGTCGGTGGTTGCCTTCGCTTCAGCCTGCAGCGCCTCGAGGGCTGCGACCTGCGCAATCTTGAGCAGTTCGGGTACGGCGGTTTCTTCTTCATGGTTAGCCCGCACGCCAAGGACCTTCACGAGCATAGGCAGGGTCAGGCCGGGTAGCACGAGGGTGAAGAAGAGCACGGAGAGCATCATGACGATGGCGTCCTGACGGACCTGTTCAGTGCCGTTGACCACGGGGATGGACAGGGCAAGAATCAGGGTCACGAGGCCTCGCATGCCGGACCAGGTCATGATGATAACTTCGGCGAAGCTTTCGGGAGCACCCTCGTGGATGGGGTTCTTGCGTCCTGCCAGCCAGACGATGGTGAACCAGATGAGGCGCACCAGGATTGCGACCAGTGCGACCAGGGCACCGTCAGCGAAGAGGCCTGCGGTACGGGAGGGGTCGGCGGTGGCGATGATGCTACTTGCCTGCAGGCCGATGAGGCCGAAGGCGACACCGGTCATGAGCAGCTCAATGATCTGCCAGAAGGAGGTGGAGGAGAGGCGTTCTTCCGCTTCGAGTGCCGCCATGTATTTGGTGCTGGTGAACTGGATAGCGCCGATGACCACGGCAATAACGCCGGAGGCGTGCACGCTTTCAGCAGCGAGGTAGGCGCCAAAGGGGATCACGAGGGTCACGGCGTTGCTGGTGACCACGTCGTGGGCGCGCTGGCGAACGTAGCCGCCGAGCCAGCCGAAGATATAACCAATAATGACCGCGAGGATCGAGCCGAGCACGAAGTCTTTGGCGACCGAGAGCGGCTCGATGTGGTGGCCGCTGGTCATGGAGTGGATTGCGGCGTGGAAGAGAACGATTGCGATAGCGTCGTTGAAGCTACCTTCGGTCTGCAGGGTGCCGATGAGGCGGCGGGGGATGCCGACGGGCTCAGCGACTGCTTCCACGGCGACGGGGTCGGGCGGGGAGACGGCGGCACCGACGGCAAGGGCGACGGCGATGGTCATGCCGGGGACCCACCACATGGCTGCGCCGGCAATTGCCAGGGCGGAGACGGTGGTGAGCAGGACCGAATAGAGCAGTACGGATTTCCAGCGGCGGCGCAGGGTTCCCCAGGAGAATTTAACGCCGATGGCCCACAGCAGTGGCGGAAGGAAGATCGGCAGGATGATGTCGCTGTCGATGGTGATGTCCGGTCGGTTGGGGATGAAGAGCGCGGCAGCGCCGAGCAGGGTCATCATGACCGGCCAGGGGAGGTTGAGTCGGTCACCGACGCTGACCATGAACACGGTCGCAATCAGGATGATGACAATAACGGAGAGGTAAAGCATTGGTCCGGTGTTGTTCCTTTCGCGCGGCTAGGGTTAGTCGGCTACGTCTTTCTACTCTACCGGAGGGGCTCATTCCGCTTTTCGGATATGGGGGTTCTGCAGCGTTTATTGTGGTGGTGTTTACCTCTAAGCCTAATACTCTTTATGGAATATAGAGTTTTCCCCTGAATATCCTTGCTTTTCAGCAGGTTATTCAGGGGAAAATTCTATATTTGGAATATATCGATTAGGGTAGTTGCTGTTAGCGGGCTACTTAGAACCGCATCCACCAGCACCACAGCCGCAACCACCAGCGGGGGCTTCCTCGACAACCGGTTCAGGCTCGTCGTGACCACCGCAGCAACCACCCTTTTCTTCCTTCGGTTCGTCGTGGCCGCCGCAGCAACCGCCCCCACCGTGGGAGTGACCGTGAGGCTCAGCGGGAGCTTCAGCGGAAGAACCGCATCCGCCCGAACCGCAACCGCAACCACCGGCGGAAGGTGCCGGCTCCTCGTGGCTACCGCAGCCACCCGAACCGCATCCACAGCCGCCACCGTCGACCGAACCGCAGGCGGAGCCGCGTGCATCACGGTGACCCATGAGGTCCACGCCCAGGTCGGAGAGGTAGCGCAGGTAGCCTGCGAGGGCGTCGCGTCCACCGGTGCCGGAGATGACGATGCCGCCGTGACGCAGTGCCTTGAGCACCTCGTTGACCATGGGCCACTGCTCAATGTCGTCGGTGATGGTGATAGCGCTGACCACGTGCATTGCGAGGGAGGTCAGCGAGCGCAGGGACTGTTCGTAGCCTTCGGGCAGGTGAATGACCTTGGAGGGTGCCGCCAGGCGCAGGATGGATAGCACGCGCATCAGCATCATGGGTACTGCATTTTCGGGCAGTAGTAAGGTCACGCCGATGGCAGAGGATTCAGCAATACGTTCGATAGTTGCCGCGAGTTCTTCGGAGTCGATATCGCGGGAGATATCCAGTACTTCGTAGGAGTCCACGGCGATGGAGCGGGTGCCCAGGGCGTCGGCGAGTGCTTCATCTTCGGTGTGGATCGCAATCATGTTGCGGAATTCGTTGCGGCGCACGACGGAGGCTGCCTCGATGAGGGCGAAGTCCTGGCCCTCACCATCCACGAGGAGGGTGTGGATTTCTTCGCGGTTGAGGCCTTCGCCTGCGGTGGCGCGCTCGATTAGTTCAGAAAATGCATTGCTCATACCGAATATTAAACACCCCCTTTTACTCTGTGCGCCCGCGAGGTTTACCTGTCTTGGCGGTTTTGGGCGGTTTAAGACGTGATTTTATGCCGAGAGCGTGGGCGGCTACCTGTTCTGTGTGTGCTGGAGTGGTTTTGGTGGCAAAAGTGCTCGTGAAACGCGAAACGTTCGCTCCGGGTGAGTGAGAATCAACATTGCTTTTTGGGCTTGTACCGCGTATTTGTGGGGTTTTTGTTTGCCGCGGGGTGCATCTTGCTCACGTTACAGATTTGAACACCCTAAAATGAAAGGGTGGTACTTTCCCGTGAAAAGATTCTAGATACCGCCTACGAGGTCTTGGCGACCTACGGTTTGGCGGACCTTTCCATGCGCCGACTCGCTCAGGAGCTTCACGTGGCTCCCGGCGCCCTGTACTACCACGTGAAGAATAAGCAGCAGCTTCTGATTCTGTTGGCGGATTACATTCTGGCTCGTGCCCCGAAGTCGATGTCTGAGGAGGCTGAGGCGAATCCGGAGGCTATTCGCGCTTCGATGATTCGCCGCGGCGATACGCTGTTCTCCCTGCTGTACCCGATTCGTGAGTGCCCTGAGGTGGTGCGTTTGAGTTTGACTCTGCACCCGCGTGAGTTGAAGCCTGTGGTGGCTATGGCTCATGAGTTCCAGGCTCTTGGTTTGGGTCATGCGGAGGCGCTGCGTCGTGCTCGTTTGTTGACCCATATTGCGTTGAGCCTGGTGGAGGAGTATCAGACTCTGCCACTGATTTCTCCGCAGGAGGCTGTGGCGAGTGGCGATGTTCCTCTGATTGAGAATGCGTTTAACCGTTACCGCCAGGATCTGCTTTCTGCGATTGATTCGATGATGGTGGTGCAGGAGCCTTATACGCAGGATGCGTAAGTCGCCTGTTCCTCTTTTGGTTTATTAGTTGTGTATGGTGCCCCGTGCCCCCTTGTAGGGGTGCGGGGCTTATGCGTGCGTTGGTGCTGGTTGCTCTGCCGCGCCCTGGTACCTGCCGCGCCCTGGTACTGGTGCGGTTTGGCGGCTGAGTCGATGTTCGCCGGTTGTCTGCTTTAGTCTAGAGGTGACACGTGCTTGCGCTGTTGCCCGTTGGGTATCGGGTGCGGGTGGGGTGTTGTTTATGTCTTAGTGCCCTGTTGGGCTTTATCAGAGGTGTTCCATGTCGATGACCGCTACCGCCCAGTGGGCGGCTCTTCCGGACCATAGCGCGGAGATTGCGCGTGTGCGTGAGGAGTTTATTACTGCGTATGGTTACGAGCCGGATGGTGTGTGGTCTGCGCCTGGGCGTCTGAATCTTTTGGGCGAGTACATTGATTTTTTGGGTGGCTCGTGTCTGCCGATGCCGTTGCCGTACCGCACCTATGTGGCGGGTGCGTTGCGTCGTGATGGAGTGTTGCGCGCGGCTTCTTTGCAGATGCCCGGCGATGAGCGCACGGTCGTGATTCGCGATATCCAGCCGGGTCATTTGAAGGGCTGGTTCACTTATGTGGCGGGTGTTGCGTGGGCGATGAATCAGGAGGGTGGCAGGGATATTATGCTGCCCGATGAGTTTGGTGCTGATCTGCTGATTAATTCTCGTGTTCCGGTGGGTGGCGGTTTGTCGTCTTCGGCGGCTTTGGAGTGTTCGACGGCGTTGGCGTTGTTGGAGCTCTCGTGTCCGGTGCGTGAGGAGTGCCCGGAGGCGGATGCTACCCCGGCGGATAACGATGCGTTGCGTGCGCGTCTGGCTCAGGTGTGTATTACGGCTGAGAATAAGATGGCTGGCGCGCATACGGGTGGCCTGGATCAGACGGCGTCGTTGCGTTCGTATCCGGAGCAGGCTCTGGTGGTTGATTTCCGTGATTTTTCGATTGAGCCGGTTGCGGTGGATATCGCTCAGCATGGCCTGAGTTTTTTGGTGATTGATACGAACACTCCGCATGAGCTGACGGATGGTGGTTTTGCGGCTCGTCGTGCGGCGTCTGAGGCGTGCGCTGATGCTTTGGGTCTGCGTTTTTTGCGTGATGCCCTACCGGAGGATTTGTCGTGTGCGGGTATGGATGCGCGTGCGGCAAAGGCGTGGCGTGCTGATTTGGTGGATTCTTCGGTGAATCGTGCCTTGGATGCGCTGGAGGACGCGGGTCGCCCGTGTTCGTTCCCGCGTGGTTGGGTGCGTCATGCGTTCCACGATATGACTCTGGTGGGTCGTGCGAGCTATTTGCTGCAGCATGCTGATGAGCTTGGTTTCGCGGCGTTTGAGGAGGCGGGCCGTATTTTCACGGAGTCGTTTGTGTCGATGCGTGATGAGTTGCGTGTTTCTCGCCCTGAGATTGATGATGCGGTGCAGGTGTGCCTGGATCGGGGTGCACTGGGTGCCCGTATTGTGGGTGGAGGTTTTGGTGGCGCGGTGATGGCGCTGATTCCGACCTCTCAGCTGGAAGCTGCCGCGGATGCGGTGGCGACTGCGTATGCTGTGCGCGGCTATGCGGCGCCTCGTTTTTTGCCGATGGTTGCTGGTTTTGCGGCATCTCATGATTGGGCTGCGGGCGCTGCTCCTACGGATATTCCGGTGTTGTAGGGTTGGGCGCTGAGGTCTGTCATAAATCGGCGGGGTGTCATAGGGGTGTTTTTTCAGGGGTTTGAACAATATTCTTAGCTGGAAGTTTCCTGCGAGTTTCTGCAATTTTCCTCCGGTTATCCCCCGTAATAACGCGCTGATAAGCCATAATTTTTTGGTCGTTGGTCAAAAGTGGCGCCACGTTTCCCGAGGGTGGTTTTTCTTGCCTTCGCGGGTATGTACACTTATCGACGGACGCAATCCGTGAGCTGTAAAGTTTCGATGCGCATAGTCCGGCATATGGATAGCATCTACACTGGGTTCGACCGTCACATACAAGCCCAGCTTGCAGGTTTCGTCCACCAAAGCATCACACTCCAGTTTTCTGCCCGCCCCGGGCAGGTACCTCACCAAGAGTGAGGCTTTAGAGCGCGAAAGCGCAGAAAGGAGGCCCCCGTGGGCTTCGATATCAAGGGTACCGTTGAGCAGGGCCTCGACAAGGCTCAGGAAGTCATCAACGAGAAGGCTGGCAAGGAGGTCGTCACCGACGAGCACGTTGCCAAGGTTGAAGAGGTCGTGACCGACAACGTCTCCAAGCTGACCGAGAAGTTCGGCAAGTAAGGCGACAGCCTCCTTTGGATCGGCGCCCTACCTCGCCTCCTCGTGGGGTAGGGCGCCTTTCCCTGGGTCTGCATTACAGGCTTTCACTCAACGGCTTTCACTCAACATCTCTCTCGAATAATGGGGCGTTCTGCCCCGCCTGGGTTCTTTCATTCACCGACTCACTCGGCATATTGCTCAGCTTCGGTTACCGCCTGGTAGCCTGTTTTCACTCTTCTTTTACTCTTACTCAGCACAAGTGCTCGCGCTTTCTCGCGAACTGTATACGCCCCGCATCATTGGTCCGGCAACCTTGGTGTGGGGCGTATGCCGTTAATGCGCAGGGTGAAGGCTTCTGCGGGAGTGCTGCACGGGCTGCCGGGGTGCGGCGCGGGCGTTCGCCCTATGAGGACCTCTCCCCTGCCCCTGTAACCTCAGGCTATGCTTGATATGTCAACTTATTGAGCTGCGCCCTCAGGTAGGTTTCAGTGCCTCCTGAAGACCGCGGAGCACCCCGTCTATGGAGGAACTATGTTTGAACGTCAGCAGTCCGATCAGCAGAAGGCACGCGAGGTCATGAAGGATGGCGGCGTCGTCATTTATTGGCGCCCCGGCTGCCCTTATTGCGAGGCTCTGGATTCTAAGCTGGGCGAGCTGGGCGACCACGCTACCTGGGTCAACATTTGGGAGGATCCGCAGGCTGAGGCGCACGTGAAGTCCCTCAACGACGGCAACGCGACCGTCCCCACCGTGGATACCGGCGACACCCACCTTGTGGTCGCTGACCTGGTGAGCCGCAACAAGGTGAAGAAGCTGATTGAGAACACCCTCAACGCTGGCGGCGAGGCTTAAGATGGCTCGCCCGGCGCTGAACCGCGATACGACGGTCTGCATTTCTTTGTCTGGTCGCCCGTCGAATCACGGTATTAAGTTCCACAATTACCTGTACGAGAAGCACGGTCTGGATTACCTGTACAAGGCGATGACCACCACCGATATTGAGGGTGCTATCGCCGGCGTGCGTGCTCTGGGTATTCGTGGCTGCTCGGTGTCTATGCCGTTTAAGCAGGCTGTTATCCCGCTGATGGACGATATGGACCACTCGGCTGCGGTTATTGGCGCAGTGAACACGATTGTGAACACTGACGGCTTCTTGAAGGCGTACAACACGGATGTGATTGCGGTGGCTTCCCTGCTGCGTTCGCATAATGTGGATCCGTCTCTGCCGTTCCTGCTGCGCGGTTCGGGCGGTATGGCTGCGGCTGTGGCTGGTGCGTTCTTTGATGCGGGCTTCTCGCAGGGCATGATTATTGCCCGTAACGAGGAGACTGGCCGTGCGCTGGCTGAGCGTTACGAGTATGCCTGGGCGCCGGAGGTGGGCAACCTGCGAGCGCCGATTCTGGTGAACGTGACCCCGATTGGCATGGCTGGCGGTGAGGAGAGCGAGGAGCTGTCCTACCCGCAGGAGGCTATTGCTGAGGCGCAGGTAGTCTTTGACGTGGTGGCGATGCCCGTTGAGACTCCGCTGGTTCGTGCGGCTCGCGCGGCGGGTAAGGAAGTTATTCACGGCGGTGAGGTGATTGCTCTGCAAGCTGCTGAGCAGTTCCGCCTGTACACCGGCGTGGAGCTCACCCCCGAGGAGGTTGAGGAGGCGGAGGCTCAGGCGAACTAGTTTCGCGCCCGCTGCTTCTTCGCCCCGTGAGGGGCTCGATACGTGAAAGTGCCCGGAAGGTTGATCCTTCCGGGCACTTTTTATTTTCTCCGGTACATAGCACCGGAATTTTTTGTAATTACACACACCCTGGTATTTAAGGTTTTCCACATCTGTGGAGAAATCTGGGGAAAACTCTTACACCCATGTAATTCACCCTATGTAATTCGGTTGTTTTAGCCTGTATCCACAGGTTTTTAACATGTACTCACAATCGTGGAATTACACGAATGTAGTTATGCACAGTGTGGAAAACCTCTGTGGATAACCCTTTTCTGCGGCGGATTTCCGCGGGTTTTCGGGTTCAATACCTTCCACTGAGCCACTGCTGCGGGCTTTGCTGCGGCGGCTGAGAGGACTCAGGCTTCTTCACGAACGGGATAATCAGCAGGGTTGCTAGTGCGCCACTGACAAGACCGCCAAAGTGTCCCGCGTGGGAAATATTCGGGTGGAAGAGGCTCTGCACCACACCAATGCCAATGAGCAGAATAAAGAGGCGCGCTGTGTCCTTCTGCCTCCTGAGAAGCAGGATTACGAAGAAGGCACCGTAGAGGCCGTACACACCACCTGAGGCGCCCACGGCACCACGAGAGTAGTCGAAGAGGTACACACTGAGGCCAGCACCCAAGGTAGCGGCCATATATACGAAGAGGAACTTCCAGCGCCCCATCATGCGTTCGAGAGATACACCGAAGATGAAGAGGTAAATCATGTTCCACACCATGTGCATCGGGTCATTCTGCGAGTGCACAAACCCGTGCGTGATCAAGCGATAGTACTCACCATGGTGAACACGGGGACCCGACATCATGCCGAGGTTGTACATCCAACGGAATGGGATGATTAGTTGCAGACCGTACACCACGACGTTAATCAGAATGAGCGTGTACGTAATATGCCAGTGACGGGCGATGAAGGAACGCTTCGGGCTCGAGGCGCCTCCATTGAGGTCACGGTAGCATTCGGGGCAGACTACACCCGCATCCTGTGCCGTCTGGCATTCGCCGCAGATGGTGCGGTTGCAGCGCCCGCACTGGGCGTAGCTGACACGGTCGGGGTGGTTGACGCAGACGGTGGGGCTCTGCCCGTAGCCTGCGTAGTTGGGAAAGTTCTCCACTGACCCTCCAAAGATTTTGTGCCGGATTTTCTGAAGATTTTTCACGTATTTTCAGGCTTAGTACCTGCCGTTTTGCCACTGCTGCGGACTCTGTTGCGGCGGATTCGAGGACTCCGGCTTCTCCACGAACGGGACGAACAGCAGAGTCAGCAGCACACCACCCACAAAACCACCCGCGTGGCATGCGTGGGAAATATTCGACGGGTTCATCAGGCTATAGATGACGTTCACTGCGGTAATCATGGCGAACACTCGTGCAGTGTCCTTCTGCTTCATGATGATCAGCAGGGTCATGAACGAGCCCATGAGGCCGAAAATACCTCCGGAGGCGCCCACCACGCCGGTCCCGGGAGTCAGCACGTACACGCCGAGGGCACCAAAGACGATAGAGCCCAGGTACACGAAGAGGAACTTCCAGCGCCCCATCATGCGCTCAAGGGACACACCGTAGATGAAGAGGTTAATCATGTTCCATACCAGGTGCATCGGGTCATTTTGCGCGTGCAGAAAACCGTAGCTGATGATGCGGTAGTACTCGCCATGCTGGACGTAGGGCCACCAGATCACTCCATGCCTCACCACCCATTCGTTGGGAATAAGCTGCTGCAACCCGTACATCGCGACGGTAATCAGAATGAGCGTGTAGCTAATATGCCAGTGGCGCGCCAGGAACGAGCCTTTTGCCTTCGAACCCTGTGCTTTCGAGCTACCGCCCGTGAGTTCGCGGTAGCAATCGGGGCAGACCATGCCCACATCCAGCGCCACCTGACATTCGCCGCAGACGGTGCGGTTGCAGCGCTTGCACTGGGCGTAGCTAACGCGGTCGGGGTGGTTAACGCAGACGGTAGGGCTCTGCCCGTAGCCTGCGTAGTTGGGAAAGTTCTCCACTGAACCTCCATGGGGTGTGTACCGGATCAACCGGGGTGGTGTGCGGGGACGGCGCGCGTGGGCGTATAAGCGCAGGGGCCCACCGGAAGAATCCTGGCGGGCCCCTGAACTATACGTGTTTTCTCAACACCTTCAGCAGAATGCTCGTATGAGCCTTCTGATGGGGTTTATTAGAGCTTTTCGATGTCGATCGAGGAGATGACAACGTCCTTGACCGGGCGGTCCTGGAAGCCGGTCTCAACGCCCTCAATAGCGTCAACAACCTTCTTGGATGCCTCGTCGGTAACCTCACCGAAGATGGTGTGGCGACCGTTCAGCCAGGGGGTCTCAACGGTGGTGATGAAGAACTGAGAACCGTTGGTGCCGGGGCCTGCGTTAGCCATTGCCAGCAGGTAGGGCTTGGAGAAGGAGAGCTCGGGGTGAATCTCGTCCTTGAACTGGTAGCCGGGGCCACCAACGCCCATGCCCAGGGGGTCACCACCCTGAATCATGAAGTCCTTGATGATGCGGTGGAACACGACGTCCTTGTACAGGGGGGTGTTCATGATTTCACCGGTGCGGGGGTGCTTCCACTGACGGGAGCCGTCAGCGAGGCCGATGAAGTTCTCAACAGTCAGCGGTGCGTGGTTGCCGAAGAGCTCGACGACGATGTCACCGTAGTTAGTGTGGATAGTTGCCTTAGCAGTTGCATTAGTCATGGCTCTATTGTGGCACGGGGCGGCGCTCATTCGCCATCTAACATGTTTTTTCGCCCCGGGCGCACCGTTGGGCGGGCTTTTTGGGCGGGAATTGAATATCCTGAGAGGTGAACACTACGCGCGCGGCGGCGTTTTCTGGCTGCTGGCGCATTTCAACCGATGGAGGTCACCCCATGTTCTGCTGCAAGAAGCGTAAGGCACGCAAGGCTGCTAAGGCTCAGGCTATTGTCTCTTCTCTGGCTGCTGTTGAGTCCGCGCTGGAAGGCAAGACCGCTGAGATGTTCGCTGAGAAGCTGACCGGCAACAAGAAGGCTCTAAAGAAGGCTCGTAAGGCTACCGCAAAGACTGTTCGTGCCGCTGAGAAGGAACTGGCTCGTATTGAGCGTAACGGCGGCAAGCGCCCCCGCAAGGGCCTGGCATTCCTGGGCCTGCTGGTTGCTCTGGGTGTTGCAGGTGCCGCAGCCTACAACGCAGCTCGTCCCGTGGAGGACCCCTGGAAGAACGCATAAGCGCTATTCCCCGCTTTTTCTTCTCTAAAGCGTTCTGAGATAGCTTTCTGAGGCGCCGCTAGCGGCGTAAGAGAGCGCTTTATGTAAGATAGCCGCCCGCCAGAGTTTTACTCTAGTTTTACTCTGGTGGGCGGCTATTATTTGTTCTTTTTTAGGGGAAAGGGAGATAGGAGGCGCTACAGATGCTACAGATAGAGCACTGGATCTCCCCGGATGCACCCTGCGGTATTTCCCTGACATACCCGGATATACAAAGAACCCCATGTCTTTCGACATGGGGTTCTCGGTTCAAAAATAAACCGGCGATGACCTACTCTCCCACACCCACAAAAGTGCAGTACCATCGGCGCGAAGAGTCTTAGCTTCTGGGTTCGGAATGGAACCAGGCGTTTCCCTCTTGCTATAATCACCGGAAAGTGGAGGCGAGGGGACTCGAACCCCTAACCCTCTGCTTGCAAAGCAGATGCGCTACCAATTGCGCCACGCCCCCGCGGTGCTCTACTAGTCTATAACACCTTTTGCGGCTTCACCAAATCCTCAGGCGCATTTTTTTAGTTAGACCCATCACACCTCTGAAGGGTTTAGGTAATCACCTCACCCGGTACTGTCGCCTCCCGCTTCGAAATCGCCTGCAGGGGGCCACTCACTTCCTGCAGATATTTACGAATCGCGGTACGTTGCGCCTCCTTCGCGGACTCCTCCTTCGACTCAGGAGCCGTGAAGCCCAGCTTGAACGCATCCCACTGGCTCGCTGAGGGGTACTTTTCACGAGCATTCCACACCAGCGAGAACGACGCCAAAGTCTTCAGTTCCTTCTTCGTGGCGGCCTTCGACAACACATCAGCGACCGTCGCCACACGCGAAGACTCGGCAACACTCACCGAAATCTTCGACTGCGCACCCGAGGGCAGGCTCAGTGCCTTCTCCGGAGCCAGCTGAATATTCAAGTGAATCTGCTGCACCTGCTCGTTCTTCAAATCCAGCTCAGCCAACGCACGGAAGCGCTTCAACAGGGAATCATAGTTCTCATCAATCACCACGGCGTTCAGGCGCAGCTCATCCGCAAGCAGCCCCACCTGGGCGTAGCTCGCATTAGTTCCCAGCGCTGCGTTAGCGGTCAGCACCTTCAGCCACTGTTCTTCCTTCAGGATCGCCGATTCGTTCACACGCAGCGGGCCCACCGGCGCATCCGTAGCGGTGTTGGCAACGTTCTGCGGGTCATCCGCCGAGTCCACGCCACCGTAGGTGACGCTCAGCCGGTGCAAAGAACCGTAAACGGACAGATTAGTCAGAGCCGTAGCCGCCGCCGCCAAATCGGCCTGTGCCGCCTCCGTGAGGGAGAAAGAACCCACCAAACGCAAATCCTGTTCACTACGCCCCTTACCCACATAGATACGCCCCAGCGACTCAATCTTCAGGTAGCGGGTATCAATATTCTTGCGAACCAGACGCTCACGGCGTGCCAGCAGCTTCTCGTTTGAAACCACCGCCGCCGCATCCTCGCCCAGCACACCGGTGGCAGCAATCTGCGGCATCGCCGCAAGCACCCCTACGGCAGCAACCACGCCGCCGGTCAGAAGCAGGGAACGGCGAGGCACCACGAGGCGGCGCGCCTGCCCAACAATAGCGTCTTTAGCGGCATCGACGCGGATAGATGGAGTCTTAGTAATAGATTCCTCAGCGGCAACGGATACCGCCTCAGAAAAGCCCTGAGAGGCTTCCCGGGTAGAAGTATCGGGAATGTGAGAGTTCTCGGGTTCCAAAGAAGGGGAAGAAGACACAGAATCTCCATGATGCAGGGCGAGCGCAAAGCCCACCAACGGTTTGAGGGGAGTGAAGTCCCTCTAGAATACCGCCCGCACCTATGCGCATGCCGACAACCCGCTACACATCATTCGAAGGGCATAAAGAAAACCTATGGGGTGGACTCAGTCCACCCCATAGGTCACAAACTTCATGAGAGCTCTCAACTCTCACCGCAGGCTATTTAGTTATCCTGCGCAGCCGTAGCGTTCGGAGCCGGAATATTAGCCGATTCAGCAGCCAACTCAGCAATACGGATCTCGCCGGTCGTCGGATCATCGTAGGTCACGTACTCGGTACCGCCAGCCGTAGGCTCAGCGTCCTCGTTCACGTGGTTCTCCGCAATCAGGAAGCCGTGCGCACCCAGAATCTTAGCGACGCGGTCAATATCCTGCGGGGTCGGGGTATGATCCACCACTCGACGAATGTACTCGTTAATGCGCTGGTCGCTCACGTACGCCTCGCCACGAGCAGCACGAGACTGCATGAGCTGGCGAACAACTTCCTGCAGCTGCTCATCGGTCAGACGCATCTTCAAAATAGCCATCACTGCCGCGCGGTCCTGCACCGGAACATCCTTGGGATACCCGACGCTCAGCCAGTCGATTACTCGAGAGATCATGCTCTTATCAGGCATCGAGCCCCTCCTTCGAAGCAGTCATTATATGCAATTTAGTGTTCACGGGATTAGTGGCCTCCACCGGTTACGCCGAAGATATTCCAGCCGAAAGTGTGGTCGATAAAGTCCTTAGCGACCCAGAGAATACCGATGATTACGATTGCTACGATAATAGCAAAAATGCAGAACGCAGCAATCTTCGCCGCCGTTCCCGGAGGCTCAATTTCAACCAGCTTGCCGTCCGCGGTGTACTCGGTACGACCAGCCAGCATACGCAGACCCAGCGCATAGAGCGCCGGAAGGCCCGCACCAAAGAACAAACCGGCAATCAGCACCGGAATAACCTTGTTCACAATGTCAATCAGATATTCCACGACTACGAACCTGCCTTCTCAGTAGCAAGGGTCTGGGCTTCTGCGGATGCCTCAGCGCTGGTGACTGCAGCGCCTTCCTTTTCATCCCAGTCGCCAGTCACGTTCGAAGCGTCAATGTTGTCCTTCTGGGAATGACGCCACATCAGGAAGCAGAAGACTACCAACAAAGCGAACACGGTCATTTCGCCAATGAACTGGGTACCGGTCAGAGCATTCAGGCCGTGACCAATCAGCCAGGTCAGAGCACCCACAATCGCGGCAGCCGGCAGAGTAATCAGCCAAGCAACCACCATGCGGCCAGCAACAGACCAGCGCACCTCAGCACCCTTACGGCCCAGGCCACTACCCAGAATCGAACCGGACGCCACGTGAGTGGTCGACAGAGCCATACCGAAATGGGAAGAGGTCAGAATAATCGCAGCAGATGCACCGTCAGCGGCAACGCCCTGCGGGGTGTCCACCTCAACGATGCCCTTACCGAGGGTGCGGATAATACGCCAACCGCCCAGGTAAGTACCCAGCGCAATAGCAAGCGCGCAGGAAGCCTTCACCCAGAAGGGAATCGCGTCATCGTTGCTCAGGGTACCCGAAGCAACCAGAGCCAGGAAGATCACGCCCATGGTCTTCTGCGCGTCGTTAGTACCGTGCGCCAGAGACATCAGGGATGCGGTCGCAACCTGTCCCTTACGGAAGCCGCCGTGCTTACGGTCATCAGCCACCGGGGCAGCAATACGGTAGACCAGCCAAGTGCCGGTTGCCGCCACAATAGCCGCAATGACGGGGGAGAGGACCGCGGGAACAATAATCTTGGACAGAACGCCCATCCACTGCACGCCGTCAAAGCCGATCGCGACAATAGCCGAACCAATCAGGCCACCAAACAGAGCGTGCGACGAGGAGGAGGGAAGACCCAGAAGCCAGGTCAAAACGTTCCAGAGGATGCCGCCAACCAGGCCAGTAAAGACGATAAGCATCAGCGCCGGGCCGTCCGTTGTTACATCGATACGATCCAGGTTCACGATGCCGCTACCGACCGAGCGTGCCACCTCAACAGAGAGGAACGCGCCGACGAGGTTCAGGGACGCAGACAGCGCCACGGCGGTCTTAGGCTTCAGCGCACCGGTTGCAATGGAGGTTGCCATCGCGTTACCGGTGTCGTGGAAGCCATTCGTAAAGTCGAAGGCGAGCGCGGTCAGCACCACGATCACGAGAATAATGAGTTCTGTAGTCACAAGAAAATTATCTGTCGGTTTTCGCGAAATCTAAAGTATTCCGAATTAACACGAAATAACAGATAAACCCACAGTATTGAGCGGGTTTCCGTGAGGGTTTTACTATAGAGCCCATATTTCAGGGGAAACTCTCCCGATATTCCGCGGAAAAACAGGTGCACCCGACAGAATACTTAAGTTGTTTTATGTGGCTTAAGCGTAGGCGTGGGGGAGAGGGGTGATTATATCCATCAAGAGGCTAAAGTGTGTTCACCAAGTGTTCACTTTCAGGAACCTCCCAGCTTTCTTTTTGTGACACACCTTTATTATTCAGACCTCATTTGGGTCACCAAGCTACCTACACGGGATACTCCTGTGGGTTTTACGGCGCGGGGCTTTCTGCGGAGCACATTCTCCACAGTAGGGGTTTCCTACAGCCGTGCGCATTCGAATATCACGAAGAATTGAATCTATACCCGCGGCGCACGCAGCACATCAGCTTCGCGAGGTATTCGCACCTATTCCCCCGCATCACATCAGCAGATACAACAACTTTGGCGAATACAACAAAAGACCCCATATCTTTCGATACGGGGCCTTTTTCAAAAATAAACCGGCGATGACCTACTCTCCCACACCCACAAAAGTGCAGTACCATCGGCGCGAAGAGTCTTAGCTTCTGGGTTCGGAATGGAACCAGGCGTTTCCCTCTTGCTATAATCACCGGAAAGTGGAGGCGAGGGGACTCGAACCCCTAACCCTCTGCTTGCAAAGCAGATGCGCTACCAATTGCGCCACGCCCCCGTCTCAGCGGAAACCACTGTTTAGTTATTTTTCCAAGCCTTCACGACTTCATTGCTCTGATACTTTTTCAAGACCATCACAGTGACACACGAAAGAACAGCAAGAATCAATAATTTCTTCATTATTGCCTTTCATAGTGTGGAGTGGGCGTACCAAGAATCGAACTTGGGACCTCTTCGTTATCAGCGAAGCGCTCTAACCGTCTGAGCTATACGCCCTCCTTCTGCGGAATTTCTTCCGTAGAACGAGATATAACTATACAGGTGTTTGCAGGTAACACCAAATCGAAAAAGCATGTTCTGCATCACATTTTGATACCGTGGGTTCCCATGCACGCAAAACAGGCGGCATGCAGAACGGGCGGCACCGCCTCCACCAGAGACAGAACCGCCCGCACACAAAGCTCAAAAAGCTACAAACTAGGACTCATCACTCAGAGTCAAGGTCACGCCACCAACCAGCTTCGCAGCCAGGTTGTACAGAATCGCGCCAATCATACCCAGCAGAGTAAAGACCACAGTGTTGACCACAGCAAAAATAGTAGTCACCAAAGCAACCTGACCCAGCGAAATCATCTGCGAAATATCCACAGTGGTCGAACCGGTACCCAGAGAGCTAATCAGCTGGTTCACACCGGTAAACGCGCCAGAAGCCTGCAGGAACAGCCAGAGAATCACCGAAGCCACGACGGTCACGATGCCCAAGGCAATAGACAGCAGGAAGATTAGCTTAGCAACCGACCACGTATCAACCTTCTGAACCACCAGACGCGCGCGACGAATCTTCGAACGCGGCGCCGGACGCACCAACTGACGGCGTGAACCGGTCGGACGCTTAGCGTTTACAGGGCGCTTGCCGGCAGGACGCTTAGCGGTACCGCCAGGACGAGCCTGGCCCGAACGCGACTGAGCCGGGCGACGCGCGCCAGCCTTAGCCGCGCCCGAAGACTTAGATGCGCCAGCCGACGCCGAACGCTGTGCCGACGCAGGAGAGGAGCTCGCGGGAGTGCTGCTCATTAGTTACCTCCAGTAGCGGTGAGATCGGCAGCCGCCGCTTCACCCTCGTTGTCCGTACCGGGCGCCTCAGAAGACTCCGAAGCCTCGGTGTTCTCAGTGGTTTCATCGTCGCTATCATCCAGCTGACGATCCTGGTTGCGTGCAACACCAATAATAGAATCGCCCTTACCGGGCTTTGCAAAGATAACACCCATAGTATCGCGTCCCTTCGCAGGAACCTCATTCACGTTCGAACGAACGACCTTGCCACTGGCCATAACCACCAGCACCTCGTCCTCTTCGTCCACGATGAGGCCACCCACCAGGGCGCCACGATCCTCAACTAGCTTAGCAACCTTAATGCCGAAGCCGTTACGGCCCTGCACGCGGTACTCATCCACGCTCGTACGCTTCGCGTAACCACCCTCAGTGACCACGAAGACGAAGGAGCCCTCAGTAACCACATTCGCAGAAATCAGCTCATCGCCCTCACGGAACTTCATACCGGTCACACCGGAGGTCGAACGACCCATCGGGCGCAACGACGCATCATCAGCGTGGAAGCGCAGCGACATACCGTTACGCGACACCAGCAGAATATCGTCCTTATCCGAAACGGTGAACGCCGAAACAACCTCATCGCCCTCACGCAGGTTAATCGCAATCAGGCCGGCAGTACGGTTCGTATCGTAATCGCTCAGGCGGCTCTTCTTCACCATGCCGCCGCGAGTAGCAAGCACCAGGTACTCAGCATCCTCATAGCTCTTCAGCTCCATGACCTGAGCAATATGCTCACCGCCCTGGAACTCCAGCAGGTTCGCAATGTGCTGACCCTTCGCGTCACGACCGGCCTCCTGCAGCTCGTAACCCTTCGCACGGTACACGCGACCCAGGTTCGTGAAGAACAGAATCCAGCTGTGCGTAGTGGTCACAAAGAAGTGTTCCACCACGTCATCACCGCGTAGCGAGGCACCCTTAATGCCCTTACCGCCGCGGTGCTGGCTACGGTACTGATCACTTCGGGTGCGCTTAATGTAGCCGCCGCGAGTAATCGTGACCACGACCTCTTCCTCGGGGATGAGGTCTTCCATGGACATGTCGCCGTTGTAGCCGTACATAATCTGGGTGCGACGCTCATCGCCGTAGCGGTTCACAATCTCACCCAGCTCCTCAGAGATAATCTCGCGCTGGCGAGTCTCCGAAGCAATAATCGCGTTGTACTCAGCGATCATGCGCATCAGCTCATCGTGGCGATCCTGAATCTTCTGACGCTCCAAAGCAGCCAGACGACGTAGCTGCATGTTCAGAATTGCCTGAGCCTGAGCCTCATCAATCTGCAGGAACTCCATCAGGCCGCTACGCGCCTCATCAGCAGTGGGGGAGCGGCGAATCAGGGCAATAACCTCATCCAGAGCGTCCAGAGCCTTCAGCAGGCCACGCAGGATGTGTGCCTCTTCCTCCGCCTGACGCAGACGGTAACGGGTACGACGAACGATAACGTCCATCTGGTGATCCACCCAGTGGCGCACAAACGCGTCCAGGGACAGGGTGCGCGGCACGCCATCTACAATGGCGAGCATGTTTGCGGAGAAGTTCTCCTGCAGCTGGGTGTGCTTGTACAGGTTGTTCAGCACGACCTTCGGGGAAGCATCGCGCTTGAGCACAATCACCAGACGCTGACCGGTACGACCCGAGGTCTCATCGCGCAGATCGGCGATGCCGGTAACCTTACCGTCCTTGATGAGCTCAGCAATCTTAATCGCCAGGTTATCCGGGTTCGCCTGGTACGGCAGCTCGGTCACCACCAGGCAGGTACGACCGTGGATTTCCTCCACGTTGACCACCGCGCGCATTGTGATAGAGCCACGGCCGGTGCGGTACGCATCCTCAATGCCCTTGGTACCCAGAATCTGCGCGCCGGTCGGGAAGTCCGGGCCCTTAATGCGCGCCATCAGAGCGTTCAGCAGCTCCTCATTGGTGGCGTGCGGATTCTTCAGGAACCACTCCACGCCCTCGGCAACCTCACGCAGGTTATGCGGCGGAATATTGGTCGCCATACCCACAGCAATACCCGAAGAACCGTTGACCAACAGGTTCGGGATGCGCGCGGGCAGAACGGTCGGCTCCAGGGACTTGCCGTCGTAGTTGGGCTGGAAATCAACGGTGTCTTCGTTGATGTCACGCACCATCTCAAGGGCAATGGGAGCCATCTTGGTCTCGGTGTATCGAGGCGCTGCGGCACCGTCGTTACCGGGGGAGCCGAAGTTACCCTGACCCAGAGCCAGCGGGTAACGCATAATCCAGCTCTGAATCAAACGCACCAGGGTATGGTAGATAGCGCTATCGCCGTGGGGGTGGAACTGACCCATCACATCGCCAACCACGCGGGCGCACTTATTGAAGGATCGGTCCGGGCGGTAGCCGCCGTCGTACATCGCGTAAATCACGCGGCGGTGCACAGGCTTGAGGCCGTCACGCACATCCGGCAGGGCGCGGCCAATAATAACCGCCATTGCGTAGTCCAGGTAGGAACGCTGCATTTCGGTCTGCAGGTCCACCTGTTCAATGTGACCGTGGTGGTCTACATTTTCAGCGCCACCGTTGCTGACTACGTCAACCTCAGCGGATTTATTCTGCTGTTCTTCGCTCATTACTTTCTCATTCCTCAATGACTCGCTCGGCTATATAGCTCATTTGACATATTCCATACGGGGCATATGCCGTTTCGGGCTAGATATCGAGGAATCGAATGTCCTTGGCGTTCTGCTGGATAAACTCACGGCGAGCCTCAACGTCCTCGCCCATCAGAACAGAGAAGATCTGGTCAGCAGCAGCTGCATCCTCCATCTTCACCTGAAGCAGGGTACGACGAGCCGGATCCATGGTGGTGTCCCACAGCTCGGTGTAGTCCATCTCGCCCAGACCCTTGTAACGCTGAATACCGTTATCCTTGGGCAGGCGCAGGTTCTTCGCAGCACCACGAGCCAGAGCCTCATCACGCTCAGCGTCCGAGTACACGTAGTCGTGCGGGGCGTTCGACCACTTGATGCGGTACAGCGGCGGCTGAGCCAGATACACGTAGCCAGCCTCAATCAGCGGACGCATGAAGCGGAAGAGCAGAGTCAGCAACAGAGTCGTAATGTGCTGGCCGTCAACGTCCGCGTCCGCCATCAGAACGATCTTGTGGTAGCGTGCCTTCTCAATATCGAAGTCATCACCGATGCCGGTACCAAAAGCGGTAATCATCGCCTGAATCTCGGCATCGGACAGGGCTCGATCCAGACGGGCGCGCTCAACGTTCAGGATCTTACCGCGCAGCGGCAGAATAGCCTGAGTGTTCGGGTTGCGACCCTGAACAGCCGAACCACCCGCGGAGTCACCCTCCACCAGGTAAATCTCAGAGATCGACGGGTCCTTCGAGGAGCAGTCCTTGAGCTTACCGGGCATGGAGCTGGTCTCCAGCAGGCCCTTACGGCGGGTCGTCTCGCGTGCCTTACGGGCTGCAATACGCGCCTGAGCGGCAGTGATTGCGCGGCGCACAATATCCTTCGCCACCGCGGGGTTACGACCGAACCAGTCGCCAAGGTGGTCGTTCACCTCACGCTGGGTGAAGGACTTAGCCTCCGAGTTACCCAGCTTGGTCTTGGTCTGACCCTCGAACTGCGGCTCGGAAATCTTAATCGAAATCACCGCGGTCAGGCCCTCACGCACGTCTTCACCGGTGAGGTTATCGTCCTTATCGCGCAGCAGCTTGTTCTCACGCGCGTAACGGTTCACCAGTGAGGTCAGAGCGGCACGGAAACCCTCTTCGTGAGTACCGCCCTCGTGGGTGTTAATCGTGTTCGCGTACGAGTAGACGGATTCCTTGTAGGCACCGGTCCACTGCATCGCCACTTCCAGGCTCATATTGCGCTCAGTGTCTTCGGCTTCGAAGGAGACAATCTCCTCGTTCACGATGGTCTTCGCGCCTGCGTTGAGGAAGTGTACGTAGTCGAACAGACCGTTGTCGTAACGGTAGGTGACGGTCATGAAACCATCAGCGTTCGCGCGCACGCGGTTGAGGATGTTTTCCTTCTTCTCGCTCTCTTCAGCAACCTCGTCACCGACGAACTTCTCACGCTCATCGGTCAGGGTGATGGTCAGGCCCTTGTTCAGGAACGCCATCTGCTGGAAACGCGCGCGCAGAGTCTCAAAGTCGAACTCGACGGTCTCGAAAATCTCTGGGTCCGGGTAGAAAGTCTGAATGGTACCGGTCTTATCGGACGGTTCACCCTTGCGCAGGGGACCATCCGGCACACCACCGTTGGAGAAAGAAATATGCCATGCGTAACCCTGGCGGTGCACCTCAGTAATCACGCGGGTGGACAGCGCGTTCACCACGGAGATACCCACACCGTGCAGACCACCGGAAACGGAGTAGCCGCCGCCACCGAACTTACCGCCAGCGTGCAGCACGGTCATGACAACCTCAACGGTGGACTTGTGCTCGGTGGGGTGCTCATCCACGGGAATACCGCGGCCGTCATCCTCTACGCGAACAGCACCATCAGCCTGGATGGTCACGTCAATCTTGGAGGCGTAGCCGGCGAGCGCTTCGTCGACCGAGTTATCTACAACCTCGTAGACCAGGTGGTGCAGACCGCGCTCAGTGGTCGAGCCAATGTACATGCCGGGGCGCTTACGAACCGCTTCCAGACCTTCCAGCACGGTAATATCGGATGCACCGTATTCATGCTGCTGTTCAGATGCATTCTGTTCAGATGCCACGAGGCAGAACTCCTTGAGTAGATGATGCAACCGGCGAAGGAAAGCTACGGGCAGCCAAGAGCGGACCCTAGAACACCTCACAGAGGGCACAAGAAAGTGCCTGCACAACCCGCGGTGCCGGTGGTACCCATAGGTGGGCACACTTTACGCATTGTCTCTTTTATTTTACCGAGCAAGAGAGCATAAAACCATCTACAAGCGTCACATATTGAGCTTTTTTGGGCACTACCACCCGCTCAAAAGCCCGCTAAGGCGGCTTAGAGTGCCTCAACCCCCTTTTGAGGTAGGGGATACGGTTCACCACTTCGTGGGGATTGCCGGCGATTCTAAAGCTTTCATAGCGTGCAGAAAATCATGAGGAGCAGAAAAGGGGCACGTTTTATGCAACGTGCCCCAAAATCTCAGTTTTCCCGTCAAAGGTGCTGCAAAGCGGTAACATGATACGCCTACCCGTAGGTGTCGCGTACCCCGCGCATACCGGTGGCACGCCGATAGCCTCGCTGATTCCAGCGTCCGTTGTTCGGACCCAGCACGCGAACCTGAGCCACGACACCATCACCCAGTTCACGGCGGAAAAGTTCGATGAGGTGCCCGTGCATCAGGCGCAACTGAGTCGTCCAGGCGGTAGAGTCGCACTGGACTTCAACAATGGAATTTTCGAAGCTGATGGGGCGGGTGTGCGCCGCAATTTCAGGGCCCACGAGCTCAGCCCAGCGAGCCAGCACGCTAGAGACCGCCACGGGCTCTTTCCAGCCGCGAGAACGGATCAGAGCGCTGACGATGCCGCCAAGGGGTTTGGGATCACGAGAACTCTCTCCGGGGCCGCTATAGCCGCCCATCACGCGGGGGTCCCAGCCCTGCGCTCGCCGTGATTTCTTCTTCGAGGCGGTTCCAGACATGACCGCACCGAAGTCACGCATGATTTTGTTCGCAGAGAAGGCATTGAGGGGCGCCTCGCCGCGCTCTTGAGCCGCCACTCGCATGCGGGTCAGCAGGGCGGAGGGGGCATCCACCTCGTCACGGTAGAACTCACCCACGCCGTCAACCTCGCGCGGGTTTTGAGGCTCCGCAAACTGCGGTTCCGCGAATTCACCGAATGTTTCACGTGAAACATGGTTTTGAGGGTAGACGGGATTACTCATCGCCGCCACCTTCCGCGAGCGCAGAAGCGGTCGAGCTCGACTGCCCCGCAGAGCCAGTGACAGAGTCGGCGGCGGACGGCACATACTCGGCGCGCCCCGCCGTCACCGACACTAGGCGGTAGTCGCCCAGCTCCTCCGGAATATCGCTGAGCACCGCGCAGGTAATCAACACCTGCTCCGCGTCGGCAATCATCGCACCCAGGCGGTGGCGGCGCGCAGAATCAAGCTCCGCGAACACATCATCAAGAATCAGAATCGGCGAAGAACCCGCCGAGGAATCATCCTCAACATGCACGAACCAGGACGCCAACTTCAGCGCCAGCGCAAAAGACCAGCTCTCGCCGTGCGAGGCAAAATGCTTCACCGGCATGCCACCGAGCAACAGGGTAATATCCTCACGATGCGGACCCACCAAAGTCACGCCGCGCTCAATCTCATCGCGCCGACGCTCCGCAAAACCGCGCATCAAAGCCTCCTTGAGGTCCTCAATGCGCATCAGCGCCGCATGCTCGATAGAGCGTTCACCCATGCTCGAAAAAACAGTCGACTCATAATTGAAACCGACCTCTTTAGAGCCATCCGTCAGCCCCGCGTAGGCGCGGCGAAGCTGCGGCAAAAAACGCTGCAACAAACGAAAACGCGCAGAAAGCAGCTGAGCACCCAGAGTCGACAGCTGCTCATCCCATACCGAGAGCGTGCTCAAGGCGTTCTCGTCCCGAGCCTTACGCTGCATGGATTTCAGCAACGAATTACGCTGCCGCAAAATCCGCTCATACTCGCTACGGTACCCGGAAACCACCGGACGCAAAGAGCTCGCCAAATCGTCCACAAAACGACGACGACCGGCGGGATCCCCCTTCACCAATTGCAGATCCTCCGGGGAAAACAGCACCGTGCGGGCAATACCCAGCGCTTCCTTGGCGCGCACCGGCGCGGCACGATTAATGCGCACCCGGTTACTCTGCCCCGGAGCAATCTCAAACTCGGTCACCGTCTGCTGCGAACCGCGCACCGTACGGGTGCGAATATAGGCGCGTGAAGCACCCGCCCGAACCAGCGGCCCGTCATGGCTCACTCGGTGCGAAGAGAGCGACGCCGCATAGTCAATCGCCTCAACAATATTGGTTTTACCCACACCATTCGACCCCAGAAACACCGTAACTCCCGCCGAAAGAGGCAGGCTCAGCAGAGCGTACGTGCGGTAATCCAACAACGAAATATGGTCGATATACACCGGAGCAGCTCCTTTCACGGGGTTTCACATACGGGGTCGCAGGGGTTCACAGCGCCAGCTGGCGGGCACAGTGCGCGGGCCAAAATACTGTGGTTTTTCCGCACGGATGAGCGCAGAAAAAAACAGCGCAACCCCGCACATACCCACGATGCATAGGGCACCGAAAGACGTGCGGGGCGGCAAACACTGAAACTAGTTCGACGGCAGGCGAACCGGCATCAGCAGGTAACGGTAGTTGCGGTCGTCTTCAGCCAGCGGCTCGTCCTGACCGGAAATCACGGCGGGCTTCGGCGCATCGGTGAAGGAGAAACGAACGAACTCAGTACCGAAAACCTTCAAACCGTCCGAAAGGTAGGCGGGGTTGTATGCAACGGTGATGTCATCACCGGACAGGTGCGCCTGCAGAGTCTCGGAAGCCTGAGCCTCATCCCCGCGGCCGGCGTCAATAGCGACCGAACCCTGAGTGAACTTCAGACGCAGGGGAGTGTTGCGCTCCGCCACGAGGGAGATACGGCGAGCAGCCTCAGCCAGGTCGGAGGTGCGAACCACCGCGTGAATCGGGGTCTGCTCGGGGAACAGGGCACGGATGTTGGGGTAGTCGCCGTCCATCAGGACGCTGGTGGTGCGGCGGGTACCCGCTGCGAAGCCGATCAGCTCACCGGCGGCGGGCAGGGCGATAGACAGTTCACCGGAACCGGAGAGGGTGCTACCGACCTCAGAGACGGTCTTAGCCTTCAGCAGCACAGCCGCCTGAACATCGGGGTTACGCGGGTTCCATTTAATCTCGCGCATTGCCAGGCGGTAGCGGTCGGTGGCGAGCAGGGTCATGGTGTCGCCATTGATTTCAACGCGGATACCGGTCAGCAGCGGCAGGGTCTCATCCTTGGACACCGCAATCTGAACCTGCTTGACGGCTTCAGCGAATTCGGCACCGTCCACGGTACCGGAAATTTCGGGAAGCTCAGGAAGCTCGGGGTAGTCCACGACCGGCATACCAGCCAGCTGGAAGTTAGCGGAACGGCAGTGAATACGAATCACGGACTCATCTGCGGTGAACTCGACGGGTGCGTTCGGCAGGGAGCGGCAAATTTCTGCCAGGATCTTGCCGGGAACCAGGCAAACGCCTTCTGCTTCAACATCGGCTGCAATGACCTGGCGGGCGCTGGTCTCGTGATCGAAGCTTGCGATGCTGACCTCACCTGCGGAGGCGGTAATCAGCAGACCGTTGAGTACGGGGGAGGTGGGACGCAGCGGAAGTGAGCGTGCCGTCCAGCCGACTGCTTCGGCAAGGACATCGCGTTCAACGGTGAATTTCATCGAGAAGGCGCCTTTCACGGAAATAGAGAATAGTCTTTGGGCGCACGTAAAGCTTTGGACGATAGAGCCGGAAATACCGCGTGCTCTGATGCGCAGTGAATCTTCCGCGCGCGCGTCTATCCATCCTACCGGATTTTGTAATTACACAGAGACTCGAAGGTCGATCCTGCAGCGAAAAATCGGGTGAGATGAGGCATGTGCGGCCGCTGTATTTTTGTAATTACACAGATAGGCGGAAGGCGCAGTAAATCCGGTCGAAAACAGGTTCGAATTAGGTGATGGTTCGGTGTTGGTTTCTTCTTCAAACCCAACCTTCAAATCCAACCTAAGAGATAGCATGCAGCTATCGATCCAAATCCGCGAAAATCTACATTTTCAATAGGGGCACACAAAAAACCTGAACCAGCTCGGCTGATCGAGCAGAACTACTTGTTATGGGGAGGATTTTTTCTTTAAGTACAGTAGTATTATTAACGCTTGTGGAAACGGTGGAAAACCCCTTCCTTGCCTGCAATGACGCGGAAGTAGCCTGTGGACATTAAGTGGAAGAATTCAGTCAATGCTGAGGATGCATTGTGTATGGATATTTATACATTTCCTCGATTCCACACCTTTTGAATATTCATGCACTTAACGTCCACACGAACGCATGAGTTAAAGCACAGCTTATCCACACCCCGAAAATCCAGTGTTGAGAGTCGCTAAAATCCTCGAATTTAGCCTGAAATCCCCGCCCCGAAGCCTATAAAACACCTAGTCGAGGCGCAAAATAAGCTACGGGACAGGAACAAAAACACATCTAGCCGGCGGCGCGCTGCTCTTGGCGGATCAAATTCGTCAGTTCAGTCACCTGATTGAAAATCGTCTGACGCTCCGCCATTTGCGCGCTCACCTTACGCACCGCGTGCATCACCGTCGTATGGTCGCGGCCGCCCAAATCGTTACCAATACGCGGCAGGGACATCTCGGTTAGCTCACGCAAAAGATACATCGCCACCTGGCGCGCATTCGTGAGCGTACGGGTGCGAGACTTCGACTGCATATCCTCAATGGACACATCAAAATACTTCGCCACCGTCGCCAAAACCAGCGCCGACGTAATCTCCGCACCACCGGTATCAGAGAGCAAATCCTTCAGATAGGTCTCAGCTTCAGCCAGGGTAATAGGCTCCGGCGGCTTCTTCATCGAGGCGGCAGCGCTCGCACGAATCAGAGCGCCCTCCAACTCGCGAATATTGGCCGTGACATGGGAAGCAATGTACTCCATGACGTCATCGCGCACCGGCAAAATCTCGTTCTGAGCCTTCTTCCGCAGAATCGCGATACGAGTCTCCAGCTCCGGAGGCTGCACATCCACATTCAGGCCCGAACCGAAACGCGAACGCATACGCTCAGCAAAACCGGTCAACTGCTTCGGCGGCAAATCAGAGGTAATCACGATCTGCTTCTGGTGGTTGTACAGGGCGTTAAACGTATGGAAGAACTCCTCCATCGTCGCCTCTTTACCCGCCAAAAACTGGATATCGTCAATCAGAAGAACGTCAACATTGCGGTAAATCTGCTTGAACGACGAACCCTCATCATCACGGATTGAGTTAATGAAGTCATTCGTGAACTCCTCAGAATTCACGTAGCGCACCCGCAAATTCGGGTACAGATACTTGGTGTAATGGCCAATCGCGTGCAGCAGGTGGGTCTTACCCAGACCCGAACCGCCGTAGATAAACAGCGGGTTGTAGACAATGCCGGGCTGCTCCGCCACCGCGAAAGCGCTCGCGTGCGCAAAGCGGTTGGACTGACCAATCACGAAGGTGTCGAAGGTATAGTTCGGGTTCAGTCGGGCAGAGCTATCCCAAGTCGGCGCGTTTTCCGGATCTTCATGCGGATGCACCTGCTGGGCCTCCGGTACCGCCGGGGCCTCCGGAACGAAAGTGGGTGCCGGGTACTCGCGAGGCGCCGGCGCACCCGCAACAGGAGCCGCCGGCTGCTGCGCGGAGGGGAATCCGGCACGTTCCGCCTCCAAAGTCTGCAGGGAGGGGCGGGTGACCTGCTCATCGGCGGGCACCTCGTAGTGGTCAGGGCCCGGATGCGGCTCGGTGTAGTACTCAAAAGCGCGCGAACCGGCGGGCGCCTCAGGATGTGCAGAAGCCGTCGCTACCGAAGGGGTGGGCTGGTGCTCGACAGGCACCTCGCGCTCACCATGGAAAACGTCCTGACTTGCAGGTTCAACCGGAATCATCGACTCATTCACATCGAAAAGCGCGGTAGTCGAGGGGCCAAATGCCTCGTGCAGAGCCGCACGGAACGAGGCGCTAATCTGCTCCTCAAAGACCGCACGGGTGAGCTTATTCGGCACCTCAATGATGAGGCGAGAAGAACCCATCAACCCCTGAGGCTGCGCAAGATTCACGAAACCGCGCTGACGTGCCGTCACCGCCGGATCGGCGGCAAGAATGGAGAGCAGATGCGCCCAGCGCGCCTGAAGGGAGTCGGTCATGGAATTCTTTACTTTCACTCGATGTGAAGCGGTGGTGCAGTAAAGAAATCATGCCGGAAACCACCGCGAGGTCATTAAGATTCTACCCGCTTAATACACAGGGAGAGAAAGTTATCCACAAGAGTTTTCCACACGGTGGAAAACTTGTAATTACAGAAGTGGATAAGCGGTGGATTTAAGTGCATAACAGGTCTTCTTCCCTGATATTTAGCGGAAAACTCCAAAAGCTCAAGGGTGTGGATAACTCGCCGATAGTAGGGGGCTTAGATGGGATATGCACCATGGTGAATACCGTACTGCCGTATATATCCCCAGGTTTGCGTCCCAAGAGCACGTAGCGTCTCCACAGCCTGTACACCCGCCGCAATCACCGCCTCCTCACTGCAAACGAGCCCGGAATCACGCGGAAAAAAGCGTCAAGAACTTGATTTACGCCCTCCACTCTTCTAAAGTTGTGCTGTTGTGTGTGCACCGCCTACTGCGAATAGTTGCGGTACCTCCGTGCACCAAGAAGCGTACGGTTCCGATACCCGTGAGGGCACGAACCGCAAAAATCAAGGAGACAAAGTATGAGCAAGCGTACTTTCCAGCCGAACAACCGCCGTCGCGCTAAGAAGCACGGCTTCCGTCTGCGTATGCGTACCCGTGCAGGCCGCGCGATTCTGTCGAGCCGCCGCGGTAAGGGTCGCGCAAAGCTCTCGGCCTAATCACGGCATATAGTTCGCCCGCCGATGCACACGCATCGGCGGGG
>NZ_KV818667.1:533-20583 GCF_001814995.1 Rothia sp. HMSC066H02 | reverse complement strand
CCCCGCCGATGCACACGCATCGGCGGGCGAACTATCATTAAGCGTGAAATACACGCGGAGGTTAGCTCACCACATGAGCCGAATCTCCCACACTACGTAAAGGGGAACACGTGCTGCCTCAACGGCACCGTATGCGCACCAGCGCAGAATTCTCCCACGCCTTCCGTTCCGGCATCCGTACAGGACGTCGGAACATCGTTGTATCTACGGCGAAAAATCCTGGAAAAACAACCCAGGTAGGTTTCATTGTGTCGAAGGCGGTGGGCAACGCAGTCACACGCAATCTGGTCAAGCGCCGGTTGCGTGAACTTGCCGCGCTCACCTGCGCCGCGCATCCGGAAGGCTACGCCATTGCTGTGCGAGCGCTTCCCGCCTCCGCGAGCGCCAGCTGGGATCAGCTGCGCCGCGACTACGAATCGGCACTCGAGACCGCGTTCGCTAAGCTCGACCTGCCTCAGATCAAGGAGAAGCCGTGAGCCGTTCCCAGCGTGACCGCTGTGAAGAACGCTTCCACGCGCATCACAGCGGCACCTATAGCGCCTCTGCCGAGACTCTGGGCCCCGACGAGCTACTGGCACTAGCACCTAACGAATTCGTGAGGCCTGAAACTTTCCTGCAGGCACTCTACGTTCTACCGCAGAACCTGCTGATCGCGTGCATGAAGGCCTACCGCAAGGTCGTATCCCCCCTCTACGGGGACGTGTGCCGCTACTACCCGACCTGCTCAGCCTACGCTCTGGAGGCGCTAACCACCCACGGTGCGATGGGCGGGCTTTCCCTGACGGTGCGCCGTATTCTGCGGTGTGTTCCCTGGGCGACCGGAGGTATCGACCCAGTCCCGGAGGGGAAGCGTACTTTCGCTCCCGGAGCAGAACCGAAAATTATTCTGCTCAACCACCCCCATCTTTACACCCCTCACACCGGTGGTGACGCCCGCCCTGAGTAGGCGGCGCCTCCCACACAATGACTTAGCCGAGTCCTTAAGGAGTATTCCCGCGTGAATATTTTTGATTTGATTCTTTGGCCGTTTAAATGGATCGTCTCCGTGGTCCTGTGGCTGTTCCACACTCTTTTCACCTCGCTGGGCATGGACCCGGCTTCCGGCCTGACTTGGGTTCTGTGCATTATCTTCCTGACCCTGGTGATGCGTACCCTGACCATTCCGCTGTTCGTCAAGCAGATTAAGGCTATGCGCGGTATGACCGCGATGCAGGGCGATATGGCGAAGCTGCAGGAGAAGTACAAGGGCAAGAAGGACCAGCTCTCCCGCCAGGCTATGGCTCAGGAGCAGATGGAAATGTACCGTAAGCACGGTACGAACCCCTTCGCGTCCTGTCTGCCGATTTTGGCTCAGATGCCGATCTTCTTCGGTCTGTACCAGGTGCTGATGGGCGTTCCCACCGCGGCGCAGAGTAACGAGAGCGTGCTCATGCTGCCGGCTGATCTGGTGCACCAGTTCAATGACTCGCAGATTTTTGGCGCGCAGCTGTTCGCGACCATGCTGCACCCTGGCGCTGGCGATACTACTGCGACCGTTGTTCAGGCGGTCATCATGATTGTTCTGATGAGTGCAACCCAGTTCTACATTCAGAAGCAGCTGAGCGTGAAGAACATGTCGGAGGCGGCTCTGAACTCTCCGATGTTCCGTCAGCAGCAGATGATCATGTACATCTTCCCGATCATCTTCGCTGTTTCCGGTATTAACTTCCCGCTGGGTGTTATGTACTACTGGACCGTTTCGAACCTGTGGTCGCTGGGTCAGCAGTGGTGGGTTATCCGCAATAACCCGACCCCCGGTTCTCAGGCGGAGCGTGAGCTGAACGCTCGCCGTGCTGCGAAGGGCCTGCCTCCGATTGGTAAGACCCGTGAGCAGCACGAGAAGGATCTGCAGGAGGCTCGTGAGCGTGCCGCTGCGGGTCAGCGTCAGCAGCCGGTTGGTAAGAAGCGCCAGAAGCAGCAACGCAATAAGCAGAACGGAAAGAAGTAGTTTTCTTCCGTGATTCGGGCCGGGTTCTCGCCACGTGTGGCGCGGGCCCGGCGCCGTGTATGAGATACTTTTTACCCCTAGGACACCCCTCCGAACACCCCGAGGATTATTGTGACTGAAGCTATGGAATATGAGGACGAACAGCTCGTTGAGGAGCAGCTGGTAGAGGAGCCCCTTGAGGGCGAAGAAGACGATTTTGAGGACATCGACGAGGAAGGCGATATCGCCGCTGACTACCTCGAGGAGCTCCTCGATATTGTCGATATGGACGGCGACATTGATATTGAGGTGCGCAATAACCGCATCTACCTGTCGGTCGTTAATGACGATGATGACAATGAGGAACTGCGCCACCTGGTTGGCCGCCACGGCGAGGTTCTGGAGGCTCTGCAGGAGCTGGTGCGCCTCTCCGTCCTGGCTGGTAACGGCACCCGTTCCCGCCTGATTCTGGATATCGCAGGTTACCGTGCTGAGCGTCGTGAGCAGCTGGAGAAGATCGCTGCTGACGCGATTGAGAAGGTGCGCGCTACCGGTCGTGATGAGCACCTGAAGCCGCTGAGCCCGTACGAGCGTAAGGTCGTGCACGATGTGGTGGCTGCTGCTGGCCTGTACAGCGAGTCTGAGGGTGAGGGCCCTCGCCGTCACGTGGTGATTTCTCTTCCCGAGGTAGGAGCCTAGTATGGAGACTTCGATGGTTGCTCTCAATGAGAATGAGCGCGCCGCTGCGGAGGCTGTGTTCGGTGAGCGTCTGCCTCTGGCGGAGCGCTACGTGCAGCACCTGGCGACGACCGGTATTGAGCGTGGTCTGATTGGCCCGCGTGAGGTGCCGCGCCTGTGGGCTCGCCACGTGCTGAACTGTGCCGTTGTGCAGGAGTACATTGCGCCGAACGCGTCGGTGGCTGATGTTGGCTCTGGTGCCGGTCTGCCCGGTCTGTGCCTGGCGATTGCCCGCCCGGATTTGAAGCTGACCCTGATTGAGCCTCTGGAGCGCCGCGTGATTTGGCTGAATGAGGTTGTTGAGGATCTGGGCCTGGATAACGTGACCGTGCTGCGCTCGCGTGCTGAGCAGGCTGTGGGTGCCGTGGAGGCCGATGTGGTGACTGCGCGTGCTGTGTCCGCTCTGGTGGGCCTGCTGGACATTACTCTGCCGATTCTGCGCGGCACCGGTGAGCTGCTGGCTCTGAAGGGTCGTAGCGCCGCGGAGGAGATTACTAAGGCGAAGAAGAAGCTGAACCGTTACGGTGCACGCGAGACCGAGATTCTCACCGCCGGCGGCGACCTGCTTGAAGAGCCGACGACGGTGGTTCGAGTTCGCCTCTAAAGGTTTCGTCCCGAATGGGCGGTACCGCAAGGAGCTAGTGAATAGGCTGGCTTACGCGGTATCGCCTATTTTTTGTGCGCTGGCTTGCCGGGCGTGCGCGGCAATTGCATCCGTAGAGTACATAGAATGACCTCTCGCGTGGAGTATTGACCTGATGCCGGGTACCCTTAAGGAAGGATTGAAACCTTAGACTCCTCTGCATCAAAACCTGATGGTTCGCTAGGGGACCTCGAGTCCTTCAAAACCATTCGGGCAGCACCAATGTTTCACGTGAAACATTGCAGACTTCATCACCTCGCGGAGTATGTTTCACGTGAAACATGTCGGGAATGAGTAGTGGCAGGGGAGTAGGGGAGTAGACCCGCCTCGCGCACAAATACCGCAGAGTATTGCCACGCGCGAGGCACCAGACGAAGCATCACCGTAGACACACCACCCGGAATATGGAAGGCACCCGATGACTCCTCAAGCTCAGAAATCTGTTGCAGATTTACTCCCCAAGCCTGTGCATACGCGTGTCTTCACCGTGTCGAACCAGAAGGGTGGCGTGGGTAAAACCAGCACCGCCGTGAACCTCGCAGCCGCGCTCGCGGAGGCTGGACTGAACGTCCTGGTGATCGATAACGACCCGCAGGGTAACGCCTCGACCGCACTGGGCATTGAGCACGGCGTGGATGTTCCCAGCGTCTACAATGTTCTGATTGAGGATAAGCCGCTTTCTGAAATTGTTCAGGAATGCCCCGACATGTCCGGCCTGTTCTGCGCCCCCGCCAATATCGACCTTGCGGGTGCGGAGATTGAACTGGTCTCCCTGGTTGCGCGCGAGACTCGCCTCAAGAATGCCCTGATGGATTACACCGAATGGCGCGAGAAGCAGGGTATGGAGCGCCTGGACTATGTCTTCATCGACTGCCCGCCGAGCCTCGGCTTGCTGACTGTCAATGCCTTCGTTGCGGCAGAAGAGATTCTGATTCCGATCCAGTGCGAGTACTATGCCCTGGAAGGCCTGAGCCAGCTGCTGAAGAATATTCAGATGATTCAGAAGCACCTGAACTCCAAGCTGCGCATCAGTACAATCCTGCTGACCATGTACGATGCTCGTACCAACCTGGCATTCCAGGTGGCAGAGGAGGTGCGCGAGCACTTCCCGGAGGAGACTCTGGGGGTCAAGATTCCTCGTTCGGTTCGTATCTCTGAAGCTCCCAGCTATCAGCAGACCGTCATCACCTACGATTCTTCGTCGACTGGCGCTCGCGCCTACCGCGAGGCGGCACAGGAGCTCTCGCGCCGATCCGCATAATCTAAATCTTTTGAAATGAGCCCTTTTGGATTGTCTATTGATGATTCCAAAAGGGCTTATTGTGTGCGGAATTTTCTGGGTGAAACACGAGAAAACAGCCTTAGAGAATTAATTATTGGGAATAATTTGGATTATGTGCTGTGCAGTTTTCACTCCTGCTTTCGGGTGCTTATTTCGTTTACACTAGATGAAGAAGAAAAAATGAGCGGGCTCGTCCGGGAGTCCTAAGGAGTAACGATGGCTGAAAAGCGACGCGGCTTGGGTCGTGGCCTGGGGGCGCTGATCCCTCAGAGTACGAAGAATTCTGGTAATGCTGAGGCGAAGGCATCCGAAAAGACTGCTGCAGTAAAGACTGCACCCAAGAATGTGTCTACTCCGATTGAAGAGCCGATGACTGACGGTCTCTTCGAAATGGCTCACGAGGCTAAGCCGGAGAAACAGCGTAAGAGTGCTAAGGCTGAGTCTGTAGAGGCTAAGCCTGCTGAAGCTGCACCCGCTCAGGAAAAGCCTGCTGAAGCTGAGAAGGCAGAGGAGAAGGTCGAAGCTCCCGCCTCCTCGCAGGATGTTTCACGTGAAACATCGAAGAAGAAGTCTCGCGTGGATATGGGTGCGGCACTGCGCAACACCACCCTGACTCGCCGCCCGGTGGATTTCTTCTTTGGTGAAGATGTCTCCACCCCGCAGTCCGCTTCTGAGGAGCAGAGCGGTCTGGTTCCGGTTCCCGGTGCCCAGTTTGCCGAGCTGAACGTTCACGATATCCACCCGAACCGCAAGCAGCCCCGAACCGACTTTGATGAGCAGGACATGGAAGAGCTCATCCACTCGGTACGTGAGATTGGTGTTCTGCAGCCGATTGTTGTGCGTCCCTCTCGCGAAAGCGGCGCCGAAAAGTACGAACTGGTCATGGGTGAGCGCCGCTGGCGTGCAACCCAGGCGGCTGGACTGACCACCATCCCGGCGATTGTTCGTGAGACTGAAGACGGCGACCTGCTCCGTGACGCCCTGCTGGAGAATCTGCACCGCAGCCAGCTGAACCCCATTGAAGAGGCAGCGGCATACCAACAGCTCATGGAGGAGTTCGACACTACTCAGGAGCAGTTGGCTAAGCGTATTGGTCGTTCTCGCCCCCAGATTTCGAATACGATTCGTCTGCTGAAGCTGCCGGCTCTGGTGCAGCGTCGCGTTGCGGCGGGTATTCTCTCCGCGGGTCACGCGCGTGCCCTGCTGGCTCTGACCGACCAGGCTCAGATTGAGACTCTCGCGCAGAAGATTGTGAACGAGGGGCTGTCGGTTCGCGCAACTGAGGAGCTGGTGAACCATACATCCGGCGCTGCGGAGGTGAAGGAGCGTAAGGCTCCTCAGCCTCAGAAGCACCGTGAGCGCCTGGATTATATTGCGGAGGCTTTTGCTGACAAGCTCGATACTTCGGTGAAGATTTCGCTGGGTGCTCGCAAGGGTAAGATGACCATCGAATTTGCGAATGTTGAGGATCTGAACCGCATTATCCGCGTTTTAGATTCTGATTTCTCGGGCTAAATTTTCGCATAAAACAATATTTAGCAACTGAAATCAGTTGCATATATAAAAAACCCTCGGTGATGTTTCACGTGAAACATCACCGAGGGTTTTTCTCTAGCTGCTCGAAAGATTAGCCCAGGTGCTCGGAGAACTCGGCCAGCAGAGCGGGCTTCGTCTTAGCGCCTACGGTCTTCTTGACGACCTCGCCACCCTTGAAAAGGTAGATGGCGGGAATAGAGGTAATGCCGTACTTCATGGCGGTATCGCCATTTGCCTCAACATCTACCTTGACCACGTCGACCTGGCCTGCGTACTCGCCAGCGATCTCGTCAATCACGGGGCCAACCATGCGGCAGGGGCCGCACCATTCAGCCCAGAAGTCCACGATAACGGGCTTGTCGTTCTTCAGAACCAGTTCGTCAAAAGTGGCATCAGTTGCCTGCTGTGCACTGCTCATGGAGTGCTCCTTTCTGACACGGGGTGGATTCCCCTGCGAATAATACGAATAGTTTAGAGGTTTTCGAGGTAGTGCTGCGCGTCCAGAGCAGCAACAGCACCGGAACCGGCAGCAATAATTGCCTGGCGGTAGGTCGGGTCAATCACGTCACCGGCAGCGAAAACGCCGGGAACGGAAGTCTTCGAGGAACGACCCTGAACCGCGATGGTGTGGTTCTCGGTAATCTCCAGCTGGTCACGTACCAGTTCCACGCGAGGATCGGAGCCAATAGCGATGAACAGGCCCTGAACAGCCAGCTGGCGCTCAGAACCGTCCTTGGTGTTGGTCAGGGTGATCGACTCGAGGTTGCTCTCGCCGTGAACGGCGGTGACAGCCGAGTCCCAGACAACCTCAATCTTCGGGTTGTTGAACACGCGGGTCTGCATGATTTCCGAAGCTCGGAAAGAATCGCGGCGGTGCACCAGGTACACCTTGGATGCGAAGGTCGTCAGGAACAGCGCTTCCTCCAGCGCGGAGTCGCCGCCGCCGACCACTGCGATTTCCTTGTCCTTGAAGAAGAAGCCATCGCAGGTTGCGCACCAGGAGACGCCGTAACCGGAGAGTCGGTCTTCGCCCTCGATGTTGAGCTTACGGACCTGAGAACCGGTGGTCATGATGACGGTCTTTGCCAGGTGAACGGCGCCGTCAGCGGTGTAGACCTTCTTCACGTCGCCGGTGAGTTCAACCTTCTCTACGTCCTGGTAGCGGATGTCAGTGCCGAAACGCTCGGCCTGCTGGCCGATGTTCTCCATCAGCTCGGGGCCCTGGATGCCCTGAATGAAGCCGGGGAAGTTCTCCACCTCGGTGGTGTTCATGAGGGAGCCGCCGGGTGCCAGGGAGCTGGCGAAGAGGACGGGCTTCAGCTCGGCGCGTGCCGCGTAGATTGCGGCGGTGTAGCCAGCGGGGCCGGAGCCCACAATAATGACGTTGTGGACGGTTGCGTCGGCCTCAACCTCGGCAGCCGGTGCCGCTTTGGTGGCGGGTGCGGATGCGAGGTTCAGATTGCCCAGGGCGGAGCCTCCGAAGAGGCCTCCCAGATTCTCAGTCATCAGATATATCTTTCCGTTGTAGGTCTTTCGTTCTGCCCCTATAACAGGGCTTTATCCTCGATTATTCCATTTTTGGGGGACCCTTATCCAGATACTCCGCGCACTGTGAATCTTTGAGTAGCGACCCTGCCATAAAGAGTCATAAATGAACATCAAAAAGGGCGGGGCTTCCGAACTGTTGAGTTCAGAAGCCCCGCCCTTGTGTCTGGGGTGTGAGCGCCCTGTCGGCGTCACGTTATGGGTTGATTAGTCCACCTTGATTTCGTTGATGCGCAGACCGTAACTCCAATTTCCAATCGGCAGGGAGAGGCGGGGCAGCTCGTTGACCACGATGATCACGTAGGCACCCTTTTCTGCGCTCTGCTTGGAGGTGTCCAGGGTGACGACCGCGTCCTTGCCTTCGAAGGTGCCCTTGCCGACCTCAACCGCACCGTTCAGGGATGCGGAGCTGTTGGTGTAGACGGTGAAGGAGCCGCCGGTGCCGGTGTTCTGCTGGATGGTCAGCTTGGAGACGACGGTGGGGGTCTGCAGCTTCAGTGCCAGGCCGAATTCCTTGATGGTGCCGGCGTAGTTGGCGGTGCCGAAGCCGTAGCTGATCCATGCGGTGTTGGCGTTACCGTCGGTCAGGTTCGGGATGAGGGTGTCCATATCGCTCATGAACGTGGTGTCCGAGGGTGCGAAGCGGGCCACGGACGCAATCTTAGCCGGTGCGTTCGACGCCTTAGCGGTCGGGGATGCCGATGCGTTGGCGCTTGCCTCAGCCGATTCGGAAGCTGATGCGGACGTCTTAGGGGTGTGGGGGCCGGCTGCCTGGTTGGAGCCGATTGCGCCCAGGGAGGTGAGGATACCGCCTGCGACGATGACGAGCAGCAGGACTGCTGCCAGGGCGACGGCCCAGGTGCCGCGGCTGCCGTCTTCTTCGTCTTCGTCATCTTCGTCATCTTCGTAGATGCTGGTAGGTTCGGAGTACGCGGTGATGGCGGTGCCGTCGGATGCGTTCCAGTTCTTGGCGGCGGTGATGCTCTCCTGGTTGGCGGTGGAGGTGGAGACCTTCTCGTAGGTGTTGGGGGAGCTGCCGCTTTCGGAGTCGCCGAAGATTTCGGTGCCCAGCGCGTCCTCTGCGTTGGAGAGTGCGTGGTTTTCGACCAGCAGGGTGTCCAGCAGGGTGTCGGGGCGGGTGTGGGAGGTGACGAGGTAGCGGCTACCTTCGGGGGTGATGCCCAGGTCGAGGATCTGGATGTTGCCGCGTGCGTTGGTTGCGAGCGCGCGGGAGTTTGCTTCCAGCAGTGCGCTGCGGCTGGGCGATGCGACGACGACCGAGACCTTACGGTTGAGAATCTGGTCGGTGCCTTCAAGCACCATGTCGGATTCTGCCGTAATGATGATGTGTGCGGTGATCTCGTAGCGGCCTCCGAGGACCGATCCGACCGGAATCTGTTGCGACAACGTGTTCTCCCGAGGTGGTTTCATAGTGCCTGCCGTGTGGCGGGCCCTGACTATTAGATTCTACCCGGCATTGAAGGATGCTGGGGCTGAGTGATAGTTTGTGGCGTCCGGGTGGCTACCTGTGTCCTCTGCGGGCCCGGTGTGGGGTGCGGTGGGTGCACGGGCAGCTACCCGGTTTGGGCGTTGTTGCTACTTTAGCGGCGGGCAAAACGCTCAAGTTTGGAGGGGAGGGGGGCCAGTAGTGCGTTGGCTTCCTTGACGCGGAAGATTTGTATACCGGCGAGGTATGCCAGTCCCATGACGGTGCCGCATACGGCGAGGGTGATGATTGCGGTGAGCTTGGACGCCCAGGCGAATCCGTCGAGCTGGTAGCCGCCGAGCAGCCAGAGCGCAATGGCTGCGATGCCGCCAGCGAAGAGGGATGCAAGGGTGGTGCGGGAGTAGGCGCTGACGATGCCGCGCTGGCCGTAGTAGCCGAGGCGGCGGCGGACCATGTGGTGGCTGATGAACAGGATCAGGATGTTGTGCACCGGGTAGATGAAGGCGAGCATGTATACGGTGTACTGGGCGTCGAGCAGGGATGCTGCGAAGCTCATGATGACCATGATGATGGCGGAGTACACCTGGATGCGGAAGGGGGTGCGTGCGTCTTCGCGGGCGTAGAGCACACGGCTGTAGAGGTAGTTGATGGTGAGGGTGGGGGTGCCGAGCGCGGTGATGACGATGAGCTTGGCGATGATGGTTGCTGCGATGGGGTCGCCGCCGCTGAAGAGCACTGCGATGGGGCCTGCCAGGACCATGAGTGCGACCATGCAGAAGACGGTGGCTACGGCTGCGTTGCGCAGGCCGTGGGAGAGCGCGTAGATGACGCTGTCGCTGTCGTCGGCGATGGCGGAGGCGCTCATGCGGTTGAAGAGCACGGTGGCGATGGAGATGCCGATGACGCCGTGCGGGAGCATGTACAGCATGGAGGCGTAGTTGAGTGCCTGCAGGCCGGGGATCTGGATGCCGAGGGCGGCGTAGTGTTCGCGCTGACCGACAATGCCTGCAGCGACCTTGGTCATGTAGAGGAAGGCGAGGTTGGAGATGATACCGGAGGCGAGGGTCCAGGCGGCGAGCTTGGAAGCTGCGCGCAGGCCGATGCCTCGCCATGCGAAGTCGGGCTTGAGGCGCAGGCCGAGCTTGCGTAGGGGGATGAACAGGACGAGTGCCTGCATGATGACGCCGAAGGTGGAGGAGCCGGCGAGCACGAGGGTTTGTGCGTTGGTCCAGGATTCTACGGTGTGGATGGGGTGGGGGTTGGGGGTCTGTGCGCCGAAGAGGAAGACGAACAGGAACAGCGACAGGATGGTGATGACGTTGTTGAGTACGGGCGACCACATGTAGGCGCCGAATGCGTCTTTGGCGTTGAGGACCTGTCCGATGACGGTGTAGAGGCCGTAGAAGAAGATTTGGGGTAGACACCAGAGGGAGAAGATGAAGCCGAGCTGTCGTTGTTCGGGGCTCCAGCCTGAGCCCATGATGCTGATGATGGGCCAGGCGCAGGCGACGGTGATGATGGTGATGAGGCCGATTGCGGTGACGGTGAGGGTGACGAGTTTGGAGATGTATCGTGCGCCGCCGTCTTGTGCTTTGGCTGCCTTGATGATTTGGGGTACGAGGACTGCGTTGAACACGCCACCTGCTACGAGGACGTAGATGAGGTTGGGTAGGGTGTTGGCGGTTTCGAAGACGTCGCCGACGGTTGAGAGTGAGCCGATGGCTACGGTGAGCAGGATGGTCTTGACGAATCCGAGGATGCGCGAGACGAGGGTGCCTGCTGCCATGATTGCGCTTGAGCGGGCGTCGTTACGTGCCACGTATGTCTCTCCTGTGTCGGCGGGTGATTGCTTCTTTTAGTTTTTGGGCTCTATTTAACGGGTGTTTAGAGCTGGGTGGTGATGTATTCGCGCGCGCTGCGGGCTATGTGTTGCTCGTTGGCGAATGAGAGGCGGGTGGGGAGCTCTTCGAGGGGGACCCATGCGACGTCGATTGCTTCGTGGTCGGGGTCGTTGTCGATGCTGAGTTCTCCGCCGGTTGCTGCGAAGAGGTAGTGGTGCACGGTTTTGTGGATGCGCGTGCCGTTGGAGGTGAACCAGTAGGCGATGGTGCCGAGGGAGGCTACGGGGTAGCCGGTGATTCCGGTTTCTTCGCCGATTTCGCGTTGTGCGGCTTCGACGGTGGTTTCGCCGTGTTCGATGTGGCCTTTGGGCAGGCACCATTCGCGTTGTCCGTTGCGGTTGATGCGGGCGATGATGGCTACGGGTAGCTGTTCGGGTCGGTCGAAGTCGATGATGAGCCCGCCTGCGGAGACTTCTTCGGGGGCGGGTACCGCTCGCGCGGGCGCGGTGAAGCGCGTTTTGGGGGCGCGGGGTACGGGAATGCTCATGGTTCTACCTTAACCGATAGGCTGAGGTTTTGGTGCCTCGGTTTGGGTGAGATAGCTGTCTTTGGTGTGGTGTTGTGGGTGTGGGGTGGGCGCGTGGGTGGTTTTTCTGGCACGATTAAAGGATTATGTCGCTGATTATTGATGTTGTATCGAAGTACCCGGATGCCGCCGAGCTGGGAGAACTGTACCGTGCGGCGGGTTTTGAGCTGTACTTGGTGGGCGGTATTGTCCGCGATAATCTGCGGGTTGAGGATGGTCTCTTCACCGATTTTGATTTGACGACGGATGCTACTCCGGAGCAGAGTGAGCAGATTCTGCGTGCGTGGGGTGAACACACGTGGGATATCGGCAAGGAGTACGGCACGATTAGTGCGCGTAAGAACGGCGTGGTGTATGAGGTGACCACGTACCGTGCTGAGGTGTATGTTTCGGATTCGCGTAAGCCGACGGTGGAGTTCGGCACGGATTTGAGTGCTGATTTGGTGCGTCGTGATTTCACGATTAATGCGATGGCGGCGGCTTTGCCGAGCGGTGAGGTTGTTGACTTGTTTGGTGGCGTTGAGGATTTGCGTGCGGGTGTTTTGCGTACTCCGCGCTCGCCGGAGGAGTCTTTTTCTGAGGATCCGTTGCGTATGATGCGTGCGGCTCGTTTTGCTGCGCGTTTTAATCTTGGGGTTGCCCCGGAGGTTTTCGAGGCGATGCGTGAGATGGCTGGCCGTATTGAGATTATTTCGGCTGAGCGTGTGCGTGATGAGCTGGTGAAGCTGATTGAGTCGGATTATCCGCGGGTGGGTTTGAACCTGCTGGTGGATACGGGTCTGGCGGATTATGTGTTGCCGGAGCTTCCTGCGTTGCGTATGGAGATGGATCCTGCGCATCACCATAAGGATGTGTATGCGCATTCGTTGAAGGTGATGGAGCAGGCGATGGAGAAGGAGACGGACGAGGATGGTCCGTGCCCGGCTCCTGATTTTATTCTGCGTTTTGCGGCGTTGATGCACGATATTGGTAAGCCGAAGACTCGTAAGTTTGAGAAGGACGGCTCCGTCTCGTTCCTGCACCATGAGGTGGTGGGCGCGAAGATGGTGAAGAAGCGTATGCGTGCGCTGCGTTTTGATAATGACACGATTAAGGCTGTGGCTCGTCTGGTGGAGCTGCATATGCGGTTCTATGGTTACCGTGAGTCGGGTTGGACTGATTCTGCGGTGCGCCGTTATGTGCGTGATGCGGGCGATCAGTTGGAGCGTCTGCATCGTGTGTCGCGTTCTGATGTGACGACTCGTAATCGTCGTCTGTCGCGCTCGCTGGCTGAGGCGTATGACGATTTGGAGCGTCGTATTGCTGAGTTGGCTGCTCAGGAGGAGCTGGATTCGATTCGTCCGGATTTGGATGGCGGTCAGATTATGCAGATTCTTGGTATTGCGCCGGGCCCGGTGGTGGGTGAGGCGTATAAGTTCTTGTTGAATGTGCGTCTGGATGAGGGTTCGCTTCCTGAGGAGGAGGCGAAGGCTCGTCTGGTGCAGTGGTGGGAGCAGCGTCGGGAGGCGTAGCTTCTGCGGTTTTTGGTACCGCATCGCATGGTTGAGGTCACGCGGTGCGGTACTGTTCTATTTGCTTTTTCTCGTGTATTGTTAAGAAATCTATGCGTGTTCCCCACCCGGTGTGCTTCACGTGTAGAGCACAATGAATCTCCTGCTATGGAAATCCCATAGCCGTTTAGCCCAAAGGAGGGGTTTAATCATGCGTGCATATGAACTGATGGTTATCCTCAGCCCCGAGGTTGAGGACCGTGCGGTTGAGCCGTCGCTGTCCAAGTTCCTCGAGATCGTGACCAACGAGGGTGGTTCCGTCGACAACGTCGATATCTGGGGCCGTCGTCGCCTGGCATACGAGATCCAGAAGAAGTCTGAGGGTATCTACGCAGTGGTGAACTTCACCTCTACCCCCGAGACCGCAGCTGAGCTCGATCGTGTTCTGAACCTGAACGAGTCCGTCATGCGTACCAAGATCATCCGCCCGGAGGATCAGAAGATCTCCAGCAAGTAGTTGGTCTTTCCGGTCGGCTGACCCCCTAAAAATGTCAGGGGGTTGCGCTGTACTGGATTCAACATACTTGTAACTCTTATCGAGGAGGCATCAAATGGCAGGCGATACCGTTATTACCGTTATTGGTAATCTGACTGGCGATCCGGAGCTTCGTTACACCCCTGCGGGTGCGGCGGTTGCTAATTTCACGATCGCATCGACTCCGCGTACTTTTAACCGCCAGACGAACCAGTGGGAGGATGGGGAGACCCTGTTCCTGCGTGCGTCGGTGTGGCGTGGTTACGCTGAGAATGTTGCAGAGACCCTGAAGAAGGGTACTCAGGTTATCGCGCAGGGCCGTCTGAAGTCTCGCTCGTACGAGACCAAGGAAGGCGAGCGTCGTACTTCGTTTGAGCTTGAGGTCGAGGAGATCGGCCCGACTCTGCGTTTTGCTACTGCTCAGGTGACTCGCGCACAGCGTTCTGCCGGAGGTAATAACTTCGGTGGCGGTGCGCAGGGTGGCTTTGGCGGTGGCGCTGGGTACAACGCTGCTGCTCAGGGCGGTTTCTCCGCTCCTCAGCAGAACAATTTTGCTGCTCAGGGTAATGGTTACTCTGGCCAGTCTGGCTACTCCGCTCCGGCTGCTCCGGCGGCCCCCGCAGCTCCTGCTGCTGATCCGTGGAGTTCTCAGTCTGGTGGTAACTATGACTGGGGTAGCGGCGCCGACGACGAACCTCCGTTCTAAGCCGGTTTCGTTTTCCGAATAGTAATTTATCAATCCATCCCGCGGTTATCCGCCGCGGGCTCCCAACTCTAAGGAGCACCACGATGGCTAAGGCTGAAATCCGTAAGCCCAAACCCAAGCAGAACCCCCTCAAGGCTGCTGACGTCACCGTTATCGACTACAAGGACGTCGCACTTCTGCGCAAGTTCATCTCCGACCGCGGCAAGATCCGCGCTCGCCGCGTGACTGGCGTGACCGTTCAGGAGCAGCGCAAGATCGCTCAGGCTATTAAGAACGCCCGCGAAGTTGCACTGCTGCCCTACTCCGGCGCTGGCCGCTAAAGAGAAGGAGAGACAGTAACATGGCTAAGATCATTCTGACTCAGGAAGTTTCCGGCCTCGGTGCAGCTGGCGATGTTGTCACCGTTAAGGACGGTTACGCACGTAACTACCTGCTGCCCCGCGGCTTCGCCGTGACCTGGACCCAGGGTGGCGAGAAGCAGGTTGAGTCCATCCGCGCCGCTCGTGCGGCTCGTGCTAAGGCTTCTCTGGAAGAGGCTCAGGCAATTGCTGCGTCCCTGGCTGCTAAGCCGGTTGTCGTTGCACACAAGGCTGGCGCTGACGGCCGCCTGTTCGGTACCGTCAAGGCTGAGGCTATTGCTGAGGCTATTGAGGCTGCTGGCATTGGTTCCGTTGACAAGCGCACCATCCACCTGGGTTCCGCTATCAAGCGCACCGGTGAGTACAAGGTGACTGTCCGCCTGCACGCTGACGTTGTTGCTAACGTTGTCCTGGACGTCGTTGCTGCTGCGTAAGTAGATTTTTAGATATTTGACGCTGGTGCTTTGATGCTGTGGCGTTGAGTGTCGGACGGGGTGTCCCTCTTCGTGAGGGGCACCCCGTTTGTTGTATTCGCTCCTGTACATGTTTCACGTGAAACATTGTTTTTGAGAGGTTGAGAATAGGGGTAGGGCAGTAGAAGGATTGGTGGTTAGAGCGGTTGCGACTGCGAAGTACGCCAATTGACCCCGTAGACTGGTAGACATGGCTCGATCTTTTTCACGTTTGTCTTCTAGCGCTCAGCTTCTGTCCACGGGTGTGGTGTTGGAGTGCGTCAATTTGCTGCTGTGCGCTCTAGCGGTTATCCCATTTGCGGACGCTAATGTCGCTACTGCTCTTCTGCTTCTTTTGCTGGTGGTTGGCGGCCTTGCATCCAGTGTTGCGCTGGTGTGCGCGCTGGTGGGTCTGGTGAAGTTCCGTCAGTACCGCGTGGCTAATATTTGCTTGGCGGTTATTTCTGTAGTGGCTAACCCGTTGGTGCTGCTGGGTCTGTATATGGCGGCTTATTAGCCCGGTTTAGAGTCCGCAAACTGCACAATATCAAAGCTCTCAGGGTTCTGTTGGTTTTCTCCCAGCTTGTTTCCAGCGAAATTCAATCCTCCCATAAGGTTGGAGGTGTTTACTATAAGTGTTGGTTCGAGAGGACTGCGATGTGAATGTGTGTGTTTCGTGTAGCGGGGTCGCCCGCTAGCGAAAGAAGGATGGCAAGGCAAAAGCGCCTTGCCTTTCTTCTTTTAACGCGACGTGTAGTTTCCGCGTGAAATTCGGGGTACTGCACCCCGATGTTGAAGAAAAATCTATTCCCAGCTTTCTTACAGCTTTAACCTACAGGGAATAAAGGTTTACGCGTAATACTTTATATAGATGGTTCGAGAGGACCATCAGAAAGTTGGACTTTCCTTGCGGAAGTGGCTCTGATTTTCGTATGTATGTGTGTGTGATGAGACTGGGGTTGGATCGAGAGATCCAGCTCCAGTTTCTGTTTAATCTCTAAGGCGTGCCGCAATGGTGGCTGTAGCGGTGTTGCGGCATGCTGTAACAAAGGGCAACCACACTTCTATATAACGTCACATTTCCTTTCTTGGGGTGGCGGGTCTAGAATTAGGGAAGATAAATTTTGCATATTAAATACAAGTATTGAGGAGTTGTCTTCCGTGTCTAAGACCCCTTCCGTTCCCGGTACCGACCGCCCCGCCGACAAGGCGGCAGGTCACTGGCTTCTGGCTCAGCTGGGCAAGAAGGTTCTGCGCCCCGGCGGCCGCGAGACCACCAACTGGCTGCTGGCTCGTGCTCTGGGCGGCGACATTGACGTCGTGGAGTTTGCGCCGGGCCTGGGTATTACCGCCCTGGAGATTGTGAAGCGTTCCCCCAAGAGCTATACCGGTGTGGACCTTGATCCCAAGGCTGCTGAAATCGTAACCGAGCGTATTGGTGCATCGACTAAGCCGAACTACCGTGTGGTGAACGCTAGCGCACAGGAGACCGGTCTGCCCTCGGAAAGCTATGACGCCGTGGTGGGCGAGGCGATGCTGACCATGCAGACCGATAAGCACAAGCTGGAGATTATGCGTGAGGCGGCTCGTCTGCTGCGTCCGGGCGGCTACTACGCTATTCACGAGATGTCGCTGGTTCCCGATTATCTGCGCCCCGAGCTGAAGGAAGAGATTCAGAAGGATTTGGCGCGCACTATCCGCGTGAATGCCCGCCCGCTGACTGTTGCCGAGTGGACTGCTCTGGCGGAAGAGGCTGGCTTTGAGGTGCTGGATGTGTACCAGACCGATATGGCTCTGCTGGAGCCGAAGCGTCTGCTGGCTGATGAGGGTCCTGCTGGCGTTGCGAAGATTGCGTTCAATCTGGCGCGTAAGCCGCAGATTCGTGAGCGTGTGCTGGGTATGCGCGGTGTGTTCCGCCGCCACGCCGACCATATTGGCGCTATCGGTCTGATTCTGCGTAAGAAGTAAGACAGAATCACACCGCAAAGCTTATACAGCGAAACGGAGCCCCAGTATTCCCCCGTATAACGAGGAATACTGGGGCTCCGTTTTACACTGGTGAGGTTATGAGCCGCAGATTCGGCTCAGTCACGTGTGCGCCTGCCGGAGTTTGTTATGAGCCGTATTCTTTTCTCTCCCGAAAGCTTCAATATGGGTGAAACCACTCGCTGCATTGAGATAGCGCGTGTGGCTCGGGAGCGAGGTCATACGGTCTTGTTCCACGTGTACTCCCCTAAGTATTTGGGGCTGCTGGAAAGCGCCAGGCTTCCTGTGCATCTTCGCGAGCCGATCATGAGCGATGCTGAGGCGGAGCAGATTATGGCGCTGGATCAGGGCAGGGGAGTGCGGCATCCTTTCACGACCGATATGGTGCGTCGGCGGGTCAACGCTGAGCTTGAGGCTATCCGTGACTTTAGAGCGGATGCTGTGGTGATTGGTTCTAATCTGACGATGCTGCTGTCGGCGCGTATTGCGGGTGTCCCTATTTTCTATGCGCGCCCGTACGCTTACTCGTCGACGTATTTTTTGAAGAAGCCTGTAGGCGGTGAGCTTGCGGCACCGGGGTGGTTGCGTGCGGTGGCGCGGGTGTTTTCGTATAAGCCGGCTTCTTTTACTCGTGTGGCACGTGAGCATGGGCTGAGGCTTCCTCGCCGTACTGTGGATATGCTCAGCGCCGATGTGAATCTTATCTGTTCTCTGTTTACGCAGCTGCGCGGGGATTCGTTGGTAGAGCCCGACGTTAGTGTGGGGCCTATTTATTACCGTGCACCTGGTGAGTTGACGCAGATTGTTCGCGAGCCTAGAGACCGCCCGCTGGTGTATGTGGGAATGGGGTCGTCTGGCTCCGCAGATATTTTGGCGCAGGTGCTTCGTCAGCTCTCAGCCGCTCCGGTGGATGTGCTGGTCGGCGGCGGGGTGCAGCTCTTGGACACCCACCTGCTGGGCAGCAATATCCATTTCGCCGGGACTGTTCCCGGGACTATTCCAGCGCATCTGCTCGCCGGCCATATTGATGCCTCGATAACCCACGGCGGTGAGGGGACAGTACAGACGGCGTGCCTGGCGGGTGTGCCGTTTGCCGGTATTGCGATGCAGGCGGAGCAGAGCTGGAATATTGAGGAGTGCGTGCGCTACGGTAACGCCCTGCGCTTTACGAAGAATGATGTGCGCCGCGGCAATGTGCGCGATATTCTGGACCGTCTGCTCAGCGATGAGGGCATGCGCGCTAGGGCGCGACAGCTGGGTGAGGCAATGCGCACTATGGATGGTGCGGCGCTCGCCGTTGAGAAGATCGAGGATTATCTGCGCGCTCCCCGTTAGGCGTGTATGTGTTTCGCGTGTGCCTTCGTGAGAAACTAGCATTGGAGTTCTGCAGAAATTGTTTCTGGAACGTCGTAGATATCGGATTGAAACGCGAGGATAAGCATGTCTGAAACTGCCATTGATTATGGTTCCCGCACTATGCCCCATGATGATGTGGCTGAGCAGTCGGTGCTCGGTGGCATGCTCCTGTCAAAGGACGCTATTGCGGATGTGGTTGAGAGCCTGCGTGCGTCTGATTTCTATAAGCCTGCGCACGAGACGATTTATGAGGCGATCCTTTCTCTCTACGGTCACGGCAGCCCTGCGGATGCGATTACGGTTGCTGATGAGCTGAAGAAGCGCGGCGAGCTGACTCGTGTGGGCGGTGCGTCCTATATTCATACGCTAATTGCGTCGGTTCCGACTGCTGCTAACGCTCAGTATTACGCTGAGATTGTTAAGGAGCACGCGATTATGCGCCGCCTGATTGAGGCGGGTACGAAGATTGCTCAGCTGGGTTACGCCAATGAGACTGAGGTCGATACTTTGGTAGATCAGGCGCAGGCTGAGATTTATGCGGTGACTGATGGTAACGCGAAGGAAGACTATGTGTCTTTCTCTGAGGCGTTGGAGGAGACCATCAATGAGATTGATGCGAACTCGAACCGCCCCGATGGCGTGTACGGTGTGCCGACTGACTTTATTGAGTTTGATGAGCTGACCGGTGGTCTGCACGGTGGCCAGATGATTGTTATTGCGGCTCGTCCGGGTGTGGGTAAGTCGACTTTGGCTCTGGATATTGCTCGTTCTGCGTCTATTCATCATCAGATGACGACTGTGTTTTTCTCGCTGGAGATGAGTCGTACTGAGTTGGCGATGCGTATTCTCTCTGCGGAGGGCAAGATTTCGATGGGTCGTCTGAAGAAGGGTGACCTGGATACTGAGGGTTGGACGAACCTGGCGACTTTGCAGGGTCGTATTGATTCTGCACCTCTCTTTATTGATGATTCGCCGAATATGACTCTGATGGAGATTCGCGCGAAGTGTCGTCGCCTCAAGCAGCGTAATGATTTGAAGCTTGTGGTGCTGGACTACTTGCAGCTGATGAGTTCGGGTAAGAAGGTTGAGTCGCGTCAGCAGGAGGTTTCGGAGTTCTCTCGTAGCCTGAAGCTGTTGGCTAAGGAGCTGGATGTTCCGGTGATTGCGCTGTCTCAGCTGAACCGTGGTTCGGAGCAGCGTACTGATAAGCGTCCGATGGTTTCAGATCTGCGTGAGTCGGGTTCTATTGAGCAGGATGCGGATATGGTGATTCTGCTGCATCGTGAGGATATGTATAACCCGGATAGTGAGCGCGTGGGTGAGGCGGACATGATTATTGCTAAGCACCGTGGTGGTCCGACTCGTACTATTCCGTTGGCGTTTAGCGGTAAGTACTCGCGCTTCAACAATATGGCGAATGAGGCGCCTCCACAGTACTAACCCCGTACTCAACTTTCAGCGCTCTGTAGCTGTACCCCTCTTCTTCTGTTCCTTGCCGGACGGAAGGGGAGGGGCTTTTTGTACCTATAGGTATGGGCGCCCGGACGTAGGGCATGGGAATAGGGGCTGCGGGGGGGGGGGG
>NZ_KV818667.1:0-433 GCF_001814995.1 Rothia sp. HMSC066H02 | reverse complement strand
GGGGGGGGGGGCTCCAGAGGGGATTCTGTGAGGGTTTGAGTGGTTTCTTCTGCGTTTATAAGGTTTTTTGGAAGTTTTTTAAAGATTTTTTAGCACCCATAAAACGCACTGACTAGGTGTTTTGGTGTTTGTGAGGGTGTTTGAGACCCTTTCAAGGCCCTATTTGTGGTCTACTTCACCCTATTTCGGGTTGCAGACCTATTTCGGCATCTGTATAGTTGTATGAGTCGCCGCGGCGAGGAGGAAAAAACGAAGAACTTCTTCGGTGTTTCTCCTAGTCAGAAGCGGTTGAATGACTTTCAATTGTATAGTGTTTTGGTTTCTTGCTTGAAGGAATTTCGGGTTGCCGGTTGGTGATGATGGAAGAGTTTAGGAAAGAAACATTGTGGTGCGAATCATGGAAAACGGATTTGCACGGCACACAAAACGCTGG